>CAWGZR010000004.1:0-275182 GCA_963827165.1 Candidatus Bathyarchaeota archaeon | reverse complement strand
TTGGGCTTATTCTTGAACGTAAAAAGCAAGAGTACCAAAAGGCGGTTCGAGAACTCGATTCTAGAACCGTTGAAACCAATGGAATAATAAGTGTTCTGACCCAGCGCCTGAAAGATATAGTTGAGAACCTCTCCAAATTTGCGCATAGTAATGTGATTAAAAGCTGCCCAACATGTGAAGCCGAATTAACTACAGAGCGTCTTAATCAGTTAGTAAGCAAATACTCTTTAGAGAAAATTGAATCGGAAAGCAAGAAATCAAAACTTCAAAACGTGTTGAACGAAGCAATCAGCAGTTTGGAACAGACTAAAAGAAAAGCGAAGAAAGTAGACGCTATCGACCCTGAGAGAATAAGAACATTGGCTACAGAGTTTGAAGAAGCAAAAAGCCGTATAACGCTCCAAGAAAATGAGATTAAAGAGATTGAGCAACAGGCAGAGGCTCTAAGACAAATAGATCTAACGATAGACGAGCTAGAAAGGCGGAAAAAAGAGTCTTGAAGACTCATACCAAGAGTTTGATTCGGCAAAACGACGTTTAGAAAAGCTTCCTGCCCAGGAAGAAATTGAAAAACAAATTACGCCAATCACTAAAGCACTGGGCAATATTTCTGGATTAATCGATGTTTCTTTGGAAAAGCTCGGCTACAAACCTCAAGAGCCACAAAAAGAACTCCGGGAGTTGCGAAAGAAAAAGGAAACCTATGACCAAAAGCTACCTCTTGCAATGAAGAAAACTGAATACGAGTCGATCTTGCAAAAAACCAAAGAAGAGATTTCTATCGTTAACGGAAAATACGCTGATTTGATTCAAGCAATTGAAAAGCTTGGCTACTCGGAAAAAGAACATGAAAAGCAACAGGTAGCTTATGACTCAAAGAAGGATGCTCTGGGTAGTCTTGAGAAAGAAGTCGTCAAATTGAATCAAGCCAAAACGAGTGCTGAGGAAGAGGCAAGAAGATGCGAAGAAGAGCTACAGGCTTTGCGAAAAGAAAGCCGCAGAAAAGAAAAAGGTTGAGAATTTCATCGGTAAACTCAACCAGATAAGAGATGCCTATGGAAAAGATGGAATACAAAAGATAATCAGAGCAAGAGCTAAACCTCTACTTGACGGTCTACCCGTGACCTGTTTGAACGGTTCAATCTTTCTTATTCCGACATTAAAATCGATGATGATTATAATATCGCTGTAATAGGTGCAAGTGGCGAGAAAGATATTGACCAGATAAGTGGGGGTGAACGGGTAGCATTAGCGATTGCTCTTAGATTAGCTATTGCTCAAGTATTGTCAGGAAAAATCGAGACCATCATAATGGACGAACCCACAACGCACTTGGATGAGCAAAGAAGAAAGGAGCTTGTGAACATTCTCAGCTCTTTCTTCAGGGAAGGCGGCAGAATAATACCACAAATGCTCATAATTACACACCATACAGAAATAGAAGACGTCGCCGACACGATTTACACAGTCCGAAAAGAAGAAGACTACTCTATCGCAGAAAAACAACTTTTGAGCTAAAGAAGCCACATTACATAGAGCACTTTCAATTCCCGTTACTTGGGATTTTTCCATGCACCCCAAGACTACTTGTTCTGTGTAATACCTCTACAGGTGCTGACTTTCAATTCCCGTTACTTGGGATTTTTCCATGCACCCACATAGGTAATCGAGCCGCTATACTTGACTGACTCTTTCAATTCCCGTTCCTTGGGATTTTTCCATGCACCGACATCATGTGGGAAAACTGAAACGTCAACAGCATGCCTTTCAATTCCCGTTCCTTGGGATTTTTCCATGCACCGGTAAGTTAATGACTCGAAGCCTTGATATTCGCACTTCTTTCAATTCCCGTTCCTTGGGATTTTTCCATGCACCTAGCTATTCAGACTTCAGTATTACAACCTGAATACACTTTCAATTCCCGTTACTTGGGATTTTTCCATGCACCACCTTAGGAGTAATGGGAGCTACAACATAGTTAATTACTTTCAATTCCCGTTACTTGGGATTTTTCCATGCACCAGCGTATGCCTCAGACCGATCAAGATGTAGTTAGTCCTTTCAATTCCCGTTACTTGGGATTTTTCCATGCACCTATCTATAGCATCTTAGATTTGTGCTTCTACAGCTTTCAATTCCCGTTCCTTGGGATTTTTCCATGCACCCTCTATTAACATTAATTGCAGATTCCGTCGCAGGTTAATCTTTCAATTCCCGTTCTTGGGATTTTTCCATGCACCTTCAACATTAACTTCAGCGGCTGATCTACATTATGACAATTACTTTCAATTCCCGTTACTTGGGATTTTTCCATGCACCGGATGAGTTGGCTGATGCATGCTGGAATCGCATCTACTTTCAATTCCCGTTCTTGGGATTTTTCCATGCACCTATCGGTTTAGCATCGAAGTACATTGCAGCGGATATAACTTTCAATTCCCGTTCTTGGGATTTTTCCATGCACCCTGTGAATTAGCATCTAAAGTATGTCCGCAGCACTATATCTTTCAATTCCCGTTACTTGGGATTTTTCCATGCACCTCCCTTTACTATATGCATCTGACGAATCTTATGTCTTTCAATTCCCGTTACTTGGGATTTTTCCATGCACCTGCATAGTCATCTGAGAATAGTAGTCAAGTAGTCATCTTTCAATTCCCGTTACTTGGGATTTTTCCATGCACCTTATAGTCATGCCAGTGGTTACTGTGCTTGTAGCTTTCAATTCCCGTTTCTTGGGATTTTTCCATGCACCTATTTGTCGTAATCTATTGATAACAGAGTTGTCTTTCAATTCCCGTTACTTGGGATTTTTCCATGCACCACTAATCTTTGCAGTTACTGATTTTGCAGCTATGCTCTTTCAATTCCCGTTTCTTGGGATTTTTCCATGCACCATTATACTTACCGTGATCCTGCAGCATTGATTTCAAGGCCTTTCAATTCCCGTTACTTGGGATTTTTCCATGCACCCATGTTAGAAAATCTTATGAAGCATGTGATATTATCTTTCAATTCCCGTTACTTGGGATTTTTCCATGCACCCGAGCCGATTTTGGCTTTATTTGTTGAATGGAGCCTATTTCGAATGTGATTCTAAATATGTAGGCTCGATTATTATTGAAACGTCATTGAGTTTATAAATATAATCGGATAACGTCGTTTTGATGGTTGACCAGAGGTTGTATTTTCTATCGGACATGGAGCAGAAGCGACTCCTCTACCAGCTTTTGCCGACCGCGAGAGAAGTTGGTGTAAGTAAAGAGCTTAGAGGTTGGAATTGGCATCAACCGCCCTTAAAACCGTATTTTGACAACGTCAAGTTACCAATGTATCAAGTTAGCTCCAAATATTGCCCGAGTAACCGGGATGTGTATCTGCGGAATATTGAAAAGAAGTATGCGGCTCCGAGCTCGCGGATGGCTTTGGGCAAATTATTTCATGGCATTATTAGCGATTGCTTGCAGAGTTTTCGGCAAAGGCAAAACCTAACTTTTGATGCATGGTGGCAGAAGGTTAGGTGGCAGGAAATTGGCGAAAAGCCTGAGAACGTTATTGATAAGTGCAGGCAGGTTTGGGATTTCATGCATAAAATGTGTGATGCCCAGTTGGCAGAACTTTCTTGCAGCCAGCCGTATGCGTCAGAGATGGATTTGCTAGGCACAACAGTTCCTTTTTTGGTTGAGCACAAACTCTCTGGTGAACTGCTTGGCTTAAGCGACATTCTTAGTGTGGATTGTTTTGATTATCTTAGAACCATCATGTTTGACCTAAAAGTTACCGGTTTAAAAGAAGATTGGCATAGACTTTACTCTGTTGGTTATGCGCTTGTTTTTGAGAGCATCCATGAAGTGCCTGTGGATATTTGTTGTACTGTTTACTTGAACGTTGAGAACGGTAAGATCAGTGTTCAGAAGGACCTTTTTTTGCCAATGATGAATTGAGACAGTGGTGGATAGAGGAACGAGACAAGAAACTGGAAATTGTAGCTGAGAGGAAAGACCCTGGCAAGCCTGAGAGTTCCCAGTGCAAAGAGTACTGCCAATACTACAACGTCTGCTATGGCTAGAGCGGTTGATGCTGCCATGAATGTGTTTTTGGATGATTTCGGCATTTTCGTGGGAAGGAAGAGAAATCGCTTTAGCGTCAAGAAGAATGGGGAAGTCAAAGAGATAGTGGCAGATGATGTTGATTCCATAATTTGCTGCTGTTCAGGTGTTGCTTTTTCAGCGAGCGCATTGGAACTGGCTACCGAGAAGAACATTCAGGTAATCTTCGCTAAATATCGCGGCTGGCCTTACGCTGTGTTGATGCCTGCAACTTTGACAGGCTCCGTCAGGGCTAGAGAGAACAGTTCATCGCTTATAATGATGAGCGAAGCGTGGTTCTTGCGAAGAAGTTTATTGCTGGAAAGCTGGTTAACCAGGCGAATTTTTTGAAGCTTATGGCCAAGAATAGACGCCAAACCGACTCTAATTTGGCAGAGAAGCTGTATGATTCTGCTAAGCTTATTGACGATGCAAACGACCGAATTAGCAAAGAACAAGGCAGTAACATTGACGAGAAGCGGCAGCAAATTATGAATTTGGAAGCAGAAGCAGCAAGGTACTATTGGGATTGTGTTCGGCAGATTTTGCCGCCTGAATTGAGCTTCACTGGAAGAGTGACACGTGGCGCAAGTGATCCTTTCAATGCGATGCTGAATTTTGGTTATCAAGCGGTTCTGTTTACGGAGGTTTGGAAGGCGGTGAGCTATGCTGGACTGGATTTTTATGCGGGTTATTTGCATGCTGACCGGTCTGGGAAGCCTTCGCTTGTTTTGGATATGATGGAGGAGTTTCGCCAACAGCTTGTAGATAGAACGTTGATTGGTTTGTTTACAAAGAACGTCATTAAGCCAGATGAAATTATTGCCGGCGAATCGGTTGAGGAAGGGCGGGTTTTACGCAAAGAGGTCATTAAAGTTTTGTTAGATAGCCTTCAAGAGCGCTTAGACAGCGAAGTCATGTTTAACGGTCAGAAGGGATCTCTGAAGAGTTTCATCCATTTGCAACCGCGTTGCATGGTCCGTTTCTTGTTAAAAGAAGCCGAGTATGTTCCATTCTGTTTGGGCTGGTGAGCCAAAATGCGTTATGTTGTGATTTATGATGTTTCCGACGATAATCTGCGAACGCTGGTTGCTGAGACGCTTAAGGATTATGGGCTACAGCGAATTCAGTACAGCGGCTTCATGGGCGACCTTCGGCGAGATGAATTGAATAGTTTGCTTGTGGATTTGAAGAATTTGATTAAAGATTTGGTTGAGAACGTGCAGCTTTTCCCTATGTGTGATAGTTGCTTGAAGGGGAAGAAGGAAGTGGGTAAGCCCAAGAAGTATGAGTATAAGGAAGGGAACGACAAAATCGCATATTTCTAATGTCTGAGGTCATGCCATGAAGCTTAAAGAATCGAAAAAGGATCGATGGTTAAAAAGCCAGCAGAGACCGCTTGTTTCTGATGTCGCAGAAGATTTTATTTCAGTTACGGATATCAAGCAGTATATTTACTGTCCGCGCATAGTTTATTTTGATAGGGTTTTGCGTGCAAAGCCGATTTTTGGTTCGCAGCAGGGAGATAGCAAGGAGCTGCATGAGGATTATGTGGGGAAAGAGTTGAGAAGAAAGGACGCCATCTATTATTCGCCTGAGTTTGTTGGAGCAGAAAAAATCATGTTCACCTCACTTTGTTCGAGCACATATGGTTTGCAGGGGAACGTGGATTGTATAATTAAAACTGCCAGCAACGAATACATTCCAGTTGAGTACAAGAACATGAATTCTGACAAGGGCAGAGTATGCATGCAACATAAATATCAGCTGGTTGGCTACGCTCTGCTTATTGAAGATAACTTTAATATTATTGTTAAACGGGCTTTTGTGGATTACATTTTGGAAGGGCTGATTTTACAGTTTGAGATTACGCCCACCATGAAGATTTTCGTTAAACGTGTTTTAGGGCACATCAGACGGATTATTCAAGATGAAGAATTGCTGCCTATCCGAGTGGCAAAATACAAATGCACAGGCGGATGCGGACACAAACAAATATGCCAATAGTTTCTTTTTTCCAAAAGGTACAAACAGGAAAAATCCAAAGAGAAGAAACCAAAAAACGTCCTGATAACGATAACATGTTTATAGAAACCAGTTAATTATATTAATTATTAGAGAATTGATGTAACTGGGTGCTATCAGGGCTGCGAAATTAACTTTGGTGAGGGATATTGTGACAAATAGTTCGGAACTGAAAATAATCTTATACGATTATTGTGATAAGGTTGTTCCAAATTTATTTAAAAAGTCTGCAGGTGTGTCAGCCAAAATCGAGAACGTTGTGAGTTACCCTACTCATATAATCAATGCAGTTTTCACTGGGGCAGCTTTATATGCATATGAACACGCAAATTCGATAACTAAAGATTACTCCCGCGATTTGAAACTTCTTATATCCATTATTACACTTCATGATATTGGAAAATACCTTCTTGGCAAATATAGTAAAGAAGGGGGCAACTCTAAAGAGAATATCCAAACGTATTTTGAGTCTGATGATTTCAACATAAAGAACTTTTTTCCAGAGATAAATGAGATGATTGGAAACGAGGAGACACTAAATGAGATAGTTTGGCTGGTTCAAAACACTGAACTTAATGATGAAAATAGAATGGAAACGTTTGGACATAAAACTGAATTTGGAAAATTGGCTGATTACTCGCGTCTAGGCGATAAAGTTGCAAGTCTGACAAGAGAAGAATCATATGTTTCAAAGATATTTGATACTCTCAAATATCATAATGTTCATGTAGTGTATATTCCGAAATTTCCCCAGTTTTTCATTAGACAAAAATTGCTTAAAGCGGTGAAAAAATACTATGATGAAAGAGAAACAATCCCGTTTTTATTGTTTGAAGATGGCCTTTTTTACGTCAGCAACGAGATCATAATACCTGAACTTGATAAAATTAGAGAATATCTTCTTGCAGAAATCAAGGATTCAATGAGATTGGTAGAAAATGACGAAGAAAGTGAGAATGCGAATTTGCCATTTGCAGAATCTATTAGATCCGAAAACAAGAACAACGGAAATCGAGAGAATGAGCCGCCCATACCTTTGCTGGATATACGAATTGATTTCCAATCGATAGATGATAGTTCTATAATTCACTTCCCACTTCCAAAAGGAGACAAAAAGAAAATCCTCGTTGATGCGATAATAAGAAAAATTCCAAAAGCAATGAAAGGCGTTGTCATCAGTTTACCTCCAAACAAAGAAATTCAGCGAAAAATTACAACGATAATATATTATTTATACAAATGCAGTGATTTGACACCGCTTCCCGATTCAATTAAAGAGAAAATTAAATTGTTTAAAAACGATGATACCATCGGATCTCAAAAATACAAAATTTATATTGCAAAAGAAATAATGGAAAACTACGAGGGCTATGGTATTGATGAAATTTATAATTTCTGCGATGAATTTTTGGATTTGCAATTTGAGAACCAAAATAACACAAGCTTGTTTGATAAGATAATTAAGACTATTTCTGTAGACTTTCAACATACACTTGAAACAAGTGAAAATCCCCTGGGTAAACATGATATGTGTTTCTTGTGCGGGTCAAAAGCAAATGTCAAGTATCAAGCTGGAAGGAACTACTTTCTCCAAGCCAGAGGATTTTCAAAAAGAGGGGCAATATTTGAAATGCAGAAGAAAATTTGCTCTTTATGTTTGATTGAACGAAGTTTGATAGAAAGCACTATTGCGGAGAAAGGTTACAATTTTGTAGGCGATTACTTATTCGCAATATTCTACTTTGACAGAATTTTCGCCAACATTTCTTATTTTTCAAAAGAACTCAGTAATGTACCATTAGAGCCTGCATCGCCGATCGAATACGCAGAACATTATTTTAGGCTAGGTGATTTCAACGGAATGCACTTCATAATTCCTTATCGCTATAGTGGCAAAGAAGAATCGGCAAAACAGAGCAGCAGAGTAAACGTAACAAAACAAATATTGAGTTTTATAAGTGGATACGGCTGCAAAGCAACACTTACATCGCCTTATACTCTTTTACGAATGTATAATGAACTGTTTGTTAACGAAAACCCCACCAGGCTCGAAATGTCATTGAATATAGCGGTAGTCCGAGATTTTGATACTCTCAGTAAAATAGACGAGTTCTTGGACGTAGTTTACACTTTAGACAGGAAAAAGGGCTATTATCAAGTAGGGCGGTACGATTTTTTTTCTTTGATTCATTATCTTAAACTGAAAACATACGATTTGAAAAGAGTCGCAAAAGAAAAATATTTAAATGCAGTAAACAACTGCTTCTGGGAAGAAAGTATGAAAATAAAAGACCTTGCTAAAAAGGGGAAGGATTTTTATGGCAATGTCTGGGGCTCTTCATACAAAAGAACAGTGCTTATGAGAACGGCGTTAGACGCATTATTAATTGGATTGCAGCAGCAATTTTCAGAAGAAGAGTTGAAAACCTTTGTTTCTGCCCAAATATACAAGTTGGCAATGAGAGAAAAGTTTGCAAAGAAAAGAGAGGCAGAAAACTACGTCGTCGATTTTGTTGACAGCTTGATACAATATCTAAAAGAAAAGAAATGGCTCTCTGTTCATGAATTGAGTTCAGTTGAAAAGTATCTCGTAGATGCTTATGAGTTTGAAATAATTTCTCTAAGGTGAATCAAACATGGTTGAAGTAAAAACATTAGATTCGTGGAAAGAACTTGAGAAAAAATTGCCAAGTGAGTACTTTGCAGCTAAAATTGACAGGAGCAGAAAGCTAAGGCCCGAGCTGTGCTTAATCGTTTTAAGAGAAGTCGTTGATCCGGTCTTAGCTAGAAGCTCTGACCCAGAAAGAGCTGAACTATTTGTTACAAGGATCAACACCAAAGATAATGAAGGAAAAGATAGTTGGAATGAAATTATTAGAGCAAGAATAAATGGGGAAAAATTCGTTTCTGCCGAAAGACTAACTGGGCTGAGAATGTGCAGGATACTGAATCAAAAGCAAGACAATAACAACAACTGGGACATAATATCATCCAGTTATAGTTATAATGAAATTTTTGGGGGTCTTCAAGCGGCCATTAATCCAGACACTGTAACCTATGGCGCAGTAGGTACCGAGGACGAGACGTTCGCTATAAAGTCTCGTGTTATTGAAGGGTACACGTACACGCTAGAGCCATACAATTTGCTTAACAAGGAACAGCATAATGCAATGTATGAAACTGGAACAATGATGAAAGTAGGCGCGGAAAATGCGAATGAAGAAGAAAGAGGGCGTGGGTTGTACACGCATGTAAATATTGAACCTCCCGCAAAAATGATTCACTTTGTGAGAATAGACGCTCCAACCAAGGAGATGCTTCTTTACGTTCTTCATAACATCTTGAATACTACGACCTATTTTGCCAGAAGCACTAGGAAGGGCCTTATTCGAAATAGGGTCCTGGGCATAATATTTTCAAAAACAGCTATTGGTTTATCAAGCGGTGAATTGATAAAGGAACATTTTAGCTCTAAAATCCAGAGTGAATATACAGGTGAGGAAGTACTCAACGCAGTAAAAATTTATGTTAATAACCATAAGAATATTTTTTGGAAAATTATGTGGGACGAAAAAGAGGATGAATTCAAAAACCTTATGTCACCTGTAATTGATGTGGCCCTTTTGACAAATGAGAATGACAAGAAAGTCCTAAAGGAATGTTTGGTTGAGTTAACCAAACAAGGCAAAAGCGCCTATGTTCCGCCTATAGAGCAAAACCGACCAGGCGGTTCTTAGGCGAGATTAATGTTATTTCAAGGATATGAATTAGAAATCTTTTCTCCAGTTTTCTTTTCTTCATTTGAAGGAAACACCATTAGTGCAGAGGGAATAATTTCTTCTACTGCATTGACTTATGCATTGGCTGACGCTCTTAGATTACGAGACAAAGAGTACTTTCTCTATGGGGCTGATACAACTACACCAAAATATCAAGAATTATCGGAAGTGCCTATTTTCGCCACAGATGCTATTGCAACTAATCTACGATATACCTCGATAGAGTTTAGGAGTGCCATGTTGTGGGCAGAAGAAAATATTCAAATAAACGCTCAAAAGAACCCGTATCCATCAATATTGATGACTGCATCAAAATCCCCATTTTTCAAACAAGTGCGGCAATATGTTGGTATAGAAATAGGTTCCAAGTTTCAATGCGTGCTTGTTTCTGAAGAAAAACTGGACGATGAAATACTCGTAAATATAGGAATAAGAAAAAATGGCGAGGGCAGATTAAGGAAAACTAAGCCACCAGAATATGTAACCCTGAATTACTTTATGTTGGACACGATTTACAAGATACCACGAGAAAAACTACTCGTACATGGTACCACAATAAAGAGATCGGGCGATTATCGTCTCTTTTTCATACATGGTGTGCCTTTAAAATACTTCGAAAAAGAGATCCTTCCCTTGGTAGTGAAAAAATGGGGACAAAAGTGAACGGTTTTTCTGTGCTCGAAGTTGATAATCCTTTCAATGAATTACCTTTTCAAAAAATAAGAAAATTCCAGCGAGATTTCATCGAAAATATCGAGAAGTCTGATGTAATCTTCTTATCAGCTCCAACTGGAGCGGGAAAAACTCTATGCTTTGAATACCTCTGCAAGAAAAATCCTCCAGTTCTTCTTGTCTATCCAACTACTGCACTAATGGCAGACCAAGAACGGCAACTTAAATGTCATGGAGTAAATTCATTTATTCTGGACTCAAGTAGCTTAGGTGATATTCGCGGGTATTCAAGATCAAGAGAATTGATGGCTTTTTTCCAACGATATGATGTAATAATCACAAATCCAGACATTCTTTCAGCAGTACTTCACCATGTTTATGTTAATCCAGAAGAAGATTTGTTGAGAATTTTTAGTTACTTTCATTATATTATTTACGATGAATTTCACATATACCGGGAACTGGAACTTTCTGATTTACTTTTACAGCTTGCATTATTTTTGGGTTCTTCTAAAGCAAAAGTCATCCTTTCGTCTGCTACACCTTCTTTTGAGTTTATCAGTGTTTTGCAAGATATGGCGCCTACTTGCAAAATAAAAATTATGGAGGAAAGAGGTATTGAGAAAGGTGCGATTGTTAGATACGATACGAAAATATGCGTTACAAATGAAAAATTTAAAGCAAATGTGAATATCATAATAAAATCGTGTATAGAAAAAAAATTAAAAACACTGGTTATCTGTAATTCAAATAAATTTGCTCGGGAATTATATAACTCACTTGTGTCTGAAGGGTATGGTGAATTTATAACAAAGGATACTGGGGATGAAACAAGAGGAACAATAAAGGCGGACCTGACAAGGCTTGTAATAATTTCTACATCAAAAAGTGAAATCGGTATTAATTATCCTCTGGATGTAATAATAATGGATATTGCTCCAGATTTACAGAGCTTCATCCAAAGATTTGGTCGAGTATCAAGACAGAAGGAAGGTACCGCATTCATCTTTGTTAAAAGAGTCTTTAATCTTGATCAGCAAATAGGCTATCTCGAATTCATTGAAACAATCAGAGATTATTTCTTAGAAAGAAAATTATCTGAAAGAACGCTCAGGTTTCTGTTAGAATTCAGAGCAAATTTAGTACTTGGCACCTATAGGAAACATTTTGATTTCCTCAACCAAATTTTTTTCGCAATTAATTGGAAGAAATACTATGCCTTCCTCAAAGAAATAGATAGTGCAAAAGGAAAATTGAGTGCTTGTGGAATTACGAGTAATAAAGAGTTGGATTCGCTAATGACCTTTTTAGAAGACTACAAAGCAGGGCTATCCCTTTTAAGAGGGCAATCTGTATCGGCTAAAATAAGATACCAACGTGGTGAAGACTGGACCTTTACTTCATATGATCTTTTGCACTCGTTAAACAACTACGATGTTGCCATTAATCAGAATTACATAGAACTCTTAGCACCATCAGAACTAAATATGGTTCATTCGTTGATCTACCAAAAAGTACCTTATGACTTCTACAAGTTTACAGAACAATTAAAACAAGAAATTTTAGAAAAATGGCGACGAATAGAAAATCTTGGGCTATTGAATAAGAATCATAGGTGGCTACTGCAAGAACTCCTTAGCATAGATTTAAAACGAATAATCGTTCCTGAAATTGTGATGTTAAAAGACGGAACGAAAGTGGCACTCGAAAATTATGGTTAAGAAAATAGTTGTTTTGAACTTTTGTGACGACAACTTTTTGGACCCATTTGATAAAGCTTAGTTTCAAGTATAACGGGACGCATAATATCTAATTTTGGAAAAAAATCGAAAAGGTAGATAGACTTTAGTTTAATAACTTTTGATCTAAATTGTAAATCGCACCATTCCGTATGCTGCTGTTTTGTTTCCGCCTATGTTGGCGTATTCGGCGTAGTGTGCGAGCATATGGGTGGTTTTGTTGTAGGGGTTTTCTTTGTCGCCTAATTCGTAGGTTACGGTGCCGGTGAAGCCTGTGGCTTTCTTGTTCCGCATTACTGTTAGCCGAGTCTGCAACTCGTAGCGGCTCACGCCCACATTTTTACTAAGCCAGTCCTTGTAGGCTACATACTCTTCTTTGGTGAAGCGGCGTTCGTCGCTGAACTGGTTCCAGCACCGCATCAAGCTACAGAATACTTTTACGGGGTCGGGAAACATCCAGTGGTAACTGCTATTGAGATTCGCCAGATACGTGGGCGTTCTAAAATCCAGCGTGAACCTGTCAACCGCTTGTGCTTCTTTTTCCAAATCGGCGTAGGTCTTGCAGTTTATGCTCATTGAGGCAATTTGGAAAGTTGTGTCAAAAATCAACGCTGTATTTTGTTTCTGAAAGAAGTTAAGCAGATAGGTTGAGTACTCGTCTTTCAAAAACCTAAAACCAACTTTGCAGGGGAACAGAGGATCCAAAACGTAACCCTCATCATTGCGGCTGCTGCTTCTGAACCGCAGAGGCGTCACACTATACGGCTTAGACACATTAAGCTCATGCAGCAAGCCAGAAACGGAAGGATCAACCTGCCGAATGAAATGCAACAGCAACCCCCTTGCGATATGGCCCGTAAAAAACGGCAACTCCAGGGGCTTCTCAGCATACATTTCTAAGCTGATTTCAACAGGCACTCATCTCAACTCCCATGATGGGATTCATTATAACTGGAAACCTGTAGCATATGGGCGAAGTAAATAGTTAAGACTTTCCAAAGAAATGGAATCCTGCATCAAAGTATGTGCGATCTATCATTAGTTATAGGGCATGAGCCGGGAATGCCGGGATAACCGCTAACTGAAGAATCCGACAACATGTTCGAAGACCTAATATAGAGATGCTTCAAGCTAGCTTCTCAGAAAATCAATAGCGTCAGATTAAGTAATTTGTAGACATCAAATAATAAGAGCTCAGGGTCTTCTTTTTCAGCGCATTTCAGCTCATTTTCAAGCTTCACAAGCGTAGAAAGGAGAAGGCCCTTTATGGTGAAATGCTGATATTGAGTAGGTCTCTTTTTTCTCCGTTTTTTTTGCGTAAAACTTCATTATGACGCCTCTTGACCGAGAAAAGCTACCTTAGGGAACAGTCACATGGGTGAAGACACCACGTTGATAATTGCTTATTTTAAAACTTAGTTCGCCCACAATTTTAAGAAGACTCTATTAATCAAGTGCTCGATGAAAAGTCTACAGAACAACCAAGCAGATTTTCTCAGCAACCACAACCCTTGACCCTAAATTTTTTTGAAAATAGCTGAAGAACCATCTTCTAAAAAATCGTTACAGAACTTTTGCACCTTTTTGCACTAAGCAGGGTGTTGCTCCCTTGAAATAAAAAAATTGTCCCATCTGCTTGTGAGCTTTTCTCAGAAACCAAGGGTCTTCAAATTACATGAAAGAATCGTTGCATTCTACTTTGTCCTTTTCTCGCTGAAAATAGGGGAAAACCACTAAAAACCGCTAAATGAAGCTCTCAAAAAAGCTTCATGATTTTCTTCGGCGGAATTGCCGTCATACGGATTATTTGTCTGGATTGGTTTTTTCTTGCTTTATGTATTTTTGCCATTCTGCAACAGCTTTGAGACCTTCATCATGCTCTCTTTCCAAATAGCTCAAGAACTCGTCACGTTTCTTTCTTAGCTCATAATCTTTCTCTATTACTGGCCAAATCTTCTGCAACACTTTCCATTGTTCAGGCAGACTTTCCTTCACATACTCAATTGGCTGGTCCATAAAAATTAAGCCTAAAACGGCTGAATCAAAAAAATCCAGCGGACTACTTTCAGGTTCCTTTTGCGGAACTCGTCCAAACGAAGTTAAGAAATCGATGCTGTATTGAATTATGTCTCGTTGCCGCTCAAATCTCAATGCGTTCTTTAGCTGCAGAAAGATTTCTTCCTCACATCCTGCAGTGACAAACTTGTCCCATTTCTTAAAAACCAAGAGCCTATCCTTATGCGCTTTTGCAACCTCTCTTATTTCATTGAGGGTTATTTTCTTGCTAAGATACATGATTAAGCCGCTGAAGGTTAGTGTGTAGTAACGGAGTTCTTTTCCTTTGGGAGCTGTTCGCTCAAAACGGGTAAAGACAGCATTACGGATAGCAAGGGTGACAGCTTGATTCTTTTTGATGATCCTATGTTTCCTCCAGGATTCTACGATGAGGCTAATGACACCTGAAAGTTATAAAAGAAAGCTTGTTTGAAGAAGAACCTGATGAGGAAGAGGAAGACTGGCCTATTGTTGATGAGCCTGATGACCCGGAGAATGAACTTAAGCCTTGACGGCCTTTTTTATTAGAACATTGTAAATCAAATATTTGCGGTTAGTAGGGTGTGGTGGTTTTTGTTGATATGGTGATTTTGAAGAGTTCTTTTTTTTTCTCTGTTTTTTATTGCGTAGAACTTCATTTCGTATCCTTCTGCGAGTGGAAATTACCCTTCTGGGGGAGGATTACGCTGGGAAAGCCGTCGGTTGTTGGTGAATCGAGATCTAAAATGTAGTCTACTTGTCGGAGGGGTTGCTGATGTGGGTTTCGTGGCGTATGGCTTGATGATAGTTTATGTGCGCTCTTGGTCGCGCTTTTTATGTCTTGTTTTAGGAGGTGGAGTTTTTCATTCGCAGTTAAACCTTGGTAGCGCTGCTCAAACTCTTTCTGATGCGCATCCACAACCGGTCGGATTTCTTTGCGGGTTTGACCTTTAATGTAGGATCGAATCTTACCCCAGTCACGCTTAATGGTCCGGGTAGAAACGCCAAGCTCGCTTGCAATCTGCTTCTGCGTATGTCCCTTCTCAGCCAAAAGCCGCACCTGCCGTCTTCGCTCTCGCTCATGCCTATACTTCTTCATACTCTTGATGTAGACGCCAACCTTGCGGTAAGACGCCTCTTTTACGTTAGAATGCCCCGGTTCGCTGCTGAAAGTGCGATTTTTTCTGTGCTGAACTTCTCTAATTTCGTCTATTCCAGGAAAATGCTCGTTTTCCAAGCTTTTCCCTCCCTATGTATCCCTTTTTCAGCTGAAAAACCGCAAAATGAAGACAAATTTAGCCCTCACTTTTCCATCGTTTGGAAGGCGATAAACAGCCATTGATATAAATTTTGTCACCTACCCACTAGTTGCAGATTCCCTCAACAAGCGAGGCTTATAATCTCGCACATTGAAAAAGCTTAAAAGGTAAAACAAAAAAATAATAAAATCCTCCAGGGAGCATTAGATTTTGAGCTTAAATGTCGCTGATAGACAGGACACAGTCGGAAACGTTGATTGGCCGTTAAGAAGTGGAATATTTCTTGTTTTGGTGGCGTGGTTTGTTTATGTCGTTTATGAAGGCGTTCTAGGTATTTACAATCGTCATACCACTATACCTTTGGTGAGGGAAGATATTGCTGCAACTGTGGGATTGGGCTTTGTGGTTGCTGCGAGCGCTATAGCTGTCTTGATAATGCTTTTCTTCGTTTTAAAAAGAGATCTTTCAAAGCCCGAATTAACGATGGCTGTTCGGATTATTCTGTTTGCTGTAGGAGCGTATTTTGTGTTAGCTTTTCTGCCGGCGGTTTTCGTTGAGGGATTGCCGGGAACTTTTCATTTTAGCATAATGAAGCTGTTTGAGGTTACACTGCCATGCATTGTTGACGGTATAGCGATACCGGCTGTCTTAGCGAAACTGTTCTTGACCTTGAATCCTAGCAAGCCGCCAAAAGAAATAATCAAGTGGTCACTTATTGCGGGTTCGGTTTATCTTTTTGCATTTTGGGTTAACAACGCGGGCAACTGGATAGGCGCTGTCTTCGCAAAAGGCGCAGGCTACTTAACTGATTATCCGGTTAACATGTTTAGCTTTCTTTTAACAACTGTAGGCTTGCTTTTACTATCGGTTTACACGGCGTTCTTCTCAAAGAAAACAATTGGAAAGAACAACTTGTCAGGAAAAGACTACCAGAAAATAGGACTCATTATTTCAGTTACAGGCATTTATCTCACGTTTACTTTGTTGCTGTGGTTTATTTTCGGGTCAGTCGGAGGTTGGGGCAGTTGGTATGCATGGCTCTTAGGCCACGGTTACCTTGACCTTTGGGGATTAACCATCCCGTTCATTGGGTTACCTTTGCTCTTCTACCAGGATAACGACTCCCCAAAAGCAACATCTGACGCCCAACAAGATTCGGCACTCATGCTCAGCAAAAAACGATTAAACCGATTTTTGTTTGTTATTGAAGGCTTAGGCATAATTTTCTACGCCATATTTTCAGTTGCCTACTATATTCCAATCCCGTCAACTAAGGTGCTTATCGGAGAAGCCATCTTCAAAATCCCAATAACCATTTTTGGGATACTATACTTTATCGCCACAAGCCTAATCATAATACTTTCTATAGCAAACTCAAGGCAAAGAAAAAAATAGTGCTTGAAAAAAAAATCAAGCTAACTCAGAAGATCGTGGCTTTTCTTTGATCCAATAGCAAGCGACAGTTTGTTGCTAAATTATTGACGTTCACACATTCCAATTAAGGCGAATTCCCATGGACTTTTTCCGCACGCGTTATCCGCTTCTTTGCAACTATAACCGCAGACAAGCCTGTGATCATAAAGACAACTAACGCAATTACTAGCAATTGGGCTGGAAATTCTGGAATTGTGGGGGATGGGGAAGCAGTTGTCGCCGCGCTTATCACCGAGACCGAATTACTGCCAAAATTTGTAACATAGGCGTATGCGCCGTTGGGCGTTACAGCCACACCTGTAGGCTCGCTTCCAACGGTTACCGTCGCCGTCACAGTATTCGTAGCCGTGTTAATCACCGAGACTGTCTTGCTCTCGTAATTTGCAACGTAGGCGTATGCACCGTTAGGTGTTACAGCGACACCAACGGGAATGCTTCCAACGGTTACATTCGTCGTCACCGTATTCGTGGCTGTGCTTATCACTGAAACCGAGTTGCTACCGCTATTTGTAACGTAGGCGTTTGCACCGTTGGGAGTTATGGCCACACCGGCAGGATAGCCTCCAACAGGTATTGTCGCCGTCACCGTATTCGTAGCCGTGCTTATCACTGAAACCGAATTACTGCCAAGATTTGCGACGTAGGCGTATGCACCGTTGGGCGTTACAGCCACACCGCCAGGCTCGTCTTCAACGGTTACCGTCGCCGTCACCGTATTCGTAGCCGTGTTTATCACCGAAACCGACTTGCTACCGTAATTTGTTACATAGGCGTATGCACCGTTGGGAGTTACAGCTACACCAACAGGCTCGCTTCCAACGGTTACCGTCGCCGTCACCGCATTCGTCGATGTGTCTATCACCGAGACTGTAGTGCCGCCGCTATTTGTCACATACGCGTATTTGCCGTCGGGCGTTAAAGCCAAGTCCGCCGACAAAACTGTGCAGAGACTACCAGTAGGTTTGCTTCCAGCGGTTGCCGTCGCCGTCACAGTATTTGTAGCCGTGTTAATCACCGAGGCTGTGTTGTTCTCGTAATTTGCAACGTAGGCGTATGCACCGTCGGACGTTACAGCAACACCGCCAGGCTCGCTTCCAACAGTCACCGTCGCCGTCACAGTATTCGTATTATCAGCGTGAACTGGCTGAGGCAACAATGCGAAAGCACAGAACAAGAAGAAGATAGCGAGAAGGATGCAACCAACTCTCAAAGTCTTTGCTGTCCCATGCTTCATTGTTTCACCCCACAGGATAAACCCTTAGATTGCATAGTCGCTAATTTAGAAATTAATAACGAAAACGATATTGGAAATCTAAACATAAAAACTTTGATTTTCTTCATATCTTTCATCCTTTCATGCCGCTTGTTACCTACAATTCGCACTCATCAAACAAAAGTAGGCGCAACAGGCACGGCGTTAGACATAGAGCTTGAAAACGGAATATGAATCTATGTGATTGATAACAAACAGTCACAAATCGTATCACATAAATGCGAAGTCTCTATTGAGTTTTATTTTGCTATTTAACTCAAAAATAACGAGAAGATGGATAAAACAAAAGGGTTTAGTTTGGCGTTTCTTCGAAAGCGTCTTCAGCTACGGGTTCTTTTTCTGCTTCTTTGGTTTCTTCTTTTTTAATTTCTGTTTCTTTTTGATTTGATGATGTTTCTTCATGTGAGGCGAGGGAGGCCACTACAAATGAAATGACGGCTCCCAGCAAGTACGGCAAAATTGAAGTGAAGATGCTATATACAAACAAGCTTGACGGAGCGGCTGACGTATACATTACCCTATTTAATTCATAATTTGTTAAGGCGGCCAATCCCGCAAACGCTATGAATGCTATACCGACCCGGATGGACAACTTCTTAATGGTTTCGCGGTTTTGTATTTGTTCTCACCGGTTTCCTGCTGCATATATCCGCATTCCTTATAAAGCATCGCTTTATGAAATATTTTGAGCATAGATTAATCATAAACTGCTTATTTTCGAGCAAACGGTTTTCTTGTTGGTTTCAGTTTGTGACAACATTATTTTATATTCTCTTTGATGGATAATGGGTGATAAGAGGCAGCGGTTGTTTAGGCGGGTTCGGCTGCTAATGGACGATAAGGTTCCCCTACTCTCTTCCTTTTCGCCTTATCTCTGTTAGCGTAAGGCTAAATCCTCTTAACCATAATTTTTCCCCTTAACTCAACATAGCTCCATGCAGAACCTTGGAGATGGATAAACTCTGAGAAACGAAGGAAACAGGGAAGAATGGGGCAAGTTGGTTAAATGAAGCCTTAAGGGTTTGATTGCTTAACGTTCGTTGTTGGTTTTGAGTTTTATTTTTGGGATCGTTATTTCAACGACGTTGTTGCTGTTGCATTGAGATACGATGAAGAGCATGTTTTCCAGTTGTAGATCTTTTAGGTTTAATGGAATGTTTCTGCTACAGACGTCTCCGCATACCATCTATTTCTGATTCTTTCTTGATTTGGCATCGTTCTTTGCATACTGTTATTCCATCATGGTTATTGTTCACGTGAATGCTGACTTGTTCTTCTTGACATCTGCATTGAACTAATAGCTTAACATTGTCTTCTTCGTCGATAACATCTATCAAAGGCTCTTCATATTCTTCAAAAATAGTGCTGTCCGAGGTGGGTTTCTTAACAAGTACTTTACACAAATTGACATCGAAACTATCTTCCATGTTTTTCGCCTTCTAACAAAGAGGTACCGCCAAAACGTTCTTTGCATGTGCAATCATTGCTGCTCGTTGGCTATTCTCCTCACAGCTAATGAATAGTTGGCTGGGTTAGAAACCTTTCGTATCTATTGTTTCTGTGCTTGGCTCACTTATTTAGCGTTTGATGGTTGTGCTCGTATCAAGAGATAGTTTGAGCAAACCGATCTTGCCTTATTTCTTTTAGGATTTCCTCAGAGGGTGGTCCTCTCAGTTTAGGTCTCGCAGTTTTGATTTCATTTGTAGATAATGTACCTTTGGCGGTAACTCCTATTTTTTCGAAAGCCAAAACAACCTGATCTTCCATTATAGCCGCCTGCAAAAGGCTTTCAAATTCACTGTTTAGTCTTCTTAGGTTTCGATGTTTGTGAAATAAGTGCATTTTGAAGCTGCCCCAGACTTCATCATATACGAGTATGCTAACTTTAACCAATTCTAACCTCTAAAGAGGTTTCGGATAAACCTCAATTCAACTTTAACTAATCCCTATGCGCACTTGAAGTCTACGTAACCGAATTAGAAAAACCTGGAACAAAAAAAAAACTGATCCTGCTCTTAATCTGGTTTTGATCACATTTTGCAACTTTTAAGAAATAGCAATCGTAATTCCTTGGGGATGGCCGATAACGCTACGACTGATCTTTCTTAAATCTGCTGAGGAAATATCATTCGTCGTGTCCTTTTGTTTCATGGTGCATTGAATCTCTGTGACGTGCCATCTCCGAATGACTCATGAAGGTTTTTCCACAATCAGGACATTTGACCCGATCAGGTTCTAAACCCTTCATTGGTGTTTCTTGAGATGACATGCCAGACATTGATTCATTGGTTAATTCGCCGGCAGGCATAGTTTCAGCGGGCGGCATTGGCTCTATGGCTTTCTCAGCAACATGGCCCATTTTAGTGTGAGCAGTTAAATCTTCCATGGTCATGAAGCCCATTCCGCAGACGGGGCAAGTTAGCTCCATATTTGGCATAAGCACTTTGTCTATTACATGTATTATGCCGTTGTCTGCTTCGAGGTTGTAATTTGTGATGAGTGCGTCGTTGATTTTTGGGTTCACGTGAAGGTGCCATTTGTGTGCGTCGATTTTGACTTCTTGGCCTTGAATTGTTTTGAGGGTCTTCATTTTGCTGATTTCATTAATTGTATATTTTCCGGCGACAATGTGATACATTAGAATTGCCTTTAACTTTGGCGTGTCCTTAAGAAAACTGTCTAATTCACCTTTGGGAATTTTTTCAAACGCTTCCTCGTCGGGTGCAAAAACAGTGAACGGCCCAACACTTCTAAGAGTATCAACTATCTCTGTTGCTTGAATCGCTGAGACAAACATCCTGAAGGTTCCACCCTCAATAAAAATACTAAGTATATCGTTCATTTTTTTCTCCTCCAAATTTACCATTTATTTAATTGATTACTTTTGGATACTTTCCGGCGAATGTTATATTCTTCGTCCTGAAAGTAATCGGACAGCTATTATGATGAGGGCTATGACAAGCAGTACCCATATGATGGTGCCAAGGCTGAATAAAACAAAGCCAAGTAGCCAAAGTATGATGAGTATCGCGGCAACTACGAAAAGAAAATCAAGTGCTCCCATTGTCAAAAAACCTCACTTACCCTTAACTCGGTTGAGGTTATTTTAAGATGTGTGACTGTGAACCGACAGCCACAATATCGAAACGCCCCCAGAAGATACAGCTAACCGGCTTGAGAATTGAATAGACTTAAAACTGCACTCTGTGTATTTTTCTCTTTAATGGTGCATTCAGCGTGGCGTTTCGGGTAACCAAAGCAGACGGTTCTAAACAGTCCTTTAGTAGAGAAAAAATTGTGCAGACGTGCTTGAGGATGGGTGCGGATAGCAACACTGCGAATGAAGTTGCTGATCGAATTGAAAAAAGACTTTATGAGGGTATTACTACTCAGTTGATTCTTCAGCTTATTTTCTCGTTTATGCAGGAGTTCAGGCCTGGTATTGGTCACCTTTACGATTTGAAGCAGGGCATAAGTTTGATGGAGCCTAAGCCGGAGTTTGAATTGTTTATTCAGGTTTTGTTGGCGCATACTGGTTTTGAGGTTACGCCTAATCGGGTTCTTAGGGGTAAATGTGGGGAACATGAGGTTGATGGCATTGTACGCAAAGAGGGGGTTACTTATTTTGTTGAGGTTAAGCATCATTTCAGCTATCATGCGCTCACGGGGTTGGATGAGAGTCGAATAGCTTGGGCAGTATTAGAAGATGTGTCGGATGCCTTCGCGGCGGGGTTAACGGATTTGAGAATTGACCGTGCAGTTATTGTTACTAACACCCGGTACTCGGAGCATGCAATGCAATATGGCAAATGTAAAAATCTTATTCAGATTGGTTGGACTTCACCTGAACATTTCGGATTAAGAGACGCTATTTTGGAAAACAAGCTGTATCCATTGAGTTGCCTAAGAGACGTAAACGTCGAAGCAAGACAGAGGCTAGTTGACTCCGGAATTGTTCTCATAAAACGAGCTAGTAAGCCAAGACGCGTCGGCGATTGAGCGGAAAACCGGTTTAAGCCAAGCTACCGTGCAGTCAATCATTGAGAAAGCCAAACACAGCGCAAACGCACTCTGGAACCTCTAACAAAAATCAAACAGGAAATAGTTAGATGTCGGCTCTTTCCGTAATCTCGGCTCCTTCGAATACGAATAGCTTGGGTTTGCCGCCTTCTATCCGCACATAGGTGTTGTGGACAGGCGCGGCTTTAACCCATGATCCGGTATTTGCGAGGTTTTCCTCCTTATTCACGAAGGGTCTGTGAGTGTGCCCGAAGACAAGAACTTCTCCAGGCTGAACTGTGGCGCGGGCCTTCTTTTCTACACCCTTCAGGCTTTCTATGAGCCTCTGCTCGGGACCTAGCTGCAGCATCTCTGCGATTCGGCGTTTTCTTCCCCTATCGATCACCGAGAAAAAGCGGGAAAAGTCACTTTCGTAGCGGCCAAGTGCGGCCCAGATGTTGTTGTCGCGTTCGCCTTTATTGTCGGACATTGAGTGGCAGAGCGATTCCATGAAGTGCTCATGCTGCAGATCGTCAAATTCCCAGCCGTGAACAAACCTGTAATTCACGCCGTCTTGCTGAAGGGTCAATTCCATTTTAAAGTCGATGGGATATCCGAAGCCTTGCAACTTGAGAACATGGAAATCGTGGTTTCCTGCCACGTAATATACGTGCATCTTCTTTTGGAGTTCGATGATTAGGTCGAGAACATCATGGTTCTCAAGAAAAACGCCTGAGGAATCCCGCCTCCACATATCCACGATGTCGCCAAGAAACACCAGATCGGTAACAGTGGGGTCAGATTGAAGTTTTCCTAGAAAACGGATAAATGCTGCTTTGTCGGAGCTATCAAATCCCAGATGCAAATCAGAAACAACAATAATCGCCAAGTAGGCGCCTCTCCTACTATTCAATTAAATTGTTGCAGTATAACAGCTTTTTGCTTTGCGCTTTCGAACATACACGAGATTAGGTTGGAGTTTTTAGGAAAGATTTTAATAATTTGTTAGTTTAGGGACATTGAGATGGTTTTCTTTTTAGGTGGGTAAATGAGCAAGAAACGATCTGAGGCGGTTAATGCGATTGTGAATAAGAACCAGCCTTCTGTGCAAATGCCCCGCGAAGAGCTTGCTCAATTGGTTCTTTCGCCGTTTGTCCACTTGTTCAATGTTGATGAATCGACGAAGTGTCTTTTCAATTCTTTAACTCTAAAGAAAGTGTACTTAACCAACAAAAAATACGAAAAGGTTTTGGCAGATCTGAGTAAGGGCGCGCATAGCAAGGACGTTAAGGAGTTAATGGAACTAAAATTTTTGGTGCCTCAAGGCTTTAATGGGGAAAAAGTTTTTGAAACTGTTGCGGCTAGCTTGCTTAGAAAAAAACCACAAACCAACCTTGCCTACATTTTGGTTACCGATTTCTGCAATTTTAGGTGCGGTTACTGTTTTATAGAGAACTCTCTCAAAGGTCCAAGTACAGTGATGTCTAAGGATTTGGCTGATAAAGTCATAAATGTTATAGTTAACGAGGCAAAGCAAGTTCCTGAATACAGGGTCACATTTTATGGGGGTGAGCCGTTTAGTAATAGTGAAATTGTGTTTTATATTATTGAGAAGCTTGAGGCGGCTTCTAAGGGAAAATTCTTTTTTTCTTGTGTCACAAATGGAAGCCTAATAACTGAAGCTATGGCTAAGAAACTTAAGCAGCATGATGTTACCGTGGGGTTGTCGCTTGATGGGTGGGCTGCCATTGACAAAAACCGTGTTTTCACGGATGGAAAAGAAACCTTTTACGCAGCACTCAAAGCGTTGGCGCTTCTAAAAGAGGCGGGTGTAAACACGGGAATATCATGTACAATCACGAAGCAGAACTATATGCATGCAGAAGAAATAATAGAATTTATCCAGAAATTAGGCGTCAGAACCATAGGCTTTAACTTGTTGACCCGGCTTAAAGAGCCAAGTGAATTTGAGGTTCCAGACCCCAAACAACTTGCCCATCATCTTTTTGGAGCCTACTTAAAAGCAAAAGAACTAAAAATGTTTGAAGACCGTATTGATAATCGGCGGGCCAATTATTTTTTCAAAGAAATATTCCATATTTACGATTGCCCGGCGTTTGGTCAACTGCTGTTTTTTTCGCCAACTGGGACAGTGGGGCCGTGCCATGCGTTTTATCCGTCGGGAAAGTATCAGATTCCAATTAAAGATGATTTGAAGGTTCAGGATGAACCGTTGTTTTATACGTGGCTGGAAATGGGCACGCTTAAGAATAAAGACTGTATGAGGTGTGCTGCGGTTGGAATTTGCGGCGGGGGATGCGCATACGATATTTATGTTAAGACTGGGCAACTTGGCATTAAAGAGGACTACTTCTGCACTTTTCAAAATGAAATACTAAAGCTCCTAATTTCATACAATTTCCTGATGGAATCTCAAAAAACCAGAACTCAAAAAATTCTACCAAATAATCCTGCTCAGGATTTGCTTCACAACAAACATTAAATAAAACGACTCAATACATCATTGTAGGGATATTTTTGTCAAAAAATAAATCTACATCTAACGCTTCCTCAAAAAAACTGACCCCAGCACAAAAGATACGGTTAAACAAACTCTTAGCAAAAATGCCGCCTGTTGAAAAACTGGATCCTAAGATGTATGCAAAACTTCAGTCAACAATTCGAGATACCATTGCAAAAACTCTACCGGAATATCAGCAGTGGGTAGCTACTTCTTTGATTGCGGCTGATGATTGCCCGACACCTTTGTGCAGTTCATGTGGCAACGATTGTCCGACGCCGCTTTGTAGTTCATGTGGAAACGACTGTCCGACACCTTTGTGCAGTTCATGCGGTAACGATTGCCCTACGCCAAATAGAAAAATGGACGATATGGTTGTTAATGCTGTTAACGAGGCAATGATAGGCGCAATTCGTCAAGCTTTGAAAGATCAATTCGAATAAGAAGCAGTGCGGTTCAGAAACCAACGCTCTCAAATGAAGAATAGTTCGTCAATTCACGCCACAAAAGATGGAATCAACCATAAACACCAATTTCCATAAACTGTCAACGATGATCTAAATTTTGCCTGTTTTTCTTTGCATCCCGCCAGTTTCATCCTTGGTTCCTTATCCTGCAATTCCATACTTGACAAGCACCTTAAAGGCAAGCAAACAAAAGGTAAGCACCTTTGATCTAAACATTAAATCTTTTAACTTGACTCTTTTCCATCAAGGACTCGAAATCAACCCTGCAAAAATCTTAAGAGAAAGCGATAACAAGGGAAAGGCGAAATGGACAAAGGTTCCCGAGGCAGAAATTTATTCAACAATTCAAGATGGCCAAAAACTTTTCGAAGAAATTATGCTAAGAGAGGCTTCTGATAAATTAGGTTATCCCCATTCAAATTCGGTGTTCAAAGGTATTATCAGCGAAGAATCAAAACAGGCAACATTGTTAGATGTTTGGAAAATTTGTAATGATTGGTTTTTAGAGGTTGCCGCCGATACCAAAAGTCAAAGTATTGTGGGATTTCATGTAATAACCCACACTGGTTTGCTCTGGAGTGTACTTCTCTCACGCAAATTAAAGAAAATTCAACCGAGAATTTTAACTGTTTTGGGCGGTCCAGCATTCGCCTCATGGGAAGAAGTTCTGTCAATCCACCCCGAAATTGACTTAATAGTTCGAGGGGAGGGCGAATCGACAATCTCTGAAGTAGCTATTTCCTATAACGGAAGTTTAGAATCATTAAGGGGAATCGCAGGAATTTCCTACAGAGAGAACGGCAAAATTATTTCTAACGCGGATCGACCTTTAATTAAATCTCTTGACGATTTGCCTTTTCCGGATTACGATGATTTGCCGTTGTGGGAGTATCCTCAGAATAAGTTTGGGGTGCCTATAATGCCGGTTGTCGGATCTAGAGGTTGTATTGGTGATTGTGTTTTTTGTGTTGAAAAACGTTTATGGGGTAATACGTATCGGATGCGGTCACCGGAAAACGTAGTTTCGGAATTCAAATATGTCAAAGAAAAATATGGGGTTTCTACTATTCGCTTCAATGACAGTTTGATTAATTGCAATATCAAATCGTTGGAGAAACTCTGTGATTTATTGATTGAAGAAGACGTCGAAATGAAGTGGATGGGCATGGCTAGAGTTCGTTCTGAAATGAATGACAAGTTGCTTGGGAAAATGCGGCAGGCGGGTTGCATAGGCTTGTGGTTTGGCATAGAATCTGGGTCGCAGAGAATTCTTCGTAAAATGAAAAAAGGGTACGACATAGAAACGGCTAAAAACGTGATCCGCGATACCGCAAAAAATGGCATTCGCGTTTTGACATTCATGATAGTAGATTTTCCAGGAGAAACTCAGAGAGATTTCGAACAATCCGTTGGTTTCTTGGAGCAAAACCAAGAATTTATTGATCAAGTCAGCATTTCACGTTTTGGGGTTTTGCCTGATTCAGAAATTTCCAATAACCCGCAAGAATATGGAATTGAGCTGAGCAAAGAAAAAACCGGAAATAATTATAGTTATTTTTATTCACCTCTGCCCGATAGCAACCGATTTGAAAATCTCCGTTCGGAGTGGAACCGATTAAGCATGGGAAAAACGGCAAGCTCGAAAAGAAATTATCCTATAAAAATAATCGTTCCATATTATTGACAAATTTGGAGTCACTAAACCCATAAATATTATCTTGAGAGATCATATTAGGGCGTTGATTGTTTTTGCCAAAAAATAAACCAAACACTAAACCCCTCCCTAAAAGGCCTGCAATAACCGAAAAGCAAAATCAACACCACAATGCACCTTCAGAAAAAGTTCAGCTTTACGAAAAATTGGATCCAGAAGATTATGCAAGACTGCAGTCAACAATCCATGAAGTCATAGAAAAAACGTTGCCCCAATACAAAGAATGGCTAAACTCAGAATTTGGCGAAAAAATCATTGGCAATGATGCTTCAAATGGATCCATGCAAAACGTCGAAGCTATGGTGGTTTCAGCGGTTAACAAAGCAATGAAAGCAGCAATTCCCAAAGCTTTGAAGGAAGATGATGATTCGCAGGGAATTATGGAAAAATGGTTTAAAAAGAAATTTTATGACGACGTTTCAGATATACGACCTGAAAGCCGAACCTACTACAAATATTGCGTAGAAAATTTTGTAACACAATTTTTCACCAAAGAAAAAATAGCTGGAAAGAGGATCTTCGACTTTGGATGTGGCCCAGGATATTATTCCACGATTCTGGCTAAACTGGGAGCACACGTGACCGGTGTTGATAGAAGCGCATTTCTAATTGAAAAAGCAAACGATCTCAAACAAAGGCTATGTCTCGATAACGAAGAATTTTTTCAGGGGGATTTTCTTGATTTCGCAAAAAACGTGCCTTGCAAACACTTTGACTATGTTGTGGCGATAGATACAGTTGTGAGTTTTGACTATTGCAGAAAAACACATAACCATCAGGAATTCTCCAAAGCCTTAAGCGAAATCAGCAGAATTCTGACGGATCAGGGACGATTTTTTATTATTGAGGCGCATCCGTTTTTTGGTCAACTTGCCAAAGGAATAACGCATTCAAAGGAAGGACGTTTTCATGGTCGTTTGCCTAATTACAGGATAGAGTATAAGGCTAAGGATAATCCGCATCATTGGTTTACTCTTGATGAAATGACAAGCGCTCTTTGCGAGAATCACTTGGCTATTTGTAGGATTTACGAGCCGGATCCAAGTGTTGAATTGAAAAAAGAAAATCCGCATTTGTACAAGTTTTACTTGAAGTATCCGCATTTGATTGTATACGAAATATGCAAAGTGAAAACCCTTTAGCTTGAGATTTCATTAATAAAATTATCATATGTACCTTTTAAGTAACAATCCCTTGGGAATCTTTTTTGGATAGAATTCAAAGTCCCCAACTTGATGAGTCTTTTCAGGATTCAACGTATTTACCATCTATGTACTCTTCCCAAATCTTCTTAAAACAAGCCTATATTTAGGAATTCTCACACGCCTCTCCCAGTCGTTTGTTAGCATAGAATTCCGTCAAATATTTCTGCGTTTTTTTAACACCGCGGACTAGGCATCAATGCCCAAGTAGCAACCGTACATTGTTGTAAACCACTTCCGCCTTCAAAACAATTAAAGCAACAAAGACACCTAAGAAAAACAAGAAAACTAACCAATCCGCGATGTTTTTGTTTTTTTGGAAGTTTTTATTGATGGCGTATGAGAGGACGGCGTACCCAAATAAAAAGAAGAGGATAAAGAATAAGAAAGGAAGCAAGTTAGCTAAAAACAGTCCGGGCATTCCGTAATGTTCTAACCACCATCTGGAGATCGCGTTTTTTTCATAAAAACCAGGCATTTCTAATGCGAGATACGTGCTTATGGGGTCGGCAAGGACCACCATGAAGGAAATAACTGCAACTAAAAGCAATGTTTTGCCTCGCCGTTTTTTCATTGGTTGGGCAATATTTCTGATTCTCGCAGTCAATCTGATAAATCGTTTATTCTGGCTCATGCTTAGATTTCTCTCATTAATACGGGGTTCTCAGAAGTTTCAGCTTTTAAATTTATCTTTGCCTTTATGCTGCACGATATTTCAGTAGTAGTCGAAAACTGCGTTGCCAGTTGCCCGTGCAAAGTGAACTGCTTCAAGGCATGCCCAATGTCTTGCAAAATCTGACCCAGGAGCCCAGGAGCATTAAACTCTTTTTTCGTCCCTCTTCTGCTCTACAAAATTGTTATAATGCACCTTTCAAATAACACTCCGTAAGGTGCTGACTTTGAAGCAGTTTGTAATTACTCCCGCGGCGGGAAAACGTTTAATCGCCAAGACCCTGGCAAACCACCCTGCAGTAAAAAAGGCGCTCAAGAACGGAACAGTTGTCATTGTTGCTGGAACAACTAATGGATATGTTGCTGAAGAGATACTAAAGACGCATCAGATCGCATGTGATTTTTCGAGGAAACATTTTTTCCGCGGCATAACGCTGCCATCAAAAAAACCGGTGACTGGAACAGGGCGGTTATCTGATGTGAGCGCGTTTCCGGGAGACGTTGTGATTGTTAAGGGGGTTTGGCAGAAGGGGAAGTCGATTGAGGATGTTGTAGACTCTCTGAAGGAGGGCGACGTCATCTTGAAGGGTGCAAACGCTTTGGACTTGACGAGGAGGCAAGCGGCGGTTTTGATTGGTCACCCAAAGGCGGGAACGATTGGTTTGGCTTTGCCCGCGGTTGTTGGTCGCCGAGTAAAACTCATAATCCCTGTGGGCCTTGAGAAGCGGGTGAACGGCGATTTATTTGTGCTTGCACAGAAGCTTAACGCGCCGGGTGCTTGTGGAAGCCGTTTGCTGCCGGTTCCAGGCGAGGTTTTCACCGAGTTGGATGCGTTGGCGGCTTTAACTGGCGCCTGCGTTGAGTTGATTGCTTCAGGCGGGGTCTGTGGAGCTGAGGGAGCATGCTGGCTTGCGGTCAGCGGCAACGAAGAGCAGGAAGAGTACGCCCAACAAATAGTTGCTTCAGTAGCCGATGAACCAGCGTTCGGACCAGAAAACCTCTAGTTCCCAAAACTGTGGCGATACAGGTTACTTACACATGCAACTGACCATTTTGCCAGAGATGTTTTCGTCGCAAGGAACTTTAGGATAATGAATATACCTTCTCTTCCTTGACCAACTCGGCGGCATACTTCAAAACGGCCATTACGTCTTCTCGTTTCAACTGGGGATATTCGTCCAGTATCTGCGTGGTCGTCCAATCGTTAGCAAGAAGACCCAAAATGAACTCAACCGAAAGCCGAGTGCCTTTGATAACTGGTTTTCCAACCAAGACTTTTGGGTCAACTACAATTCTTTCTTGCCAATAACCAATCATTCTTACTTCTACCAACCCCCATAAGTCAGCTAGAAAATATTAAGATGTGTGTAATTTATGCTCGCTAAATCCCTTTTACAAAATGAGCGTTTAATTTAGGGACAAGCCAGAGCGCTTGTCTCCATTTGAAGGAGAGTTGGGAAAGTCTTAAATTTGCGTAGTTATACATGTCTAATTATGATAGTGAAGACAAAAATTAAGTGTTGGGGAAATTCGTTAGGCATAGTGCTGCCGAAATCGCTGGTGGACAAAGAAGGGCTCAAAGAAGGCGAAGAAGTGGAAGTAACGGTGAGAAAAGCATCTGACGTTAGTTGTCTTAGAGGCAAATATCCTTTCAAGGATTTGCAGCATGAGAAAGACGAAATGAAACATGGCTGGGCATGATTTGCAGAAATCTAAACGGTTCTTCTATGACAGCTACGCAGTTCTAGCTTATCTGAGCGATAACCCAAACTACAGGGTTTTTTTCGAAGAAGACGACGGCATTCTAACGAAGCTAAATTTAATGGAAATATACTACCGCACTCTTGAAGTTCATGGCGCACAAGCTGCCTCCGAAGTGGTCAAAGCATTTGCTAAATATGCAATGGACTTTGGGATCGCGGATATTGAAGGCGCCATGAAACTGCGGTTAAAACTAAAGAAAATTGGTCATGACATATCTTATGCCGATGCTATGGGATATTATCTTGCAAAAAAGTCTAACATAAAATTTCTAACAGGGGATAAATGGTTCAAAGACTTGGAAGGCGTTGAATTTGTTAACTGAAACAAAAAGATCATACGATGATGGCTCTATGACTCGAAGCAAATTTGTGCAAGTTAGTCCACGTTTAGGATCATAACGGCGAACTATTTTGCTAACGAAAAAGTGATCAAGCTAGCCGATATTTTCGGGTTTTGACCTTTATCTAATGGCATTATATAACCTCATATTTCGCCTTATGCTCTCTTCGTCAGCTGGTGTTTCTTGCTCCTCTTTGAGAATCTCTAAAAGACTAATTGTGTCCCTAATTTTATCGTTTGGTTTAATGTTTTGGAGACTTATCAGCAGTCCCAAGAGTTTGCCCGAAATCCTGTACTTTTGGCAAAGAAATGCCAATAAATTACTGCGATAGTTATTTTTTGCGAGAATTATTGGGATGGCCTCTAATCTTCTTGCATCATCTGAAAGTAGTAAACTTGTGATTATGAATTCAATGCAGTACTTGTTAGCTTGGGATATTTTGTTGCCAAATTCTTTGTAGCCAAATCGGTTGAGGTTGTAAATTAGGTCTGTTTCTGAAATGTGGTTAGGTTTTGTCTCTGCGTCTATTGTTTTGATTTCGGATTCTTCCGAGATCTTCTTAATTTGACTCCAGAATGCCTGTGGACAGAAGATGGTTATCTCTTTGGCAAAAGCTTCCCTTAAGGGATTTATTTCATTTGATCTTATCAATGAAGAAAAATCATCCTCGTTTAAAATAAGGCTATCAATCTTCAAGTTATGTTGGTCCCGTAATTGTCTCATTTTGTTATAAAGCTCAAATGTCGCATCTTTGTAGTCAATGGTTTTTCTTAAGAGAAAGAGCAGTTCCAATCTGTTGAGTTCAGAATTCTTTTCAGGATTTATTGAGGTTATTGACTTTATTGAGCAAATGTCATCCAGAGATTTGTTCATGCTTGATAGGACAATTAATAATTCGTTCTTATCCTTTAGGAAATTTATTTTGTTTTCGATTTCCATTTGTGCAAATAATTCTATTATTAGTTCATTGTCGAAATTGGGTTTTATTATGCTTGATTTTCCATAGGAAGTGGTTGTTAGTAATCTTTTGTTTTCTAATTCTTTGACTTGTTTGTAGATATTTGAGTAATATGCGGCACCATATTTTTCTTTGATTTTTTCGGTTAGTTGGTTGATTGATAATGGTTCGCCTAAGTGAGATGAGATTGTGTCTAAGATCCTGTGAAGAGGTGTTTCTGTTATTTTTTCCATTACTTTTTCATCATGTCCTATTGGGAGATAATATTATAGTATAAAACGATAATATAAACGTGCGTGAGATGATAATGATAAGTAAGAATTGCGACTTTACTTATATGTTATTAATGTGAATTACGTTAGTTGACATGGGGCAATTGTAATTTGCCTAACTAATGACTTGTATTGATGTTAGTTAATGTGATGGCAGTAGTGAACTCGTATGGAAGAGCTCATGGATAGGATAATGATTGACCCCGAAGTTCTATCTGGGAAACCAGTCATTGAAGGAACTCGTATTCCAGTTTATCTCGTCATCGAGCTTCTAGCAAGTGGTATGACCGAAAAAGAAATACTAAGTCAATATCCAACTCTAAAAAAAGAAGATATCAAAGCTGCGCTCACTTATGCTTCAAAATGCTTAGAAACTGAAGAAACCATAGTGATCTGAAAAGAGCTGCTGCTTATCCTTTGGCTAAGATTATAATCGATGAAAACACTCCAAAGGATGTCGAGGAATGGTTATTTAAGAAAGGTTTTGAAACAGTAAACGTTTCGAATTTGCTCCTTAAAAGCGCCAAAGACAGCGCAATAGCGGACTATGCCATAAAAAAACAAAATGTCAATCGTCACGTTAGACAAAGGTTTTGCCCAACTATACCGGACCTTTCAAAAAGGCGCATTACTCACAGTCATAATCGTAAAAGCAAACCCTCCACCTCCTAGCAACATTATTGAAACATTAAATTTAGCTCAAAACAAAATAAATCTCAAAGAAATACGAAACAAACTCGTTATTATTACAAAAAGAAAGATACGAATAATCCAGCAACGGTTTCGTTTTGCTGACAAAGGGTAGGCTCTATTTAGCAATAAATCCTTTCAATCATCCCGGCCCAAACTTGCCTAACCAACAGGAGCAATTCATGCCAGCGTTTTAGCTTGGAAAGCGTTTTATGAGGTATCTATTTTAGGTAAGAATGTAAGATTATATTCGGGGTTAACGTGAATGACTCAAAGTGAAAAGGCTGAACTTACGATTCTTAGCCAAAAAGGTCAAGTTGTTATACCTGCAAAAATAAGGTCACGAATGGGTCTCAAACCTAAAACAAAATTTCTAGTGTATGAGTGCGACGACGCGGTGATATTGAAGAAATTTGTGGAGCCGGACTTATCGAAGGAGATTGAGGCCATGTACAAAAGAGTCGATGAAAGAATAGCAAAATACGGCGAGTTAACGCAAGATGACATTGAAAAGATAATACAAAAATACAGAAAAAAGAGGGCTGCAAGGGCTAAAAAAGCATAGGTCTCGGGAATTACTTGATTGTTCTATTTTTCGACATTAATGTTCTATTTTCCAGTTTAATTGTCGTAAGAAAAGCCTCAAGAGCTTTGTGACTAGAACCAGCGTTTGCACACAGCTTATATGGTGCTTTCGGTTTTTTAAGTTGGAGACAGAGCCGTGAAACGTTTCATAGTTAATTCGAAGGTACCTCAAATCCAGCTCAACAGACTTACCTGCATTATAGGTACAGCTGACATTTTTGAGAGGACAGGTATTAAAGATGTTCATTTGAAAACCTGCTATTGTTGCGCTCCTGAAGCGAATGCTGACGTGGAAAAAGCCCTCATAGAGTTTGAAGCACCATCCAAAGAGGTTTTGGAAGCGGCGCTTCAGAAGATTGCTTTCCCCGCTGACTCGATAGTTGAAGTCACCAAAGTCGATGTGGGCAAGAACTAATATCGCCGCTGAATTGAGTTTTTAAAGAGTTAAATAGGAATTTGTGCCCAAGGAATAGTGAGGAATTTGTTTTGTCTTGGGAAATTCTAGATGAGGCTGCACTTGGCAAAATCAAGAAGCAAAAAGAGTTTGAAGACCAAACTGTTAAGAAGCTTACCCCATTTTATGAATCGGCACAAAATCCCGTCATTAAGCTGTTTCTTCACAGCATTATTTTGGATACGATGAGGCATTCTGACACTTATCAGATGCTTATCGATTTGAATTCAACTGCCGTTATGGGCAAGGAAAGTTGGGAAATGGGGGCGAAAGAGCTTACGAGCCATATTAAAGAAGAGGCTAAGATGTTGAAGCAGGCAAAAGACATAAGTGAAGTTGTGAAAGACCAAAAGATTAGGCAGCTTGTGCTAAATATTTTGGAAGATGAGAAGAAGCATCATAGAGTGTTGACGGATTTGCTTGGGATTCTCAAGAAGGAAGCAGATGAATGGGACGCTTACCTATACGACCTGATAACCGGATTTCCCTAAACCATTCCTTGAAGGAACTCTTTCCTTGACGCATTCATAGAAGGTTAAGATGATGGGACAAAACGTTGGAGACGATTTCCAAACAGAAACAAAATACCTCCGAACCAAAAGGCTAGGTGGCAACCTGGACTGGGCGAATAAGCCTGAAACCTACAAGAACTATCCATCAAGCAAAACCGTTCAGCTGCCTAGCGAGTTCCGAGAAACTCTTAACTTTACTGAGGTTCTTCGAAAACGCAAAAGCACCCGCTCCTTTTCAACTCAACCTTTGAGTTTGGTTGATTTGGCCTATCTTCTTTGGGCATCGACAGGTATCCAGAGAATTGAACGCGGTTACGAGTTTCGCGTGGCGCCGTCTGCTGGAGCACTGTATCCCATCGAGACGTACATTGCTGCAAACAACGTGGAAGACCTAGCCAGGGGCATTTATCATTACAACATTAAGAAACACTTGTTGGAAGAAATAAAACCCGGGGGATTCGGCGAAAAATTGGCGCATGCGGCTTTGGATCAGGAGATGTGTGCGGATGCATCTGTGGTCTTTGTTTGGACGGCTGTTTTTGGGAGGGCAAAGTGGAAGTACAATCAGAGAGCGTATCGGTACATCTATCTTGATGCTGGTCATATTGCGGAGAATTTGGCGTTGGCGGCGGCAAGCATAACCTGCGGATCATGCCAAGTGGGAGCGTTCTTTGACGACGAAGTCAACTCAATTGTGGATGTGGATGGAGCTGAGGAAAGCGCGATCTGTCTTAGCGTTGTAGGGCACCCAAAATAATTCATGATGAAGCCTTTGTTAATGAATCGGTTGCTTTTGATATGTCCAAAAACATCACTTTCTGATCTCTTCCTTCTTGTTTTGGAAGCAACACAAAACCATATTTCAGGTAAAATCCCAATGCAGATTCTATGGCATTTACAAACATAAACCTGCATCCAACTATCTTGGAGAACCTTAATGCTCGATCAAAACAAAAATCGCAAATGAAAGTGCCGACGTCTTGACCTTGAAGACCTTCACAAACAGCTAGCTGCCCAATCAAAAGCGCTGGATAATTCTCAATTTTCGATTGAGGTCTATACTTGGCTTCCATTTTTTCCCTTTTCAAATCTGCCATAGATAATGTAGCAAACCCCACTAATTCTTGGTCGTGCATAAAAAGGTAGGTCACGCCAAGTCGTTCTTTCTGAAAATCCAAGGCTTCCTTTTGGATGAACTCATCCATATCTTTGACGCCGCAACTAAAACTACTCACGTCATCATTTTGATCCAAAATCTTTGGTGACGATAAGTCTTTAGCAGTTACCCTGTTAGCGCTCATTTAGAACCTGTATTATAACGGACAATTCTTAAAAGTCTTCTTCACACGCTTCAAACGTTCAACGTCTTTCTTTGATGGCTTCCGCTTCATTTCTTTCTCTACTGTAGCCCACTGCTCTTCATTTAACGCAGGAATCGGTTTGGGAAGCATTATAGTCGCCAATCAAACTTTACTCGATATATTAGTGAAATTTTCACCAATATTCGCCGAATAACTGATAGGGTGTGGCTAATAAAAGATTTATGGTTTCTTTATTCATTAAATACGTTTTATCTTTAGAAGCGAACTTGAGTGCGTACTCAAGCTTTGCGAACTCGCACTTTGTCTAATCAATCAGGAGCAGAGCAAATGTTTCAGGGTTTTTGTTGAAGGGCAAAGTGAATTTTACGCCTGCGTTTTCAGCGGTTGCTTTTACGTCGACTCCAACGCCTTCTTCGGAGAAACGTCTCTTGGAAGGGTGCACACAGATTCCATTCTGAACATTGCATTTTTCGCATAGCTGACATGAGCCCGAGACCAGTCCCACGGCAAGAAGGTACCCTTTTTCAGCCGCCGCCTTTTCAAGCTCTAACACGACTTCAAGCAGATGCTTCATGTCATCCTTCCAAGCGAGCCAGAAGCCTTCAACTTTTACCTTCATCTCTGGCGAAATGGAGGGATCATCCGCTTTTGCAAGGTATTTTATGAGTTCAGAGTCGCCTTCGGCGTGCGAGTTGAATTTCATGAAGAGCGCGTAGTGGTATTCGCTGACGATTTTTCGAAATTCGCTGGGCGTTGGCGCGTATGGAGGGCAGGCTAATGTTTTTCCATATTTTTCACAGCCTAGCCGGCATTTAAACACAACGCGGTCGGCAACAACGATTTTTTCGGCACCAATCACCTTTGCATTAACGCGCCTAAATCTAATGCGCACTGCCTTATGAGTTCAAGCGATTTTTCGTTAACATTTTCTGCCATAGTCTCACCTGGCTTAATAAAACCTTTAGTTTTCCAATGTTTGTGCCTTTTTCGGCTGATATGCGCATGCAGGATCTTGATTCAGGGGGTCTTTGGAGTAGATGTATGCTCGGGCTCTGCAGCCGCCACAGATATTTTTGAATTGGCAGATGCCGCATTTGCCTTTGAGGTTGGATCGGTCCGCCAAAACCTTGAGCTTGTCTGATACACGCATGCGATCCATTATTTGTTGGATGCTGTCGGTTCTTATGTCGCCAAACTCTAAGCCGAGTGGAGCGCAAGCGTAGGCTTTTCCGTCCTCCAAAACCTCCAGCCACTCGTTTTTGACCAGGTCGTCGCACATGCTGCAGGTGCTCTTAAGCTCCCTCTGAGGCTCTTTGGTTTTCAAAACGCGATTGTTGAACATTTCGTAGGGGACAATTAGGATTTTATCTTTTACTTTTTTGTTGAGCTCATAAATTTCTTCAAGTTGTTTTTCTTTTTCCGTCGGCGTCGGCTCAAGAGGACAAAGTACTTTGAGCTGGTTTTCGACGTCTATGGGCTGAGGAATCAGGGAAGCCAAATGAAAACCGCGTGCTCCCAACTCGATGGCAAGGTCAACTAACGCGGGAATTTGGTCAACCACGTACTTTGTGTTAATGACACTTAACGCGAATGGGATACTGAATTCTTTGCAGAGCTTCGCCGCCGTTAAGCTGTCGTCGAAGGCACCTTTCCCACGAAGTTTAGCGTCGACTTCTCTGAGACCTGCTACGCAGACAATGGCCTTGCAATTCGCCGCGGCAAGTTCTTTCGCTACCTTGCGGTCGAAATGCCAACCCGTAACCTTAACGTAGGGCGATATCCCAAGCTCAGCAACATAATGAATGAGTTCAAAGAAGTCTTCTCGCATCAAAGGTTCTCCAGTCCAACCCGCCCCAGAAATGAAAATGTTATCAACCCCGAAGTCCGCGGCTTTCTTTAGCATCATTTTTGCTTCAGCAGTGGTTAACTCGTTAGGCAATGGCTTTCCATCTCCCAACGAAAAAGCGTGTTTGACTGGGTAGGCTCGGGTGCATGACCAGATGAAGTGATCGAGTTTTTTGCCGGTTTTCTCTGCGCCGAAAACTAACTTGCTGTTTTTTTGGGTGGACATTTTAGGTTTGCTCCTTTCGGCGGTTGGGTTGTATGATTTCTTTGGTTATTTTTTTTGTGTGACCTGGGACCTCTTTGTGCCCGTTTTTCTGCAGTTCATTAAGTCATGTTTTGCATTGACCAAGGCTGGCAGTTCGGATGCGTGTTTGATGAAAACGGCGCCTGTTTCTTGAGCTCTTCGATCAATGCGGTGGCTTTTCCGCCTGTGAAGTCTCGGCTTTCCATCGGCTCCTCTTCTATCACGTATATTTGTGACTCCCTGCTTAACCGCTTCAAACGCCGACTCTAGGTTAGAGAGGTTGCCGTAGCCAAACGGAACTGATGTTATGACGATCATACCCCGCTTTTTTCATTATGTCGAAGTTTGCTTGCGGGTTTTTTCGGTTATAGGAGAAAATGGGGCTTCACTTATTACGGGTATATTGAGATATTGGGCGGTTTCAAAATCGGTGTCTAAGACGTTAAGAACGCCCGCGGTGATGTTGTAGCCTTCTTCCTGAAGAGTTTTCATTAGGACAGTTCCCGTTCCTGCACCGCTTATTATGTGAATTGAGCAGTTTCTAGGTGGCGAGGATTTTGGAGGTGATAGTGGAATAATGTATAGTGAGTCGGTAACAGCGTTTTTTTTCACCATGGCTTCCACATTGAAGACGCTCTTTATGTTTTCACTGGTTAGCACTTTATCTATGGGTCCGGCGGCATAAACTTTTCCGTTTTTAAGAAGCAAAGCGTTGTTGCAGTACCGTGCGGCAAGGTTTAGGTCATGGACAACAGCCATAACAATGATTCCCTGTGTTACACAAAGCGACTTGATCAAATCCATGATTTCCAGCTGATTGATGATGTCCAGATAAGTGAGGGGCTCATCCAAAAGCAAAACTTTAGGCTCCTGCGCCAGCGCCCGGGCAATAATAACGCGTTGCCTCTCACCGCCGCTTAACTCGTTTACGGGCCTGGGCGCTAAATGCCACGTGTTCGTTAAATTCATAACTCGTCGGGCGATCGCCATGTCACTTTCGGTTTCCATCTGGAACCTTTCCATGTGAGGGTTGCGCCCCATCAAAACAACCTCAAGGCGGTAAAGCTGAAGCTGATGGTGTTGTCTTGCGGAACCACAGCCAACTGTTTTGCGACTTCGATGTTTTTTAGAGTGTAGATGTCCTTGTCGTTGAGAATGATTGCGCCCTTGGAAGGTTTAAGAGTTCGGCTTATGCTTTTGAGAAGGGTTGATTTTCCGGAGCCGTTGGGTCCAAGGATGCCTACGAAGTCGCCTGCCTTAACTGAAATGCTGACGTTCTCTAAGATTTTTATTGAGCCGTAACGGCATTCGACACCATCGATATTTAGTGACACCATTTTTTTCGCCTCAAAGTGAATAGGTTGTTTTTCTTCTCCTGAGTAGGTATATGAAGAAGGGCGTTCCGACAAGGGCAGTTATAACGCCAACTGGCAATTCAGAAGCTCCCGTGGCAACTCGTGCAACGGCGTCGCAGATCACCAAGAACATGGCTCCGACAACAGCTGAAGCAGGTAGAAGGATGCGATGGTCAGGTCCAATCGCCAGCCTAGTCATATGCGGAATTATTAAGCCTACAAAGCCTATGACACCGCTTATGGCGACCGCTGCAGCCGTCATCAAAGAAGCTATGACAAGAAGGAGTTGACGAACTTTTTCCGTGTTCACTCCAAGATGCTGCGCGGTTTCGTCTCCCATGGAAAGCATGTTTAGGTCGCGGGTGAAAAAGAACGTTATGGCTATGCCGATGATGACGAATGGGAATATTGCGTATACTTGGAGCCAGACGATATCTGAGAATCCGCCTGCGAGCCAAGCAATTATGCCCGTGAGTGCTTGCCCGGAATGAAGCTCCATAAGTGTTTCCATAGCCAAAAGAAAAATGTTCACAACCACACCGGAAAGCAGCAGGGTAGTTATGGGAATTCTGTGTCCGACTCTTGAAATGAATAATACTAGAAAAACGGTCAGCAAGGCAAAAATGAAGGCGAAAGTCTGCGCTATGCCCAAACCTACAATCGTCAAGGCGGACGAAACATACAAAACGGCAATGGAGTAACCCACCGATGCCCCTGCTGAGGCGCCTAGCAAATATGAGTCAGCCATGGGATTTCGGAAAATGCCTTGATAAATTACACCCGCCGCAGCCAAACCAGCGCCGACCAGAGCGGCGGCGAGCACACGTGGCAGACGAATTAAAACGATAATTGCTTGGCTAGAGGGTGATATTGAAGATGAATTTATTGAGGCGCCTAGGAATGGAATTTGCTTGCCTATTATGGCTAGAATTTGAGAAAAAGGTATCGAAGCATAACCTATGTTAAGAGAAACTATAAGGGTCAAAACGAGAGCTAACACTAGCGCGGCTAAGATTACTTTCCATCGTGATGAACGTTTACTGTATGTTCCTTCGATATTGCCTTCGCTCATTATGTGTCACAACAAAAAAAGAGGTTAGGAGGTGAAAAGTTGCGGATACAAGTCAGCGGCGACGGCGTAAACGCAGTCAGCAACTCTTGGACCAGCTTCGGAGAACAAATCTCCGTCGATTACGTAGACATGGCTGTTTTTAACTGCGCTGATTGTGTTCCATCCAGGTTGAGCTTCGACTTGGGACACGCTTCCGTAGAATGGTGTTTGTCCCATTTCGGTTGGTAAGAATATTGCGTCGGGATTAAGTGAAACTACTGTTTCGGAGGCAACTGTTGGGAACTGGTCGGTTTCGTTGGCAAATATGTTGGCGCCGCCTGCTTTGCTTATGACGTCGTTAATCCAAGTTGTCGAGCCAGCGGTCATAAGCGGTGGAGTCCAGACTTCATAAAAGACCTTCATTGGGGCTTCTTTCAAACCAGCGATTTTTGCCGATATGTCGTTGATTGTGTTTGTTATGTTTGTCGCTACTGCGTTTGCTTGGGTTTGGGCGCCTGTTGCAGTTCCAACCAAAGTTATGTCATTGCATATTCCGCTGATGGTGCTTGGGTTCAAAACCACCACGTTGTATCCTAAGTTCCTCAGGCTTGGGAGGCTTGCGTCATTGATACTGTCAGTGAGTATTAGATCAGGGCGAAGTGACGCTATGGCTTCCATGTTTGGTGTTCCGTAGCCGCCGTCGATTGTCATGTTGCCTGCCGCTGCCCACGCTGAGAAATTGTATGGGTAATCGTCATAAGTTGTTACACCGACAACTTTGCTCCCTTGGCCGATTGCATAGACGATTTGGGTGCAACTGGGCGCTAATGAAACGATTCTTTGTGCAGGAGCGGTTAGGTTGGTGGTATAACCTTCATCATCCAGTAATGTGATGTTTTTTTGCGAACTTGTTTGGCTTGGTGATTTGTGGTTAATGTAGAGGAAAGCGCTTGATGCTATTACTACGATTATTATTACGGTTGCGATGTAAATGATATTTCTATTTCTCATCCTTTTGATTCCCCTTGTGTTGGGTTGGATTATCCAACCTGCTATAAGAAACTTTCTGAAAAAAACGCGTCGCAAACCCGAAAGTCAAAATCAAAGCCAATCTCCATGAAGTTTTCCCATCAAAATACAAGCAAATAATCACACTCAACACATCGCCAAAAAAACCTCCATAATCATGTTGAGCAGACCAGGATAGGGGAAAGGCCAGATTCATGTTTGGAGTAATCTGCAATTGGTTTTTTGGCTGTGTTTTAAGAAAATTGCTTTAGATGACTTCTTGTCTCGGCACATCACGCAAAGTCTTATATATACATGGCTGGATAAACCAACCTGCAAAGGCTAAAAAATGATCACGCAATCCCGTTCTCACCGCATAAAAATAAACAGAAAAAAACCAATAATTCTTCTGGGACTGTTATGTTTAGCAATGTTTTCAGCGTTTTCGCCAAAAGTGAGTGCCCAACAGTCCACCGTGGATTGGTCTTCCCAATTCCATCATGATCAATTCCACACAGGATTCTCCACCTCCGACGCGCCGCTGACAAATAAAACCCTCTGGATCTTCCCGACCGAGAACTCTCTGGAATACCTTTCCCCTGCAGTTATCAACGGCGTGGTCTACGTCGGTTCGGATGATGACTACGTTTATGCTTTGAATGCTGCGACCGGCGCCAAAATCTGGAGCTATCAAACGGGCAGCGCAGTAGAGGATTCTCCCTCGGTTGCCGACGGCGTTGTTTACATTGGCTCCGACGATCACTACGTGTATGCGTTGAATGCTTCAACCGGCGGTAAAATCTGGAGCTTTGGGACTGGGGGCGAAGTGTATTCTTCTCCTATGGTTGCTGATGGGGTGGTTTACGTGGGGTCCAACGATTTCAATGTTTATGCACTGAATGCGGCAACGGGCCTCAAAATTTGGAGTTACGGAACAGGAAATTATGTATATTCTTCACCTGCACTCGTTAACGGCGTAGTCTACGTTGACTCTTACGTCGACGTTTATGCGTTGAATGCCTCCTCTGGCAGCAAGATTTGGGGATTTCCAGCTGGTTCACCGATGTATTCTTCCCCAGCTGTCGTCGACGGCGTGGTCTACACGGGCTCAAACAATTATGTTTATGCTTTAAGCGATGCAACGGGCGAAAAAATATGGAGCTATGGGACAGCCGGTGTTATCGAGTCTTGTCCTGCGGTCGCAAACGGCTTGGTCTACATTGGTTCCGACGACGGCAACCTTTATGCGTTGAATGCTGCAAGCGGGATCAAAACGTGGAACTTCTCAACTGGCAACATCGTGGATTCTTCTCCGTTTGTGGCCGACGGCGTAGTCTGCTTCGGTTCGGAGAACGGTAATGTTTATGCTTTGAACGCTGCCACGGGTGTTAAGATTTGGAGTTTCACAACCGGCAGTGCGGTGGAGTCTTCTCCTTCGATAGTTAACGGAGTTGTCTATGTGGGCTCAGATGACAACGGCGTGTATGCTTTTGGTTCGATTGTAGTTCCGCAACCCTCGCCTCAAATGCCTTCTACCTCGCCCTTGTCTAGTCCCGTTGTTTCCTCAAAACCTTCAACTTCGATTGGTGATGGCTCCTTTTTGATTGTTGCTGCAGTCATCCTGATTGTCGTCATAATCGTAAGTTTAATAATTGGACTTAGAATGAAAAAGGCGCGTCAGAAAAACTGATATCCCAAAGACGAAGTAAGCGTTATTAATTTCTGACATAAGCGCTGATTTTGCTCAGTTTTTCTGAGAGGTCTTGCGTATTTTTAGTGCCGCGTAGCTAGCGATAGCTTAATAGGCGGATAAAAATCAGAACATTATTGTCTAGTCGGTCCAAATTAGGGTTAATCTAAACTAATTGAATTAAAAATTGGAAGTGAAATAATGCAGTTCAGAACGGTACCGAAAAACGGAGACAAATTATCGGCGTTAGGATTAGGATGTATGCGCTTACCCTTAAAGGGGCAAGCCATCGATGAAGAACGCGCAATAGACCAAATTCGCTACGCGATCGACAACGGGGTAAATTACGTTGACTCAGCCCCTCCATATCATGGAGGTAGCAGCGAAATAGTGCTTGGAAAAGCCCTGTTAGATGATTACCGCAAAAGAGTAAAAATCGCTACGAAACTTACACATTTTATGCTAAATAACGCTGAAGACATGGACAAAATGTTAAACACCTCTCTGCAAAAACTCCAAACAGACCACATTGACTACTATCTTTTACATGGGCTTGAAAAAGAATCCTGGAATAAACTTCAAGGATTCGGGGCTTTAAAATTCTTAGAAAAAGCAAAAGCAGAAGGAAAAATAGTTAACATGGGTTTCTCATTTCATGGTTCAACTGAAACTTTCAAATCTATTGTTGATGCCAACGACTGGGTAATGTGTCAAATACAGTACAATTTTCTAGACGAAAAAACCCAAGCTGGAACAGAGGGACTAAAGTATGCTGCATCAAAGAATCTTGCAGTCATGGTTATGGAGCCTCTTAGAGGCGGAGCATTAGCGAGCAATATCCCAAAGGAAGTGAAGCAGCTTTATGATGATTCTAAAACTCAATGGGGCGCAGCTGAATGGGGTCTTCGCTGGGTATGGAATCACCCCGAAGTAACGGTGGTTCTTTCAGGAATGAATGAGGAAAAACAAGTTGCCGAAAACATAAAGACTGCTGAAACCGCGTTGCCGTGCTCAATGAAACCCGATGAACTGGCAACCATCAAAAATGTTGCTGAATCCTTCAAGCGTCTTATGAAGGTTCAATGCACGGGCTGCGAATACTGTATGCCATGTCCATTCGGCGTTAATATTCCCCGCAACTTCAGCGCCTATAATGACTATTGCATGTTTGGTGATGAACAACATTCGCGTGTTATGTATGGAATGATGTTGATGGGTGGTCTGATGGGTAAACGCGCTGATGCTTCATTATGTCAGGAGTGCAAACAATGTATGGAACGTTGCCCGCAGCATATAGATATCCCTGAACGTCTGAAATCGGTGTCAAAGGATCTTGGGGGTGCTAAGACAGAAGCGATGCTTGCGATGATGAAAAGCGGGGCACCCCAAAAAACAAACAAAACCGCATAGGGAAATTAAGAAAAGCGCTATGCCCCATTTCTTTGGCTTTTCGGAAAAACAACATGCTCAACTGGAGATTGTTCAGCCCGATGAAAACGTTATGTGTGGCTATTTGAAGAACTCCCAAGCGATGTTGAATCGCCAAGGATCTCCTTTCTCAGACAACCGAATCTCTTCGTCAGTAACTTCAATCAAACCTTTCTGCTTGAGCCTCTCTATTGCGTCTGGGAATGCTTCTTCGGGGAACTTTCCAAACTCATCCCTGAAATCTTTTCGGTCCAATCTCTGGCGGACGTAGATAAGCATCATTGCTTTTCGCATTTTATCTGCCTTTGAAAGCGTTGCTAGAGACGCCAATGGGAAAGATCCTTGCTGAACTGAAGCTACGTAGCCTTTTACGTCGTTTATGTCGGAGTACTGGAAATTTCCAAGGTGCCCCATGAAGAAACCTGCGCCTGAACCCACAACTTCTGAAGACACTTTTCCGCGGTCTTCTTTGAGTCTTGAGAACCTGTTATGGCAGGTTGGGAAGTACCCATTTTGTTTAAAGATGTCGTAGGCTTCCATGTACATTTCAAGTTCTTTGCGATAGTCACCGGGCGAGGGTAGTTCTCCGCCTGCGACTCTTCGGGCAAGCGGGGTATCAGCGTATAAATCCAGCGGGTAGCAGTCAACGCTTTCGACTTCAAGCTCCAAAGCCTGTTTTATGTCTCCACGCCACTGCTCCATCGTTTGCCCAGGAAGATTATATAACAAGTCGATGCTGAGGTGCAAACCGTTTTTCTTGACGGCCTTAAGCTTGTCGACGGCGTCTTTGCTTCCGTCGCGAAGTGTAAGGTTTTTTCGGAAGGCATCTTCGAAGGTTTGGATTCCGATGTCTAATTGGTCAACTTCACGGGACGCCAAGAGATGAATTTTTTTGTCTGTCAACCCAAAAGTGCATGCAGTAAACTTTGTTGTGCACCCCTCAGAAAAGGCAAAGTTGCCCCGGCAATAGTCGATGACATCCGCGATCTGGGTCTCCGAAAGAACGGATGGGCTGCCGCCGCCGACGTAGATCTCATCAAAAACGGTTGATTTCACATATTTGGTTTCTGAGTAGCGATGCAACGCGCTCTTCAAAGCCTCGATGTAGGCGGCTATGTCGTGTTTTTCGCAGTTAACTGGAAAATAACAAAAAGAGCATCTGCCGTCGCAGAAGGGAATCCAAGGCTGCAACTCTTTGGGTCCTTTAGAAACGTTTTCTGTTTGAAGGAAATCCGCAAAGCCCTTGATTGCCTCTTTGCTGGGTGCTTTGTTGTCTCTATACGTCATGGGAGGCCAATGCTTGAGCGTGTCATAGGGGAGCTCATTGGGGTTTATAGAGACCACGTAAATTTGCACCTTGCTAAAAAGCAAGTTCCTGCATTATTAAAGTTAACTATGGTTGACTGCTGTATGGTTAATCATGGGTTGCCAGTTGAATTAACCCTAACTCCACGCTTAAGTGTGGCATCCCGTGGTTTAGCATCCAACTTTGGAGTAGGCATCTTTAACAATTGCTTTCAAGACGCAGGTAGTAAGCGGACCCAGATTCTTTTCGTTCCTAAGATTCTGCTTTATGGTTTCCAAATCGTCTTTTTCGGGGGCCAAATAATCCCTGATTGCAGCAACAAGGATTCCTTCAAAGACTTCTTGTTCGACATTGTTTTTTTCGTTCTTGGGAACTAAACCCTTTTCTAAATCCTCATCGGACCTGAGACTTGCCAAGACCAGCGACGCTATTTTCTTGTCGGTTAGGGTCCTCTCGACTTCTTTCTTGAGCCGCTGATACTTATCGCTTCCAACTGAAATTTCGATCTTCTTTAGCATCGAAAGCATGTCTTCTGTTTTTACTCCTCTTTCCTGCAGTCTCTCTATTAGGGGTCTGTCTGCAGCAAAGTTTTCTTGCTTGTAAATTGCCTCTTTTACGCATTCTCGGACGCTTTGAGCGATGAGTTCGCCTATCAATGTGAAGGTTCCAGCAAAACTTATTCGGGCGCCTCTTTTGGTGCAGGCAACTGCGACGGTGTCGGTTAATGTTCCTGTGGCGAGGTCGCCTGAGAATTGACTTCGCAAGTCGAGTTCCCGCAGCGCGACAGTTTTGGCTTCGGTGATGGTTTTGTGCGCTTCAACCATGCAACCATCCGTCATATCTCCGTCTACCAGCAGGATGATGTTTATTGTGCCGTGTTTTTCTGCGTGCCTTGACGCTGCAGGTTCGCCCGCTGTTACGGCGACGGTTTTTCCACCTGTCACGAAAAGCGTAAGCGTTGTTTTCCCGGTTTTTCTGCTGGATGTCGTGACATTCTTCATTTTGGCAGCGGTCATTAACCCAACTGTGTCGTTTGGGAGTCCGAGAACTTGAATTTGTGTTTTCAGGAATTCTTCGGCGTTCCAATGCACGTCATTTTTGTCTTCGCCGCTTCCTTCGGGTACTTGAACATTAATTATTGCACGTGCTTCCTTTAGTCCCCCGTTCAAAACGGCTGAGCTCAGAACTCTTAATGGTTCATTTGAGCAAATTGCGAGAATATTGTCTTTTACTTCCGCCTGAATAGATTCGATTCCTACGTTGAATTTCATTTTTTGTACGCCGCCAACCACTTCTGATGGTTTAACGGTGCTCTTGGGCTTTATATAAGGCTTAACGCGATGCTTTGAAGCAGAAAGTTTGGGTCGCCCGTAAATGGCATCGCCTGCATGAAATCAATTGATCGATAACTATGGCGCGTTAAAACTAAAAAAAAATAAAAAAGAAAGTGGTTTTACTTTCGAGCTTTCTTGCTGATTGCTATCGTTGCGAATGCAGCTGCGACTAATGCTGCTGCGATTATGACAGTGATTGCTGCTGAAAACTCTGGTACTGTGGATGTTGGCGTTGCTGTCGGTGTTGTGGATGTCAAGGTTATTCCGCTGTCGGTTGGAACCCAAAGTGCTTCTATGGCTGCTCCGCTTGATGTTGGCGTGTAACTAAGAGTTGACGAAGTGTAATAGTTGTTTTGTCCGCATTGCACGACCCAGCATAGGAAATTGTAGCCGTCTCCGGGTGTTTCTGTGAAAGTTTGCGCTGTTCCTATGGTACCGCTGACTGCTGCTCCATCGAGTTGTCCAGTAGGAGACGTTGTTCCACCTTCTGTTGCAAAGAGGCTCATTGTAGATGCTCCACTTCCCGATGGTGTTGCCGTTACGTTAGTGGTAGGAACGAAGACCGCCTCTAGAGCGCAGGCCTGTGAAATGACTTTCGAGTATGAGGCACTGGTCGTCCCGGCCGAACCGCTTGCGTCGGCGTACGCCCAGCCTAAGAATTGGTAGCCGGAAGCAGCCGTGGCGGTGAATGTGTATGTATCGCCGGTAGTTAGAGGATTGCCCGCTGACCCCATGACCATTGCTGTACCGTTTGCCATGACAGCTCCGGATGAGGCTCCGCCTAATGTAGTGTAGACAACCAAACTGGACGTCGTTGCTGCTTTAACACTTGGAAAGCTGGCTGCACTTGCGAGAATTAAGAGTGTTGACGTTAGTATAATCATTGCAAGAACTTTAAGTTTTTTTGTATTCAAGATTTTTTCTACTCCTTTATTGATAAATTTTGTTTGAAGAGGCTTCTAACCATTCAAACAACTTTTTTTTCGCTTTTCAAGATATGGAGTGGGTTCGATATAAGGCTTTACCAACTTTAGAGCGCTCGGTTGAAAGCTTTGGAAACTTCCTCTTGTACTTCTTTTTAGAACAGCACACTAAACAGCCTTATTAATGGAAAAATGAAAAGGTTTTCATGAAAATAGGCGGCGCTCACGCTTTGGGGAATTTGTTATCGTTCGATTGATATTTTGCTTATGCCAGTCTCTTTTTCGAGTGTTATCACGTGGTCTGCTTTGCCGGCGAAGGCTTCACTGTGGGTGACAGCGATGATTTGCTCTATCGCTTTGAATCGACTTATCGCTTCGGCCAGCCGCTCTATGCTGCCGTCTTCGCTGCCCAAGTTTTCTGTCGGTTCGTCAAGCACCAGCATGCTTAAGCCATGACCCGTGCGCGACTGCATGATGAGCTGACCCAAGCCCAAGCGGTAAGCGAAAGCCAAAAGCGTGCGTTCGCCGCCTGAAAGGTTAGAAACTTCACGATCCACTCCTGCCTCGCTTTTCACATATGGAGTGTAGGTGTCGTCGATTACCACGTTTAGCATGGATGCTTCGGAGCCGACTAAGCTGTCGAGCACTTGTTGGATGTAGTTGCGCAGAACCTTCACGAACTCGCTGCGAAGTTTAGGCTGAATGCTGCGGTAGGCATCGCGAATAGCGCCTAAGACCTCTACGGTTTTGCGGTTCTTCTCCATGCGCTCAAGCTTTTCCTGAGCAACATTGATTCGCTCTTTAATTTCGTCTAATCGTCTGAAAAGGTCTTTTTTGCGGCTCTCTTTAGTTTTCAACTCAGAGTCCACAACGTAATATCGTCGGAATGCGGCTTCCCGCTGTGCTCGTGCAGCATCCAATTCAGATGAGTCGAATCTGCCAACTTCAAATTGCACATGCTCAAGCTGCATCTTCAGGTCGGCTTCAACCCGCTGTTTTTCCTCAAACTCGCTTGTCAAGCTTTTGAGATTGGTTTCTTCTTCGCTTAAGCGGTTTTTCAGTTCTTCGGCTCTTGTCAGGCAGGTCTGCAGGTTAGCGCAGGCGTCTGAGGCGGCGGCTTTTGTTTTCTGCATTGAATCGATCTGTGTTCTCAGTTGAACGAGGTTTTTCTCACGTTCAAAGTTTTCTTTTTCTATCCGTGACATCAAGTTGGTTTTGTATTCGCCGTCAAGAGGTTGTATGCAAAGCGGGCATTTGTTTTCCTGCGCCAATGTGGCTGCTCTTCTTTTGTCTGTTTGTAAGTCTCTATTGGTGACTTCTTGGTCAGCGCGTAAACCGCTGATTTGGTCGTCAAACGTCGACAAGCAACTGTGCAGTGTCTGAGGTGGAAGGTCTATGGGCAGGCCCGCTTGCTCAAGCTTGCTAAAGCATTGTTTTATTTGACTGTCGATAGAGGCTTGACGTTGATGCAGATTGTCAAGGATTGTTTTTTTGCCCTGTAATCGCTCGGTTAGGGAAGCCAAGATTTTTGTTGTGTTGAAGGTGTCGGAGTGTAGCCTTGCCTCTTTACGTTTTAGCTCTTCAATAGCTTGACGTTTCTCTTCAAGCCTCTTAAGTTTTGAATCCGCTTCATCCAACGTTTTTTTAGCTATCACCAGCGTCTGCGTCGAAGATTCAAGGTCCATCTCAAGCATTGTGTATTCTTCGGTTGTCTTGTTGTATTCGCCGCCAAGTTTTTCCAATCCGTTGACGTCAGGGTCTTTCTCGTAAACCCTTCTTTCAGTTTCATAATCCCGCTGATACTGCGCAATGCTGCTCCAAGCAACTTCATAGTCAGATAACCCGAATAACTCATCCAGACGTCTTTGTCTGTCTCGTGGCGTGGAATCCAAGAGTTCTTTAAGGTGCTCTTGCCTAAACCAGACGATCTCTCGGTAAAGCTCCTTATCCAACCCCGTTATGGCCTTGAACTGTTCAGCTATTGCCTCTGTTTTCATGCTAGCGACAAGCTTCTCATCCTCGAAAAGCTTTAGTTCTTCGATGTTTTGGGTGATGCTTTTTCCTTTTCGCCTGATTCCACGGGTAAGCTTGTAGGTGCTGCCGTTCTGGGAAAATTGAACTGTGACGCGACCCCAGTCTGCTCCTTCACGAAGTAAATACTCAAAACTTCTGCCGATGGAGTCGCCGAACAAGGCAAAGTCTAGTGCGTAGAGGACGCTTGATTTTCCGCAGCCTAAACCTCCCACTAAGCAGTTAAAGCCGCCTGTGAAAGGTACGGTTGATTTGATGTGACTGCGAATGTTTTCGAGCTGAACAACCTCGATTTTCATTTCATCAGCTCCTCTATTGCTTGTTTGACTTTGTCTTCTTGTTTTCGGCTTAAGGGCTCGATGAGGTTGAGTGCGCCCTTAGCGATTTTTTCGGCTTCTGCGCGGCCGTAACGTTGCGAGAAAATCTCCAAAAAATAATCGTAGGCTTTGGTTCTCAAATCTTTGAATTCGCTCTCGAAAATGGATCGTGCCACCTCGTCTGAAATCGCGGTTTCCTTGAGCAGAACGATAGGGTGCACAAGCATGGCTTTTTCGCCTGCACTTCGAATTTTACCCGTATCAATTTCGGATCGACTTGCCTCAACAGGGAGCGTTCCCTTTAGGACCGGGATTATGATTGCTCCTTCGGCGTCGTTGTCTCTCACTTGCTGGGCTGTTAGCTCAGTGATTTTTGAGGATGACTCTCCGTTGTACTCTTGCTCTAGAACGATGAATCTGCGGTTTGACTCAAGCTCGATAGGTTGGGCGTCGACTTCGCATTTCTCGTTTACCGTAACATGCATGAAGCCTTTGCGGTACTTAGCTTCCCGATAATCAGCCGTTTCCGTGCAGCCGCTGTAAACCAGCAAACCATCCTTGAACTTCTCCATGAACTGTTCATGCACGTGGCCAGCAGCGTAATAGTTGAAGTCGCTGGGTAACTGATCTGGCGAAAGTTCAGCCTCGATGTAGGGCGGTTTAACAGCGGGCAAATCTAAGGCTCCATGGAAAACAAAAATGTTACAGACGCCTTTTTCGGGTGAAGGCGGGTTTTCCGCCATGAATTTGGGCAGTGCCTCTTCTGTTTTGTGCCTGTTGTGGAAGTTTGGTATGCCGTACACGTAGCAGGCGTCTTGTTTTCGCCAGCAGGCGCCGCTGTGTCTTGGAAGATGATGAATCAATCCGGCGCTATCCAAAGGGTAGAGAATTGTGCCGGTAACGGTGTTGGGCGCTGAATCATGTGAGCCGTCGACGGTTAAAACTGGGATGCATGCGTCTTTGAGCCGTTTGAAACTTTTAATTGTGTTTTCCAAAGTGACGTTTGACGGTCTGGCCTGGTGGAAAAGGTCGCCCGCGATGATTATGAAGTCAACTTTTAACGCGATGGTTTTATCCACCAACTCTTTGAAGGCGTTATCAAAGTCTTGCCTTCTCGCCTCTAACCCGTACTGTGCATAGCCCAAATGTAGGTCCGAAGCGTGAACAAAACTAAACGGCTTCAACGCGCTATTGCTCCCCTCACTTTTCCGTTCCCAGATTAGGGGCTTGTATGTATTTAGCTCTTGGCTTTTCATTATGCGCAACCAAAATTTCTTGACCTCTAGTAGTTAATCCGGTTTTGTGACAGTTTTTGTTACAAAAAGCAGGGATCGTCCATGCTTCGATGATTTTTCACATTTCTTTTATCGTAATTGCCAGCTTGCATTTTTCCAGCAAGTCAGTGTCTCCGGTAACTAATTTCAAGTTTTCTTTTTCAGCAACATACGCGTATGAGGCGTCGTAGAATGTGAGTTTTCTTTGTATGGCCACAGCAAGGACATTGGCTATAGAATCAATCTCCAGTTTTCGAAGAGGCTGAATTGCTTCGGAAAAAATTTTTGCAACCTGTTCAGGCTCTTTGATTTTTTTTCTGCTGGTTTTCTTTCCATAGGACGTTCCCAATTTCATACTGGGTTAACGATATTACGGCGCATTCTTCAGGGTTAAATGGGAGGCCGGAAACGAGTATTGGGTAAAGTGCAGATGTATCAATTAGGTATTTACATTTCTTGCCTTGTCGTTCTGACATCATTTACCCACTCCTCAGGCGTAACTTGCATGAGGTCACGTAGTTGTTTGGCAATCTGTTGTGCTTTTATTTTCTTTTCTGCAACAAGTTCTTCAAGCCGCTCTTCTACCGCTTTTTTTAGGTCAACCCCGAGTTTTTCCGCTTCATTTTTAAGGCTTTTCTTGACTCTTATCGATAGGACTTCAGTTGCCATAGCCGCGCCTCGTATACAATTAAAGTAGAATGTATACGGGGAATATATAAGACTAATGCAGCTCCTGCCACAAATTTCCAACCCCAGAGCTCCAAACTGCTCGCATAAGAACGCCCTGAAAATTTGGGTTTTTAAACGGGAAAAATATAAGCAACTACCTACAACTATGTGTAAAAGGCGCACTTATTCGAATGAAATGCCAAACTTGTAATCAAGAAGTCGATATTCCATTTCATTGTCCTTTCTGCGGCGGACAATTCTGCACTGCGCACCGTCTTCCTGAGAACCACTCCTGCCCAAGAATCGATTTTGCACGTGCACAAAGGCAAGGACAAGTGCTAACACCTCAATCATACAACTCCTATCAGTACTCATACAAAATGGGTCCACCACATCAAAACCACCACATTACATCTAGCCCCAAAGAGGTTAAACACATAGCAGTAGCGGCGGCGCTTATCGTCGCTATAGGTTTTTCCATCGGGCTTTATGGTAGATACTTTGGAGGATTCAACTTCACTTGGACCTGGACATTAATGGCTGCTTTCGCAGCTCTCATGACCGGCTCCGTCTTGATACATGAAATGGCACATAAAATCACGGCTCAAAAACACGGTTTATGGGCTGAATTCCGCTTAACAACGTGGGGCGTGGTGTTGACTTTTGTTTCAGTGTTTCTGCCTTTCAGGATGATTGCACCTGGTGCAATGATGATTTCAGGTTCACCAAACGGAGATGAAATAGTCAAGATTTCGATTGCAGGACCCGCAACCAACCTCCTGCTCTCAGGCGGAATTATTGGAGTCGCATTAGCTTTGTCCCCAAATCCCCTTGTGGCCCAAACCCCGCTTGCAGCGATGCTGTTCTTCGCCGCGTACATCAATGCCTTCTTAGCAACCTTCAATTTAATACCCTTCGGAATCCTCGACGGCTACAAAATCTTCAGCTTCAACAAGAAAGTCTGGCTTCTATCCTTTATTCCAAGCGTTGCCCTAGCAATTTCAACTTTCATATTAATCTCTGTCAACTTATAAAATCAAGAAGTTTTTTTTCTTGAACTACATTTTTTTTTGAGCATATGTTATATTTTCCCGCCACTATATTGACTATTTGCAACTTGAGGGATTGTTTTGACCTCGGACTCGGAATCGTTTGAAAATCGTTATCTTTCGTCAAAATATGTTGATTTCTGGATGGCTGACAAAGGCATGGAAGCAGGCCGAAGTTTATGGCGTCACAGATTAATTTCTTTCTTGCCTTTTGACCCGTCTGACAGTTTCCGCCTGCTGGATTTAGGAACGGGAACTGGCGCCTTAAGCTTAGATATCCTTAACCGCTACCCAAACGTTTCGCTCACTTGCCTAGACTTCTCTGAGGCGATGCTACGCCATGCCCAAGAGCGATTAGGAAAATTCGGGGAAAGAGTAGCCTTCGTTCAAAGCAACCTCCGAAACTTCGGCTGGTCAAAAGCCGTAGGGGGAACTTTTGACTCGGTAGTCTCTTCTTTCGTAACCCACACCGTCCCCGACAAAATCGACACGTTATACCGAGAGCTTTTCGGATTAGTTAATCCGGCTGGGTGTTTCTTGTCCTGTGATATCTTTCCTCCCCCTGGTCCTGTTCTTGAGCGGATTTACCATAAATCCAGGCTCATCGACCGCCAATCTGGAATTAAAATGAAAACTGGCGCAGACAAAACCATCCCAGAAGTACAGCAGCAATTAAATGAGCGGCGTAAAGGTTACAAAGCCTTCTTCAACGCTGACGACAGAATATTAACCATAGGATCCCCTACGGTAATAACTCATCTGAAATGGCTAAGCGAAGCTGGGTTTGATGAAGTGGACTGCTTAGAAAAGCATTCACGTAGCGCCATAATCGGTGGCTTTAGGCATAATCACTAAATTTTCCAATAAAACTGAAAAATGAATCTGCAAAAAACAAAATAAATGGCTCTAAAAAACGAGTGTTTTTAGATGAGTTCGATTGTCACGTGGACTTCTTCAGGTACACGGATACGCATGATTCTACGCATAACCCGTTCTTCTGAGTCAATGTCGATTAAACGTTTGTGAATACGCATCTCCCACCTGTCCCATGTTGCTGTTCCTTCACCTGAAGGTCCTTTCAAAACTGGAACGCGAAGTCGCTTGGTGGGCAATGGCACTGGACCGTTGATTTTTACGCCTGTCTTCTGTGCGATGCTTCTGAGTTCTCCGCATACCTCTTCAAGTTTGCTGTAATCTGTGCTTGTGAGGCGTATTCGTGCTTTTCTTACCATTTTAGTCAATCAATCCATTATTTTTCTAATTAATATATGTTGATGCCACCTAAAAGACTTAAGAGGAGCATAAAAACCTATCGTCGGTCTATGCAACCTTATCTACCTATATTTGGTTTAGTCCGCCGAATCGTTTTGGTTTTCGGAAGAAATGGATTGCTGTGCCTGCAACGGTGATTTCGTCGTATTTTGTCCAGCCAGCTTTGCCTAGAGCTTAGATTTCTTCTGGTGTTGTTACCGATGTGACGCCTTAGTATTACTCTTTATGTTGTATTGAATGGGTGTATTTGAGGCTGCTTTTGAATGACTTGTGTCTTAGCATCCGCATTATGAACAGTGGGTTTCCGTTGGACAGCTGCTATCTTTGTTCCGCCCCGGTGTCTGAAACTCTTGAAATTAACAATTTCAGAAAATCCCCCGTTCCCATAGACCATGCAAAACCGATTAACCAAAAACATGGAACAACACCCTTGGTTGGATCATCCTTAAACTTCAGGGGATTAACATACGCTCCAACTTAGCGAAAATGGTGTAATTTACTTATTTTCTAAAGTGGCGGAAGATCTAGGCATAACCATCGAAGGAGAGCAGGTCAGGTTTCCGGACACTTTTGGCAAAAAATATGAGAAGGATAAAGGGTTATCCGATTACGATTGAGTTTGAATACCGAAGCAGTGACTTTGTTAAACATGGTCACCCTAAAGATGGTTGCGATTATGTGGTTTGTTGGGAGCACGATTGGAAAGAATGCCCAATCCAAGTCATCGAATTAAAAAGCCTTGTAAAAGAAAAACGACAATGATCTTTGTATCAGCAGGATTATGAAAGTCAGATAAGCTGAAAGCACAACAGATTTCTATTTTTTTTATTGTCTTTTCGTGATCCAGCCTTTCTTGTCTAAAATCTCCTGAACGACTGGAAGTTCGAGGGCGAATTTGATGTGTTGGCAACTGCTGGATTGGCAGTAGTCGCACCATACGCTGTCGGGTTTAAAGTAGATGTCTATTATTCTGCCGTTTGTTGTCTTAGTGGCTAAAGTTCTGTCAAGGATCCTGACTCCTTCCTCATCTACGTTGAAATGCTCCAGTGGCGGTAGCTGCGGCGTGAGTTGTGCGATTTGCAGTTCTTCGAAGCGTTTTCTTAGGGCTTCTTTTATGAATTCTGATCTGCTTTTGTATCCTCTTGTTCCGCGTTTGATTATTTGGTCTATTTCTTTCATCAGTTCTTTGGGTAGTCTTACTGTTGTGTAGTCGTCGGAGTTGGGTTCTTCAGAAGACATTTTGTCACTCATGATTCATCTGTGAATAACAAAGATTTAAACTTAGTTGTGTAAAACTGCGGAAGTTCTTTTGACTTTGTGGCCGGCGTTTGAGTGGTTGGTGTTCGTAATGCCTATATGTGACTCAAGACATGCATGTATCAACAGTGACACAACCATGGCAGACTCAGATTGGGTGACAGTCAAACTTCCCAAAGAACTCGTCGGCCCAAATCGACCATGCCATCAAACATAAACTCCTCGGCTACGGATCACGGGCTGAACTGGTAAGAGAAACCGTCCGAACCTACCTCGCGACCCTAAAACAACCCTAAACCTTGCCTTCAAATGTCGCCGATTTCTTTTCGCCGCCTCGAGTGGCGTTGAGTTGATTCTATGCACAAAAGAAACCAGAAAAAAATGCAGGAGAGAAAAATCCGCGGCATCATTTTGCGCGGCAGCTTTTATGATCGGGGACTGGGCGAAGCTGTTTCGCAGATGACTCGCGTTGATGTGATGGCTCAGCTTCATGAACCCGTTGAGGTGCATCTTGTCCCTGATGTGGCTCGGGGTGAGGTGTTGATTGATTCGCGGGGTACAGGTAGTTTGCAGCGGATGGGTTGACTTTGGGTTCCAAATTTGTGTTGGTTTTTTGTCACTACTACTATGTGGCCCTATAAGATGAGAATATCCCTAATAGATTAAGTCTTGATAAACGTGTTGACGTTCGAGTCATAAAGACGTGCCGCGTTCTCTACGTGGACGCCGAGCATACCTCAGAAAACTTATGTTCCAGCTTGAAGGGCTCTTTCAAATCGCCACCAACTGCGCTCGACGCATCTTCAAGTACGTCGTCGACGAAAAGGAAACCAACGCCCCTTAACCATAGCCGAACACCAATATTGCACCGAATCGCCGCTTACACCGTCCAAATCGTAAACCGTATCGCAAAAGGGCGTAAATGAAAAGCAAATTGACAAAGACCTGGACATGCTGGAAGCGATGTTGAAAAAAACCGCTGCCGGGGATGCGAGTGAGGGTTCCAGTGTTGGGAGCCGCCGAGAAATTTGGGGGCACCGGACTAAAGCCCTTTGAGCGCTGAATTGCCTGAAGCGTTCAATTTCGACATTTTCGGCTCGGGCTGCCTTGATAGGTTGTCCCAGTCATGTTTCGGCAAGCACGTCCGATCTGCCGCATCTGGATAGACGACGAATAACCGTCCGCATGCACATCCACGGTTTCTCATGCCAACCCAAAGTCACAGAAACCTAGAGACGGCTCTCCATTTGTCTCTAGAATCATTGTTCAAAACGGCAATTAAACAAACATAGAGTTGAAAAGAAAAAATGAAAAAGCTATCTATGGAAATCCCCCAAATCAAGGCATCCGCGCAAGGAAACGCTTCCCAAGAAAACGGCTGCTCGATTACCTACGAACATCAATTCGCCGGTTCCTTGAACGACGGCATAGAAACCTTGCCCCAAAAATCATCTCGCTGTATGCTAATGGAACGGCAAACTTACCTTCTAACAGGCGCGTTGAACTGGAGGTGAAAGAGGTTGAAAGTCGTTGATTTGCAATGCCCAACCTGCGGAACCTCAGTAATCCAGAGCCGATGCCAGAGCTGCCGCAAAAAAATCCACAGCTATAAATGTCAAAAATGTGGCGCCGACATACCCAACCCCGAATACGGCGATCGATAAAAACAACATCATCCCTTTTTTTCCCGATTACGTTTATTATTAAATAGCAAAAAACCTTAATATACAATAAGACCTCAGCATCAGAAGCGAGAAATCTAGAATAATTCTGTGAGAAAATCTACTCACCTTGTTCTCGGTTCTTTCGATGTCTTCTGAAAAGCAGCAAACTGACAACCACGGCTAAGGTTAACGTAAGAGCTATGATTATTGATTCCAAAACTGGCTCGCTAAGAATCATTGAAGGCGTTTGAATTGGAGTCGGTAATGCAGTCGGTGAGGGCAGAGGCAAAAATGGTTCTGTCTTAACTAAGTAAATTCTGCCAGTTAGAGGTGAATCAGTACCCATCATGTATCCTACCCCTAATGCGGCAAGCGCTCCATCGGATGTTTCAATTAGCGAAGTTATTGGAAGAATAGTAATGCCATAGTCACTTGCGAAGGTCAAGTTTTCTACCCACTGTATGGTGTTATTTGAGTCAGTCTTCGCAATGCTTTCAAACGAGGCATTATCGGTTTGATAGTTCCAATAAGCATAACCGCCGTCGCTGGTTTGGATTCTCGGAGTGCTTGAAGAAACACTAAAGTTCGGCGAAGTCAGATCGCCCAAGTTTGGCACTTTTGAATAATTTTGGACCCATTGAATATTTGCTTGAGAGTCAGTTTTGATGAGGGTGGGCGTGTATTTGTAGGTCGTTCCGTACGTGGACCATTCTCCTGCTATTTCATATCCTCCATCGTTGGTTTGGATAATGGTTGACCCCACAAACCCATCGATGGTTTTCGTCCATTCCATGTTGCCTGAAGAATCAACTTTGTAAACGGTTGTTGGCGTAAAGGTCTCTTGGTGTGACCAGCCTAAATCCATGAAGACATATCCGCCGTCTCTTGTTTGAATTAGGTTGGATGCCGACTCAATACCGTTCTCATCTTGGGAGCCTGAATTAAAATAGTATTGTTGCCACTCTAGAGTAGGGGCTGAAACTTGTTTATTGTTTGGTTGACCCTTAACAGTGATAAGTTGCTCAGTAACCAAAGAAGTCAGACATACGAAAACAAGCACCAAAGTCGCAACCCTACTTGAACAGCCCATGCTTACTATTTCGAACTATAGGCTATTAAAGCCTATCCATAAAGGTTTCTTGACTTGATTTAGTCAAGGTTTCTTTGACTAGCTGGTAACCGCTAAAGGAGAAGGGGTACACTCTATCATGGAAGAAAGGTTCTGCCTGCTAAAGTTGGTTGTCTTTCGATACCTAAGTATAACTGCAAGTAAGAGGCTTGAAACAAATAACAGCGAGAGTGCTTAAGCGAAAAAGACAATATTGGAAAAATTATTTAAATTCCGAGTTTTTGGAAGACAACTTATCTAGCATTAATTTTTAATTTAGCTAATTAAGAATCCAAGACACGAACCTTTTCCCATTTTCTTAGGTAACATGCTCTTTGATATTGATAATTGGATGAATCAAATATGTTAGAAAAGAGAAACAAAGCGAAAGCGACATGCGAAAGTCTTCACGACTTAACCGCATGTCCAATACAGACCGAAAACAAAAAAACCATTCAAATGCAAAAGGAGGTGAAAATGGATGTCACAGACTCATTTAATGGATTGCGTTAGTGACTTTAATTGCTCATCAAACGCGACGGGTGGAAAAAGCGGTCCATCTTGTCCACCAATAAATCAGGTAGGTGGATTTGGAACTACAATCTGGGGACCTTTGGACCTCGAAATACCGCCATTAACCAATGTAGGGGGTTCTTTCACATGCACTCAACCACAATGCTATCAAGGCGCTAACGTTTGCAACATTACGTATACCATTCATACGGAGGAAGATTCGTCGGGGGCTTACGTTGGACCAATAGGGTTTGCGATCTCATAGTTCTTTTGGGACATTCAGTAATGACCGTTATCATAGCAAATTAGCAGGTGATGACTGTACAGAGACGCAGGATGTTTCTCTATTTGAGAATTCAAATGGTGATATCATATTCGATGACACTGGATCAAATACGCTGTCCTTTACGAATAATGATCCAAAAGTTACTGTCTGGATAAAGGGATTACAAATAGTTAGGGGTTATGGTATGTGCCAACTGCCCTGCGATAGTAGTCAGCAATGTAACGGTGGAATGTGCAACGGTTCCGGCGTACCATGCTCAACTAATCAAACGAAATCAGGCAGCAATGATATCGCCCCGAGACAAGATTACCCATGTAATTATGAAAACTGTGGAGGACTCAGCTACACTGCCTATTATTGGGATAATCACAATGGAAGGATTCTTAACAGAGAAACAACCTACACTTGGACCTGGACAAACCCAAACGCAACTTTTGGCATTTACAATAGTTACGTTGGCCCTTCTCATTGTCTATTTAACTTAAACAATGTGAACACATGTGACGATCAGGGAAACGCTGCAGATGCTATCACCTCAGATGTCCCCTTTCAACTTTCACTGGACAATACGCACTGGAAGACTTTCTACCATGTCAAAGACGGCAACTATACGATGGCTCACGGAGTCGACTTGGCAACTGACTCGGTCCTCAGCCAATACTACAACGACCATCCAGGAGGCACTAACATTTTATATCTGAAAATACCCACCAATCCTGACCCCGGCGTTAATTTACATCTAAATGACGGAGGCGATGGCCGCGTCAACCTATACCGTACTTATCAAACACAAAAACAATACCTCGTAAATGTTTATTCGAGCACTGGAGGCACCGTCTATTATTACATTCCCCCGAACACCTATTCTCAAGTGGCGACTCTGGGCGTTAACGCAGGGGATACTCCACAATTCGTGATGATGCCCAACACTGGCAATGTCGTAACGGCTATCTATGTCGATGGTAATTACGTTGGAAACGGCAGCAGCCATCAATTCAATGCAATTAATCAAAACCCTAACATAATTTCAGTGTATTTTGGTTCAAGCAATAATCCTGTTTCATGCTACCCAATTAACGCAGGAACTGTTTCTATTAATGGGGAGACGTTCACCGCTAACGCATACGCCGGATACACGTTTGGATATTGGTATGCGAATTATGGCGCAAATGGCTATGGAAACATATACGGAAATCCGCTGACCAATTTTAGTCTTACAGGGGTCACAGCTTTGGTAGCAAATTTTAACTGTACAATTACTGCTTCTGCTGGTTTAGGTGGTTCCATTAGTCCATCAGGCTCGGTCCAGGTTCCTGCAGGAACGAACCAAACATTTACTGTAACGGCTAACTCAGGCTACTCGATTTTCGATGTTACCACTACTAATCCTAATCAAGATCAAGGTGCTGTAAGTACCTACACATTTACTGACATCGGAGGTCCCGCCTCGATCTCAGCAACTTTTGTAGAGACATACACGATCACTGTTACTCAGACTTCCAACGGCACCATTTCTCCTGGAACAACCTCCGTCCCTCGTGGCGGAAGTCAGACCTTCACTATCACGCCAAGTACCGGTTACTCTATTGCTTCCTTGACAATTGATGGCTCCTCATTGGGGGCTGCATCATCATATACCTTCAACAACGTCCAAGCTTCCCACACGATTTCAGCGATCTTCATGGCACATACAACAGAAAACTTAATTGTAGCCCTCAGTAGCTCAAGCAGCGCAAGTGGATTCATTTTGGACCAAACGCTTTTCTTCCCAAATTACTTTAATACTCTGCAGTCCATGCAACAACAGAACTTTTCAATAAACACTTTTACCGGAATAGGAAGCGGCGACGATTACATATATAGTGCCGTATCACAGGGTTTTTATGATCTAGGTGTAGTGGGTAGGCTGCCGACTGACGAGGAATGGGCAGACATAACTAACCTGCAGCTTTGGGCTGTTGGGTACGGCGGAGATCCAACTGAACCATTTTACCCATCAAAGATGTTCTGGATGATAACAAACAATGTGTTAAGCCCAACTAGTGCTGCTGATATGGCTGTAGGGGTCTTTATTAGTTTGATTCGAGGCGCAAGTATGCAGCGTGGAAACTGTTATCAATACCCAGCGGACATGGCGGGAATGCAACCGGAAGACAATAAGGGCTACCCTGTGACGCCGCAATCAAACCAGACTTGGACAATGCCTGACGGCAGTTGTAACATGAACGACATAAGTTATTTTACAGCTTACTACCAGGCATACGCCGCTCAGCAAATCTACAATCCGTATCTTGACTTCACCGCTTCGGGACAAATAAACTTCAATGATGTCACGGCTTTCACTAGTTACTATCAAGCTTGGAACAATACTTGCAATCAGCAGATCGGCAATCAATCGGTTTCCACTGGATCACAAACTTCAGGTAACAACTTAAACACGTCGAGCGGACAAGGCACCGCAAACGAAGACGTTGAGCTCAGTCTCGTCGGTCCATCGGTTTTGCCAAATGCTGGCGAAAGCTTCACCGTGACTCTACATGTTGACAATGTCACTGGCCTCTGGGGCTGGGACTGTAGCCTCTCCTGGGATCCTAACATTCTAAGATTGACTGACATTGCTGAAGGGTCATTTTTTTCTTCAGGCGGTTCAACACTGTTTCTAAATTCCCTCAACGACCCACTGGTGCTGAGCAATGGCATTTTACGAGACATGTGCGACGCTCTATTGTCATTATCAAACATTAGCGGTAGCGGCGATCTTGCAACCTTAACCTTCCAAGTTATGAACAATGCGCCAACAAACATAACATTTACCACAGACGCACTCTACGCTCCCAACAATGGAAGTGGAAATCAACTAATGCCCTGTGCAACAAGCAATCTTAGCATAAGCTAAAAGCGACATCCCACACAGTGTAGTCCAACAAGCGGCAAAACACAAAGCAAACTCATCTTTATTTTTTCAAATCAACTTAATAGGTGGTGATTGAAGAGGAGCCAGATGAGACGCTTGTGTACGTTGTAAAGTTTGGGATAGGCGTAACTGTGTGTCTTTCAGCGTTAGAGATTGGTAGCATGGCTTTCTTGCATAGCTGGAATAGCGAAGTTTTCAGTGCCATTACGGGCTTAACTGGAATAGTTGCCGGAGTTTTTGTTGGACGAAAAACATAAAAATAGTTGTGGAGGATTTCCTGCTATCTTAAGGGTTTCGACTAAGGTCCTGTCTCCATCAAAACTTTAGAAAACTAACGTATAAAAAGAAAAAGAGATTGTTGTGCGGGAGATTTCGCCACTCTGAGAAGATAAAAACCTATCGACGGGTTTTTCGGGCTTATCTTCCTGTATTTGCAATCCGCCGAACGGCTTAGGGTTCCTGCATAAATGATCTGTGCAACTGCGAAATCGGCTTCAACGTGTTTTTGTCTCGCGCTTTCTATTGCCAAGGTCTCTTCAGGCGTTGTTGCCAAAAGATTCATTTTCATTCACCCCTCCACTGTGTGGTTCGGTCGTTTTGGCAAATCACTTTTAAGTAATTTTACGAATAAGCGCAAGTCTTTCGATTTAGCGCAATTAGAGAATTTCAAATGATCTAAGGCTGGGAGGGAATTGAACGCTTAGAATTAGCAGTTCTTGTAAAATTAAAGGTTGGATACTTGATGCTTACCCTTCAAATGAAGGCGAAATCACAGTTTGGGTCATAAGTGAATCGGGTCAGAGAATCAGACTCACCGATATATTCCATCCCAAAATTTACGTTTCTTCAAGGCAAGAGTGTATTGATCTCTTGATTGGTCGACTTTATAACAACCAGGACATAGCTAAATGGAGTTTTGCTTACAAGTATGCTCAACCGACAGATTCAGAGAAATCCAAAGTTTTGGAGCTTTCGCTTAGAGATTGCAGGCGAACGCAGAGTTTAACAAACTATATTCTGAGGCAGGGCGATTTCTTGCGCTATCAGGTCTCCAACTGCGACCTCAAAGGAGACCGAGCTTACTTTTTCAGCCACGATATCTTTCCCCTTGCCTTCGCGGAAGTTAAAGTCGAAAAAACAGGCCTTCAATACAATCTGCTTGATTCAGTTTCCAGCACTGACTACACTGTTCCTACTTTGCGAGTTTTAAAATTGGACGTAGAGATTGCTAAGAAAAATAGAATTGCAGACTTTAATGACCCCATCGGCACAATTCGGGTAAGCCAAGACCAAAAAGAAATACAAATCGATTCTGGGGAAGAATCTGGAAAGCTGCTGCAACTAGTTGAAATAGTCAAGGCACTTGATCCAGATTTCGTGGTAACTTCTGGAGGGGACTCGCACCTTTTCCCTTACCTGACAGAGCGAGCAATCATAAACAACGTCATTGAAAAGTTTACATTGAGTAGAGATGGCACACCGTTTCCTTCGAAAACACCTGCAGGAAAAACTTTCTTTTCATATGGGCGCACATTTTACCGGGCTGGGCCTATCCGACTTTACGGAAGAATCCATATCGATGAGAGCAATACTTTCGTTTTGTCTGAAGCAGGATTCGACGGCCTAATCGAGATAGCGCGAACCTGTCGAGTACCACTTCATACCGCAGCTCGAAATTCCATAGGCTCAAGCATGTCTTCGCTTCAATTCTACCAAGCCATAAAAGACGATGTGCTTATTCCAAGAAATAAAAGCATACCTGAAGCTTTCAAGTCGGCATATGATCTCCTAGTTGGCGATCGAGGAGGCTTCGTTTATGAACCTAAGGTAGGGGCTCATGACTTTGTCGGCGAAGTGGACTTCAGCAGCATGTACCCAAGCATAATGGCGAACAACAACATATCCGCCGAAACAGTTCTTTGCAAATGCTGTCCAGACTCGCCAAGACTTATCCCTGAACTAAACTATCACATATGCACAAAACGCACTGGAATTGTTCCCAAAACTCTAAAGTTCGTAGTCGACAAACGTCTCTACTACAAAAAAATGAAAAAAGAATCTCCCGATCCCCATCTCAGCGTAGTCTACGATAATCGACAGATAGCTCTCAAATGGATTTTAGTTACTTGTTTTGGATATCTTGGCTACAAGAACGCCAAATTCGGGACCGTAGATGGGCACATCGGGGTTTGCGCGTTTGGCCGAGAAATTCTGCTAAATGCTTCGCGCACAGCGGAAAAGGCAGGCTTTGAAGTTATTCATGGAATTGTTGATTCACTCTGGCTCAAAAAGGCAGACGCAAAAATAGACGACTACGAAAATCTCTGCAAAATAATAACTGAGCATTCGGGGATACAGATTAATTTCGAAGGGCGCTACAAATGGATCGTCTTCTTGCCCTCTAAAACACATCCACGTGTCGGTGTTTTGAACCGCTATTATGGCGTTATGGAGGATGGCAAAATCAAAATTCGTGGATTAGAGATCCGCCGAAGAGATACACCTCGATTTGTATTTGACGCCCAAACGGAAATGATTAACGCACTCTCCACAGCTGACAACACCGCTGAACTGCGCCAGAAAATTCCTTCTGCGCTGGACGTTGTACGAAAGTACCGGAAGAAACTGCTTGATGGAGAAGTGCCTATTGGAGACTTGATAATATCCAAGCGGATGTCAAGTGCCCCAGAGCGATATCATCAGCACGTTAGCCAAGTCATCGCTGCAGAGCAACTGATCAAGGCGGGCGTAGATGTGCACGCGGGAAACAGCGTAAAGTTCCTGTTCACACACTCAAAACACAAGAAGCATGAACGACGGGTCAAAGCGGCTCAGCTGATCGAAAAAGATGCAGAACCGGACACCGAAAAATACCTCATGCTGCTTTACTCCTCAGCGGCAAACCTGCTAAGCTTCGAGGGCTACAGCATTGAATCAATCTGCCAAGAAGTTAGAGAACAAAAGCAAAAGAGCCTTTTGAGTTTCTGAAGGAATTTGCTTGGTGAAGCTTCGGTTTGATAAATCAAAAAGGCGGTACAAGAACGGAAGAAGAGTCTATGAGTATGATCGCATTCTGCTTGTTTTTCCCAGAGAATATCGTGAGCTGCTAAAAACCTTCCGAGGAAAACAACTCTTGATACATATTGTGAAAAAAGACGGGGGCTTAAACATATCATTATCTGAACGCCAGTAATCTTAATGACTATCGTACTTCCCGCCGCAATAACAAAGCCTTTATTTTTTTCAAAGCCAACCGAGACAAATGCAGCCGATAAAACGTTTCGGCATGACGAAAATACGCCGCTAAAACATCAAAAGAAACAAACTGCTACGGCACCTGATCCATTAAAACCCAAGTTTTGTATAAATAGGGTCCTGAAAAAAATTTTGTCTAAGGTATTTCTGCATACCGAAAAATTTTGCCTAAGACAAAATGGCATTTTCAACTCTGATTAACGTAATAAGCAACTCTTGCAGCCTTTTTCTCTTAAGGCGAAATTAGTTGGCAAAAATCGTATTCAATAGAAACGGAATTGACCCAGCCAAAATATCTGAGCCATATTCACTATTTGCAGTGATGCTTTTGGTTGCAGAAATTCTTTTTGCGATTTGGTTTTTCAAAGCCCAAAGTTCCTTAGAAAGGAGCATTGCAGGTTTCTTGATGGCTTCGGTTTTCATATGTCTAATGCTGTTTGTTACAAGAATGAACCGAACTCGCGAAAATTTAGAAAAAGACGGTTGCGAATGACAGCTCGACTTTGTAGATTATGCTGAATAATTTCTAAAAGGACCTTTATGACTATTCGCTGGACTATTTGCTCCAAAAATAAGAGAACATTCTCGCTAAAAAAAGAAAAAAAGAAAATGTGTTGATTACACTATTTTTGTGAGGTTTTCGTTCGGTTTTTTTTGGTGTATGCCACGGTTCCAAATGCGATCGCGATTAATGCTGCGGCCACGACAACGGTCATCACAGACGAAAATTCGTCGATTGTGGGTTTAGGAGTTGGTGTAGCTGTCGATTTGGGTGTTGCAGTTGGCGTTGCTTTGGTTGTTGGTTTTGGAGTTGTTGTTAAAGGCGATGGTGTAACTACTGGTTGTGTTGTCGGTTGAGTCGTTGGTTGGGTTGTAGGTTGAGTTGTTGGCGCAACAGTTGGGACTGGAGTGGGTGAAGGTGATGGTGTTGGGGTAGTTGCTGGTGCTGTAGCCGTTGGTGTTGGAGTTGGTGCAGGAGAAGCTGTCGGTGTCGGAGTGGGCGAAATACTTGGGGTTGGGGTTGGGAAAGGCGAGGCTTGAAGCGCCAGAACTTGCCCTTCGATACTTCCTGACGGTACGGCAGTCAAAACGAAATTGATGTTTGCCGTTGTTTGACCTGCTGTTACAAGGACTCCTGTTTGCGACGTCGAAGTATATCCCGTGTCTGTCACGCTTACTGTATAAGTTCCCGTTCCCAAACCAGTTGAAATGACATAGTTGCCGTTGGCGTCTGTGGTGGCTGATCCAGAACCGTTTGGTCCCTCAGCAGATACGGATGCGTCTGCTAGTGGTCCGCCGGTTGAGACTGTAACTTGGCCACTTATGATTCCTGAGAGTGTAACGGTGAATTGGAAGTTTATGCCGCTTGTCGTTTGGCCTGCGACCACGTTTACCGGGCTCGGATAAGTACTAAATTGGATATCATAGATGGCTTCCACCGTGTAGCTTCCCGTTGCAAGGTCAGTGTTTACCATGTAGTTTCCGGATGAGTCAGTTGTGGCAAAACCAAAGCCACCGGTTGACGAGGTGACCAAGATGGATACGTCAGAGATGGGTTGCCCATTGGCGACGTTTGTAACTGTTCCCGAGATGACTCCTGAGGGGCTAAGCTGAATGTTTTGAGTAGTTGTTTGGCCAGCTATTACGGATACTCCTGAAACTGTATTTGTAATATAGCCTGTGGGGAAAGACTCAGTGAGGTTGTATGTTCCTGTTGCTAAGTTGGTGTTTATTGTGTATACTCCAGCAGAATTGGTTGAACCAAATCCAGCATAGACTCCATCGGAGCTTTCAGCGAAAACATCTATTCCTTGAAGCTTCGCGCCTGTACTCGTACTTGTTATTGTGCCAGTGATCACTCCAGATTTGACGAGAGCAAGATTTTGGCCGCTGGTCATTACTCCTGCAGTAACCTGCACATTGTTTAGGGTGTTGTTCAAGTACCCTACTGCGTAGTCGACAGCAACGTTGTAGGTTCCACTTGCAAGATTTTGAATGATCTGGTAGTTGCCATTTGAGTCTGTGAATGTGGTTTGGCCGCTCGTGTCCGTTCCGGTTGCATTATAAGCAGTTACTATGGCGTCGGCCACAGGTGAACCTGTGACTGCGTCGGTTATCTTTCCAGAGATGCCTCCTGAAACGCTCAAGTATATGTTGACGCCTGTAGTTTCGGCTCCTGACGTCACGGGTACGTTGTCGACTTGTTGATCAATGTAACCTGGTGCAGACGCTGTTACGGAATAGTTGCCTGTTCCAAAGTAAGTTGCCATGTTATAGTTGCCGGAACCATCAGCTATGGTGCCTCCTGATCCATTGTCTCCGGAAGCAGAGACTAAGGCACCTGGAACTGGAACGTAAGATTGGCCCAAGACTGCACTTGGGCTTCCACTGTTTAGAGATGACTGAATTGCATAAACTGAAGCTGTTAATAGTAACCCAAGGAGAATTATCGTTACTATCAATTTCGAGACTGCTTTTTTGTTTGACAAGGAAAAGTCTGTTTTTTTCAATTCTAACACCATCAAAATGTTTGTATTACTCTTCTTACATTTCTCGAAAGGTGCTTAATATAGCGTTGTGATTGCAGCGAGTAGTCTCAAACTCTTCCGACTTAAGAAAAGGAAAAATCTGGTTCCTTGAGAACTTTTAATTGAATTCATATCCCTCTCCTCTTCCAACTTTCATTGTACCGAATTGTACATTATTTTTGCTTAGAAAACACTCAAAAATAGAAAATGCCTTTTGACTTTCAGGCAAGACATGAACCCAAAAATCAGCGTCAACTATTTTCCCGCTCAAGGCTGGGTTGAATCGCAAATTCTTTTAGCGATTGCCGCGACCTGTTCGGGCGAGAACCGCTCTTCTTGGCATGCTGGGCACTTTAGTGCCTTTACGTTATGTAGGACTATGCCGTCCACCTCAAAATCGAACTCTACTTCAATGCATTCAACGCAGCATATGGGGCAAAGCAATGCCCCAGCTTTTGTGCCCTTGCCTTTATTGGGTAAATTTTTTTCCAAGCTCTTCTGCCCAAGCCTCTACCTTAGTCAAATCAGTGTTATCAACCATTGTTCTTTTGAAATATCTTATTCGCCCGCCGAAAGCTTCCGAACTTACCGGACTAATCTTGGGATACTTAGCCAAGTTCTTTTCCACGAATCTTGCTTTCGCATTTTCATAGCTTCCAGGGGTACCCGCCCAAGTGGAAGAAACAAAGAAAGCGACACGTTTGCGGCTTAAATCGTTTTCAAGAAACTTTAGGGCTTTGCCGTAAACTTTTCCGCCTCTGACGCCGCCACCCACAACGAAGTTTTCGTACTGTTCCAATTCGGGCAATTTTTCCTTTTTAAGATCAACCAAATCAACTTCTAGCTGAAATTTGCTGCGTAATACTTCCGCGATTTTTCGTGCTGACTCTTCAGTTGCGCCGCCCTTGGTTTCATAGGCAATAAGCGTTTTGCCCGCTGTCAAGCCTAAACACCGCCGTGCGACTCTTCAGTTGGCGCAATCTTGGCCCCACAGCTAACACAGAAAACTGCTCCAGCTGCATTCTGCGAATTGCATTTTGTGCAAGCAACCGTTTGAGTCTGCCGCGTCTTCTGCTGAAGATCATCGCTCACTCTCTTGAGGGCTGCGTGAGTTTCCCGAGCGGCAAGAGTAAATGCTTTTTCGAGTTCTAACCCGACGGTGTAGAAAGCGTCTGTCAATTGATCGCTAGGGTAAACCGCTTTGGCAGCTTTGCCTTTGGCGGTTTTTGTGCCGCATTTCGCGCAGAAATTTGCGTCGTCAGCGATTTTTTCTCCGCAATTAGTACAATAAGCCAAACTTTGTCACTGCCCTTAGCTTGTTAGACTGCAAATTTAAGCCTTTATCAAAACAAAAACTTGAGCTACAATTGGCAAAGCTACAATCCAAAACCTGATGGGCACTTCTTAAGACAGCGGAAACTATTTTTTTTTGAAAAGAAATCTTTTAAAAATAAAAGATGAGGTTTTAGGTTTTTAATTTTCGAGTTTTTGTTTCGCTTCGCCGATTAGCTTGACTGTTTGCAAGCGCCATGGCTCAAAGTTTTGTGGTGTCGTCGGGTAAGTGTTGTAGTGTGCGCTGAGTCCCCGCATCATGGTGACGGTTAAGCGGAGTTTTTTGAGGAATCCGACGCGTCTTATGCCTCGGAATACTCGTTTGGCAGTTTCGGTGATGTTGAGGTGGAAGTCATCTCCCATGCCTGCTTTCAAGACGTCGTCTTCAGTCATGAGTTTTTCGTTCATTCCGTAGTTGAGGTCTTCGTCGCTGCATGATAATAGGAACATTTTGAAGATGTCAAGAGTTCCCTGTTTTTTGCCGTAGGTTTCAATGTACTTCTTGTTGTAACCCCAAAGCGCCTCTTTTGTTGGTTCACCTTTGCTTAGGGCTTCAACGATTTGTTTTCCAGCTAAGTGACCGCTGAGCATTGAAGGGCCAATCCCGCCGCCGTGAATCGGGTTAACCAATGAAGCGGCGTCACCGACCAATACGACACCGTCAGAAACCATGTTATCTAAAGGTCTGCGGACAGGATCAAACCATGCGCCACCAGTTAAAACCGATGACCCCTCAAAAATCGGCTTTTTGAAGGCTGTTTCATAGAGCTGCTGCTTTGGATTGGGGTAGTTTTTGCGCATACAGGTGCCTAAGCCGACGTTGACTCGTGCCCCTCCTTTGGGGAAAATCCATATGTAACCGCCTGGGGATGCTTTTTGGTTGAGGTAGATTTCGCAGAATGTTGTGTTGGCTGTTTCATGTTTTAGTTGACGGATTTCCCGGTAGCAAGCTTCGACGTCTTCGTTTGCTATGTCGCGATCTATGCCCATGTTGGCTGGGAGTTGTTTTCGTACCCTGCCGAAGTAGCCTGTTGCGTCAACCACAACCTTGCTGCGTAGCTCTAGCGTTTTGTCTGTCTTCATGTTTTTAGCAGTTAAACCTACTACTGCGCCTTTCTCGATTATGGGCGCGCGGAAGTTTAGGTTGTCTTCAAGAACTGCACCTTTATCTGTTGCTTTTTTGAGTAGCCATTGCCCGAAAAGTCTTCTGTTCAAAAGGTAACCGACGAAGTCTTTGTCTGCAATTGTGAAAACCGTGTTTTCGTCGGGAGAATAAATTTTTATTCCATCGATTTTTGCTTCCAATTCGCCACCTGTGGGTTTTTCAAGTCCAAGAAACTTGAGGTGGTGCTCGCCGAGAGCGTCGCCGCAGATTTTTTCGCCTATTTGATCCCGCGGTTTCTTTTCGATCATACAAACTTTTAAGCCTGATTCCGCGATGGTTTTCGCTGCTAAACAGCCTGCTGTTCCTGCGCCGACAACTATGGCGTCGTATTTTTCCAAAGTTTTTTCCTCCGACTCCACTGTATTTTGTATACCTTGTTGTATAAGTAAACCTTAATAAACTGTGAAGTGAGCAAAACCACACCGAGTGTAACCCATATGAGTTCATCTTTAACTTTAAGCGCTGAATTCCGAAAAATCGTAGAAGCCCGAATGGACCAAGTCCTAAAAGGCGTGGAAGCAACTTTTAACCAGATAATTGAAACCCAAAAGATAACTCCCGCTGAACTCAAAGAAGAAATAGACAGTCTCCAAGAAACCTTCAACCTTCTCTTCCAAAAGTGGAGCCTTGAAATACTCTACACCCTGCTGCTCAAAGACATCATCGGATTTGGAGAAATCAAAAGAATCCTAACCGTTAATTCACGAACGCTATCCGATAAGCTCAAGATGCTTTCAGCACACGGCTATGTCATAAGGAACGTTTCAGCCGGCCCTCCTCTGAGGGTAGACTATTCTTTGACGGCTAAGGGAAAAAACACCGTGCTACTTGCATTGCCGCTTCTGTATTACTCAAGCAGCTCTGAGCTCAAGGCCTGACAGGCTTCGATTCCGCCCTCTTCAAATACGGCGGCAAGCTGGTTGTTTCCTTCACAGTTTCAAATACCATGCACGTAAGGGTCTTCTCTAAACCCTTAATCAACCGCAACTTATCAACCACGAATCTTCCCACAGCCTCCACGTTTTCAGCACGAAGCTTCACCAGTAGATCCCAATCGCCTGTGATAATGTGGACTTCCTGGACTTCGGGGAATCGCGCAATTTCTTCGGCGAGATCTCTTTGGGAAATTGGGGCGCCGTCAGTTTTCGTTGTGTAAGAAACTGATGCCAGAATGAATGCTGAGGTGGCTAGATTGAGCTTTTCAGGGGCAAGGATGGCTCTGTATTGTTTTATTATGCCTAGTTGTTCCATGCGTTTTGTTTTTGCGAAGACGGTGGTTATGGGAGTGTTGATTTTTTTGGCGATTTGGTTTGCTGTTAGTTTGCTGTTTTCCTGTATGAGTTGGAGTATGGCTTGGTCTTTTTCATCGAGTTTGGTGCTCATATGTAAATATTACAAGTACTTATAATAAAATATTGTGTTTTATTGTAATTTATCCATGTTTTATTATAAAAAACTTATTATCTGGTTTGCGCAGTGATACATATAACAACTGACAAGGGATGAAAAATAATGAAAGGTACACAAGAACAAATCCAAATGCCAAAAACTTTAGAGCAACTTTCGCCAGCCGAGTTGGAGCGAAAAGCCTGCATAGGCAAAATAATGACCTACACACTAAACAGCCTGACCTCCACGTTTGTGGGCGACGGCTTCCAATGGCTTCTACCAGTGGCTCTTAGCCAAAGCACAGACCCCCTCTGGCCTGACCCAGGCGCATCTATTGAGAAAAGAATCGAAGTAGACATCTACGGCAAACCAGTACGGACAACCGCAAGCATGATTATCCACAAACTCGTTGCTGCCTCAACAGCTTACCCAAAACTCTTCATACTTTCACCTAACATACGCATCGAAAAAGCCGAACGCGCGAAAACTGGAAAACACATCTACGAGTTTACGCAACTCGATTTCGAAGCCCGCGACGCAACATCAAAAGACATCATGGCACTTGTCGAAAGCGCATTGTGTAAAGTTGTCAAAGACTTAAAGAAAGATATGAAAGGGGAATTAACTACCCTTTGCAGATGCGACACGCTTAAGACTCCGAATGCACCGTTCAAAGTTTACGACCGCGTGGAACTTGAGGCAAAGTACGGGGCTGATGGTTGGGAAGCAGGCGTTACAGAAGAGACAAAAGAACCCGTTTGGGTGACGAACATTCCGAGGGAATTCTACGATTTCGAAGACTTCAAGACAGGCAAATGGGATAACTATGACTTGTTCCTACCGCAGTTCGGGGAGGTTCTTTCAGGCGCCAAACGGGAATGGGAATACAGCAAAATCTCCAAGAAAATCGAACGTGACCAAGTTAAGAAGGAAAACTATGCATTGATTCTTAATATGGCTAAAGAAGGAAGGCTTAAACCCACTGCTGGCGGCGGCATAGGCATCGAACGTTTAGTCGGCTGGCTTGCAGGCGTTAAGCACGTTGCTGAATGTCAACCGTTCCCTAGGATCCCGGGCACTGTCAACGAACTCTGATATAATGTAAAGAAATGCAATCGTGAACTATACAATCCTCAACTTTTCTTTTAATTGCGAAAAGTTTATCTTTACTTACGCAAGTTTCAGAAAGGAAAACATTAACGCAATTGTTGGAGATTGAACGAAAATGGCCATAATGAATCCTTATCTTGAAGCGCTTCAGCCCCTGCTCAGCGAGTCAGATTTCAAAAAACTAAGCACAATCAACAACCCGAACGTACACGAGTTCATAGCTAAGGAAAGCGACCTTTGCCAACCAAAAGAAATCTTCATCTGCAGCGACTCAGCCGAAGACATTGCCCACGTCCGCAAACAAGCGATATCTTCTGGAGAAGAACAGGCAATCTTAACCTTGCCGGGGCACACTGTACATTTTGATGGCGAATACGACCAAGGACGAGACCGCCAAGCCACCAAGTACCTTGTTCCCAAAGGTGTCGTATTGAGCAAAGCGCTCAACCAGATGGATCGTCAAGAAGGATTAGCTGAGGTCAGGTCTGTACTTCGGGATTCTATGAAAGACAAAACAATGATTGTCCGTTTCATATCCTTAGGTCCTCAAGATTCAATCTTCACAATTCTCGGTTTACAATGCACCGACTCATGGTATGTCGCCCACTCCGAAAGTCTCCTTTACCGTTCTGGATATGATCAGTTCGTGAAGGCAGGTCCAAAAAGCGATTTCCTTCGTGTTGTTCACTCTGCGGGGCAACTCAACGGCGACATGATAAGTATCTATCACGACAAAAAATGCGTCTACATAGACCACATGGACAACACCATCTACAGCGTCAACACCCAATACGCTGGAAACTCCGTGGGTTTCAAAAAATTGGCTTTTCGTTTAGCCATACGCAAGGCGAGCAGCGAAGGGTGGTTGGCTGAACACATGCTGTTAATGGGTGTGCAAGGTCCCGGTGGACGCAAAACCTATTTTGCAGGAGCGTTCCCGAGTGCTTGCGGAAAAACATCAACCGCTATGCTTCCGGGAGAAACGATCCTTGGAGACGACATCGCCTACATCAGAGATATTGATGCGGTGGCTCACGCTGTTAATGTTGAGTCAGGTATCTTCGGAATCATTCAGGACGTGAACCCCAAAGATGACGCCTTAATCTACCAGTTGCTCACCAGCCCCGGGGAAATCATATTTTCAAACGTGCTGGTTAAAGATGGAAAACCCTACTGGCTGGGCATGGGGCGAGAGCTACCTAAAGACGGCTGCAACTACACGGGTGCATGGTTTGACGGCAAAAAAGACGAGAGCGGCGGCGATATTCCACCCGCCAACAAGAACGCTCGTTACACTTTGGCGCTTAAAGCGTTGAAGAATTGTGACACGGAGCTTCATAATCCAATTGGAATCGAAGTCGGCGGCATAATGTACGGTGGGCGTGACTACAAGGCTTACGTGCCTGTTCAGCAAAGCTTCAGCTGGGAACACGGTATTATCGCTTACGGGGCTTCACTCGAAACAGTAACTACGTTCGCAACAGTGGGCAAAGAAGGAATTCCCGAAATCAACATGATGAGCATACAGGACTTCATCTCGATCCCGCTGGGAAAAAACGTCCACAATAACCTGGGCTTCGGCCGCAAACTTAAGAAACAACCGATTATCTTCGGAGTTAACTATTTCCTAAAAGAAGTCGGAAACGGCAAGTACCTTAACGGCACCCAGGACAAGCATGTTTGGATAAAATGGATGGAGCAAAGAGTACACAGCGAAGTGGACGCTTTAGAAACTCCAACTGGATTCATCCCGAAGTACGAGGACTTGCAGAAGTTGTTTAAACAGGTTTTAAACAAAAACTACTCTAAAGAGGATTATGTTAAGCAATTCGCGATCCGTGTACCAGAAAACTTGGCGAAGATCGATCGTGTCTCACGTTTCTACCAGGAAAATGTCACCGACACACCGCTGGAGCTTTTCGGTATCTTGTACTTGCAACGGCAACGTTTACTTGAAGCCCAAAAGAAATTCGGCGACTACATTTCCCCCGAGAACTTTGAGAAGGAAAAACCTAAGTAGGCTCTCCTAAGTGCAGACGAACAAGCGGTTGTCCCCTTTTTTGGGTAAAATCTTAAAAGTATCCTGTATACAGACTAGAAATTCATAACGGTTAATTAAGAAAAACAAGGAAAAAGAACACAGATAAAAAAGGAAAAAAAGAGTGAAGTAAAATGATGATGAAAAAGCTGGACAAAAAAAGTTTCGCCTACACGATAAACCTAGTTGCTCTTGAAGGAGATGGCGCTTTTGCATGCCCAAAATGCGGGACAATGATTTCGCCAGACGATGAATCTGAGTCCAACTATAAAATCGTAGATACAAAAGTTGTGAACGATGAACTTGCAGAATTAGTCATTTCATGCGGCAAATGCAATAGCACTATAAAAATCACAGGGTTCCAGGCAGGCATCGACGCTTAAAACACCCAGAAAAATCTTGATTTTACATTTTTTGTCATTTAGCGTCTGTTTTTGAGCAAATGGTTTATTTCGCCTTTCCGCATTACTCGAATTGTTGGTTTATATGCTTATTGAGACGTTCACGGTTGGCGGCTTATCGACAAACTGCTATGTCGCTAGCTCCCGACAGACAAAAGACGCAATCGTAATTGATCCGGGGTTAGATCTTATTTTTGAGGCTGACCAAATTTTCGATTACATAGAAGAAGGATCACTGAAAGTGAAGATGATTGTGAACACTCATGGTCACTCCGATCACATTAACGGCGACGCAATATTCCAAGAAAAATACAACGTGCCTATTTACATCCACCGTTTAGATGCGGCTTGCTTGGCCGTGCTGGAAAACGCGAATTTCCCGCAGACCGTCCTCTTGGACGACGGCAGCTTGATAGATTTCGGCAATGAGTCCCTGAAAGTAATGCATACACCTGGGCATACTCCCGGGAGCATTTGCCTTCTCGGTGACAGGTTGGTTTTCACAGGTGACACTTTGTTTGCAGGCGGGATTGGCAGAACCGATTTTCCAGGAGGCTCCGACATTGACATGCGGTCATCTCTGCAAAAACTTCAGAGTTTGCCTGAGAACTTTTTGATTTATCCAGGTCACGGATCAACATCGATAATTGGAGAAGAAAAAAGAGTCAACCCGTTCCTAACAAGCTAGTTCTTGCTGGTAGACTTCATTTTGCAGATGTAACCAAGATTAGCCTGTTAGATTCAGGGCTGAACTTTTGCCTATTGTAATCTCCATAAATCCCCTCAACCCTGAAGTCACCCTTTTCGAGTAAAGTCTGCAAAACTTTTAGCGAATATAGACGGACAACATGCGTAAAAACCCTAATTTTCCCGTCCGTCTTGTTACGAACTATCCATAGGTCACGTAGCCTTGAGCCGTTCTTGTCGACAGTTCGTTTCTGCAAAAGAAAAAAACTCGGGTACTCTCGCTCTTTGGGATTGACGGGGCTTTTGTCAGTGTATTTTTGCATCAGCTGTTCCCTATTGAAAACGTCAATAATCAATGTGCCGTTGAGCTTCAGGGTTTTTCGGAGTTCCATTAAACTTTGCAGGTCATCTTCTTCAGCAACCAAATAACCAAAGCTCGTATCCATGCTCGTGGCGGCAGCGAACATCTGCTGTCTAAACGGCAGGTGTCGCATGTCAGCTCTTACCACCGGGATGCCGCTCAGTCGGGTTTTTGCTATTTTAAGAAGATTCAGCGAAATGTCCAAACCGACTACGTCGTATCCTTCTTTGCTAAGGGTAATCATATGCCTTCCAGTTCCGCAGGCAAGGTCCAAAATCAGTCCTTGGGTCTTCAAGGTTTCTCTTATGAATTGAGTTTGCATTTGAGTCGGATTTTTGTCTGCTATCTCCGCCCAATAAACGCCCATCTGGTCAAAAACGTTCAAGATTCGTCTCCAATTTTATTTAAATTGTTGGGTAAATTACCTTTTGCTTGAATTTAGCTTTTCACGGTTCGACGCTGAGCGTTTAAAAGATTTTTCGAGGCGCTTAAATATCCTTATCGCTTACTTTCTAATCTGCTGGAGAATGCAGCTTTGAGTGAAAAGCAGGATTGGCAGCACCTCTACATGCTTCTTAAGCTTGCGGAGATGGGTGCTTACCGTCGAACCGCCAAAATCTCAACCGAATACTTAGCGGGCAAACTTGGTTTTAGTCAGCAAACCGCTTCCCGGTACCTCATCGAGCTTGAACGCAAAGGCTGGATTTCACGCAACATCACCCCTGATGGAAGCTTAATCCGGATTGAAGAATCGGGGGCTAAGGAGCTGCAGAAACTCTATTCCAGTCTAAAGTTTCTGGTTGAAAAATCATACCCGCCCTCTTTAACTTTGGAGGGAACCGTCTTCACCGGGCTCGGAGAAGGAGCATACTACATTTCCAAGACACTTTATCGAGAACAATTCGCCCAGAAGCTGGGTTTTGACCCTTACCCAGGTACTCTTAACCTTAAGCTAACGGCGGACTATGATATTAAAACTCGAATGGAGCTGGAAGCGTACCCAGCCGTCGAAGTAACAGGTTTCAAAAACGAAGACCGCTCCTTCGGACTGGTGAAATGTTACCCCGCTGTGATCGACAACAAAGTCAAAGGTGCCCTTGTAACAGCGTTGCGCAGTCACTATGATGTTTCCGTGTTGGAAATCATCGCGCCAGTCTGCCTGAGAAAACAGCTAAGTCTCAAAGATGGAACCAAAGTGAAAGTGGAAATCTCAATGGAATAAGTAATGAAAACTGGGTTTTTTGGAAGTGCTGCAGTTCGGATTTGGCGTAATGTGATATTCTTGATTTTCGTGCAAATCCCTAAACTTGAATTTTTATGTTCATTTTCTCGACGAAACAATAGGCATGCTCAAATAATCATGTTACTATACTAAATAAAAGTTGAATTAACCGAGGAGAATATCTTGAGAAATAAAGGAAATAAGCTGTATCAAAATACTCACGGAACAGTTTTCAAAAGAAAAACAAATACTAAACGCAGTAAGAAGGCTGCTTTATTGAAACGGCAGAGGAAACCAAAAAACCTTTCATCCGTTAAGGCGCCTGTTTTAGATGCGTCGGCTAAAATTCCCTAAAACATGTTTTTCAACATTTGAAAATTTATTTTTCACAGTCGGCTAGAACGGGTATAGGGGATGCTTGTACTTGACGTTATATTCCTGCAGCGGTTTGCGTCTTGTCGCGATCCAGTATCCAACCACTAAGCCGAAGCCTAAGCCGCCGAGATGAGCCAAATCATTTACTCCCGTACTAAACCCGCTGATAATAAGCAGGAAAAACGCGTAGATAAGCGCCCCAACGATAGATTGCCGGACAGAATGCCGATCGTAAATTACGCATGCGCCGAAAAGCGCGAAGATTGCGCCTGAAGCCCCGACGGAAAGAAAATTGGGTCCAAACGCCAGCGACAAAACGTTACCCACAAAGCCTCCGACAAGGTAGATTCCCAAGTATTCAGGAAGCGAAAACATTTCTTCTGCTCTTAAGCCGAAGATGAATAGGAAAAGCATGTTGCCAACTAAGTGGGGAATTGAAGCGTGTATGAACATTGACGTGAAAAGCTGGTAATACGAGCCGTGCAACACCTCCATGTTCCATTGGTAGAGTGGTGGGATGCCTGCCAGGTTTGTGGTCAAGGCGTTTCCGCCGACTATGGACGTGTAAATGTACATCGCGGTGTTGAGGGCGATTAGAATAATTGTCGGCTTATACTTCTCGCTGTTCATCGGTTAAACCAAACTTAAGTTGAAAGCTTGTTGATTATTTCTTGCTTAATCTTTGATGAACTATCTAAAGTATTCTCCCCAAACTTGCCAATCCTGACAACCTTAACCTTCGAATTGTGCTTTTTTATGTAATCCTGCACCTGCTTTATCATGTCCTGCTGATCATACCCTAACGCGATCACGTCTGGGTTGATGTCCCCAATGATTTCGGCGATGTCAAATTTCTCGTATCCAAGCACTGCTTTATCGACCACTTTCAAGGATTCGACCAGCAGGCAGCGTTCATTCTCAGACATTATAGGTTTTCTGCCCTTGGTTTTCTCAACTGTGCTGTCCCTTGCAACAACCACAGTCAGCTCGGCGTCCTTTCCACCTGCCTTTTTAGCTTCCTCTAAAAATCTGACGTGCCCCAGATGAAGTAGGTCAAACACACCTGAAGCTAAGATAACTTTTTTCTTTCTTGACTGGTCGGCCATTCGAATTTCACAGCGCCTAGCAACCTTAACGCGTCAAGGAGCCCTTCGCAGTAAGCTACCGAGGTTAAGCTTGTTTCAAATTTTCCTTGAACCTTATAATACTTTGCGTCCTCCAAATAGTCAGCTGCCCAACTCAAAACCTTCGCTGTATCCGCCTCCGAAACCGTTACCGCCGACTTTGTCTGCTGCAATTCTTTGAAGACCTTTTCTGCTGAGCCAATGTATTTTGTAGCAAGTGTCTCTGAACTCACTTGGTAAGCCTCCTAAACTTCGCAGGGGCACCCGCAAAAGCAATCAACGCCTCAACCTCCATAAAATGCATGTCGCCTGGAAAAATTAGGCTGTATGGCGGGTCACCAAAATCAAAATCAACGATGTCCTTGAGGAAATCAGCCTTTAAAGTTGGGCTCTTGCTTCCCGCCCGAGCCACGCCGAGAACGGGAGAATCTTGCGTGACAGCGCACTGTTCCTTTTTCTTTTCAACCTTCGACAGCAATCCTACCGCTTCTTTAATTGTTAGAAATTTCTTTTCGGGAGCTTTCAAATCCAGAAGGCAAAGAGTGTGCAATCCCACCCTCTTGTTTTGGACGATGACGTCATAGGGTGTCGCTGAAAAGTTTTCTGGGAACGGAACGGTGACGGTTTTTCCAAACTTATAATTATGCAGCCCTGACAGACTAACGATCGCCGAAATTATTGATGCGCCGTGAACTATACGAGTTTTTACTCCCTGTTTTTCGGCGTCAATTCTAAGAGTGACATGGGTTGTGGCGATAAAGGGATCGCCTGGGACAAGGAACACAGTTTTTCCCAGTTTGGCTGCTTGCAGAATTGCAGATCCGTTTTCTTCTTCAAGCTCACGTCTTGAAACCAAATGCACCTGTTTGCCACATAAGTCTTCGAACCGTTGCAGGCTAAAGTCAGGCATTAAGCTAGTGTATGTTTCCATGAAAACGGAGTCTGCGATTTTCGTTTCTTCTAACCCATTGACGCTTATGCCTTTTTCATCGTTTAACCCTAAGCCTACGAAAACAAGTTCCTTCAAGCTGAGCCCTGCTAAGCTAATAAGGGTTTAAAACTTAAACGTTATTTCTCTTTTATTTCGCCTTTCTCGACGAGCTTCTTGTAATAGGCCCTGCAAGTGTCCATAGAGAGTCCTTGACGTTCGCAGAATATAGAAAGAACTTCCTCTGGGGACTCGCCACGTTTCCTCTCATTGACCATTTCCCTCAACAAATCCAAGTTATGCTTATCTTGCACATCGCTCATAAAACCAAAACCCATTAGTATTCTTTCTTCCACGAGCAAAAAAAGCTTTGCGTACAACTAAGAGGTTTTATGTTCTTTTTGGAGGCAATTAGCCACCGTAGACAATGTAATGATTATTCTGTTTTGGTAATGTCTTATTCTCAAAAATGAGACATTAGTATTGTGCTGTTTTCTTGAAATTATCCGACTTGATTTGAGTTTTTGGACTGCCTGTTTTCTGTGGTGGATATAACTAAACCTTTATATGATTTATGCTGAAGAGAAAACTACGCATTTCAGCCCTGATTGGCTGAAGGATTTGAAACCCCGATGAAACCCGTTGAAAACCTGATCAGAGACAACATAAAAAACCTCAAGCCATGCGTACACGGCGGCGAGGTTTTAGATGCGGCCTACAAAAGCGGGTTGAAACGCGAGGAAATTTTGGATTTCAGCTCAAGCGTGAACCCTCTGGGTCCAAGCAAAAAAGCGCTTGAAGCAGCAAAGCTGGGCTTCACGGAAATTCCCGCTTACCCAGACACAAACTCAACCGATCTTCGGCAAGCCATTGCGAGCCACTTCAGCGGCATCACCAAAAACAACGTCGTCGTGGGGAACGGCTCGACGGAACTTATGTACCTGTTTGCCGAGGTTTTTCTGAGAAAAGGAGAATTTGCTCTGATTCCGGCGCCAACTTTCGGCGAGTACGAGAGCGCTGTTAGAAAGACTGGTGAGTCGGCAAAATTCGTCAAGCTTGACGCAAACTTCAACGTTGACAAAGAAGCCTTTATTAGGGATATGGTCGGCGCCAAAATTGTTTTCTTATGCAACCCCAACAACCCGACAAGTATTCTTATCCCAAACCAAACCCTAACCGACATCGTTGAGAAGGCAATGGATCAGGATACGCTTGTTTTCCTCGATGAGGACTTCTTGGAATTTGTAGAAAACGAAAAAACATTATCGCTCATAGGCGAAATCCAGCGCTACCCTAACCTGTTTATTCTGCGTTCCTTTACAAAGATTTTTGGGTTGACTGGGTTGCGTGTAGGCTACGGCATCGCAAGCGAAGAGATAATCGGTGTGCTTTCTTGCGCCAAGATTCCTTGGAACGTTAACTGTTTGGCGCAGGTTGCCGCCGTCGCAGCACTAAAGGACGATGAGCATCTGAGGGTGACTCGTGAGCTAATCAAAAAAGAGAAAGCGTTGCTTCCGGCAGAGTTGGAAAAATTCGGTGGTTTCAAGGTTTATCCGGCAGACGCTAACTTTTTCTTCATAGACATCCGCAATTCACTTTTCACGGCGAAAGAACTTGCCACAAAGTTACTTGCACAGGGAATTCTTATTCGGGACTGTACGTCTTTCCGAGGGCTTGATGGGTACTTTATTCGTGTGGCTGTCAAGACTCATTCTGAAAATGAACGTTTGATTGAGGCTTTAAAGCGGATAGTGAAGAATCAGCAATGAATGGGTTTGATCGCTAAGCATGTTTCTTTCTTTTGACCTGTCACTTTTTGTTGATTCCATCCTGATTTTCATCTTAGCGTTTTTGATTGATATGGTGTTCGGAGAATACCCCGACAAGATACACCCCACAATCGGCATAGGCAAACTCATCAGCTACCTTAAACCCAAACTGAAAAGCCCAAACCCCAAAACTGAAAAAGCAAACGGCGTCCTACTCGCCTTAACCGTTATGCTTGTTGTTGCTTTGCCGGTTTTTATGCTTCTTTTCTGGGTTAGACAATCTTTCGGTTTCTATGGTCAAATAGCCTACATCGTCGTCGGCGCAATTTTGTTCAAGGCAACTTTTGCAATAAGAGGCATGGGCCAATACACCAAACCAATCGCGACCGCATTGAAAAAGAATGATTTGGCGGAAGCCCGACGGTGGCTGCCCTACATCGTTCGCCGAGACCCAAATTCTCTGAACGAAAAACAAGTCACCTCAGCTGCAGTGGAATCCATTGCGGAAAGCACAACTGACGGTATAACCGCGCCGTTTTTCTTCTTCGCAATCTTTGGCGTCGCAGGCGCATTCGCCTACCGCGTCATAAACACGTTGGATTCGATGGTCGGCTACAAAAACGAAGAAAACCGCAACATCGGATGGTTCAGTGCAAACCTAGACACTATAACCAACTACATTCCCGCAAGATTGACAGCCTACCTGATGGTTGCCGCCTCCTATCTGCTCGGCGAAAACTGGCGGGAATCATGGCGCATTTTAAAGAGGGATAAATCAAAAACCGTCAGTGTGAACGCAGGTTGGACTATCTCCGCGATGGCTGGCGCTTTGGAGACGCAGCTTGAGAAGCCGGGACACTACGCTTTGGGCGACGACCATGGCATCACGGCTGAACATATTGACCGAGCACTAAGAATAATGACTTTGACAGCAATCCTTTTCGGCGCGGTTGTAGTTTTGCCAATTTTAGCCCTGAGGATTTATGCTACTAGGACTTTAGTGCCCGTCCAAAAAAATATATGCAGAACTAATCCAATGCAAGTATTATGCTAAGGGAAGATTGTCCTTGCCCTAAGAAGAAGTGCGTTAGACGGGGAAAATGTCTGGAATGCACCCAGCACCAAGCTGCGAAGGAAAAGTTGCCTTATTACAAGAGGCCCAAGAGTTCACTTTTTGGTTTATTAAATAAGAAATAACATCGAAACAACGAAATGGGTATGGCTGTTTGCTTGTTTATGGGATTGCTCCCAGCGTTTGAGTTGCATAGTTTTTATTTAGGCATGGTGTCTGTGTATTGGGATCTAAGAGGGAACGTTGGGTTTGAAGGGGAAGCCACTCGTCAGCATAGTAGGCGCTGGCATGTCAAAATTCGGCAAACGCGATGGTTTACTTGCAAGAGAGATCTTTGCGGAAGCCGCAAGCGAAGCATTCAGCCGATGCCCAAAACTCAACCCGAAGCAAGATATCAAAGCCATGTTCATCGGGCACATGGGCGAAGCCTATGAACATCAGGGTCATATGGGCGCAGCTGCTGCAGATTGGGCAGGGCTCACAGGCATTGCAGCCACACGTACCGAATCTGCCTGTGCCTCTTCCGGCGTCGCGTTGCGTTCAGGAATTTACGCCGCAATGTCCGGACTTGCCGACGTTGTTCTGGTAGGTGGCGTCGAAAAAATGACTCATCGCACCACAGCTGAAGTGACTGAGTATTTGGCGATGGCTTCAGATTACCCGTTTGAGCAGTGGCATGGCATCACTTTTCCAGGCTTATTTGCTATGATGGCTACGGCGCATATGCAAAAGTACGGCACGACCGAGGAGCAGATGGCAGCGGTTGCTGTAAAAAACCATTATCACGGAAGCTTAAACCCTAAAGCCCACTTGCAAAAAGAAATCACCCTGCAGTCTGCAATGTCGTCGCGTTGTGTCGCTTGGCCGCTTAAACTTTACGATTGCTCCTTAATAACCGACGGCGCAAGCTGCGTAATCATAACCCGACCCGAATTAGCTAGCAAATACACCGACCAACCAGTACATATTGTCGGTAGCGGACAAGCAAGTGACACTATCGGCCTCTACCAACGTCAAAGCCTCACATCGCTGAACGCCACCAAATTAGCTGCCCGAACAGCTTACGAATTGGCTAACGTGAAGCCACGAGACGTTGACTTGGCAGAAGTTCACGACTGTTTCACGTTTGCTGAGCTCATGGCTTACGAGGACCTAGGGTTCTGTCCGGTGGGCGGGAGCGGCAAACTGGTGGAAAGCGGCGAAACCCGACTTGGCGGACGAATTCCAGTTAATACAAGCGGCGGATTGAAAGCCAAAGGTCATCCGGTGGGCGCCACGGGATCCGCACAAGCCTACGAAGTTTACCTGCAACTAACCGATCAAGCGGGAAAACGCCAAGTTAAAGACGCTGAAATAGGCTTAACACACAACGTCGGTGGCTCAGGTGCGACGGCTGCCGTTCATATTTACAGGAGAAACCATTAATGAGTACCCAAGAACCCTTCTCGATAGAGCAGTTCTATAGGTTCCTGCAGCAGCACAAGTTGATGGCTGGGAAATGCCTCAAATGCGGAAAAATCCATCTGCCACCGAGACCCCTCTGCGATAACTGCCTCTCGCAAGAATTTGAATGGGTCAACGTCCAAGGAAAAGGCAAATTGCTCGCATACACTGTCATAAATGTGGCGCCCGAGCAGTTTCAAGCTTTAACACCTTACGCGGTGGGTATCTTAGAGCTTGAGGAAGGCTTGAAGATTCCAGGGATGATAAACGGTGTAACCCAGGAAAAGCTGAAGATTGGCATGGCGTTAACGGTTGACTTCGGCTCATGCAGCACAACTCAGCAGTGGCCGCAGTGGCCTCGATACTGTTTCAAACCTTAGGTACCTACAGTGGTTTTCAGAAGTAGCTTTTGCGTCTAGCCCAAGCCCAAACAACGATTACAAATACTGGCAGCAGGGTAAGTAAGACTAACAGATAATTTAGAAGCGGGCTCAAATTATGGGGGAACCTTACGCTTACCAGGAGGTCCCTGACAGAGAATTCCCAAACGGCGATGTATGAGATTGCTGCAGTGATTACAAGGGCCAAAAACTCGATTTTACGGGTGTTATAAATTTCAAGGATATCGATGTGAGCGCGGTGCGATTCAGCTAAAACCCCCATATGGTCGTTTAGCTCCTCAATCGCATCATTGACCAGGAAGTCCAATCTTGGATTTGACTCCTTGATTTCTTCGCTGATATAATCCCATTCATGAGACAAATCTAGAACAGCCAGCTTTTCTCTCTGTAAACGCTTGTAATCCTCCCAAAGTTCGCGTTCATCTTCTGTTTCATTGCTCAGGGTGGGTTCTATCCTCGCCGTGGTCTCTTTCAGTGATTTTAGGAAACAAGCGATTCTATCCTTTATCTCCTCGTTGCCGCCTTGAAGTTTGTCCACTTCAGCTTCGATCTTACCAAAGTCAACATGAACGCTATACTCAGTTTCTTTCATTCCATTTCAACTTAACCAGAGTTTGCTGCCGCGCTTACTCGCCAACATATGACTGAAACTGGAACGTAAATAAAAATAGTGCTGAACGCTGAAACGCTAATTGGCATGTGTAAGGCCGTTATTTCTGAAGAAGTTGGAGCCATTCTTTTTTGCCTGTTATTTTTGAAAGGTTTAAATAAAAAATGTTCAATAATTCTGGGCATGAGCTCCAAGAAAAACGTCAAAGTTAAGACTTACAATCCTAAAAAACGCAGCAACAACCGCAAGATGATAGTAGGCGCTGTTTTGGCAATTATCGTTATCGCGTTTGTCGGATACGTAGTAGCTACTCACTTAGGCCCAAGTGCACCATCGACTATTCAGAACACTCCTTCACCTGCTCCAACTGCTTCGTCATCTCCAATTTCTTCTGGCAGTCCGTATCCATCCGTGACTCCGCTAACTTCCCCAACAGGCGAATACAGCGCAGGCGGCACAAAGGTACTTTTCATAACTTCCAAAGGCGACATTGTCATCCAGATGAGAGATGACAAGCCAATCACTACCGCCAACTTCGTAAAACTGGTCAACGAAGGATACTACAACAGCACTATCTTCCAAAGAGTCATCGCTGGCTTCATGATTCAAGGCGGAGAAGGCAAAACTACCCAACCAACCATCACAAACCTTGAAAACGGAGATGGGAACAGCAATCTTAACATGACCATCGCGATGGCCAATGCAGGCGGTACAGCCACAGCAAGCACACAGTTCTTCATTAATGTGGCCGACAATAGCGACCTCGATTCAGGATACACCGTTTTCGGACAAGTAATCTACGGTCAAAACGTCGTGATGGCGATCTCAAACGCACCCGTCGGCTTCAGCTCAGAATACTCAGCAAATGTCCTGCCGACACCAACCATAAGTCTGATTGGCGCAGTAGTAATGCCATAACTCTCTATCAACCATCTTTCTTTTGTTTGTTCTACTTTTGCGCTTAAATATTTGGTCGTGTTAACTTTAAAAAACAAAGAACTCATATTCAGGATACACCCTAAAAGATTGTTTGGACTTGACTAGATGAAGTATATTCTCGTTGTTGGAGATGGAATGGCTGATTGCCCCGTTCCTGAACTTGGCGGCAAAACGCCTCTTCAAGCAGCCTATAAGCCGAACATGGATTCGATCGCGGCGCAAGGGCAAAGTGGGCTGCTGAAAACTGTTCCTGACGACTGCATCCCAGGTTCAGACACTGCTATTTGTTCTCTGATGGGTTATGACCCTCGAATTTATTGCACGGGCAGGGGACCCCTTGAAGCGCCTTCCCGAGGCATAAAGCTCGGAAAAAATGATGCCGCCTATCGATGCAACTTGATTACTGAGGCCGACGGGGCTATTCTCGACTACTGTTCCGGACATATAACAACCGAGGAATCTTCCCAACTGATTGAAGCCATGAGCAAAGCATACGGGAAGCCTGGCAAAATCGAGTTCTTCTCAGGATGTGGGTACCGGCACTTCCTTATAATGCGAAACTTCCCTTATCCCGAATTTATCGATTGCATGCCACCGCATGACTCAATAGGCGTAAAAGTCTCATCGATTCTGCCCAACGCCAAAAAGTCCGAAGCTGAAAAAGACGCGCAACAGTTAAGAGACTTAATCATTGGCTCAAGGAAGATTCTGCGCAGTCACCCTGTTAATATCGCTCGTGAAAAAGCAGGCAAAAGACCCGGTAACTTGATTTGGCCTTGGGGCGGCGGTAAAAAACCAATAATACCTACCTTGAAGAAAAAATTCGGTCTTAACGGTGCAGTCATAACTGCAGTAGATTTGGTTAGGGGATTAGGCATTTACGCTGGGATGCAGGTTATCGAGGTTCCCGGCGCCACTGGTCTATGGGACACAGATTATGAGGGTAAAGCTGATGCGGCTCTCAAAGCTCTGCAGGAGGTAGATTTGGTCTTCGTCCATGTTGAAGCTCCGGACGAAGCTGGACACTCAAAGGATCCTGTCCTTAAAGTTAAGACCATTGAAGATTTGGACAAGAGGCTCCTTGGAAGAATTCTCGGCGGCTTAGATATGCCCTACACGATTTCTATATCGCCTGACCACCCGACGCCCGTTAGCACTGGCACACATTCAAGAGAACCCATCCCCTTCGCCATCAAATCGCCCAGTTTAAAACCCGACGGAGTCAAAAAATTCGATGAATCCTCAGCAAGAAACGGAGCATTCGGATTAGTCGAAAATGACTACCTAATCTCAATACTTGTCTCTGCAGGCAAAAAGCCATCTTCATAAACTGTTGCGCTGAAAATCTCCCTATCCATAAGGGTAATGGTTTAGGTTAGGGCGATGAGAATGAGCCCGACTATTATTGCGATAATGCCAAGTTTTTGGTTGCGCACGATTCTTTCTTTCAAGAAAACATAGGCAAGCGCGATAGTTATGGCAGGAGCGGTTGCCACAATAGCCGAAACAACCGAAACATACTGGGTACCCAAGCTGAAGTTAAAGGCCAAGTAAGCCACGAAATCCAGTAACCCTGCTATAGCCAGGAAAAGAAAAATCATTTTGGCTGGAAATGAAACCTTGGTTTTTGTGATGCTTGTCAATGAGAAAAGTGCTCCAACGGCGATGATTTTAAGAAGAAAAAGCGCGATCACAGGTCCGACTGCCGACGTGATAGGTTTTAGCAGTGCGTAGCTGATTCCCCATGCCACCATAGCGATTGTGGCGTCTGTGGCGCCAGCTGCCCATCCGCCTACTTTGATGCTTTTCTTGAGTTCGGTAAAGTTTGTGGAGGCTAAAAAGACGCCGATGAAAACCGCGACAACACCTGTGATTTGAAGTGGGGTCAATTTTTCCGCGAAAAGAACGGCTGCGAGCAGGACTGTTATGACTGACCAGCTGGCGGTAATCGGAGCAACAACCGAAACGTTCCCTCTCCCGAAGCCCCTGTACAGGAAAATGTAGCCGATGACCCCTGTTACACCTGCCAAAACGACTTCCCCAACGAGAAGAGCTGAAAAACTGGGCATCTTGAAGAATAGGGCTGCAAAGAACAGGATAGGTATGAACGCGATGGCTTGGTTTATTACTATACTTGTTCTGTAGCCGACTTGGTCTATTGCTTTCTTCGCTAAGAAATCTGCTACTCCCCAGCTAACCATTGCGACAACTGCAAGGGCAATTCCCCAGTCTAAAGCCATGCGCTCCCTCTCTAAGCCATTAGCATAGCATTCGCTTGCCCAGAATTTAAATTTAGAAGTTTTCAACTAGAACCGTATGAATGAAAATCGCTTAAAGTCGATTTGCTTTTCTTAGCAGCCAGCTTGGATCTTTTTGTGATCTATGTCTTTTATCCGTTTGCCGATGGCTTTCTGGATATCTGGGTCTTCTTCAACATGTTTCGCTTCAACCAGGAGGTCCTTTGCTACGCACAGGCTTTTTTCACCGAAAATGTTGGCGAAGTTGCTTGATCTTTTTTCAAGCAGCCGAAGATACCTTGGTAGGATGCACACGAAGTTGAGAGGGTAACGTCTACCTTTGTCTAGGTCAACGACGACCAGTTGGACGTTCCTGTCGAGTCTCTGGTTGCCTTTCTTTACCGCATATAGTTTTAGGTTCACTTTCCCCCACCAACCGCTAACTTGTAAGGTTTTTGTTAACTATTAGTTTAACTCTTCTATGCTTCTGCTTTGTTGTCCAATGGATATTAACTTTCTTGCAAAGCCGAATTCGGTTATTTGTTAAATCAGGTTCCTAGCATAGTCCTCTAAATACCAACCAAGCCGACAGACGATAAACGGTTGCTTTTTTCAGGCAAAAGCCGACCTTTTGAAAGTAAAGAGTTAAAAAACGCCTCAAACAGTAAGCCATAGGAAAAATGCAGACCCGAAGTTTCGTTTTCGATTTGCTTGCAAAACCTGTTCAGAAAGCGTTAGCTGAGCTTGGATTCTATGAGCCCACTTCGCCGCAGATAATGGCATTTCCAGCGGTGCTTGAAGGAAAAAACGTTCTTTTGGTTTCTCCGACTGGGAGTGGAAAAACGGAAGCGGTTCTTCTCCCCATCTTCTCTAAGCTCGTTGAGCAGCAAAGCGAAAATCAAAGGGGCATAAGAGTGCTGTACATTACGCCTCTTCGGGCTTTGAACCGCGACATGCTAAAACGTCTAACTCTTTGGGGGCAAAAGCTAGGTTTCACGGTGGAAGTTCGCCATGGCGATACGGAACAGAAAACTCGTCGAATGCAAGCTAAAAAACCACCAACCCTGCTTGTAACTACTCCAGAAACTTTACAGGCGGTCCTTCCGGGAAGCCGGATGCGTCAGCACTTGCGAAGCGTAGAGTTCGTTGTCGTGGATGAGGTTCATGATTTGGCTTCAAGCAAACGGGGAACTCAACTTTCTTTGGCGCTTGAGCGGCTGCAATTTGTAATGGGCCGAGACTTCCAGAGAATCGGTCTGTCAGCAACCGTCGGGAACCCTCAGGAAATCGCCAAGTTCATCGCTGGCGCCCGCCGAAAAATCAGCATCATTCAAGCCTCACCTGAGAAAACCTACCTCTACAACGTTGAAAATCCTTCACCGATAGAAGCAGACTACGAGCTTGCTGCAAAACTGGAGACGTCGCCTGAAGCAGCTGCAAGAATACGTCGGATTTTGGAGCTTGTGGATTCACATAAGTCAACTCTTGTTTTTGTTAATAGCCGCACGGTCGCGGAGGTTTTGGGACATAAACTTCAACAGCTAAACCGCGATGATATAGCGGTTCATCATGGGTCAATAAGCAAAGAGGAAAGAATCAATATTGAGGACGCATTCAAGAACGGGCAGTTGAAAGCAATCATTTGCACAAGCACCTTGGAGTTAGGCATTGACATCGGCAACGTCGATTTGGTAGTCCAGTACATGTCGCCTAGGCAAGTAAATAGCCTCATTCAACGGGTCGGCAGAAGCGGGCACAGCTTAGACAGGGCCTCGCAAGGCACAATAATCACGGTTTACCCAGACGACGCATTGGAAGCTTTAGCGTCGATAAAAAACGCGAAAGGTAACATGATTGAACCCGTTTTGATGCATGAAAACGCGCTAGACGTTTTGTCGCATCAAATCGCTGGGGTGCTGATGGATCTTGGAGAGGTAAGTTTTGAGGAGCTTTTTCGTTTGCTGCACAGGTCTTATTTGTACCGAAGCCTCGGGAAAAAAGAGTTGTTGGATCTGATACGCTTTTTAGACAGCCTGAACCACTTAAGATTCGACGAAGTCGAGCGAGTTTTGACTAAAACACGGAGAACCCGGGAATATTACTTCAGTAACCTCTCAATGATTCCAGATGAACGAAGGTACCCAGTTATAAACATTCTAACCGACCGTAAAATCGGCACATTAGGGGACGAATTCATGGCTCTGCACGCAAGAGTCGGGTTAAACTTCATAATGAAAGGCAAAGTCTGGAGAATAGTGCAAATCGAAGAGGAAAGTGGGACCGTTCATGTTTTGCCGTCGGAAGACCCCTTCGCGTCTGTTCCAGGATGGGACGGAGAAATCTTGCCTGTACCTTTCGAGCTTGCGCAGCAAACAGGAAAGCACAGGGAAAGAATCGCCCAAGTGCTCAAAGAAACTTCAGACGTCAACGTTACCGCCGAGATTTTGGCGAAAGAATGGGGCTCAGATAAAGACAGCATGCTAAACGCTATTTCGGAAGTTGGGGAGCAAATCAAGCAGAATGCGCCGTTGCCAACTGAGAAACACGTGGTTTTGGAAGTTTATGGCAAATACCTGATAATTCACGCCTGCTTCGGCGAGCTCGTTAACAAGACTTTGGGCGGCGTATTTGACAGCGTTTTGTCCGAACGCGAAATTATAACGGGTTGGTGGACAGACGGCTACAGAATCCTAATCGAGTTGCCGCGCAAACTCAACAAGCAAGAAGTCGCCGAGCTTGGACAAACCCTCTTCACGCTCAGCGACGAAGCAGTTGACCATGCCTTTGAGAAGTATTTGGAAGCCAAGTTCCCGTTCGGCTACAAGATGAAGGCTGTGGCGGAGCGGTTCGGCGTTTTGCCCCGAGGAAAAACAATGAGTTACCAAAGACAAAGCGAACTTCGAGCTCAATTTGAAAACACGCCTGTTTACCGGGAAACTATCCGTGAAGCTATGATGGAAAAAGTCGATTTGCCTCAAGCCAAACAAATTATGCGGGATATTGCAGAGGGAAAAATCAAGCTCACAACCTACATAAGCTACGAAAAGCCAAACCCTCTAGCTTACTACATCTTGGCGAAATACGCCGATGTCACCGAACTGATGGCTCCCGAACGAGTTATCGTCAACAACATTGACAAGCTGAAAATGGCGATTGACGCTCGCACAATAACGTTGATGTGCATGAAATGCGCACAGTGGACTGGGCAAGAAAAAATCAAAGATCTACCTCCGCAGCCAGAGTGCCCCAAATGCGGTTCAGGACTTTTGGCCCCGCTCTACCGTTCTCAGGACGCTAACCATTTGTGGGATGCTTTGGCGCGAAGAAGGGACGGCAAAGAACTGACCCCTGAAGAGCTCAAGGAACTTAGTCAGGCGCGTCGGAAGGCAGATTTGATTTTGAGTTACGGCAAGGATGCGGTTCGGGCGCTGCAGGTGAAGGGCGTTGGTCCCGAGACAGCTTCTCGGATTCTAGGCAAGATGCATGCCCAGGAAGACGGGTTCTATATGGACCTCCTGAAGGCGAAGGTCCAGTACCTGCGTACAAGAGAGTTTTGGGACAAATAGAAAACCGGCTTCTTTGAAAACAAGCTGAATTTAAGAGCTTCTTGACGTTTCTAACATTTTCTTTTTTCAATTTCGGTACTGATGACTTCTTGATATTATTCGGTGTTTCAGTTAGTTAACATCCTTCAGTCATTAGAATATTGAATTACAATTTCATGTCGGATTTTCTAAACTAAGTCCAATACTTCGGCTCGAAGTTGAAGGTAAGTTGGTAAGCGAAGTTCGGCTGCGATAAGGATTTTAAGCCTCCTAAACCCTATGTTTTAGGAAAAAACTAATGACGACTAAAGCCGTTTTATTTGACATGTTCGATACATTGATGATTATTCGCAAGAACCACGATTTTTATAGTCCGTCTCTTATGCGGATGTACAAGTTCCTTTTTGAAAACGGCGTAGATGTTCCATTGGAAAAATTTAAAGAAGCATACGATAAAGCCCGCGAAGAGCTTTACGCGGTGGCAGACCCAAAACTTGAGGAACCGCATTTCAACGTGCGACTTGCATTGACACTAAAAATGTTGGATTGCAACTACGACGCTTCCAGCCCGCTTGTGGTTTCTGCTAGCTCTGTGTTTTGTGACGAATTCATGAAGTATGTTTTCTTGGATGAAGATGCGGAACCCCTGCTGCGTAGCCTGCATTGCAAATACAAGCTGGGTATCGTTTCAAACTATGTCATTCCCGAATGCGTCTATGAACTCCTTAGGAACCACGATTTGAACGCATTGTTCGATGTGGTCATTGTTTCAGGTGCAGTGAATAAGCGCAAACCCAGCCCAGAAATCTTCAACCAAACTCTGGAAGCCCTGAATGTTTCCGCCTTTGAAACGGTTTTCGTCGGAGATACATTGGATGCAGACGTTGAAGGACCAAAAGCGGTAGGCATGAAAACAGTTTACATTAAGAGACGAGCGGAAAAACAAATAAAGAATCTCAAACCGGACGTGGTAATAAAAAGCTTAAAGGAGCTTCCGAAGGTTCTTCAAAAGTTATGATTTTCTGGTTTATGACCCGTTTGTTGATTATTAGATCAAGAGAAAAGTGGGACGGAAGAATTCAATTATTCTTGTTTTAAAAAGTTGGTAACAAAAGAAAGAGGAGGTTAAGCTCTTATTGGTATGGGTCTTTCTTGCCAGTCATGTATGCCCATGCGCCGACTAGCACAACTGTTAAGCATGCGCCCGCAAAACCCGATATCAAATAGGTTGTTGCGCCTGCAAGTGATGGCAAAACGCTGATCATCCATGGAATGAAAAAGGTCGCTGTGACTTGGGCTATGATGCCTGCTACGAAACCCAAAAGAGCTATTAATCCGAATATTTTCAATCTACTATTCATTCAATTCACCTTTTTTGTTTTAGCATTACTTCGCCAGGCATTTTAGTCTATATAACATATTTCTGTCTAAACGGATTAGCGCTGATACCATCTTTAACTCTTATACCGCAAGCTTCATGGACTTTTTTTCTCCGCGTATATCTGTACATATATACGTGCATATTCTGGTCATATTAGATACGTTAATGCGTCTGCCGCGGCATTTCACTGATTTAGAGGTAATCAAATTGTCAGAAAACTTCGCAAAAAAGTGGGAAAGCAAGCGGGATGAGACTCCCTTCCAAAACCGCATTAAAGACGCAGTGAAGCCACCGGGGCCATTGAAGCCACGACTCGACTTCGCAGTCAGACGCATCGATCTTCAAGTACAGAAGCTTGACCAAGCCACTGACAGATTCGGCCAAAGAGACAAAGCAATCTTCGCAAGAATCGTTGATGCATATGCGAAACATGACAGTGCACGCGCAAACGTCTTTGCTAACGAATTAGCAGAAGTACGAAAAATGTCAAAGCTGATCATGAATGCTAAACTTGCACTCGAACAGATCACTTTAAGATTACGAACAGTATCAGAACTCGGCGACGTAGTTTCAACCTTAGGTCCAGCCGTAGGAGTTCTACGTTCCGTCAGATCGGCCTAGTTAGTGTGTTTCCAGAAGCAGAAAATGAACTTGGCGAAATCGGCAACATGTTAAGCGGAATAATGATCGAAGCAGGCCAAGGAAGCGGAATGACACTGAACTTTGACACAGTGAACGAGGATGCATCAAAGATACTCACAGAAGCAGCAACAGTTGCGGAGCAAAAGATCAAAGACAAATTCCCAGATCTGCCACCAGGAATGCCAGCTGCCCCACAATCAGAGAAATCAACACAGAGTTTCTAAAATAGGAGGATAAAACACAATGTCTAACTCCAATCTTTTTCTTTATATTGGTAAACCCGTGAAGAACGAATATGGGCGAGTAATTGGCAAGATCGCTTCTTTCGCATTAACCCCCAGCGGCAAATTCGACGCCGTTTACGTTGAATTTGGTGATGGTCAATTTACCAGGCAGCCCATGGAAAGCTTACGCTTTAATGGCGCTGAAATCACATTCATCACAAGGATCAAGTCTCAATCAGGTGCTTTATGCGACCAAATACCCCTAATTTGGCGCAAGGACCAAGCCTTAAAAGACCTTCTGGAGAAGAAAAAGATCTCGCCGGAAGTCTTCCAGGACCTGCACAGCAGCTTCACCAACGTCCTTTCCTCGCTTAAGAGAGACGCACAGGAAATCGTTGACGATGCCACTGTAGAAATAGCACGGTGCAAAGACGAAATAACATCGTTGAGCTACGCTGTCGCCAACTTGGAAATTGAGCATGAAATCGGCAAAGTTGACGAAGAGAACTATAAGAACGCTTTTGTCGTGCTTCAAGATGCACTGCGACGGGCAACTTCAGAGAAAACCGATTATGAACTGACAAAAAGCAAGATTTCAAGCGTGCTCCTCGGCGACAATCAAGATGCCCTTCAGAGATCAAAAGTCTACGCTGAACAAGTGAATACAGCGGCTCAAAAACTTCCTGAACCCCCAGTAGTTGTTTACGTTAAAGAAGTGGGAAAAGCAGGCATCTAAACGCCGAACCAAAGTGGAGACGTCGCGCGGAGGGATAAGGTATCAAAGTTTTGAGCAACCCGACCCCTCCACCTGTCCGCGAAGTCGCCACTAAATCAATCACTACTCTTAAGATACAGCAGGGCAAACTTGAACAAGCCAGTTTTCGCCTCAAAGAGCGAGATCGAATACTTTTTGAATCTTGCATGGGTGCCCTGAAAAAGAATAACCGTGAAAAAGCCGCAATATGTGCGACTGAACTTGCTGAAGTTAGGAAACTTGTAAAATTCTTATACAATGTCCAATTAGCCATTGAACGAGTAATCATGCGCCTTGAAACAATTAGGGAGCTAGGAGACATCGTCACCGATCTTAAGCCTGCTCTGAAGTTACTGCAAGGCGTTTCCCAAGAGCTGTTCCAGGTTCTCCCCGACGTAAGTTCGGAACTTGACAGCGTCAACGTCGCAATCCAAGATACGTTGCACGCGGCGAAAATAACAACTGACGAAAATGTGATTCCAGTTGGGAGAAAAACCGAGGGCGGAGAAGAAATCCTTAAAGAAGTCACATCGTTTATGCAGCAGAAAATATCTGAAACTCTGCCTGAGCCTCCGATCGGAGCGCCTAAAGTGGTGGAAAAAACACCCATCCGAGAGATGGTTGCCCTTACAGCGACTTCTTCGCAGATGATCGGACACAAAACCGTGGAGGAAACTGGGTTTGACCCCGCCAACTCCTTATTCTCCTACAAGAAGCAGGAGATAAAGGAGTTCACGATGAAGGTTCAGAACTCCTCGTTGGAAGATGTTCTCATGGAGTACGTCCGAAAAACTAATGGGGAAATCGATCTTGGACGGTGTTCAAGTGAACTTCAAACTTCAAATGAAGAAATCGAACGTGCCCTAGAAAGTTTAGGAACTAAGGGTAAAATAAAAATTGAGTTAAAATCGCCAGAGTAAGAGAAAGGAGAAGGAGAGAGAGAATATGAGTGCTTCAAATGAACTTGAGAAGGCGGCAACAGCTTACGCTTTAGATGCTGTACGATTAGATAAGCAGGGGCAAAAGGGAAGAGCCATAACACTTTATCAAAAAGCAATAGAAGCTCTTCTGCAGCTTGTCCAGCTTTACCCAGAATACGGTTTAAACAAAGTCTATGTCCAGCGAGCAATCGCTTACCAAGAAAGAATCAAAGCGCTGCAAGGTGCCGTTTCTTCGACTGAGATGAATGAGGCAGCAAACAACGACGGAGGTGGAGCAGCTACGATGGATGCCCCCGGCGGAGTCTCAAAACCCAACGAAGAACTTGTCCTAACTGAGAAACCCAAGGTGAACTGGGACGAAGTCGTCGGATTAGATGTTGCTAAAAAAGCCGTCAAAGAAGCCATCGTTTACCCAGTTCAAAGACCCGACCTGTTTCCATTAGGTTGGCCACGCGGCATACTGCTTTTCGGTCCACCTGGCTGTGGCAAAACTCTTTTGGCAGCCGCAGTTGCAACAGAAATCGACGCAAACTTCTACTCGATAGATGCAGCATCTATCATGTCCAAATGGCTAGGGGAAGCAGAGCAAAACGTTGCCAAACTCTTCGGAACAGCACGCAAATCCGCAACCGACGGCAAACCAGCCATAGTCTTCGTTGATGAATTAGATTCACTAATGGGAGCACACACAAACGAAGTCGGAGGAGAAATACGCGTACGCAACCAATTCCTTAAAGAAATGGACGGCATAGTTGACAAAGGCAAAAATCTACACGTTTACGTTATTGGCGCAACAAACAAACCATGGGATTTGGACTGGGCATTCATCAGACGTTTCCAAAAGAGAATTCTCGTCCCATTAGCGGACCACGCAACAAGACTGAACATGTTCAAAGTTTACTCGGCTACTCTGGTCATATCTTCAGACGTAGACCTTGATGAGTTAGCGCGGATTTCAGAAGGCTTCTCAGGAAGCGACATACGAGATGTATGCCAGTCAGCACAGCTGAAACTCATAGGAGAATTCTTCGAGTCAGGCAAAGCAATGGACAAAGCAGCAACGCCAAGACCTTTAACGATGGTTGATTTCCGACAAATCCTCGAAGAACGCAAACCAAGCGTCTCCCTTGACATGCTGACAGCATACAACCGCTGGTTCGAAGCATTCAAAGCACTATAGTCACGGAGGGCCAAAAAACCGAAAACAATGGGTTGGGTGGAAAGGTTTGGAGAATTATATTTTTTGCACGCTCTCCCTTCTCCCCCTCAAGTTATCTCCAAACCCCACAACCCAATAAAATTCGGTACTTTCTTTACAGTTATTGTTTAAATATTTCTTGCACGGTGATGTCTCTATGAGCTTTAAATCTCAATCAGGACCGCGTCGAAGCGCTGTACGCCGCCAAGTCTCGAAGTCTGAGCATGAGAAGAAGACAAAAGAGAAGAAGCAGCGGACTGCCGCGGGAAAGTATTTGGAAGAAGAAACGCAAGTTTCAGCAAAAGACATTGTTGAAAGAACGTTAGGCAGTTTAACTCGTCTGGGGAACCAGATTTTTGCTCTTTCACCCTTTAGCCAATATTTTGACCCTTGGGTTGTAAATCTGAGGCAAATTGTCTTAGAATTCGAATCTAACCCTGCCGTAACAGTTGACGAACAATTTGTAAAAGAACGGACACAGATATTCCTCGATGTTGAAGGTGCACTCGCCGAAAAAAGGATTGCAGAATCCAGTCTCGATGGAGAAGCCAAAGAATTGGCTGACAATAACCATCTTCTGGTGGAAACCGACAAAGAATACGCTGAGAAAACAAGGCAGCTGAGCTTCAAACGAAACGCTGACGTCCAAAGTTTAAGCACGGATATTCGCGAGTTAGAGGATGACGTTGCAAGCCAGGAACTAGTCAAAATTAGTTTCTATAAGTTCAATGCGAAACGAAAGGCGGCTGAAAGCCTTGCAAAGGTGAAGCAGGATTTGAAATCCAAAAAGGCAGAGTTGGAAGTGACGCTTTCAACATTTACGGCTGACCAAGAGAAACTGCATGATGACTACGAGAAGAAAAAGCAGGAAATCACCGAGAAAATTGAGAGTTTACATAAGGCGCTGGAAAAACTCGAAACTGACACGTCCGTTGAATCACGTCAGGCATCATGCAACGCCTTGGCATGTGCAGTAAATGCTCTTATCCAGCGGACACCGCCGACAAGTGAGCAACAGTAACTGCAAAGCGGCAAAACGGGGGAATTCTTAGTTAACCTTAAGCGGGTTTACGCTTAGCTGCTCTTGCCCGATCAAAGTTTTTAGCGTCTTAGCTTCTTCCCGTAGAGAAGCAACCTCGGTTTCCAGCGCGGAGACTTTCAAATCAGCCATTCTCTTCAGTTCATCAATTTCGGTGAGAAGAGTCTTTTTTTCGGTTTCTAAATTCTTGATTTTCTGAATTGTGTTTTGCAGGCTGCTCATTCCAGGTACCCCTCTTAACGGTTATACATTAACCCACTCTGCACTTAAGACTTTTGCAAAAACATTATTTCGACCCTTCTTTTCAAAAAAGAATAGCCGTTGACCTCACATAATGTAGTTTTATATAGGAATTCGATGATTAAACATAACGGCTTAACATTCATATTATGGATTGTGTCTGGATGAGGAAGACCATATTTAAAAAGCTGGAAGCTCAGGGACTAATCGCTAATTACAACCGTTTAAGAAAGAATCTGCCTCCTAAACTTCCCGACCGCGTTTTTATTTGGGATGAAACATTTCGGGAAGGCATCAAGGCGCCAACGGTTTACTTAACTTACTCTGAGCAGGTCAGGCTTGCAAAGTTAATGGATGAAGCGGGGGTCGCTTTGATCAATGTTGGTTTTCCAGCTTTGTCTGAAGATGAAAAACGAAATGTTAAACGTATTGTAAACGAAAGTTTCGGCAACGTTAAACTAACCGCCTCAGCCGAACCGACTAAAAACAGCATCAACGCCTGCTTAGAATGTGGAATAAAGGAAATAACCATTGAAACACCCATCAATGGGCTAAACCTACAGTACAAGCTGAAGATAACTAAAGCCCAGGCTCTGCAGAGGCTTTCTGAAGGGATCGATTACGCGAAAAAACATGGGGCAAACGTCGACTTCGTGCTTGTGGATGGTACACGAACGGTGCTTGAAGACATCTTAGAAGTTTTTGAAGTAGCAGCTAAAGCTGGGGCTAAAAGTCTGGGGTTAGCAGACAGCGTGGGATTCATCAGGCCACTTTCTATGCGTTATTTGATGGCTCATGTGCGCGACGGCTTGCCAGATTCGATACGAAACAAGGTTCCTCTATCGATTCATTGCCACAACGATTTCGGGTTAGCGACATCTAACACCTTAGCAGCGATGGAGGAAGGCATCGCATATCTGCATACATGCATTGCCGGCTTCGGGGAACGCGCTGGAATAGCGCCCTTCGAAGAAGTTGTGACGGGAGCGGAACTTCTCTACAACATCGATACAGGCATTGACTTGGGAAAGATTTATCGCCTCGCTCAATCCGCTGAAAAAGCATTCGCGCTTCCGATTCAATTCCATAAACCCATTATCGGCGAAAACATCTTTACTCATGAGGTGGAAGAAGAAGTAGAAGAGATGATGGCTCAACCGCTGCTTTACGAGCCGTTCCCCCCTGAAATCGTGGGTAGAGAAACAACGATTTTTATCGGTAGAAGCACAGGTCAAACGCTTATCCAGAAACTCTTGGAGAAGGCTGGCGTTCGTGCGTCTCCACGCCAGATGGATGAGCTTTTCCGACGGATCAAAGGTCCGCAGGAAAACTTGGACAAAGGCGAGGCCCAAATGACGTATTACCAAGTAAAACGACTCATGAAGGACCTGCTTAAAGGCTACACAATGGATGAGTTCTGGCGTCTAGTCGAGCAAGTGACAAGGCAGAAGCCGAAACTTCCTAAAGACGAAAAGAAAGCTACTCAAACAGCCGACCAGCTAGTAGTCTAAAAAACTCGGTAGAGGTATCAAATTTCGAACTCCATGATTTCTTCTAACAATTCAAGTGAAAACAAGCGAAAATTTTATGGGCTGACCCTTACCAAAGGGCATAAAAAGGCAAACAAGCGATAGAAGAGTGGTCTAAAATGAGCCCTAAATGGTTATCAAACAGGTCCGATAAACCCACAGCGCCAAACGCTACCCTTCAGCTATCCGCCGAGAAAACCCAGTATGTACTTGGCGACCACGTTAAAGGCGGAATTAAAATTGTTTCACAGGAAGAATTCGATGTCAACCAAGCAATTGTCTGCTTATCATGCAATGAAAACATTCGAAGAAACCAAGTCTGGTCGAACCAATTCGGAGTTCAGCAAAGTGAATATTGGGAAAACGCGGTGACGTACAGCACGACATTCAAACTGTTTGATTTAGTGCACATTCCGCAGGGCTTCAGCGCCAACTACCAATATGACTTGGAAATCTCACCTGCAGCAACCCCAACAATTTACACGATAGATCACTACGCTAAGTGGCTGCTAGCTGCAGTTCTTCAAGTTAAGGACCGACCAAACATTCCAACACAAAACTACGAAATTCAAGTCGAAAAACCCGTTAACGGACAAGCCGTCCCAATAGTCACAAAAGAGGTTGAACGAGAAATAGTTCTGGTCCCATGCAGTTACTGCGGTTCACTCATGCCCCAGACCGCACTTTTTTGTCCAAACTGCGGCGCTAGAAAAAAATAGTAAACTGCCGCTTAAACTCTTTTACATCCTTTTCCGAAGGCTTGTAGGGATAGTTGTAGATAGGTCCACTGGGTTTTTCATTGTAGAACGGTCGGTTGCAACTAGGGCATCCTGAAGTCAAAAAGGGTTCTCCCGACAAAACCCTCTTTTCCAAGGCTTCCTTAGCTAACCCAAAGCGTTCAATCTTCCCTTGATAATCAAAATGCATGCCGTCAACCCTCGCCTGCCCCCTAACAATCAAGAATCTAGCAAGCTGAACCCGCCTGTAAGACTCCACTGAAGGCGGCGGATTTTTCTCAAGCGCAGTTCCCCGAACAGGCGTGAACGCAAAAAGAGCAGGCAGGACACCCATGTCAACACACCTCTGAATTACCTCGGTTGCCTCGTGCTCCGTTTCGCCTAACCCGACGATCACGTGTGTGCTGACGTTTCCCTTCCCAAAAACCGTTAACGCCTCACCAAGCATGTGGAACTGGCTATCCCAACTGTACGACCCACCTGCATCTTTACCTTTGACCCTCTCGAACAGAGCCTCGGTTGCCGCATCCAATGCCACTCCTAACCGATCAACCCCCGCCTTCGCCAAAAGCTCAATATTTGCCCTGTTAAGAGGCTGACAAGAAACCGAAATGGGAACTGCCACTTCCTTCTTAATTTTTTTTACGAGAGTTTGGAGATTCGCGAAAACTTCAGGGTAGTTCAAGGCTTGAATGCAAACTCGCTTGATTTTACCTTGCCTGAACCCTTTTCCAAGGGCAGACAAAACTTTTTGGGTTGAAAAGGTTGGCCATGTAACCCTCGATAGCATTTCCGCGTTGCTTTCGCTGGTTCGGGCTTGAGGGCAGAAGCCGCAGTTAGCCGTACACTTACCCAACTTGTAAGTCATCAAGTACGCTGTCGTAGGCTCAGCATCCAACTTGCCCGTCAATAATCCCAGAAATATAGCGGTGCCTAATGAAACTCGAATTAGGATGGGGTTTTCTTGATCCAATGAACCAACAACCTTGCCAAAAAGAAGCGGCAGACTGATTTATTGGTAATGGACAAGAAAGCTTAAAACCCACTTTCATGTTAGACGGTTTTTTGTAAAGCTTATTGCTCGGCTTGCAAGAGACACAAGAAAGAACACGAGGAAAGCGTAATCGACAAAGGCGAATGTTGCCTGTGTCGGAAGAACAAGTGTTAGCACAACGCCGATGTAGAGTGCGCTGCCGATGTATCTGCCGACAGGGTCGTAGAGTTTTTTTGCGGAGTGGCTTGAAACTATGAATTGGACAAACGATGCGGCTATTAAGAGCAGCAGCCAAAGGGGGTAGAATCCCTGCAGACTGAAGAAAGTGTATATGGCGATGACGAAAACGAAGTCGGTGGTTGCATCAAAGAAGCCACCGAACCTTGTGGCCCATTCAGTTTCCGTGCCAAGTGGCCATCCAACAGGTCCGTGATGGCTGCAGCAGCGAACAGGACCAAACACAAAACGACGGCGCCTGCACTATGCAGACAGAACAAAAGGGGCAAAACTGCAATTCTTACCAGATATAGCGAGCGGGACAAGGATAAGTTTTTGCATTAGCGGCAAATCGATGCTCTTTACTAATTTTTGAAGGTTAAATGTCTGTCTTCTAAATTTCAAGATCTGCTAGTAAAACTTTGAAACCTAAAATCAACGCATAATTTCGAAGGCGGCGTCAGTTAAGCGTTCGAATGGATTGCCCAAAACGCTGTAGCCGACCCGTCCAAGGTGCCGCCTGCCGAAGAATTGTGCGTGTGCCTTCCCGATTGCGAATTTGAGTTTTCCCTCGCTGAAACCGGCGGCGTAAAGCAGTTTGTGCCTTATCAAACGGTAGTTTTTCGGTTCCTCCCAATCCTCGATTTCGACGTTCTTGTCTTTAACGCGTTCGTAAAGTGGAGTTCCTGGAATCGGGTAAGGCAACGTGAACGACAGGTAATCCAGCGGTAAACCCGAAGCAAACCTCACTGTGTCAAGCACGGTTTTGTCGGTTTCTCCTGGGTATCCAACTATGAAAAAGGCGCCGACTTTCAGACCCGCGGTTTTGGCGGCATACACAGCTCTCTTAGCCTGTTGGGTTGTGATGCATTTGTTCATTAAAGCTAAAACCGAGTTGTTGCCTGACTCTATCCCAAAGAAAACACGCAGACATCCTGCACGCTTCATGCCCTCCGCAACCTCGCTGTTCATAGTGTCGACGCGCGACAGGCACTCCCAACCTATGTCAACTTGGCGGCGCCTCAATTCGTCACAAACGTTCAGCAAGTGATTACGGTTTAAGGTGAAGCAGTCATCGGCAAACCACACACGTGAATAACCAAGCGATTTAATCTGCTCCACTTCGCCAACAATGCTCCCTACAGAGCGGCTTCTCATATCAACGCCGAAAATGGGCCGGCTGCAGAAATCGCATGAAAACGGGCAACCCCGAGACGTAATCAATGACGACGTCGAGTAGCCGAAACGGTCAAGATAATACTTCTGATAAGCCAAGTTGTCAAATAGCTCACGGGACGGATATGCTAAGCTGTCCAAATCGCTGATGAATGACTTAGGCTTCGTATGCACAACACGTTCGCCATCCCTGAAGACAAGCCCCCCCACATTTGAAAGAGGCATCCCATTCGAAACACAGTTGGCAAGTTCAACCATAGTTTCTTCGCCCTCGCCAACCGCCACCACGTCGAAAGCGCCGAGAAAGCTTTCAGGCGACCAACTAGGCATGGGACCGCCAACCACAAACAAGCCGCATCCGCCTCCACAGGCCTGTTTGATCGCTGCAGCCAACTCAAGCGTAGTTTTCTTCATCGAAAACATTGAATAAAAACCAACAATGTCAGCCTTCGCCTGCTTAACCCGCTCGACCGCCTGCGGAAACTGCAGAAAAGTGCAGTCAACCAACTCAACCTCCAAACCGTGCTTTTTTAAGGCGGCAGCTAGGTAGCCTAAACCCAAAGGCGGAAAACGAAAAATCGAGTTGTCATTCGTCGGGTGAAAATACGGGTAAACCAAAGCTACTTTAACCGTCATGGTATGCTTAACCGCCAAAAGGCATGCTCTTAAGAATGAAGACTTAAAATCCTCAGTAAAAATAGAGCATGCAACCCTTTAAAAACCTTCCATAACCGCAAAGGGCACCTGCAATTTGCTTTGTGAAGAACTATCCGGCATAGGCAGGTTCGGTGCTGGTAAAACTTAATTACCGCAACCTTCTAGGTCAATTGGGTTTGTTCGATGGCTAAACTCAGCGATTTAGGTTTCCAAAAAGGCGCAATCTCAGAAACCATAGTTGCAACCTACAATTCGGACGGATCGCCCAACGCTGCGCCCATGGGTGCCAGCCTACAAGATGAGCAGCACCTAGCCATCATCCTCTACAATTCATCCAAAACCCTTGTAAACATAAAAAACCTTAGATGTGCCACAGTAAACTTGACAAGTACCATTGAAGTTTACTTCCGAACAGCTTTCAAAGAGACAAACCCAGACGACGCGGTTCCCGACGAGTGGTTCATAAAATCCCAGGTCGCAAACGCACCCAAACTAAGGCTGGCAGAAGCGACGATTGACGTTTCTTTAGTTGACCTATTGCCACATGGAGCGGAGAAAACTAAGGCTTTTTTTAGAGTGGAACAGGTTAAAGCGGAAAAGGGTTTTCCGAAGGTTTATTGCCGCGCATTTGGAGTGACGATTGAAGCTATCATCCATGCGACGCGCGTTAAAGCATTGTCAGGCAACTCTAATGAACAGGATCATGTGCGGGAACTTTTAAGAAAGATTGCTGACTGCAACGAGATTGTCGGAAGGGTTGCGCCGAACTCTTCGTACTCCGCGGTTATGGCCGATTTGATGAAAAGAATTGGGGCATGGATTCAAGAATGAAGGTGCTCCTTGTCACAAGCGTACAGGAAAAAGAGGCTGTTGAAAGCTACGCCAAGCAAAGCAAAGTGGGAACTCATATTGTGGGGTTGAAGGTTGCCATTGCCGCGTTCTTGACACCTAAAATCATCATCGAAGAGCTAAAAAAAATAGACTTGAAAGATTATGATTTGGTTTTGACGCCTGGCTTGGTTTGTGAGGACGTCGTAGCAATCTCTAAAGCCGTCGGTATCCCGGTGTTTAAGGGATCTCGGTATGACGCCGACCTGCCGCTTGTGCTGGATATGCTTGGGCAAGTTAAGCTTTCCACTGTTGAGCCAGCTGACGATTTACTTCGCGAGAGGCTTGAGGAAAGAGCGTTTGAAGAAATAGAGAAAACTGAGAAGAACCGATTAGAACTTCTCAAAGAACCTGGCAGCATGTTGATAGGTGACGTTGCTGTCGGCAAAGTTTTCCCCATGCGTGTCCTCGGAGAAATCATTGACGCCCCAACATTGAACGAAGAAACAATTTTACGAATTGCGAAACAGCACGTGGAGACAGGCGCAGACATAGTTGATGTGGGCATGGTGGCAGGTGAATCACATCCTTCCGAAGCAAAACGGATTGTGGCGCTTGTTAAACGGACGGTAAAGGTTCCTGTGAGCATTGACTCGCTTGATGCTGCAGAAATTCGAGAAGCAGTGGATGCGGGAGCCGACTTGGTTTTAAGCGGGGATGCAGGCAACATTGAAGCAATCGCACCGTTCACATCAGAGGTTGTGGTGGTCGTGATTCCGACCAATCAGCAGGAAGGGTTCTTTCCCAAAAAAGCGGAGGAACGAGTAGCTTTCCTAGAAAAAACCATTGCCAAGGCAAAACGGCTGGGTATATCAAAATGCGTTGCCGACCTCATTCTTGACCCAACAGACATTTTTGAGTCTTTTACTGCTTTCCGGTTGTTCGCCCAAAGAAACCCCAATGTCCCCTTATTCGTAGGTGTTTCGAACGTCAGCGAACTGATGGATGCTGACTCTGTCGGCGTTAACGCTTTGCTGGCACGGCTATCCTCTGAGGTGGGGGCAAGCATCCTTTTGGCAACAGAGAAAAGCAACAAGGCAAGAGGTAGCGTAAGCGAAGAAGCCACGGCGGCTAAAATGATGTTTCTTGCCAAAAAACGTGGTTCCGTCCCGAAAGACCTCGGCTTGGATCTTCTCATTTTTAAAGACAAAAGAAATAGGGAGGAACCCTACGACCGAATTCTGGAGGAGAAAGCACCCGTAATCTTCGCTGAAAAAACGCGCGCGACGGAACTGGATGCTTCTGGATCTTTTAGGATCGTCCTCGAGCGAATGAGCGGAAACATTGTGGCGCTTCATTACTCAAACAAAAAAATGAGTGAACCCGACGAAATCATCAAGGGCAAAACCGCAGACGCAATCTACACAAAAATCTCAGAATTGGGTTTGGCGCAGCAGCCGCTTCACTTGGCCTATCTTGGAAGTGAACTAGGCAAAGGCTGAAATCGCCCTGAAAACTGGAAAAGAGTACATTCAGGACAATCCTCTGTTCACAAAATAGCCACCAAGAAAGGCTCAACCCTAAAAAAATCAATTGTTCTTCACTTAATTTTTTGCTATAAAAGAAGCTTTATCTTTTTAGTTGTGCAAACTAGTTTTAGGATAGGTGACTTTGAATTTGGAAAGTAATCCGTTACGCGTAAGCCTCGCTGGCTTGGATTTGCCGAACCCAGCGGTTCTTGCCTCTGGGGTGTTGGGTTTTTCAGCGGAATCCTTCAACCGCGTGGCTAAAGGCGGTGCAGGCGCAGTTGTGACCAAATCCATAGGCGTAGAACCCCGAGTCGGCTACCCGAACCCAACGGTGGTTCAAGCTGAATCAGGGTTGATAAACGCGATGGGTTTACCAAACCCAGGAATCGACGAGTACAAAGGTGAAATAGAATACGCAAAAACAATTCTTCGAATCCCTCTTATCGTTAGCGTTTTCGGCTACACCGAGGACGAATACGCATCCGTCGCTGAGAAAGCCGTCAAAGCAGGGGCGGACGCAGTGGAACTTAACGTTTCTTGCCCACACGTTCAATATACCGGCTCGGAAATCGGTCAAAACCCTCGTCTTCTTTCACAAGTAGTTGAAAAGGTGAAGGCAACCATTAACAAACCAGTCATCGTGAAGCTAACGCCAAATGTCGCAGACATAACAGTGTCGGCTAAGGCGGCAGTTGAAGCAGGCGCCGATGCCTTAACCGCGGTGAACACGTTAAAAGCCATGGCGATCGACACGGAAACAACGCACCCAATTTTAAGCAACATCAAGGGCGGTTTGTCGGGTGCAGCAATCAAGCCAGTGGCTCTCCGATGCGTATTCGACATTCGCGAAGAGTTGCCTGATGTGCCCATCATCGGCTGCGGAGGCATAAGCGGATGGCGCGACGCCGTCGAGTTTTTGTTAGCTGGCGCTTCAGCCGTGCAGGTTGGAACTGCCATAGCTTGGGAGGACACATCTGTTTTTGAAGATATAACTAAAGGCTTAGAAGTTTACCTTAGAAAGAAACATTTTGGGAGTGTAAAAGAAATTGTCAACCTCGCTCATCGCAGCTAATACAATTAGAACCTCGGAAATCGTTCAGGTTCGAACAGAGAGCCCATCTGTGAAAACCTTCACCATCTACGATAGGCTATGCTCAAAGGCGAAGCCAGGACAGTTTTTGATGCTTTGGATCCCCGGCATAGACGAAATTCCGCTGAGCGTAATGGAAGTTGGGAATGGATTGGTTTCCGTTTCTGTAAAACAAATCGGCGACGCAACCAAGCATCTTCACAACATGGAGGCTGGCGCAACCGTTGGAGTTCGGGGACCTTTCGGCAACAGCTTCACTGAAAGCCGAGGCCGGGTTCTGCTGGTCGGAGGCGGCACGGGAACGGCGCCTCTCTTATTCTTGGCAAAGCAGTTAGCCGCAAAAACCGAGCGTCTATCCTTTGTTGAGGGAGCAAAAACCAAAGACGAACTTCTCTTCATACGCGAACTTGGCGGTGTCTGCAACGAGAAAAGCATAATCACAACCACGGAAGATGGCACCTACGGTTTACAATGCATGGTGACTGAACCCTTAGCCAAATTGCTTGACAGAGAAAAATTCGAAATGATCTACACTTGCGGTCCAGAAGTCATGGTGAAGAAAATCTTCGATTTGACGGAACAACGAAAACTGCCGTTGGAAGCAAGCTTAGAGCGGCTTATGCGTTGTGGGATTGGCTTGTGCGGAAGCTGCGTCATCGGTAAATACCGCGTTTGCAGGGATGGACCTGTTTTCACGGCGGCGCAACTGCGTGAAGTCAAAGAGGAACTGGGAATTTCAAGACTGGGATTCGACGGCTCAAGAATACCCTTCTAGGGCGTTTCATTGTCCCTGAGTCAGCAGGAACTGGAACAACTCATAGCCAAAGCCGTCGCTCTTTACAACAGGCTGCGGAGCCCCGAAATAACGGCTAAGCCAGTCTCAATTTCTCTCGAAATCGTTACGGTTTCTTTTTATGGCAGCTTCTGTTACGTTTGCGGCGTGCTGGATTATGTGGAGGGCTTCCCTCAACAATTCAAAGCACTAAGCGGCAAAGTTGAGTTAAAGGTTGGCAAAACCCGGCAAGTAACTCCAAGAGCCTTCGAAGCTGATTACGCCGTCAAATTTCGATAGAAAACTCTCTTGTAAAAGAGCTCCAAATCCCTATCTTGCGAATAGCAAAAGTCTTAAGGTCGGCTTACTAAGACAGTCACGGGAAGGGGAAAGATGTGACTGAGGCTGAGAAGGAAGTTGAGAAAGCGCCTTGCTGTGAATACGCTAAGGCTGAGACCGGTTTAGGAGAATTTGAGTTAACTGTTCGTGAATGTGGGGGCTCAACTTGTGCTTCCTCTATCTTTTCGGACCCTTCAGTCTACGAAAAGTGTCCACAGCGTCTAAAGTACCAAAAAGATGGCCCGCCTTCGAGTCGGCCTGAACCCAAAAAGATTTTCGTTCGAGTGCACTCAAAATATGAGTCCGTTCCAAAATTCACTGGCATCGGCTGCAATGGATGCCAATTCAAGGCTAGCTCTTACTGTTGGGGCCAATGTACAATGAACGTATGGAAAAGAAAATCTGACTGGTGACTCAAAAATTCCAAGTTCACAAGCAAAGCAGTGTGAGGTGCAAATTCTTGGTTTAGAATTTCACGCTTTCAGAAAGAATTCTTTTCATTATCCCTATCCCGTGTCTGAGCTTCAGTTTTTTCTCGCCTAGTCGAATCCGGTAATCAATTGGAATTTCAACTATTCTGTAACCGCTGCGGCTGACAACGGCGTTCATTTCAGCTTCCACGTCAAAACCTTTGCTCTTAGGTTTCCACCCGTCAAGTAGTTCACTGCGAACAATACGAAGGCCCGATAGGGGATCATCAAGCTTAACACCGTTCAGAACCAACTGAGCGAACGCAAGCATCTTGTTGCCTAAATAGAACGGGTTCATCACCGTTTTACTGTTGTTATTTTCACCCTTGAAGCGGTTTCCGATAACCATGCCAACATCAGGGTTTTGCTCTAAAATCTCAACCATTTTCGGTACGTATTCAGCTGGATAAGTATAGTCCGCATCGGTGAAAACAACGTATGGGATTTTTGAACCTATATTTTGGAAACCTTGGAACATCGCGTCTCCTTTCCCTATCCCTTCTTGCAACATAACATCGGCGCCCATGTTTTTCGCTATTTCCATGGTTCTGTCAACGCTGTTTCCGTCCACAACGACCAAGTAAGGGTTTATCAAGGTCCTTTGTAACTCATCAATTGTGGGTCCGATTCCTTCTTCCTCGTTGAGCGTCGCTATTACTACTGAAACATTCGGATGCTGTTCCTTAGCATTTTGCAATTCTATAGCGTTTTCTTCACGGAGCGTTGTAATATAAACTGGGTCGTTCAATCGAATTTCGGTCACGGAAAGACCTCCAAAAAGCAGAATTTGTGCTATAAATTGCTTAGCGAAAACCAGTATTTAAAGTCATAAGGACCAAATCTTCAGAACATTCGAATAATGGTCTATACCTCTTCAGTTAAAATCTATGTTCAGAGGCTTTTTAGTTCTACGAGAAAAAACCAATTAATGAATCTTAATCTGGGTTGGCTCCCGTTACCTATAAAGAATCTTTCTTTTCAAAATGACCGCAGTACAGACCACTGACACGTTTTGAGAACTTAAATAGGTTAAATACAGTTAAGTCTCGTTTTGAACTTGTCAAAGGCCTCTTTCTAAAACCCACGTATTCCGAAACATGAACAGCTCTATGTCGATTGTTCAAAAAACCGATCAGCGTTTCGAACTGTGGTCCAACCCGGTACAGTCTTCGAGGGATGGACTATTGAAATACGCAGTTTCTAAGCACGTTTTTGAAGGCAGCCCATAATTACTCTATCTGTTGATCGATTGTCAGATTGTTCGTCACTTTTTTGTAGCGACATCTTTGGCTGGACACAAGTTTTCCAAAACTTTCTTTTTCGAAGAAAAATCTTTGAGGTATTTCTCCATGCTCTTGTTGTAGCGAGCATAGACTTTGTAAGCGTCAAGATACTCGTGTCCTTTAGCTGTCAATTTGTACTGTTGATTGTGGTCTTCGAATGTTACGAGTGCAGCATCAACTAGTTCAGCCAAATAACGTTGAAGAACCTTGTAGCTTAAATTCGCCTGATACATTATCTTGGTTTTCTTAGCATCTTGACTTGCAACATTAAGAATGTCCGCGATTATGTCCATTCTATCTCTATAATTACGCAATCTAAGTTTCCCCTAAAATAAACTTCAAATCCAAGAAACCATTAAACATGCAGCCATCCTCGTCCGCTTTGCTTCAACTGTTTATTTTCCTTATTTTCACGGGCGCAAAAGTGAGCATCTCGTTTTCTCTGCTTCTTTTGATCCGTGATCTTTGTTTTCGCGAATTTCATCCATCCGCTTACTCTTGGGTTCGGCGGGAAGTATCTTTCCGCATTCTTAACCTGGTGCTCTTCGAAGATTTCTTTGAAGTTTAAAGCTTTGAAATCGCGTGTGGCATTGATTATTGTGCCTTTGTCGACGAATAGCTGGTCGTATCCTTTGACTGCTACGCTTTCGGCTCTAATACCGTCATCGAACCTTTCTTGCCAGAGCTTTTTCCACTCGATTTTCAGTTCTTCCACGAATTCTTTTTGATTTACAGACATTGCCAGCAAATCCCTTCACGCTTGAAGCGAGTATTAAAAACACTTTCTTATTGTCTACAAAAACGGAAGTGGGCTATTCCGACTGCTCCTCAACCATATAATGTCCGTAAAGAGTTATTTAAACGAAAAGGAAAAATTGTTCTATTCTTTTATAACAGTAAAACTTCTTTTTGAATATTATCGATTACTTCTTGTAGTGTTGTTTTTTATAGGACAAACCGAGTTTGTAATGGAACGATTTTGAGTATCGGCATTAAATGCATTTCGAATATCTGCGCGATGAAACGTCCTCTTTCATGTCAGAAAACATGTCAATAACTGTGACTTGGCGATTCTTATAATTGTTATAGCTGGCTTTCTTGCATGCTTAGCTTCCTTGCAACATTTAAATTCCGCTTTTACCATTAAGTCAAAGGGATTATTATGGCAACCTCAATTTCTGCCGAAGATGTTTATTCAAAGAGCTTCAACGGCGTGCAGGAAAACGACACGCTTTCCCGTTGCTTAGAAGCATTCGAAAAAGGAGTTCTTCCGGTCTTAGCCGTGTTAAACGAAAAAGGCAAGTATCAAGGCATGATCACTCGCCGCGCGATTCTAAGATCGAGACTCGACCTCAACTCAACAAAAGTTAAAACCCTAATGAAGACCGCTCCACCGGTCAACCCTGATTTCTCATTGAGCAAAACCGCAAAGCTGATGATTGAAAGCGGGTTAAGGCAGCTGCCGGTTTTCGACAAAAGCAAGCTTCTTGGCTTCATTACTGATGAGCACATTATTCATTCGGCGGTGGCGCAGGAGTGGGGAGCTACCAAAACAGAGACAATTATGACTCGGGCGCCGCACACTCTTGAAGCAAGTCGTTCAGTCGGAGCCGTCTTAAGCTTGATGAGGGAATATGGCATTTCGCATGTTCCAATCATGGACTCTGGAAAACTTGTAGGCATGATTGGTATTGAAGATATTTTGGAAAACATTTACTGGCCTCAACGGCGCCAGACAACAGGTGACATTGTTGGGGAAAAGATTGAAACGCTAAGTGTTCCAGCTAAAGGCATCATGAGTAGGCCTGTAGTGACGGTTGAGCCTAAGACAAGCCTTCGGGATGCTGAGAAAATGATGCACGACCATGATGTTTCTTGTGTGGCAGTTACGTCGAGTGATCGGCTTGTCGGCGTTGTCACCAAACTTGATTTCCTTGAGCCGATAAGTCAGCTTGAAACTGCTGAACGCAAGTTGTCGATTCAGTTCGGCGTAAAAGAAGTGGACATCACACCGGAACAGCAAGCCTTCATGATGGGCGAATTTGACTCCTTTACACACAAATACCAAGAAGCCTTCCAACTAGGCACCCTCTTTGTCTACATGAAAAGCCACGGCAACACAAACACCCGCGAAACCCCCATGATCCACTGCCGTCTCCAATTCAGAACTGTCAGAGGCACCTTCATTAGCGCAAGCGAAGGCTGGGGCATCGAACCCACTTTCCGAGTCGCATTAGACCGCCTAGACCGCCGACTACTCAGAAGCAAAGAACTGCTCGCATACAATCCTCGATATGCGCGTGACTACATGCGCAAAATCGGGCTACCCCAAGGCGAAAACTAGCTCTGACAACTCTTGGGGTAAGCTGAGCTAGCTCTTTATCTTTTCTTTGTTTGTGTCCTTAAACAAAATAAATTTTCCTCTAATTTTTTTTTCTTTGTGTTTTGAGCTGTTTTTTTGGTTTGGGGCTTGAAATACTTGAAACCATAATCTCAAAACATACCAAAACGTATCGAAACGTATTGAAACGTATCAAATAGTCTATAAATAGAATCGCAGATTTGAGCGCTGTGGACCCGCTTTTTTGGGAAGAGAAAATTTTCCGTTTGTGTTTTGAGTTGCTTTTATGAAATGGGGCTTGTTTTGGTTGCTACTGCATGCTATAATATGCTATAATACGCTGAAATATGCTATCTTATGCTATTTTATGCTCTATAATATGGTATAAAAGGCCAAAAAAGGCAACGCTCATCAAATCAGATAGGCGTCAAAGAAAGCCAACCGAGGACATAGCTAGAGGAGCCTTCACAATTTCAGCCGCAGAAGTTTTTCTGAACTTTAGGCTATTTTCTGGTTTATGGCTTAAACTGGGTTTAGATAGGGCGCGGAAAGGTTGGACAAGGGTACAAAGATTCAAAAACAAACACATAAAATCTAAAACCTATTCCGTCAGCTAAACAAACTCTTTTCCGGTGTTTTTGATGGTAGAAAGCACGTTTTTGTTCAAGCAATATTTATATCAAAAGCACTTTAAGTCCTACCAATTAAACTGTTAGCCGCCATTGGTGTTCTGTTCGGCGGCTTGGAGAGCCCTTGGTGGAAAGATATGCCGTTTAAAACCATAAAGAAGGATGCGGCAGATGCCTTAACATTAGAGTGGGATTTACAAGTTAAGAATTACAAGTTAACTCTCGACAAGAAACGGTGCGTCGGCTGCCAAATTTGCATGTTGGCCTGCCCTAAAGAGGCAATAACAACGCAAAAACAGCCAAAGAACGCCGGAGAAAAAACTAAAAAAGCCAAAGTTGATGTTGATTTGGCTAAATGTAATTTCTGCGGAATATGCGACGTCACATGCCCCTACGGCGCCATCAAGGTTACTTTAAATGGGAATCATGACCTCTCTGTCTTGGCGAAAGACAGCTACCCTCAGCTGGTTCGGGACATAAAAGTGGATAACTCCAAGTGCCCTAAAGAATGTGTTGAATGCGAAGCCGCCTGTCCATTCGGGTTGATAACAGTGTCGAAAGTTGGTTTTGACGGCAAACCCGTCGAAAACATTGCGGATTCTTCCCCTAGCTTCAAAGCACGCATTCAGGTTAGCCTCGACATCAAGAAGGATTACTGCCCAACTTGCAGAGTATGCGAGTTCAAATGCAGTCCAGGCGCGATAAAGGTCAAAAAAGCCTTTGAAGGAGTAATCGCCATCGCTCAGGAGAAATGTCCCGAGGGTTGCACCGATTGCTTTGACGTCTGCCCGATTCCAGGAGCGCTAACGCTCAGCGACAAGAAGGTTCATGTTAACGATTTGTTCTGTACCTACTGTGGCGCGTGCAAAAATATTTGCCCCATCGATGAAGCATTAAAGGTTAAGCGCACAGCAGTGCGTCATACGCCCATTCATTCGGGTGCTTGGAACAAATCATTAGAAAGATTAACATCACACATTGATGCTGTTAAAGAGTTGAAAGCTCGAGCCGGCGAGAACAGGCGCAAAGCAGTTTCCAAAAGACTCAACTTTGAGGAGATAGTGAAATGAGCAATCCAGAAGCCAAAAAACAACCTGAAACTCAAAAACCAGAAGAACTGCGGATCGGCGTTTTTGTCTGCCACTGCGGTATGAACATCGCAGGCACAGTGGACGTACCCTCAGTCGCCGAGTACGCAAAAACCATACCTGACGTAGTCTATGTTAAAGAAAACCGCTACACTTGCGCTGACCCGGGACAAGAAGAAATCAGAAAAGCCATAAAAGAACACAAATTAAACCGTGTTGTCGTGGCTGCTTGCAGCCCAAGGATGCATGAGCCAACATTTCGAAAAACTGTAAGTGAAGCAGGACTAAATCCTTATGTGTTTGAAATGGCGAACATACGTGAGTTCGCTTCATGGTGCCATCCCAATGATCCTAAAGAAGCCACAGCAAAAGCAAAAGATACTATAAGGATGGCCGTTGCCAAGGCGAGGTTGCTCAAGCCCCTTGAAACCATGGAGGTCCCTGTAACCAAAAACGCCTTGGTTATCGGCGGCGGTATTGCCGGTATCAACTCTGCTTTGGATTTGGCGAATATGGGGTTCGAGGTATACCTTGTCGAGAAGAACGCGAGCATAGGCGGACACATGGCGCAGCTCGACAAGACTTTTCCAACTTTGGATTGCAGCATATGAATTGAAGGACCTAGGATGGTGGAAGTATTGCGCCATCCTAAGGTCCAAGTAATAACCAATGCGGACATCCTCAAGGTGGAGGGTTTTGTAGGCAATTTCAGAGTTAAAGTTCGCAAGAACCCGAGATATGTTATGGCCGAAAAATGCACGGGTTGCGGAGAATGCAAAGACGCCTGCCCAATAGAATACCCCAATGAATGGGATATGAACTTAGGCGTAAGAAAAGCCATCTCCATTCCGTTCGATCAAGCAGTGCCTCTCATCTACTCGATTAACATGGATTACTGCATAGAGTGCTTCAAATGCGTGGACGCCTGCGGCGCTCGTGAAGCCATTAACTTTAACCAAAAGCCAGAAGAAGTTGACTTAGAAGTTGGGGCAATCGTAGTAGCATCGGGCTGTGACATTTATCTACCATATGAGGATGCAAGGTACGGCTACGGAAAATACGATAACGTAATTACGGCTTTGGAGTTTGAGAGACTCATCACAGCGGGCGGCCCAACAAGTGGACATGTAATCCGGTCATCCGATGGAAAAAGACCGAAGAGCGTCGCTATAATTCAATGCGTCGGTTCAAGGGATGTAAACAAGTACGAATACTGTTCAGGTTTCTGTTGCATGTACGGGCTCAAAGAGGCCATCCTTCTGAAAGAACACTACCATAATGAAGTGGAAGTCTACATCTTCTACATTGATATACGAACTCCCTCCAAAGGTTATGAAGAATTCTATCGAAGAGCCCGTGAAATGGGCGTTATCTTTGTCAGGGGAAAGCCATCTCAAATACTGGAAGACCCAAAGACCAAAAACTTGGTTATCCGAGCAGAGGACTCGACGCTGGGGCAGCCCATCGAAGTCGAAGTGGAGATGGCCGTTCTAAGCACGGCGGCTATACCCAGCAAGGGAGCCGAAGAATTGGCTGGCATCCTCCATATAACGAGAGGATCAGACGGGTTCTTCATGGAGAGTCACCCAAAACTCAAACCAATGGACACACCTATGGACGGAGTATTCTTGGCGGGTGCTTGCCAGGGACCAAAAGACATACCCTATAGCGTTGCCCAAGGAAGCGGTGCGGCAGCAAGGGCGGCAACGATCCTTTCTCAACCCAAATGGACGATAGAACCGATAGTCTCGATAGTTGACATCGCAAAATGCAGAAACGTAAAAGCAAGATGCGGGGTGTGCGTGAAAAGCTGTCCATTTGGTGCCATAACTGCAGTTGAGGGGAAACCAGCTCAGATTAATGCAGCCCAGTGCCATGGGTGCGGAACATGCGTTGCTGAATGCCCACAAGATGCTATAACTCAGATGCATTTTACGGATGAGCAAATAACCTCGCAAATCAGAGCTGCTCTGGAAAGGGATCCTGAGGACAAGATACTGACGTTTATGTGTAATTGGTGAGGTTATGCCGGCGCGGACCGAGCGGGGACGAGCCGGCTGGAATACCCTCCTACTACAAGGGCGATACGGGTAATGTGCACTGGGAGGGTAGATCGGGACTTTGTTATGGAAGCGTTTAGGCTGGGAGTCGGAGGCGTGTTGATTACCGCTTGTCATCTTCCCAGCGACTGCCACTATATCTCTGGAAACGTTAGGATGAAAGTGCGCATGGATGCTTTGGGTGGAATGCTTCAGAAGCTTGGATTGAGCCCGGAAAGACTAAGGGTTGACTATGTTTCGTCGGCTGAAGGAGAGAAATTTGTCAATATAGTCAAGGAAATGAGCGGCCAACTTAAGGAACTGGGAAAAGAAAAGATACTGGCCGAAAACGCCAAGCTTCGTCCAACTTTAGAGAACATGCTAAAACGCAAAGCGGCAGCCTCAGCTCCTGCAGCTAAACCCGCCGACAAAGCACCGGCGAAGTAACAAAAGAATTTGTTCCTTAGCCTTTACCGTTAGGCGAGGTTATGATGCTGGCGCTTGCTATTTGCCTGGGAGCACACAGTATGCTCACTAAATTCGTAATTAACCCGTCAATCAATTTAACGTTTGGCGTGCAGCTGAGAAGAAGCTCTTGGCAGAAAACAACAAAGCAAGAAGCATCGGTAAAGAAGTAGCGAATACAGTGTACCAACCTCCCCAGCTCAAATAATCAAAGACGCTTGTAATCAACCCGTTTAGGACAAGGACCAATATTGCATACCACGCCCATTTTTCCCCTTGTCTGAACGCGGTGAGACCAATGATGATTGCGAACAACCCGATTACTGCGGAATAAAGGTTGATATAAAATTGGTCCCAAGCAAGTTGGCGCACAGCACCGGCTGGATAGCCAGGAGTCGCGATGCCTGCGTTCGCGAGAGAACCACTTGAAAAATAAGAGATCGCAACCGATCCTCCAAAGAACAATCCTGCAATAAGCCACGCGAGCCCACCTGCCACTAAAAGAGCCACAACGTATTTTGAGACTTTAAACAAAATAGCCAAGCTAATCCGTCCCGCAAGAACATTGTGGCTGTAGCTTAATAAAATGATGGAAAATTGCTTCAAGTTCACTAAAAGACATGGGCGTTTGAATATGTCATTGTCAAAAACAAGATGAAAACTCGGAAAGATACGTCAAAATGCATGTTGCACAAGCTTAGTCTAGGGTGTTCAGGGCGGAATATGTTTATTTTGCCGAGTGAATACAGAAATCGCGCTTCGAGACAAATTATTCAACTGTCGAACATCGTTGAGGGCGTCCCACGGCTAGGTGGTCCTAGCATCGGACTTCAAATCCGGTGAGCCCGCAAGGTCTCGGGGTCCGATTCCCCTTGGACGCCGCCACTACGACGCAGTCTTCAAAACGGTGTCTAACCTCTCTGTTGCTAGAGTGATTTCGTTTTTTTGTATTCCTATGCTGGCGTCGAAGTTGATGTAAGATGAGATGTATTCTGGGCAGCATACTCCGAAATCATTTTTTTCTAAAGCTCTTGCTCCGTTAACCCTTGCCGTATAGAGGGCTTGACCTATTTTTTTGGCGTTTCTTCCCTCCAGTGTCATAGCCACCGATATTGGATTGTAAACGTTGAGAATACGCTGCGAATGCCTTTCTGCAACCTCTTTCAAGGATGATTCAAGGAACTTCTTGTTTTCTTCTTGCTGGGTTCTCAGTTTCTCGTAGCCTTCTAATCCTATCGACAGTGCAGCTGCTAGGAATTGCACTACGGGAGCGGCTGTTGCCCTCCCTGCATAGGTTTCAGATATTTCGTCTAAGAATTCTTCGTTGGGTGAAGCGACTATTGCTCCTCCTACTGGGGTTAGGAAATTCTTATCGGTGCTTTGGATTATTGCGTCCACACGTCCTGCGTCGACTGCGCCTCTTATGAGTTTCATGATCTCGCGGCTCTGCACTCCGAAGGAGTTGTTTATAATATGTGGGACTTTTTTCTTCTCTGCGATCTTTGCAATATCTTTGATTTTATCTGGTTCTCTGGGTGAAAAGAAGGTGGTTGTTGAAAGGATCGCAGCTGTATTTTCATTAACTGCTTTTTCTATCTCTTCAGTGGAAACGTTTACTGCGTCTCCATCGACTTCTCCTTTAACTATTTTCTCTTGAAGACCGGCAAGATGAATTGCCTTCAAAGGGGTCTTATGGTCAATCTGTGGGTAAACCACCTCTCTTCCCATGGCGTGGTTTCTTGCGGCGCATAAGACAAGAGCAAGCGTCATTCCCGTTGCCACAGGAAAGACCACTGTCTTTTTGATGTTTGGGAGTCCGAACCTTTTCATGGCGTCATTTGCTAATTTGTTAGCAAAATAATACATGAGAGATCCACCTGCCGCCTTAGGCTGGGCTTCAGTCAAGTCACCTGACCTTCCTATCCCGTGGTGAAATCCACTTGCCAGCTTTGAAACTGCTGGGGATGCAACCCTGCCTTCTCTTTCGCCTACAAAAACTGCTTTACTGTCCTTGTCCGAATCCATTGTAGACAGCAAATTCAGGAATTCTTCGATTTGGCTGTCTTTCCAGCCTTCTTGGGGTATTCTTCTTTGCTCGAAAAGCAGTTTTATCGGCTGTGACTCTGTGCCTAACACTGTTAGGCCTCTCTCAAGTATGCTCTTTGGGATAGTATCTTTTAACTTATCAAACGGTAACATGAAACATACCTCTGGTGCCGTCGGCAAGAACAACCCTTAGATAAGAAGAAATGTTTCCTTGCTTCGAGAACATTTTCTGGTTTTCCTGTATAGTTCCCGAGTTGTCTTTCCCCGTATATAAATTGGTAGTTTGGGGATCTTGGAGTTAAATCCAACATGATATTATGGAATTAATGATCAAAGTCTAATGTTCGACACCATTATAAACCCAGACGGGATAGACAATAGGGGAAAACGGTGTCACAGAGCGTTCCTTACCTGCTTATACTATGCGGATTGCCTTCTTCAGGAAAGACAACCATCTGCAAAAACGTCGCCTCCTTGCTCGAGGACAAACATGACGTTTCAACCATGGTGGTCAGCTCTGACGATTTTCGGGACATGCTCTCGTATAGCTCCAAAGGATTCAAACCTGAACGGGAAGCATCTGTCAAGACTCTTTATGAGAAAGCTATTGCAACCGGTTTGGAGAATGGTTTTCTCGTAATTAGCGATGACCTAAACTACTACAAGTCGATGAGGAGCGAGCTTAGGCAGATTGCCAAACGGTTATGCTCTGACTATGACATAGTTTTTGTTGACACTCCCGTTGAACAAGCCATTGCATGGAATCAAGAACGCGGATCGCCGATTCCATTATCGCTCATTGAGGAAATCAATCAGAAACTTGACGCGCCAAAAGGCGATTACAAATGGGACACTCCCCTTGTTGTTGTCGACCCAAGTAAGCAAAGCATCGAAGAGATTGCAAGCCTCATTGTTACCGCAGTTCTCAAGAGACTTGAACAACCGATCAGGTCCAAGCCCAGAAAAGTTGTGGAAAACGAGAAGTCACTAAGAGCAAGAGGCATCGAAAGGGAAACCAGAAAGTCCATGATGGAGGTTATGACGCGATACAAGAATCCGGACTTGGGCATTTCTCTTTCAAGAATCAGAAAAGAAGTGGTGAAGAAGGCTCTTGAAGACGGTTCGAAGCCTGTGGACGCGGTTGAATTATTCCTAAGAGAAGCCAATGTAGTCGCAAAAAGTTACGCTATGACTGAGGGCAAGGGGCTCATTCCCGTTCATGTTGGTCTGTTCGGGCATGTTGACCACGGCAAAACAATGCTTGCCCGGCAGCTAACTGAAAAACCTTCGACAGCAGCTCTGGATAAGGCACCAGACTCCGCCAGGCGGGGAATGACATTGGATATGGGCTTCTCCGCTTTCACGTTAGGTCCCTATCTCGCTACTCTAGTTGACTTGCCGGGACACTTCAGTTTGGTTAGGCATGCAGTGGCGGGTGCTAACATAATTGATGCTGCTGTGCTGGTTGTGGCCGCCGATCTCGGCCTCCAGGTTCAGAGCGTGGAGCATTTCTCAATAATTAAAGACGTTGGAATAAAGAATCTTGTAGTTGCTATAAACAAGGTCGATTTGGCTTCTCCAGAGCGAATTGAGGAAGTCAAGAAGAAAGTCACAGTTCTTCTCAAAGGAACTCCATATGAGAACGCAAAGATCGTGGAGGTCTCAGGATTAACGGGCAAAGGAATTGATGAACTCAAAAGTGCACTACAGGAGTCTATCAGTCCGCCTATTCGCCAATGGAATGGTCCATTCAAGATGCCCATAGACCACGCATTCACCATAGTCGGAGTGGGAACTGTTTTAACAGGGACGATACACCGCGGGAAAGTAAAGGTTAAAGATATCATTGAAATCAAACCCATCGACAAAAAAGGTCAGGTGCGTTCACTGCGGTCATTCGGTGAGGACAAGGAGGAAGCTATCGCTGGAGACAGGGTGGGCGTTGCCGTCAAAGACGTAAAACCTGATGACGCTCACAGGGGTTACGTAGCAGTTTCTCCAGGCTCCATAAGCTCTACCCACCGTGTAATAATCGAATTAGAAGTGGACAAATACTATCTGCGTACGTTGACGCCCTATAGCGATGTAGACGTGTTTGTCGGTTCTTATGAGGTGCTGGGAAACGTCGTGCCCGGGGTCATGGAAGAAGGCAAGTTCGTTGTGAAGACCTCAGTGAAGGCTTCTGAAAAATGTTTAGTTTACATTGAACTCAGACAACAAGTCGTGGCGGAAAGAGGCGACCAAGTCCTCTTGATGAACCCTGGACTCCAAGCCCGCGAATTTCGAATAATCGGCGGCGGAAGAATTACTGAAACAAACAGCAAATTAGAATTCTTCTCAAAAAAGACCAAAGAAGGAACTGTAAAACAAAAAAGAGAAGCCAACGAATATTCCGTGAAGGGTCTATTTAGCACCTCGGAAGCTGCTTCCAAATTCGTAGGAACAAAAGTTGTTACCGCATCAGGAGTTGCAGGGGAAATCAGGGCTTCACTTTCAGCAGCCGAGGTTTCTGTCAGGTTCAAGGAACCTGTTGCGGAAGGCGAAAAAGTATTTTCCTATATCTATAAGAAGTTAAAAATCAAATAGCCGTTTTTAACCATTTTTAGTAAACATTTCGACTTAGGGCTCTCATGGCTGTGACTAAACGTGAGCTTTCAAAAATATCCTGAAATGCAGGCACCCGGTCTTCTTTCTTTAGGATTTGTTTGCTTTTTTGAACCAAGCCAAACCGATTACGATGACGGTCGCCGCTGCCAATACGGCTACTGGGTTTATGCTTTGTAGCGCCGCGGAGCTTTCTATGAAAAGTGCGGTCAAGGTTACGAGTGAAATAATGATTATTGTGCTTACCGCGATTGTTTTGTGGCTCACGTTCTGTTCCCTTGCCTGCTGTAATGGCTAAGAGGGCGTTTTTTGATTTAATCCTACGCATTAGAACAGGGTGTTCAGATAGTAGGACAAAGTTGACACTGAACGTTTTTTAGACAAGAAAAATTAAATTTGTATTTGTTTAAAAGGGAAGGTGGCTTAGTCCTCTTCTTCTCCCGTTATTCTTTGTTTTACTTTCAGGAGGTTTTCTTCGCCGCCGATTACTCTAAACCTCTCAGTAAGCTCGTGTCTGTGCAGGAACTTCTTTACCGTTATTCGAATGTACTTCTTGCTCAGGGCTTCTCCTTGACCCTTAATCGTCACCATCTCAGATGCTGTAGATACTTCGCCGCCTGTTTTTTCCTTCAAGAAATCTGCGAGCTTCGAAATCAAGTCTTGCTTTTCGCCTTTAAGTTCTGATGCGTCAACCTTCATCTCAACAGTTTTGGTTTCAACCATTTTTCAATTCACCTCGATTATGTGCGCCTAAAGCTTGAGTTTAATCATGCACTTCACAGTTGCTTCACAGATAAGTTTTCCGCTCCCAACAAGATAACAGCCCCCGAAAAGCCATGAAAACGATTCTGATTTACTCTATTTTTCGGTCTCTCGTGAAATAAGCGAAGAAAATGGCTAGCCTATCAATGGGATAGAAGATTAGCATGGAGTAGGTTCGAGTTTTTCGGACGACATCTAAAGCTCGGATGGGGCTGTGTACGAAAATCTTGAAGCAGCCAACTTTCTCGCTTATTGTGTAGCTCGGCAGCGAAAGCATGTGAATTCTCATGTCATGCTGGACGGTTTCGACCAGATTGGCTCTTGTTATGTGGTCGGAGACGACGTCGCACATGACTGCCCACCTAAAACCGTCTTGTCTCATTCTTCCAGGGCTGCCTGATTCGTCGAAACCAAATTTCCGCACTACATCGGTTCTGCATAGGTTGTTGTCTACGCTGCGTTTGTCGCTTCTTCTCGCATACTCGTAGGAATCCAACTTGCGTAGTCTAGGTTCGGTGGAGAGCCGGATACCCTGAACGACGCCTACATGCGGATCCCTCATGATTTCGGAGGCTTTGCGCCACCAGTCTCGGCTCAAAAGGACATCATGCTCAAAACAAGCGAATACAGGCGTCGAAACGAGGCTAAGAGCGTTCTGCTTGTTGTCCTGTAGCCCCATACCCTTGTTAACGTGAACTTCCCAGCCCAGCTTCCAGGAGATTTCAACGGTTTGATCAGTGCTGTGATCGTCGCTTATGATTCTTCTATTAACCAATTCGATGGGTATAACTTCGTTAATTCGTTGCAACACTGTTGGCAGAAGCTTGGCGCTGTTGTAAGTCCACATGATCAAATCGATTTTGCCGTTTTCCACCATTCTCCGCTTCATCTATGATAACGGTTTTAGTCAGTTCGCCCGTCGAGTCAATATCACCGCATAGGCTCAGTGACTCTAGTGCTCATCATCCCAAACTTGGATGCACATCACGGCTTAAGGCTTTTACGCTGCACAAAGGGTGGTGAGAGAAGGAAAGTTTTATTTTTTTTCCTTTGTGTTTTAAGTTACTTTCTTGTGGAAAAGCTTGAATCATCTGCAGCATCCGTCCTTTAAAGTCCATTACCGTCCTTTACCGTCTACTAAAGTCCTTTACCGTTCTTTACCGTCCTTTAAAGTCCACAGCCGTCCTCTAGCGTCCTTTACCGTCCACTGCCAAAACTGTGTATTAAAAAGAAAAAACCCCGCTCTTTCGGGAAACTTTTTGACACTTCCTAATCCTGAGGAGCCACGCTCTGCGGAAAAAGCATATATGACTTAGGCGCCACTGTTTTTGGAAAGGTCCTGGTGAATTAAGACGGCTTCATCTAACGCAGCAGAAAACAACAATGAAATGGTTGTTACTCCGTGGGAAGTAAAAGGCAAAGTAGACTATGACCGACTGATCCGTGAGTTCGGCACGCAACCAATCACCCCCGAATTGCTCGCCAGAGTCGAGAAGCACACTGACAAGCTGCATCTGCAACTTGAAAGACAAATTTTCTTCAGCCACCGCGACCTCGACGTCGTGCTTGACCTCTACGACAGAGGCATCAAATTCGTCCTCTACACAGGAAGAGGACCTTCAGGACCCGTCCACATCGGACACCTTGTCCCGTGGATTTTCACGCTTCATATCCAGCAGAAATTCAACACGCGACTCTATTTCCAAATGACCGACGACGAAAAATTCCTCATAGGCGACGACGCCAGCCTAAAAGAAACAAGCAAGTTTGCTTACGAAAACGCCTTGGACCTAATCGCCCTCGGCTTCAAACCTGAAAACACATTTATCATTTACGACACCAAAGACATCGACTTGCTCTACGACATCACACTTGAAGTGGCTAAACGCATTACTTACAGCACGGCACGCAGCAGCTTCGGCTTCCAAGACAGCACCAACATCGGCTGGGTCATGTGGCCCGCTATCCAAGCCGCCCCCTGCTTTATCCACAAAAAACTCACAGGCGAAAACGTCCCAGCACTCATCCCAGCAGCAATCGACCAAGACCCCTACTGGCGAGTAACCCGAGACATAGCGCAAAAACTCGGCTACTACAAACCCGCACAGATCCATTGCCGCTTCCTTCCTGGGTTAGGCGCTGGAGGAAAAATGAGTGCATCTATGCCTGAAACCAGCATCTTCACAATAGATCCGCCTGACGTCGTCAAGAAGAAGATTTGGAACGCGTTCACAGGAGGCAAAGGCACTGCGGCAGAGCAGCGCAAAGAAGGTGCCGACCCAACGGTATGCAGCATTTTCCAATATTACTTTTACCTTTTTGAGGAAGACCATGGCAAACTCGCTGAGCGGGAACGCAGATGCCGAGGCGGCGAAATGCTCTGTGGCGAATGCAAAAAAGACATAGCTGAAAAACTCAACAAGTTCCTCGAAGCACATAGAGAAAAACGAGAGAAAGCCAAGGACGTAATAGACCAATACCACATAAAAAGAGGATAAAGATCAAGCAACAGTGTTTTTTTTGGATCTGTTGGGGTATGCCTCCTATCGGCTGCTCGCCATTAAGGATATAATAGCCGGAAGCCTTTAGAGGGGACAAGAGGGGGATCAGATTACGAGTACAAATAAAAACAGAGATAAGAATTACCGCATTGACATTGGGGCTTACGGCGCCATAAGCGTTGAGGCACCAAGCAAGAAAGAATGTCTGGAACTATTCAAAGAAGTCACCAGCATCAAAAGAGAATCTAAAATTGACCAAGCCATAAGATAAAAATGGTCTAAGACTGAGCGAGAAAAGGCAAAGTCAATCCGTAGTTTATTTTATTTTTTTTGCATTCTTATCATTATTTTAGACGCGTAAGAGGTTTTTCGATCAAGAATTAAGAAGCAGCTGCTGTATTCATCAGAATGCTGATATTGTATCTTGAAGTTGTACCGGCTACCCGACGTTTATGGGTACCATGTGTAGTAGGTGGTCGACCGTTTTCTTGTGAGTGCCCCGCCAATTAGGCCTGCAACCGCAGATAGGATGGCTCCTAAGGTTGCAAGAACGCCGCCAATAACTCCGATGGCTGCTCCCACTAAGCCGCCGAAAGAGCCATGGATGATGAGGCTGAAAAATCCTCCCAGCAATGCAGCGCCAACAAGGGTAAGTACCACGATTACCGCTGCACCAAGCAATCCAGCCAACAAACCCGCTATTAAACCGCGGACAACCCCTCCTGATATGGCTCCAGCCGCAAACCCGCCGATGAACATGCCAACTAAGACGCCGATGAAAGGCAAAAGCACTCCAAGAGGAATCCCAATCACCAATGATAAAATGAAGCCTGCGAAAGCGCCAAGCAGAACCTGACCGACACTGTTCATCGTTTCACTATTCGCTGGGTGAATATGAACCATTAAGATAAAACTTTCGAAAAGAGAATTCATCGGAAAGGAAAAGCTTATCTCATCGCGGTATGAAAGTTATACTGGTTAAACAGACGATTAATCAGTTGATGAAAATGAACGAAGAACCCGAAATTGCCGTAGTAGGAACCAAAGGACAGATAGTTATTCCTCAACGACTTAGAAAAGAATTAGCAATAACGCCAAACACCAAACTCTGCGTTTACCGAAGAGATGATAAACTAGTGGTAGTAAAACTCAACCTTCCAGCTTTAAGCGGTCTAAAGGAATTTTTCAAGGAAGTTGACGAACAGAATAAAGGAAAAGAGAAATTAACGGAAAAAGAAATCTTAGAAGATATTCAAGCGTACAGGCGCGAGAAGAGAGCCAAGCAAGGCACATGAAATGCTTCGTGTATTTGTCGACACTATGTTTTAGTTTCTGGTATCATAGAAAATGGAAACCCCTGGCGGCTTCACTCATTTTGTTGGAAGAGCAAAATGTAGTTTTATTGACTAAGATACTTCTGAAAAGAAAAAAGAAATAAGTAAAACGCAGCGTTATTTTTAGATGTAAAAGGTGGTTTATGTGTCTGCGAAAACTCAAGTAATCATATCCTCAGCTTATCGGCTTCTTCATCCCATGCATACTGTTCTTGTTTCATGTGTCGGCAAAGCTGGCAAACCCAACATTACAACTCTTGCGTGGGCGATGCCGACTTCAATTAACCCGCCGCTTGTGGCCATCAGCCTCGCTCCAACAAGGCATTCCCACTTGCTAATTGCAGAGTCAGGCGAATTCGTTATCAACGTTCCGACGTTGGAAATTCTTCAAGCCGTCTACGCATGCGGCTCCTTGACTGGAAGAAGCTTTGACAAATTCAAAAAGACAAATTTGACGCCGATGCCTGCCAAAAAAGTGAAGGCCCCCGCAATCCGAGAATGCATAGCGCACATCGAATGCACTGTTGAAGACAAATTCATAACGGGCGACCACACGGTGTTCGTAGGCAAAATCGTGGAAGCCTACGCTGACATGGGCGTCTTCGCTGAAAGCTATGACCTCAAAAAAGCCCGCGTGCTCTATCATGTTGGCGGAAACAACTTCGCGTTGCTTGACCCTAAAACCTACAAACCCTAAGGCGCCTAGGCTGTCGCATCTCCTTTTCAGAAAACCCTTTTTTGTAGTAGGTTAGGCATTTAAGCATCTACTGCGTAATTCCAAACAGCGAAAAAGTGAACGGCATGGCATACGATAGGGAAGAAATCGAAAAATTCCGGATATCAGGTCGGATTCTGCGAGAAACACGGGAAGAAATGAGAACCGTCGTTAAAGAAAACATGCTGATTATCGATGTCTGCGAAAAAACTGAGGGACTGATCCGAGCCAAAGGGGGGAAACCTGCTTTTCCCTGTAACGTAAGCATAAATGAGGTTGCCGCGCATTACACAGCGCCACCAGGCGACACATCACGTATTCCCGAAGCCTGCACAGTCAAGGTTGATCTGGGAGTTCAAGTTGACGGCTACGTCACCGATACTGCGTTCACGGCTTGTTTTAACCCTGAGGGCAAGGCAATGGCTAATACAGCCGAGCAAGCTTTGAAAGTAGCCATCGAAAATATCCATGGAGATATGGGAATAGGAAAAATAGGTAGCTTAATAGAAACCTCGATTAGAAACCGTGGCTTCAAACCCATCTCGAACCTAACTGGACATTCCGTTGGACGATACTTGATTCACGCCGGCTTGTCCATTCCAAACGTGGCTGAAACAATGTCGCTTGCCAAAGTTAGAGCCGGAGAAGTTTACGCCATCGAACCCTTCGTTACCTTACCCGACGCAGTAGGTCGTGTTGACGATAGCCCGCAGTACACCATTTATCGGCTTCTTAAAGCAAAATCCGTTAAAACAGAATCTGCCAAAAAACTGCTCAAATACATAGAAGCAAATTTTAGGACCTTGCCGTTCGCCGAAAGGTGGCTAATCGGAGTTCTTCCAAAAGAGCAGCATGGCCCGTCTTTCAAGGAGCTTCTTGATTCAAAAGCAATAATGAAGTACCCCGTTTTTGTTGAAGTCAGCAAGAAACCTGTAGCCCAAGCCGAACACACCGTGCTCCTGACTGCAGGGGGCTGCGAAATCTTAACTTAGGCGGCTGAAATGACATCCGCTGAAGGGTCCATCTCCTACGAGCCTAAGACTGTTGAAGATTTAGCTGGATTTCTGAAGATCAACAAAGAGAAGTACCATGAGATATGGGTTGTTTTAACAAAAAAGGAGTGTGCGAATCCTCAGCCCGTGTCTTTCAACGAAGCCGTCCGAGAAGCGATTGCACAAGGGCTTGTTGACAGCCGCACAAAAACTATAGATGAAGAAAAGTATGGGATTCGTTTTACAAAAAGAAAAAACAAAAAAGTTTAGGTTAAGTTAGACTGCGTATTTCTTTTCTTTGTCTTTGACTTCTTTGTAGACAGCGGTTATCATCTGTTTGCCTGAGCATTTTTGACATGGAGAGTCAAGTTCTTTGTAGACGTAGTCTCCGCGCTGGAATTCCCGCATAGTTTTTGCGTCGCATCCTACAGTTGTGCATCCGATAGTTGTCATTACTTTGGGAATGTCAATTTTCATTTCTGCTACTTGCTTTCTTGACTGGAAAAACGTGAACGTAGACATTGAAAGAGCGATTACGCCGATGACTGCTAGGACTCCTGCTGCTGCGTAGTCTCCTGATTGTGTTGAGCCGGTAGCTGTTGTTCCAGTGTAGTATAGGCTGGCTGCCAGTATGATCGCTACTGCGGCGAGCGCAATAACGACTACGACGATCATGGTTATGTAATTTGAGATTTTTCGGGTTGATGCTGATGGTTGATTTTTTTGTGTCATTTGCTTCTCCTCCTTACTGTCCGACTCCGATGGAGTTGCCGACGCCGACGATTATGATTTTGTCGCCTTCTTTGGTTCTTTCCAGGACAACGGCTCTTATCCTTTCGATGGCTTTGTCTACTGCATCGTTGATTTCTTTGCGCATTGGTGAAACTGCGTCGCCGATGTCTTCTTTGATTATTATGGCGTAGTTTGGAATCTTGTATTTTGTAAGTTTCTCTTCTATCTTGTATTGGTCAACGCCTGGTCCGCCGATTGCCGCTCCGATTCCTTCTGCAACTTCGCCGACGTCTTCGCCCTCCAACTTTAAGCCTGCGTCAATCATTAGTAGCATTGCGATTTTGCCTTCGTTTTCCTCTATGACTGTTTCAACGGCGTCACCTGGCTTGCCGACGTTGCCGCCTGGTCCTTCAGCTTTTAAGACTAAGGCTGTGCGTCCTGCGAATGGAACAGTTGCCACAACGCAGTCTTTTTGTACTTTGCGTGTTTCGTAGCCGCGCATGAGTTTTGCCGCTATCAGTGGGCCCGCTCCGTCTCCGATTGGTTGTCCATAGGCGAAGGCTTTAAGTGCACTTGCGTATGCTTCGGCTTCTTTCATGACCATGGGCAATATCATTTGTAGCTGCATTATGACGTAGAGGCTTAGGGTTTTCTTGCCTTGGATGTAGTAATGTCTCACTACTTTGTAGATGAAGTTGAGAGCCATCGCGGCTTCCAAAGTGTTTTCTAAATTGTTTACTTGGACTTCGTCGCTTGATGGAGCCATGAGTTTGACTTCATCTTTCATGCGTTCGTCTCTGACGTCAAGGATGTGATCGAGCTTGTAGACGACCCCGGCTGGATCCATGCCTTGAGGGCCAATGGTGAAGTACTCTAAGAATCGGTCTACGCGTGCGGATGGATCTTCGGTTGGTTTGCCGATTTCTTTAATGGCTTCTATAGTGGCTTTTCGGCCTTCTTCCTTGATGTACTTGAGTTTATGAAGCGAGTTTTCTACCTCGCGGATCATAACGTACATTTGGATTCTTTGACCATAGAAGATCAGAACGATGAAGAACACGTATGAGAGAAGACTCAGATATGTGAGCCATGTATTTGAGCTGCCACCGAGTTGACTTGCATGAACCGGTAGCGCTACAGCCATTACCCGCGTAAACGCGTCGATGATAGGAATAAGACTCAATTATTACACCACTTCTCAAAAAACATTAAATCTCAGTTATAAAGCTATGCCAAATCTACCCACATAATTTTAGGAAGAAAAGTGGTTGCCAGCTTTCCCAGGTTCACATGGCCGAAGACCACACTACAGCTGGAAACGGAACACGGTTTAACTTCTGAGTTCGGAATGGGATCAGGTGGAACCCGTGCCCTTTGACCGGCAAACCAAACATTACACCTAAACATTCCATTATTAACCTTTCGCTTTTGGTTTGCAAAAAGCTGCTTAAAAGGCTGTTTTTTCCGCGGCTTTTGTGGTTCCTTATGTTATCTCCTGTTGAGAAGTGCGCCTAGATTACGTGGCTATTCTTTGATATATTCCGTGAGGCTGAGAGTTTTTATCTTTCAACTTTGTCTGCACAAAGTTATGCGGGAGATGTGCCTTGCAGCATCAGCTTGGTTTCTTTTTCAGTGAATTCTCAGTCTCGCCGACTGCGTTGGATTATTGCTTGTTTTACGGGCGGGTAATTTGGTATCCAATGTAGCTGTGGAGGGGCGCAAATTCTTAAAGCAGTTTGCCGCCATTAAAGTTGCTTAGGGATTCAAGTTGGTTTTCGGGAACAAGGGTAGACAAAAGTTGGGTGCTGTAGCGGGGATTTTAGCTCCTGTGCTCGCGTTCACCTGCATTCTTTTAGCCATCGCGTCTTACCCCTCGTTCAGCTGGACAAACAATGCCCTAAGCGATTTAGGCGTGGTAAAAGGCTTCACTGGCCCGCTTTTCAACTTCGGGCTCTATACAAGCGGTTTTTTGGGGTTAGTTTCTGCGCTTTTTGGTTTATACGGCTATCTTGGGAAAACCCTTGTTGGCAAAGCAGGCGCCTTAACATTTGCCGCAGCTACCGTGGCCCTTATTTGCATCGGCATCTTTAACGAAAGCTTCTCTGGAACCCACTTCGCCTTTTCAGTCGCATTCTTTGTTTTAACTCCAATTTCACTTTTCATTATTACATGTGCTTTTGCCCTTTCACATCAGAAACGATCAGCGTTTTCCACTCTCGCCGTCGGGATTATCGCCGCTATGCCATGGATAATACTGGCAGCATTCCGGTATGCCCCGAATGTAGCGATTCCAGAAACAATTTCAGCACTTGCTGTTTCAGCATGGGCCATCGCCGTCGGCTACAGAATCCTAAAGCAAACCAAAGATTGATTACTCTTCTGCTTTCCCAGCTGCATACAAATACATTTGTGCGCAGCAAAAAGATGAAAACGAAGTCTTCCACCCCTTGTTTCGAGCATATTCAACCGCGTTTTCACTCGGGAAGGCTACCGCGTCCACCCCCGCTTTCAACGCTAAAACATCGGTTTCAACACAAGCTTTGCCTTTGGGCCTCATACAGCCTAGAATCAGCGGCGTCTTGGGGAACATTAGTCGCGCCGTGGCGGCGACTCTGGCTATGTCTTCAGGATTTGGCGGCGCAGTTTTCTCCATGGCTGTTCCATGAATGGGCATAAACGCTATTATGACCAAAGCAGAGGGCTTAACTGCAGCTATCATTTTGAGGGATTCTAATTCGCCGTTTAATTTGCCTTCGTTTAGCCCAACAATAACATGCGGCACAAAATTGATCCCTGTCTTTTCTAGAGCGAACAGAGAATCCTCGTAGTCTTTTGGGGTTACGTTTAGATTGAGGACTTTTCTAGTCGTTTCTTCAGAGCCTATGACATCAATCAAAGCCGCATCGACCCCCGACTTTTTGAGTTCAGCGGCTGTTTGAGGTTTTATTATTCCTGTGTGAACGAAAACGGTTAAGCCGAGTTCCCTCTTGATTTTCCCAAGCGCTTCCACGAACCTGTCAAGAGGCACAGATCCATCGGGCAAGCATCCGCCACTGACAAGACAGCCCCTAGCCCCATCCCGTTTAAGATTGGAACATAATTCGAATAATTCGTCTGGCTGAAGTGCAGCCTGCATGGTTTCAAGAACTTTGCCTCCGCAATGTTTGCAATTCAAAGCGCAGCTCGTGCCTGTCACAGAAATCGTCGGGAAACTCGATGACGACGAACAAAAATACTTTGTTTTGTAGTAGGTAAAGCTGGGCGCGTAGAAACGGATTTCCTGGGTTAAAGGGGATAAAGAACCCGATTCCAGCATGGCTAAAAGTTCTTTTTTGCTGGATTCCCAGACTGTTTCGGGTGAGGGTTGAGGCATGCTTTTCAGTCTAAGAACTTTCATCCATGCTTAATAGAGTACCGTTAAAGTCGGCGAGAAAGACCCAAAATCTTGGAAATTTGACCGTTACCTTGAGCCTGTTGAGCACTTTAGAGAATGCAGTATCGACGATTTTTCTAAAAAAATTCGCGCGCCGTTGATTTTCAAAAAAAAGAAAAGGAAAAATAGATTTCGAATTTAGTCGATTTTCATTCTTTTGGCGATTTTCACTATTAGGAACACTATTAGTGCCACTATAATGAAAGTGATCAGCGCCACTAGAAAGTCGCCGATGCCAAACGACTGTTTCCCAACTGAAGTCATATAGGTAGCTAAGTTTGTCAAGCCTGGAATCGCTAAGCCCAAGAGCGGAATTATGAAGTCTTTAACGACTGATTGAACCAAAGCGCCAAGATACAAACCCAAGACGAACGCAACTGCTAAGCCAAGAACTTTGTACGATTTTAGAAATTCTTTGAACTCGTTCCATAATCCTTTCGGCGGCGTTGGAGGCGGACCCTTTTCAACGGCTTCTCTAATTTTCTTTAACTCTGCAAGAATTTCATCATCTGATGTCAAAACAAAAAACTCCTTAATTGATTATTCTTTTGTTTTTTATTTTAAGCCTTTCGGTTCCTAATAAACCGGGAAACAGGGCTTCCATGCCTGCCCTTTTACCGCAATATAAATATAAGCGCCGAAGGTACTTGAGAATTTAGACGTTTTTTAAAGAGTTTTCAGGTTAAATTATGAATCGAAATCAGCTTGTTGACTTGTTTCTAACTTCATTCAAAGGATGGGCGGGTGACAACGCACCTATACGGGCAGCTGCTTTAACCTTCTTCATAATCTTGCCTCTGCCGTCTCTTTTGCTGATTGTTGTGACTCTTCTTGCGCAGTTCTACGGTCAAAGCCAAGCAACCCAACAACTAGTTCAGCTAATAAGTTCGCTTGCAGGACCCGTCGTCGCTCAATTGTTCAATGAACTCTTGGCAAGTGCGACGTCGCCTTTCACCTCTGTTTGGGCAGCGATCACTGTGGTTGGATTCTCTTTAGCTGGAGCAATCGGCACCTTCGCAATTTTAAGAGACACAATGAATGTTGTTTGGGCGGTTAAATTGCCTCAAACAAAGAAGATTTCCGTCAGAGTCAGGGATACAATCGGGCCGTTCTTGCTGGTTTCTTCTCTCGGATTGGTTGTCATCGCGGGAACGGTTATTTCAGAAGCTTTGTTTGACGCAATCAAATTCTACTCAATAAACGGAACGCTAACGTTGATTACTCTTACTGCAACCCAGATCTTGTTGTCGTTTGGTTTATCGACTCTGCTTTTCGCCATAATCTACAAGGTTCTTCCAGAAAGAAGAGTGCATTGGGAAGATGTGGCTTTCCCCGCGATATTGGCTGGCGTTGCATTCACCGTAGTCAATTACGTACTCGGTTGGTACATTCAAACTTTCCATGTCTCAACAATCGCTGGCGCCGCGGGTTCGCTCTTGATTATTCTTCTCTGGATATACATACTAAATCAGATTATGCTTTTCGGCGCCGAAATCTCCAAAGTCTATGCAACAACAGTGGGGCCGCACCCATCTTTCCATTTATCCGGGAAAGCGGAGAAACTCTTGGAATCTTTCGAGAAGGTCGACGAGCAAATTGAAGTGGCGACAAAGGGTCTGACTGAAGAAACGAAAGAAAAAGCGGAAACGGCTGCGGTGATTGAGGAGTTCAAGCAATCCGCGATTGTTCCATCTGGGAATAATGAAAACGCAGCCAAAAGTGAGGATTCATCCTCTGCGAAAGTCGAAGCGGCGTCGGAACAAGAAGAGCCTGAAGCTGGCAGTGTCCAAGTGAGCGTCATCATTAAGACTGGCCGTAAGAAAAAGAAAGATGAAAAGTCAAGCTAACCACTCAAAATTGTTGAGTTTAACGAAGCAACCGCTTTTTTGGAGGTTAAATTTCAGCTTTAGGTTCAGTGGATGGATCCTTTTCTTGCATGTTTGTGGTTGCGCTTTTACTCCCACATAGAAATATACACGCTACAATGGTTGGTGAACCTGAGAGGGTATTTTAATTAGGTTTTAGGATAGTTGCATGAACCGAAAAGACGTAACGCAATTGTTCGGTACTTCTCTTAGGGATTGGCGAGAAGACAGCATACCGCTTAGAGCCGCGGCATTGACTTTTTTCATAATTCTGCCCCTTCCGTCGTTGTTGCTAATTGTGGTTTCGATTTTCTCGTTATTCTATGGGCAAGCTCAAGCCTTCCAATTGTTGATTCAACAAATAAGTGCATTCGCTGGACCCGCAATCGCAGAATTATTTAGGGTTTTGCTTGCAAATGCTTCATCGCCATTTATGTCTCTTTGGACTTCCGTTACCGTTGTGGCTTTTTCTTTGGGGGTGCGAGTAGGAGCCTTTGCGGTTTTACGGGACACGATGGACACTATTTGGGAGTACAAGCCGCTGCGGAGCAGAAGATTAACGGGCAAAATTAGACGTTGGATTGGTCCGTTTGTTCTTGTCTCCTCTCTTGGTTTAATCGTGGTGGCTTCAGCGCAGATCGCCACTTTCCTGTTTGACGCGATACGGTTGTTATCGATAAATATCGTTCTAACACACATTTCCCTCATGTTTGCCCAAGTCATCGTTTCGTTCGCCCTATCTACACTGCTTTTCGCCATTGTATACAAAATGATTCCCGAGGCTAAAGTCCGCTGGAAAGACGTAACCCTGGCGGCCTTGGTCGCGGGAGGAGCTTTCACAGTGACAAACTATATCATCGGAACCTACATTGCAACCTTCACCGTGACCACAATCGTCGGCGCCGCAGGCTCACTCTTTATCATCTTGCTGTGGATTTACATCCTCAACCAAATCGCATTCTTCGGAGCTGAGCTATCAAAAGTTTACGCTATAAATTTTGGCTCGCGCTCAAAAAAACCTGTAATCATACAGATTATGCCTTTAGAGAAGCCGATTAGTCCAACGCTAAGAGACCTTGAGAAATAAGTAGGTCGGCAAAGATGTTCATCGATTCGCTGACAGATTTGGAAATGGCTGGGTGCTAAAAAAATAAATACATATGACAACAACAGGATAGGCTATGCGGCACATCAAAACATCGTTCTTTCTTAGCGCACTGTATCTTCTCATAGAAATAGCTCTCGCTTATCTTTGTTTTGCCGCGAAAGCTTACCCTATAGGAGCTTTTCTACTGTTACTGACTTTTCTGGAACTTTACAGACTGAACCGAAAAATCCATTTCCTTAAAAACCCCCTGACGCGGGAAGAACTATCGCACAGAAAAGACTTGCAGCAAAAAGCAAACAGCTACTACTGGAACCAATGGTACAGGTTCGCCGACTCGCATGAATATGATTACATCGCCAACAAATTCCATGAACAAATAAAAAAGATCAGCAAATGATTATTGAAAGTGGTGGGCCGAGGCGGATTTGAACTGCCGACCTTTCGATTATCAGTCGAACGCTCCAGCCGTGCTGAGCTACCGGCCCACCTAATCGAGCACTGAAGTTAAATATTCTGTTAGTTTATAAGAATTGCCGTGAACGCTTTAACGCGCCCCCATCCCCCCTTTGTAAGGTTGAGCATTGGGCTCGAGGTCTATCACGTCATTCATCCGCTACGGTGAAATCGCCCTTAAGTTTTCTGCTGCCAACGACAACACCTATCCTTTTTAGTTTCCTTTGAGAGGCGCAAACGCAAGCACACCTACGTTGGAATTGTGATGTAAAGTCAAGTTTTGGCTTCGGCTAAAAGACTCCAATTATTTGGTTTGCCGTTCCTTTTTTTGCGGCATTCGGGAAGGTTTTTTGACTCTGGGTAGCCAATGGCTCTTTAAATTCGGAAATATTAACATTCTTGTATATCCTCATATATTTCCCAGCCGATAAGACATTCTCTGATAACGTCAATAAGAACAAGTGATTTGAATGGACGAGCTGATGGACAGGATCATTATAGACCCTGAAATAATGGTTGGCAAGCCAGTCATCAAAAGTACTCGCATCACGGTTAATCTTATTACTCAACTCTTAGCGAACGGTGCCACGGAAACTGAAATATTAGAAGACTATCCCGATTTGAAAAAAGAGGACATAGGGCCGCATTGTCATACGCATCTAATTGCCTAGATCGCGAAGAAATCATTAAGTGAAAGCGTTTTAAGGATAAACAACTAGAATAAGCTAGTAAAATAGGTAGGCTAAATGAAACAAACGCCAAAATCAGTTGATCAAATTAGATGCCAACTCAAAGTTCTGGAACCTACGCTTAAAGAGTGTTTCAAAGTGGAATCGATAAAAATATTCGGCTCCTATGCGCGAGGGGAACAGACAAATAACAGTGACATTGATCTCATAGTATCTTTTTCTGCGCCTTATGACCTTTGGGAGTTCCTAGACCTTAAGGAATTCCTGATCAAGAGATTACACAAAAAGGTAGATCTTGTTCCCAAAGACTCGATAAAAAGCAGCATTCGAGATCAAATTCTGCAAGAAGCCACGCCCATATGAGAAACCTCAAGTTGTATTTCAAAGATATCTATGATGCTATTAGCGAATTAGAAGAATTCACTAAGGATCTCACTGAGAAGGACTTTGTCAACAACAGGGTTTGTGTTTTATCTAATTCTCATAAGTATAGGTAAGGTTGTAACACACGTACGCTCTTAAAAGTCAAGACCCATTATAGTAGCCATCAATCGTTTGGATGATGGAAAATGGGATTTATGAGCTCCATTATGGTGCGGTTGCTTAGAGCACAACCATTTGAAATGCAAGCACTCGACACACTAGCCGAGAGTATGAAAGCAACATCAATCCTCAAAAAAAATAAGCTCCAACGCTATTACAAATCAAGTATTCTTCCCATTCCCTGCTTAGCCTACTCCGACGCACTTGTCTTCAACTCCAATTATTACCAAATGCTCTCGCCCGATGAGGTCCTCGCAATTGGCGCCCACGAATTTAACCACATAGCAAAACGGCATATTGCAAAGAGGCTACCTCGAACGGTTCTTCCCGCAGCGGTACTCGCTGTTGTGATAGGTTACCTGTTTTTAATTGACTCTGCCTCATTTCTGTACATGGCATCGGCAGTGGTTTTGTCTTTCATTTTCTTTTTGTTTTGCTCGTATTATGTTAACGCTAAATGGTTTAGAAAACAAGAAACTGAATCCGACCTAAGTGCCGCCGAGTTCGTCGGTGCAGCCGCCGTTATATCCGCCTTGGCGACGCTTCGTCCACAAAAAACAAGTTTGCTTTTCAAATTACTTCCTCATACCCATCCAACTATAGAACAAAGAATAAATAATGTTCAGGCGGCTGTCAACTCTAAAAATTCATTCAACTTTACTGTCACTTTTGGTGACGGCACTTCTCAGTAACAGTTAAACTAGCTCGGCCCTTGCTCCACTCATAATCCGTTGAAATGCCAGTGATCCCGAACTTTCAAACGATATTCAGTTAGCTTTTGAGTCACGCGGAAAAAAATTTCTTAACCCGCTTCCCACCTTTGCGCGTTCTCGGCTTGCTGCTTGCGAGGCAGCCGCTTTTCCTATGTCCAGGTTGTTTCGATTTCGCTGATTTGTTTAAAGTGAGGATCGTCTGAAATACAGGTAGCTTTAAGTGTGTATGCTGTCGCAGCCATCATGCTGTCCCCCATCGACAACTTGTATTTGTACCTTAGCTCCGCGGAAACTTGAGCGATTTGCTCGTCAACAGGGATCACTTGAAAATCCTTCGGTATTAGAGTAGCTCTTAGTTTTGCGGTTTCCCGCCCTTCGCGGGCAAGTGTGATGTTGTATATTTCGTGAATTGCCACGGTTGAAACATATTTGTCCCTGCGCCTTTTTTCCTGCTCTATTTTCCGCCGAAAAGGCTGGTTTGTCGAGTAGTAGAATTCGACAAAGAATCTGGTATCATAGACTGCTTTATTCATCTTCATGCCTTAGCTTATCTAGCAGCTTATTCATTTCTTCCACTGTGGCAAATTCTGATCCTGAGCCTATAGTGTCCCAGAAGGATTTTTTAGGTTTTAAAAGTACACCTTCTTCTGTCTTTATTACTTCTAGTCTTGTTCCTTCCTCAATTTTCAGCTTCTTTCTGATTTTTACATGTATAGTAGTTTGACCTTTCTTCTTTACGACAATTTCATTTTCCAATTTTCAGTCGGGGATGACTCTTAAAGAATCATTCTTAAAAGCTTTCCTCAAACGCGCTTGCTAGGGACTCGAGCTGGATTTACCATTGCGGAGGTGAAGCCCTTAGGAGTTTGACATAATTTTTGGTTCCCATTAAACCCCCGAATTAGCCGCCGAAAAAACGTTACCCCGTAAAATTGCACCTAGGACGGAGTAATAAGCAATGTAAAAGCTAAATAAAACCGTAGCATCACCTTTAACACCGTGAACTAGTGTTTTCATATGGAAAAAGGGCTCGTAGCCTAGCACGGATTAAGGTGTCGGCCTTCGGAGCCGGAGATCGTGGGTTCAAATCCCTACCGGGCCCGTTACAAGTTCCGCCCCCGTGAAGGGTTGGGCCGCGTTCGTTTCTCTTTTTGGGTGTGGTACCCAAGAGGCTTACCAAGCTTGACTTCGCAGCGGTTTTGCTTGTGCGCTATTTTTGGCCTAATTTCATCAACTCACCAGTGATGAAAACATGTTTCCTTGGTTTGTTTTTTATTTTTTCTGCGAAGAGCATGACACTTGCATAGTTATTCTTAACATTTGTGAACATTTCTCAAATCGCTTTATATTTTATCCTAACACTTTTGTTTTTTAGAGCAAAACAAAATAGGATGATATGGCATGTTGGATTTGGCAATCCTGTTATTAACGTGTTTAAGTTTGTTTACCTTACCCTTCATATTTACGGGGTATGGCAGTTCATGCATCCAACGGGCGCTAAAAGCAACATCGGGCAAGGTGGCTTAAACTTGTATAGTACGATAATTTTGGATTGCCAAACCAAAACAGCCATCTCCTGCTCGGAGAACTGCATCGTTTTCAAAACATGCACTGCACGCAAGAAGCGTCCACTAATTCGCTCTAGCAAACCTTTGGTGGTCATTGCAGCTCAACCAAGAAAAAATGGGCTAAAAATCTGACAAACAAATTAACTTACGGAGAGTAAAAACCAAATGAAAGGTGTTGCTGCATGGAGCGGCGGAAAAGAAAGTTGCTATGCGTATTATTTGGCAATGCAACAAGGCCACGAGGTAATCAACCTTTTAATATAAGAGCTTAATACGCTTCACAAACTTGTTAAGAAGACAGATTTAAATAAAAATGCAGGTGAGATTCGCCTCATCATTCAAGGGGGGTCTTTGAGCTTTTCAACATTTGACTGGCGACAGACCGGTAACCTCATAAAGCTTCTTCATGTCTGTATTTGCTCTTACGATTTCGGCTAACTTATCCAAATTTTCTTCCCAGATCTTCTCAATGTTTTTTTCACGGTGAAAACTTGTCTTTAGCTGTTTTTTTCTAGACAGAAACCCAACTAAAGCCCGCCTTAGCGGTGGATCATCGAAGAGACCGTGAAGATATGTACCAAAGACAACGCCAGCATTATCACATGCGCCGTCAAGTCTCTCGAATGTGTTGTCGTCACGCTTTACTACCTTAAAGATCGAACTGGCTTTTTCGCCAAGTACAGTTGAACCCATGTGGATTTCGTAACCTACAATCCTTTGCCCCCTCACTTGATCAAATATATGGCCCGATCCTATTATCTCGGCCTCAAGCTGATTGGTGGTCTTGCCGTAGAAATCGAATTTTGTTGAGACGTCGAGCAGCCCTAGCCCTCTAATAGTTGTGGGAAGGCCTCCTTCAATTCCCTTTTCATCCACCAGCTCTTTACCGAGCATCTGGAATCCGCCACAAACACCTATCACTGGAACACCTTTCCCTGCAAGGGCAACGATTTTTTCTGCGAACCCAGACTGTTTCAGCCAGAGAAAGTCTTGGATAGTGTTCTTGGTTCCAGGTATGACAATGGCATCCGGTGAGCCCAATTCCCGTGTTGACCCGACAAAGTTCACTTTTACATTTGGTTCGATTTCTAACGGGTGGAAATCCGTGAAATTTGAAATCATGGGAAGACGGATAACGGCGATTTCGACATTTGTTCCGGTGTGCGTGACAGTTTTTTCCATTAGTCCTATTGAATCTTCATCAGGGAGGACAAGTCCTTCAATGCGAGGAATTGCTCCAACTATGGGCCATCCAGTTTTCTCTTGGATAATTGAAGAGCATGGCTTGAGAAAATCTTTTCGTCCCTCCCATTTATTGATTATCACTCCTTTGATTCTGTTTCTGCCGTCTTTATCGAGCAACTCATGGATGCCTACGACGGAAGCCATAGCCCCTCCTCTGGCGCAGTTTATATCTGCAACCAATAAAACAGGAGCCTCAGCTATTTCTGCCGTCTTCATGTTAACAACGCTTACATTAAAGTAATCGTCTGTGGGGCATCCCGCTCCTTCAATGACTACTACGTCGGACTCTGACTTGAGTCGCTCAAGGGATTCCTCAATCACTCTGGTCAACAGCGTAGCAAATTTTCCATGCTGCCAATAGTCATCAACCGCGACATCGCAGTACGGCTTTCCGTGTATTATCAACTGAATGTCTTTTCCTATTTCTTTCGGTTTCACTAGGATCGGGTTCATGTCAACAGTGGGTTCTACGCAGGCGGCCAATGCCTGCAGAACTTGAATTCTGGCCATTTCACCGTCTTTGGCGACGAAGGAATTTAGGGACATGTTCTGCGACTTAAATGGGGCAACCTTGTACCCATCTTTGGCGAAAATTCTGCAGAACGCTGCAACTATTATGCTTTTCCCAACTTGGCTGCCTGTACCTTGAATCATCAGAGTCTTTGCTTTCTTCATTACTAAACCCCACATGGGTATACTAAACAACTTTTCTGCATAACCGTTGAACTTCTACATGGAATTGGCAACCAAAACAATTGTGCTATTTAAGTCAAGCCTCTTTGATCTTTACTCTTATAACTTGTTGCACCCGAACGAACTCCTATTCCTCATGATGTAAAAGGTGGGATAAAAAAGTCTGAACCTGCGCATACAAAGATTCCCAAATTCAACTCTTTTTCACCCAATTTTTTGTTTTGGCTCTAAAACTAAATTAATATTTCATTATATAAGATGATTTGAGAAATGTTCATAAATATTATGAATAGTTGAACGATCGAACACCATTTTAAAGATTACTTGAATCAACATCTATGTTGCCTGCAACAATCCCCCGTCAGACTTGACTTCTCTTGTTGAGAAAAAAAATGGGGCGTTTCTTGTTTAAATATTCTTATTTATTGTAAGGCTTTTTTACCCTCTTCTTCTAGCGAACTCTTCGTTTTTCACCTCTAATTTTTTTATATGTGAGTGAAGTACCAAAGTTCCGCATCAACGACACTTTTTGATAGAATACTTCTTGCGAATTCTGAAAGAACAGGGCATTTCTGTCTTCTCGTCAGATTTGAGCGCACCTTATTTTTTATTAATAATGTGCAGCAAATTTCTTTTGTTTCCAATTTTTCCGCTTCACTCATTTTTTTCTTAATAGCTAAATACTTAAGAAAGGATTTAAGTGTGGTTGTGATTTGTTCATATAATTTCAGAAAAATTAAGACATATGCTTGATAAAAATCGGTTTATTCAAGACAAACGTTGCTTTCTTCCGAATACTTCTGAACAAATCACAACTATGCTTATATCACATTTTGTGTCTAAGAAGCGCATATATCGTTAACAACTTGGAACGTGAAGTTTAACAAATGTTTAATGTAAAAAATATTTCGAATAAGGCGTTTGGGAAATCCTTGGTTACGTTCGACCACGTACCATTGTTTATTGAAGTTAGTAAGAATAGAGACGAAAAGTCAGAAAAAAAACAATTCATTAACCGAAGTGACAAACCCTGAGAAAAGGAGTAATCGATAAGCTAGACGTCCAAATCCTAAATATGCTAAAGGATGACGGTAGGTTAAGTCTTCGCGAGGTCTCAATAAAACTTGACAAAGCACCGGGAACCGTAATAAACCGAGTAGCAGAGCTACAGAATGAGGGCATCATAAAGGGATATACCATTATTCTGGATCCAACAAAGCTGGGCTATACCCACACTGCAGTAATCCTTATTCAAACTAGTGGACGCGTTGAATTTATTAAAAGCACAATATCAAAAATGTCTAATATCATATCAGTTTACCAGATAACAGGAGATTTTGACATCATCTTAACAGCAAAATTCAAAGAGAACTCGGAAATAGTCTCCTTTGTCAAGCAGTTACAAAAAATCAATGGTATTCACAGAATTGTTCCTAGTGTTACCCTCGAGATAATAAAAGAAGACGCTGCTTCACTTTGTGTAATTAAATGATGAGAAAGAAAAAATAACGTTGCATGGCGATCACTTTGAAAAAACAAAAAAGGATAACTGCAGCCCTTGACGGCGCGATGATAAGTTTCCTTGAAAAAATCAGTGCACAAGACGATCTGTCATATAGCGAAATCATAAGACGAGCCCTAAATTTTTATCAAGAAAACAGAGCAATCTCAACAGAAAACATGAAAACATACCTGAATTTGCTTTCGAATGGAGAACACGTTATAATAGATATAGAACACTGGTTTCTCTTCCTTAATTTTATTGAGTCTTCACAAAACCAGGAAACATTCTGGACGAAGCATAGAGAAGTCGCTCGTTCTCATGGTGGACAGCTTAAGAACACAGTGGTAACAGTTGAGGACTTATTAAATAGACTAGAAGTATGCAATTTCTTTAAGGTAATTAAAACCTCTGAAAACAATTTTACCTTGATCTTAAGATCGGAATTGACTAAAAAATTTATAATATTTTTTCTTGAGGGATACTTTTCTGAGATAGGGATAAAAGCTGAATTAAAAGAAAATCTATCAAAAATAAACATTCGCACTCAGCCAACTAAGAAAATGTGAGTCAATCACATCCTTTCATTTTTTGGTAAACAGTATTCATTAGCTTACATTAAACAGGTAATCGTTAGCGGAATTATTTTTAACGATATTTTGATGACAACAAACGTCTAAGTAAAATAAAAATACTGCGACAATCGTTGATGTTGAATAAGCTAAACTATGATATTTGATTATATTTTCAGAAGTTTTCTGAACAAATCATAACCAGCTTTAAATTACGCGGAAACATTAGCTGAGAAAGTAGAAAAAACATCAAGGTGAAAAGAAATTTGAAAAAAACAGAAGTAACTTTCGCTTGAAAAAGGCGGATGGAAGGAAACAAACATGAGACAAATTGCAATATATGGAAAAGGCGGAATAGGAAAAAGCACAACAACCCAAAACACAGTCTCAGCGTTAGCTGAGATGGGAAAAAAAATCCTGCTTCTTGGTTGCGATCCAAAAGCAGACTGCACACGTTTACTTTTAAATGGAAAACGGCAATCCACTGTATTGGACGTGCTTCGCGACGGCGGAGGCCAGGTATCGCCAGAGCTAATCTCAGCAATAGGTTTTGGCGGTGTCACTTGCGTAGAATCAGGCGGCCCAGAACCTGGAGTAGGCTGTGGTGGCAGAGGAATCATTACCTCAATTCAAACACTACATGAATTAGGCATGTATAAAGACGATTTAGACTTCGTATTTTATGATGTTCTGGGCGATGTGGTTTGCGGAGGCTTCGCAATGCCTATACGCGAGGGATACGCGCAGGAAATCTACATTGTAGCATCAGGAGAGTATATGTCACTATACGCGGCAAACAACATCTGCAAGGGCATCAAAAAATTCGCAGAACAAGGGCACACCCGTTTAGGCGGAATCATCTGCAACTCAAGAAAAGTTGAAAACGAAGAAGCCCTAGTAACGGAATTCGCAAAACGTATCAACAGCCGCTTAATCCACTTCATTCCAAGAGATAACCTAGTGCAGAAGGCTGAGATACACAGAAAAACTGTCATAGATTTTGATCCTACAGCGGCTCAAGCTGGCGTGTATAGAAGTCTAGCATGCAAAATTGTGAAAAACGACGTGTTTACGATTCCCACACCAATCAGTATAGACGAATTAGAGAGTTTAATGCGGGAATTCGGTATCGTGGACTAGGTGAAAAAGATGGTTAGCTATGAAAAATCAGAGATACGCAAGAAGATTTGCTCTCAAATAGTGCAAGAGCACCCCTGTTACGGTTCCGGAGCGCATTTCAAGTTTGGCAGACTACATCTTCCCGTAGTATCAACATGTAACATAGGCTGCAACTATTGTGTTCGAAAATACGACTGCGCGAACGAGAACCGTCCCGGCGTTACAAGCAAAGTGATAACGGCTGAAGAAGCGATAGAGCGAGTGCGGTTTGCAGTGCAAAAAGACCCTCGGCTGCGTGTCGTAGGCATTGCTGGCCCAGGCGACCCACTTAGCAGCGACGTCACATTTGACACTCTTCGCCAAGTGAAAAAGGAGTTTCCACATTTAACCCGTTGCGTTTCAACAAACGGGCTGCTGCTACCAGAAAAACTTGCCCAACTAAAAGAGGTCGGCGTTTCAGCCCTCACAATTACTATCAACGCAGTAGACCCCAAGGTAGGTGAGCAGATTTACTCTTTCGTTCGCTACCAAAACAAGACATACTTGGGTAGAAAAGCGTTCGAGATCCTTAGCAAAAATCAACTCGACGGATTACGAGCCGCCGCTGACGCAGGTATAGTCGTCAAAGTTAACTCAGTGTTCATTCCAGGCGTAAACTCAGAACATGTAGTTGACGTAGCCAGAACTGTACGTGACATGGGCGCTTACATAATGAACATTATGCCCCTGATTCCCCAAGCTAAATTCGCCTACATTCCAGCTCCGTCTCTGCAGGAAATTCAAAGAATCCGGCACCTGTGCGAAGGCATGCTATTCCAGTTTCACAACTGCGTCCAATGCAGAGCCGACGCCATGGGAGTGCCTGGGGAGGAAACCTGCGGTACACATTTCAGTGGTTATGGTCGATCCAGCGATTGAGGTGAAGTAGATGCCATTTATCTTGCCAGAATGCGACAAGCATGTGCCAGACAGAAAAAAACACTGCTATCTGAAAGATGACAAAGACGAATGCCACATTCCAGCCTGCAACGTAGCAACCATCCCAGGCGACATGACTGAGCGAGGCTGCACTTACGCTGGCTGCAGAGGCGTCGTCGGTGGACCAGTAAAAGACGTTATTCAACTGGAACATGGCCCCATAGGCTGCTGCTATTATCCCTGGGACGTACGACCAAACCTTGCAAAAGACACAAACTTTCAACTGGTCAACGTTTTCTCCACAGACCTGCGCGAATCAAACATCGTCTTTGGAGGAGAAAAAAAACTCTACGAATCCATACTTGAAGCAAACAAGGCTTTCCCAAACTCACAAGGAGTATTCGTTTACTCAACATGCGTTGCCGGGTTAATAGGCGACGACATAGAAGCTGTTGCTAAACGTGCAACCGCCGCCATAGGAAAACCAGTGGTAGCTTTCAACTGCCCGGGCTTTCACGGCGTAAGCCAAAGTCTAGGGCACCACGTTGGTAACGAGGTTCTGTTTAACAAGGTTGTGGGCACAGAAGAACTCCAGAACAAGACGCCTTATGACATAAACCTTGTCGGAGAATACAACATCAGAGGAGATGACTGGCTTATACTGCCGCTGCTGGAAGCTATAGGACTTCGGGTAGTGTGTACTTTCACAGGTGACTCTTCCATCCACGACATAGCAAAAATGCACCATGCAAAACTAAACGTCGTAAGATGCGCACGGTCAGCCATGTATATAGCTAAAATGATGGAGGAAAAGTATGGCACACCCTTCGTTGAAGTGGATTTATACGGCATGCAACAGACTGCTGACGATTTGCGGACCGTTGCAAAATTCTTCGGTTTGGAACAAAAAGCCGAAGAAGTCATCGCAAAAGAAATGGCAGACATAAAATGTGAGATGGATGTCTACAGAGAAAAATTGCAAGGCAAAAAAGTGATGATTTACGAGGGCGGACCGCGCAGTTGGCATTGGCCAAGAGCCATGGAGGAACTGGGCATGGAACTCAACGTTGTCGCAACTACATTTGGGCATGAAGATGACTATGAAAAAATCGTGAGCCGAGTAAAAAATGGAACCCTGTTAATTGATAACCCCAACGCGCCTGAACTGGAAGAAATGATGGTTAAATACAAACCAGATTTGTTCATCTCCGGTACCAAAGAAAAATATTTGGCTTACAAGTATGGCGTGCCTTTCTTAAACGGGCACACATACGAAAGCAAAGGCGGCTACATGGTCTTCAAAGGCTTTGTACGTTTTGCAAGAGACATTTATAAGTCAATCTACAGCCCCGCATGGAAGTTTATCAAAACACGGGATGCAGATTAGCTATGGTGATAATTAACAGACAAAGAAGTGTCGCTATAAACGCGCCACGCATGTGCCAGCCAATCGGTGCAATCTGGGCTACCCTAGGCATTCATGGTAGCGTACCCCTTATACATGGTTCGCAGGGCTGCTCGACATTTCCTCGCAACTTGATGTCCCGGCACTTCCGCGAACCCATAGAAGTTGCCATCACGTCTCTGCATGAGAAAGCAACCATCTTTGGAGGAGCAATTAACCTAAAACTAGCATTAGCCAACATAATCTCCCGTCAACACCCAGAATTAATAACGGTTATCACCACTTGCCTTAGCGAAACAACAGGCGATGACATTCACGGAATAATTAAAGCCTTTAAATCCGAAAACAACGAGCACACAAAAATAGTCGGAATACACACGCCCAGCTACGTCGGCACCCACATAATCGGTTATGACAACGCCATAAAAGCGCTTGTCACCCAGCTTGCTGAACCAAAAACGGTGCCCAACGGCAAAGTCAACATTATCCCAGGCATGCTTAACCCAGGCGACGTCTTAGAAATCAAACATATCATAGCAGAAATGGGTATCGCCGGCCTATACCTCACCGACATCTCGCAAACACTCAACGCACCTCTGCGTCTTCCTAAACCACATTTCCCCCGTGGAGGAACAACAGTGCAGGAGATTGCTGACTGCTCGAACTCACAGGGAACAATACCACTTTGCAAATATGAAGGACAAGGCGCAGCAAACTATCTGCAGGAAAAATACAGCATGCCAGCCAAGTTTGGGGATCTTCCAATCGGCGTTGAATCCACAGAAACGTTCATTGCAAACCTTACCGCGCTAACTGGGAAAAACATGCCTGAATCGTTAATTGATGAACGCGACCTGCTAGTTGACGCCATAGTTGATTCGAGTCAAATTACCTTTGGCACAAAAGTAGCAGTGTTCGGCGACCCTGATATTGTACAAGGTATCACCCGCTTTGTTTACGAGCTTGGCATGCAGCCGGTACACGTGATGACGACGCTTGAAGGAAGCCAGTTTGCTCAAGATATGCAGACGCTGGCAACATTGTATGGAGCTGACGCTGAGAAACTGAACATAATTGTTGGCGGCGATTTGTATGACCTTCACCAGAAAATCAAAGAAACCCGCGTGGACTTAATTATCGGAGATTGCAAAGGCAAATACATCTCCAAAGACGAAGGCATACCGCTGATTCGAGTAGGCTTCCCTCAAAGCGACCGATTTGGCTACCAAAGACGAAGCATGGTTGGCTTCAGAGGTTCCTTACAACTCCTGGATACAATAGTCAACGCAATAATGGACGCTAAAGACTCATAAACACAAGGTGACGCAACATGGAACTAAACGACTTTTTCTTCAAAATGCCCGCCCTCAAAACCGAACCCATCATCGATGACACCACTCTTCGCGATGGCATGCAAATGCCCGGCTTAGCTACTAGACCTAAAGACGCCGCAAAAATCGCGCATTTGCTTTGCGAAATAGGTGCTGAACGAATCGAACTGTTTCATTATCAAGAACCCGATAAAAAAGCAGCGAAACTCATCCACCGCATGAAGTTGGATTGCAGAGTTGCTGGCTGGTGCAGAGCAGTCAAAAAAGATATTGACAGCGCTATCGACTTGGACTTTCAGGAAGTTGGCATCTCGCATCCAGTATCTTATATTCATTTGCGGGCAAAATGGCCTGATAAAACAACTGAGGAACTCTTAGCTAATTTGGTGGATGTTGTAGAATATGCCGCTAAAACTCATGGGTTACGAACGTTTGTTCACGGCGAGGACGCTACGCGTGCGGATTGGGCTTTCGAAAAGAAATTCGTTAACGCGGCGGCGGATGCTGGGGCAGAATGTTACCGTGTTTGTGATACGGTGGGGATAGGGCTTCCCGAATTGGACGCACCTTTGCCAATTGGCATTCCCGCTAAAGTGGTTGCGCTCAAGAAGGAAACACGAATTAAGGCGCTGGAGATTCATGCCCACGACGACTTAGGCAACGCCTTAGGAAACACTATGGCCGCCATACGTGCAGCATCAGGGGTATGGGACAAAATCTACATAAATACAACCTATTTGGGCATTGGGGAGCGTGCAGGTAATGCGGAAACCGAGAAAGTTGTCCTTAACTTATACTTGCATCACGGCATCAAAAAGTTCGAGGGAAAAACTCAAAAGCTCAGACAGGCAGCAGACTTTATTAGCAAAGCAACCGGCTTCGTCGTTCCACTCAACAAAGCCATTGTGGGCGACTACGGCTTCGCACATGAATCGGGTATCCACACCTACGGCGTCCTCAACGACTCTTGGACTTATGAGCCATATCCTCCGGAGCTGGTTGGTAACGTAAGACATTTAACCATAGGCAAACAATCCGGCAAAAGCATAATCAAACACAAAATTATCGAAATAACCGGAAACTACCCAAGCAACGATACCATATCAGGAGTGGTTAACCAGGTTAAAGCAGTTTACGCAAACGGTAAAAAAGGCTCGCTGAAAGATGAGGAATTCAAGAAGATTCTTGAAGGCTCAAAATTATTGCCTGAAAAAGAAACTGCATACATTAAATCTGATTTGCCTATTTTTGTGATAGGAGGATAAGCATGAACTTTATCACTGTGGCGGGACCGCCCTCATCGGGTAAAACTTCTGTGATTATTCAACTGGCGGCATGCTTAAAGGAAAAAAATATTAAAATTGGAGTTGTGAAATTTGACTGCCTCACTTCTTTTGATCAGCTACGTTATCAAGAGGCGAGAATTCTAGTTCAGGTGGGGGTTTCAGGTAAAGTTTGTCCTGATCATTTCTTTATTAGCAACATCGAAGACGCGGTGCAGTGGGGAAAACGGGAAAGATTGGATATTCTTATTACTGAAAGCGCTGGGCTTTGTAACCGCTGTTCTCCCCATATCAGCGGTATTCCCGCAATTTGTATAATTGATAATCTTTCGGGGATTCAGACGCCTCGAAAGATTGGGCCGATGTTAAAACTTGCAGATATAATAGTGATTACTAAGAGTGACATCGTGTCACAGGCAGAGCGAGAGGTGTTCAGATTTAACGTTCGCCAAGCAAACAACCGAGCGAATATTCTGTTTATCAATGGCATTACCGGGCAGGGTGCGTTCATGTTGAGTAAGCAGATAATTGATGCGGTCGATATTACAACGTTGCAGAATAGGCGAATGCGGTTCACTACGCCAGCGTCTGTGTGTTCCTATTGCACAGGTGAGACGCGAATAGGCAAAAAACATCAGATGGGCATGATGAAGAAAATTGATTTCAGGTGAATTATGATAGATTTTAAAAAACTGGTCGAAACCAAAAACATACAAGAAATCCTGGCACTTTACCCAGTAGCAAGGGATTTTTTTGTTGATTATAATCTTGAGAATCTGCCAAGAACGGGTCCACTTGCTACAGTACTGGCCCAGGCCAATGAAGACAAGCTTGCCGAGTTCGGATTTTCGAGGGCCGATATCGTCAATCAATTCACGATGTTCCTCGACACCATGCTTGAAAGTGATGTACAGCATGATAAGATTCGTTCTATCACGATACTTGGCGGGCGAAACAAATTCGGGCAACGTGAAGCTGCATGTATTACCATAAAGGCAGGACAGATTATAAGTATCGTCGGTTCCACCGGATCTGGTAAAAGCCAGCTTTTAAATGATATCGAATGTATTGCTCAGCGAGACACGCCCACAAAACGTCAGGTACTAATTAACGGAAAAGCACTCAGCGATAAAGACCGCTTCAGTATGGACGGCAAACTTGTGGCTCAGCTGTCGCAGAACATGAATTTCGTCATGGACCTGAGCGTGTTAGAGTTCCTTGAAATGCACGCCAAAAGCCGGCTGCGCGAAAACTCAGACCAAATTATAAAACAATGTTTTGTATGCGCAAATGAATTGGTAGGCGAGAAATTCATGTCGGAAACCAAGGTGACTCAGCTTTCGGGAGGTCAATCAAGAGCGCTTATGATCGCTGACACAGCTTACTTAAGCGCTTCTCCTATCGTGCTCATAGATGAAATTGAAAACGCGGGCATTGACTGGAAACGAGCAGTCAGTTTGTTGGCTAATAAAGATAAAATCGTGCTCATCTCTACACATGACCCACTTTTGGCGTTGAGCGCCGATAAGAGAATTGTCATACAAAACGGCGGAATATACAAAATCATTGAGACGTCAGCTGAAGAGAAAGAAAGCTTAGTCCACATTCAAAGATTGACTACTGTTTTAATGTCAATTCGTCAGCAACTGCGTTCAGGTGATATCATAGTATTGAAGGAAATGCAAGATGAAATCGGGGAAAATCAGTATGTGGCAGTTATATGACTCTCTAATTGAAGGGATACCCAAAGAATGTATAGTGGATGAGTTAGTATGCGGAGCGCATAGTGCCCTTGTCCGAAGCGGAGAAGGCTATGGCTTTTGCGTAGTGATATATCAAGATAACTTGCCCCCCACTACTACAAATAAACTGCCCGGCATGAAGCTAAGAGACCTTGCAGCCTGCATAAAATCATGGAATCTTATCGAGGCAAGCATAGGCCAAGCAGCAATCAACGCATACTACAATTCACTGCCTGTCGCCAGAAAAAACGGCGTTTGCATCTCCAACAGCAAATTTATAGAAGACAGAGTTTACGACCCTTTCATTTCATACCAAAACGCCATTCGAAACAAAAAAGTCGCTGTCATTGAGCATTTTCCCTATCTGGAGCCACTGTTTCAGCCTGTCTGTGATCTTTCAATTCTCGGACGCGAACCAGAAGAAGGCGAATACCCCTACACCGCAGCAGAATACATCCTCCCAGAATGTGACTACGTTTTCATCACATGCAGTTCCCTCGTAGACAAGTCATTGCCCCGCTTCCTGAATCTTTCAAAACAGGCACATGTGGTTATCGTTGGACCCTCTACACCATTAGCGCCAGTTCTTTCACAATTTGGTGTTAAGAACTTGTCTGGCTTTGTCATTAAGGATGGCGAAAAAGCTTTTCGTATTTGCTCAGGTCAAGAAAACAACAGGATATACTCTACGGGTCAAAAAGTTAGTCTAAGGTTCGTTAATCACGTGGTTCCAAAAAAGGAAAAGAGGTGATTATAAAAATACTGTCAAGAGATTGTGACGGATGCTCCCGATTAAGAGAGTGTGCCAGGCGTTACCAAAAAGCCTTCAAGGGTGATAAAGTCTATTGCCCGGATGGAACTGCGCATCTAATTGATGATTCCTCCACACCTCAAGGCGTAAACCTAAACGCTGTTAGTTTAGAAGGGAAGCAACTCGCCAAATGATACCTTCTGTGAATTGTTTTTCCAGCGTTTTTCTCAGAAGTTAGTGATTTTAAGTAACTGTTCCGCCCCCTTTTTGGATATAGTCCCACCGGGCCCGCTTTCGACAAAATAAATCCAATTTTTGCCTGTTTTGCGGTTTAGGCTAAAACTCAAGAAATGGGTTTAAATCCAAATAATTTCGTTAGAGGTGCGCTCAAATTGTTCTTATTCGTTACAGACTATGACTTTTAAGAACTTTGGAAAAATTTAGGTGGAAAGTTCGATTATGAATTTTGTTCCTTTACCAACTTCACTTTCGAACGTTATGGTTCCACCCATTGCCTCAGTGAATCTTTTAACCGCGGCTAAGCCAAAACCTTGTCCCTTCGCTTTTGTTGTTATTAATGGAGTGAATATCTTGCTTTTGACGTTTTCAGGTATGCCCTCTCCAGTGTCTTGAACAACGATGTTTGCCTTGCCGTTTTTGCTGATTGCCGAAATCGTAAGTTTTCCTCCTTTAGGCATAGCTTGAATAGCATTGTTAGCTAAGTTTACCAGTATTCTTTGCAAGTAAGTTGGATCAGATTTTATTTTCGATAGATCTTTTGAGAGACTACAAATAGTTGTTACATTTTCAGGGATGCTAATGGTGGCAAGGGCGGCGGTAACTATTTTTTCAAGGGTAGTCTCTTCGATTTTTGGCGTTAAAGGTTTAGCGAAGTCTTGAAGATCAGCAACTATTTTGCTAATGTACTCTGCATTCTTTTCAATTTCTGTCAGGCTTTCTTGTACGTTCTTTTTCTCTTCACTGTCTGGAGTAGATGCCAAATCTGTCTTAGCCAAATATAAATCGCCTGTAATAGCCTGTAACGGGTTACGAATGTCGTGCCCCACCATACCAGCTACTGTGCCGATAGCCGCCAACCGCTCAGAGTCCTTAAGCTGCTTAGTACGTTCCTCAACAAGTGACTCCAAATGTTCTGAGTAAGTCTTTAACTCGTTTTCGTTTTCTGCCAATTTTTCAAGCATCCTGCTATTGGTCAGGGCGACCGAAGCAATTTCTCCAAAACCTTCAGCCATTTGGGCGTCCCGTTCAGTAAATCCGCCCTGTTTATTTGCTAAACCGATCACTCCGACCACCTGCCGATTGATAATCAAGGGCGCAAACAGAACGTTTTTGAGTCGCACATGACCTTCAGGCATGATTTTCTCATATTTGCTTTGTGGAAAATCATTTTCAACTACTGTTTCCCCAGATTTGTAGGCTTCTGCGCGAAGTCCCCGAATGGGCATAGGAAGCGAAGGATTAACGGTGCAGGGTCGCCCTCCCGAATCCAAAAACAAAACCTCGTTTTCTTTTCCATTTTTGCTTAAGAGGGCAACGTAACCTGCTGTCGCTCCGATTAGTTCTTTGCAGGTGTCAAATATTGCACGCGCGGAATCCGGAAATTCCTTGTTTTGGAGAACTGCTCGTGATGCCGTCAAGAGCGCTGAAATCTCGGAGCCTCGTCTGTAGGATTCTTCAAGTGAATTTGATAAGGCTTGCTCCATTTTTTTACGTTCTGTGATGTCGCGGTTACTGGCGCGGCGGCCTATCCATTCGTCGTTGTCGTCGAAAGCAGCTTTACATGAATGGGAAATCCAACGTGTCTGTCCATCGCGGGTTACGATTCTAAAATCAACGGCGTGAATCTCTTCAGAACTTATCAAATCAAAATGTGAACCGACAATTGATTTATCTTCGGGATGGATGATTCCGGTGAGAAGTGTGGGGTCCTTGATGAACTCGTCAGCATCGTAGCCTGTGATCCTTTTGCTTGACGGCGAAACATAAATCATATGACCATCGGGTGCAATCCAGTACTCCCAATCGTTAGCGAAATCAGCGACCGTTCTGAATTTAACTTCGTTTTGCTCAAGGGCTTCTTCAGCAACGGTCCTTGAAAGAGCCGATGCCAAACGGTCAGCTATTCGCTCCCACATCTGAATCATTTCAAGAGTAAACATGCCTTTTCGTTTATCATTTAGCTGAAGCAACCCCAACCGTGTGTCTCCGATGGCCAAGGGAATCAGGGCAATTGACTCGTAGCCTTCGCGGTTGCAACAGTTTCGTGTTTTTCCACGTGACTCAGCGGTTGTTGTTGCGAGGAGTAATGTGGTGTTGTTTGTCCAGAAGCTTCCTTTTTCCGTGAAGAATTCTTTGCTTGGGTCAAACTTTCCCGATACCACGGCTCCGCACATGCATTCGATAATCGAGTTACCTTTAGAATCTCGGACAATGTACCCTGAATCATCTCTTGCGCATATCTGGTTCTCCAGTCGCACATGCTCAGGCGGGAACCCTCTAGTTACGTAATAAGGGTACTCTTCCCCTTCTTTGAGCCTGATGCCGACTGCTTCGCAGCCACATTGTTTCTGGAAGAAAGCCAACGCCCCCTTAATTAAGTCACTAGTGCCAATATTTGCGTTAGCTATTTTAAGGAATTCAACCATGATTTCGCGTTCAGTTTCAGATTTTTTGCGTTCGGTGATGTCTTCCAAGACTGCAGCGAAATAACCTTTTGCAGGAGAATAAACTGAAACATTTAGCCATACGTTTAGGTATTTTTGGAAATGTTCATCCTTCTCTTTTTGACCCGTAAGCGCTACTCTGCCGTAAATTTCAAAAAGCTCGGGATTATCTTCCCTGATTCCAGGAATTACCTCTGATGCTTTTTTTCCAACAATTAGGTCTCTTTTTAATCCCGTTATTCTTTCAAAAGCATCATTAATTTGAAGATAAACAAAGTCGATAGGCTTGCCTGCATCATCAAATATCATTTGGCAATAAGCAAAGCCGTCTATCATGTTAGCGAAAAGAGAGCTATACTCTGCCTCACTTTTCCTTAATGCATCATCAGTTTTCTTACGTTCAGTAATATCGCTAAAAAGCGCTATGTTAGAAACATGTTTTCCGTTCTCGTCAAATAATGGTGATGCATTGCAAGCTGCCCATAGAGTAGACCCGTCTTTGCGGCGGAACTCAAATTCCCTATACTGAATCAGCTCATTTTCGAGGCTTTTTCTCATCTGCGAAGCTTGCCTTTTTTGTTCTTCTTTAGACATGAGTTCAAAGCTCGATTTTTTAAGAAGGTCATCGGTTGAGTAGCCGAACATTTGAGACAGCCTATTGTTAACAAAAATGTGTGCTACCGTCAAGTTTAGCGATAACTATACCTTCCGCTGCGGTCTCTACAATTGTACGATACTTTTGCTCGCTTTCCGCCAACGCTTCTTCAGCTTTCTTGCGTTCAGTGATGTTTAGAGCTGTAAAACTTAAGCCAGTTATTTCATTTTGGGCGTTTCTTTTTGGTTCAAGGTAGAGGTCAAAGATTACTTCGCCTAAAGGTCCTCTTCCTCTTAACTCTCGCCGTGCAGGGATGCCTTTTGAAGTAACTTCATTCAGACATTCCATTATACCTTTTTCGTCTTCCAAATTCAAACCAGTGCCGAACTTTTAACCTATCATATCTTTCGAGGTGTAACCTGCCTGCGGATTATACACCCATGTGAAGCGTAAATCGCAGTCCAGGTTGCCTACGGTTACTGGCGCCGTCTTTAAGGCAAAGAGAAATCGTTCCTCACTCTCTTTGAGCCTATCTTCCAATTTTTTACTTACTGTTATATCTTTGGAGATGACCAGCACTGTTTCAACATTGCCAGCCACGGAAAATTCTGGAACTATAACAAACTGGGCAATTCTCGGACCCTTTGGAGTTGGAACTTCCATTTCACCTTTTCCAATCTCGCCAGTTTTAATTGTATTTTGTATACTTTTATTCCATGCTTCAGCCAGATTTTTAGGCATGCCAACTTCCCGGTCTGTTTTGCCAATGAAGTTTGCAGCAGGTATTCCTGTTAATTTTTCGATAGCAATATTAACGTACAAGTACCGCGAGTTTCTGTCAAGCCTAGCGATGATATCTGGCGAGTTTTCTGCCAGCGTTCTGTACTTTATCTCTTCTAGCTGCAATTGGTTTTCGTGCCGCTTTGATTCGTTGACGTCTATGAAAGATAGCACAGCGCCGTCTATTCTGTTGCCCTCGGTAACGTAAGGTCGAATTCTTAGTTCATAGAAACGACCCTTCTCGTCACTAACCTCCATAGTCTCTGACCCAAGCGATTTTACGACCCCAAGGATTGTTTTCTCTAAGTCAGGAACTGAAATTGCAAGACGTATATTTGATAATGGTAGCCCAACGTCAGATGGAACTAAGTTGAGAATTGTTTGGGCAGAGGGCGTGAAAAGCCTAATCTTCAAGCTACCATCGACCATAACAACGGCCGGATCAACGTTTTTATTTAAGTTAGCTTGGTTATCGCTTAGTATGCCAAGAGCTTGATTCCGATTCTTTAATTCGTCATTTAAAGTGGTTAATTCTTCATTGGTTGACTGCAACTCTTCTTTGGCGGTCTCCAATTCCTCGTTTGTGCTTTGTAACTCCTCATTGCTAGATTGCACTTCTTCCATCGCTGAACGCAGCTCTTCATTTGTTGCCTCTTGATTTTCCACGATGGTGTTCAAAGTCTGTTTAGAAGAATCTAATTCCTCCTTTAACTCTCGAATTTGGGTATCTTTGACGTCTTCTCGCCCTTTTGGCGAAGCTGTAAGCTCAATCGTTTTACGCAGATGCTCAGCGGCGGCACTTACATCTTCAAACAACACAAGAAAGAATGACTCCTCATCCGGCAAGGGGATAACCTGAATATTCACTGTCTTCTCTAGTTCACCAAACTGAAAACGTATTGCCTCTTCTGTAACTGTTTTGTTCTCCTTCTTAGCCCTAAAAACTAGTGTTTGGACTTCGGAGCGCAAATCTTTGCGGAGAATTCTTGTAATGTTCAAACTTGTTTGCCCTGATTCAGGCGAAAGATAGGGTAAAACGTTGCCACGGAAGAAAAGAATGTCTAGATTACTGTTGACTAACATTGTGGCGGGGACATATTCTGTGATTAGAAGACGATCAACTTTGTCACGCAGAAGAGCGCTTGCGTCTTTTTTGAGAGGTTCTCTTAGAAGGGCTTTTCTGTTATGAGGAGCAGATGGTTCAAACCCGAAATTAACGCCAAAGTTAATGCGTGACTGGTCGGCTTTTTTAGTATAAATAAAGCTTTTCTTGTGTACTGGTTCAAAAAGGGTGGTAAATTTGCCTATGCTTTCAGATTCGCCCAATATTAGAAAACCGTCTGGTTTCAACGCATAATGGAGGATGGGCACTATTCTTTCCTGAAGTTGAGAATCAAAATAGATGAGCATGTTACGGCAGCTGATAAGGTCCAGATTGGAAAAGGGCGGATCGGCTGTTAGGTCTTGTTTAGCAAATACGCACTTGTCGCGGATGAATTTAGCTATTTGATAACTTCCATTAAAGCTTGTGAAGAAGCGTTTAAGGCGGTTTTCCGAGACGTCCGTTTCTATGCTCTTGGGGTATATTCCCTGACGGGCTTTGTCGACGTTTTTTTCATTTACATCGGTTCCGAAAATCTGAACTTGCACATCTGAAGGGCCGTTTTCTTCGAGGAATTCTTGAATTGCGATGGCAAAAGAATACGCTTCCTCACCTGTGGAGCAGCCTGGGATCCATATTCTCAAGGGTTCTTTGGGTTCTCGATTTTTTAAAAGTTCAGGTAACAGTTTTTCCTTCAAAGTCTCAAATGTTTTGGGTTCTCTAAAGAAGCTGGTTACGCCGATTAGCATGTCATGAAAGAGTGCTTTTAGTTCAGTGTGATTGGTTTCTAAGTATTCCGCGTAATTGGTTATGTTTTCAATGTGGTTGATTACCATTCGGCGAGTGACCCGTCTACTGATAACCGTGTCTTTATAGTGGCTAAAATCTACGCTGAACGAAGTCTTTAGGAGCGTGAAGATTTTTCGCAAACCCGTTTCTTTAGTATTTTCGGGCTCTTGAGAGATTATTTCCGAACGAACCAAATGTGGATTTTTGGCGATTTTTGAAAGTTCTTTTGCGATTTTGTCTGGAGTCAGAATAAAATCGACGACCTCGGCTGATATTGCACTTTGCGGCATGCCTGCATATTGGGCGGAGTCAGGTTTTTGCGCAAAAGTAATTCCGCCATCAGCTTTAACGGCTTTGAGCCCTTCCGTTCCATCTGCTCCAGTTCCCGAGAGTACAATTCCGATGGCTTGAGTTTTCCGTTCAATGGCGAGTGATCTTAGGAAATCGTCTATGGGTCTAAGAGATTTGCCTTTTGGGTTTAGTTTCAGAGTGCCTTCGGTCAGGGTCATGGTTGATCCTGGCGGAATAACATAAACGTTGTCTGGCTCAACTTTCAGTCCATCCTCAACTTGAAGAACCGGCATCGTAGTGAATCTTGAGAGAATGTCAGTCAACATGCTCTCTTGACCTGCGGCAAGATGCTGAATTATCACAAAAGCCAAACCTGTATCAACGGGCAAATACTCGAGCAAGGCTCTAAAAGCTTCTAGGCCTCCCGCAGAAGCACCAATACCTACAATCGGAAAGTCAAAAGGGATGTCGCTTTCAAAATGACTTTTCTTACTCGAACCGCTTTTTCCATTTGCACCCGTAAGAGCCACATCCAAAAGCATGTTAGCTAAGTAACATGATTCATTTAAAAATATGTAATAGTACAATTAATATTTTATCATAAACTAGTTAATAGGACCATTAATCTAGTTAAAAAATAGCACCTAATAGTTTTACATAGAAAAAGGCTATTGCATAATCTCCAAGCAATGACAAAGCTTACAGCATTATGTTTGCTTGTAGGCCAATTTACCGTTCAGCTCCTTGGGGGGGGGCAAACGTATGATAAATGTTGTTCCTTTGCCTTCTTCGCTTTCGAACGTGACGGTGCCGCCTAATGATTCACTCATGCGTTTGATTACTGCTAAGCCGAAGCCTTGACCTTTGGATTTAGTTGTAAACATTGGAGTAAACAATTTTCCTTTAACTTTTTCAGGTATGCCAACGCCGGTATCCTTGACAGCTATTAGGATATCTTTTTCTTCTTTGTAGGCGTGTATGGTCAGTTTCCCGCCATTTGGCATTGCTTGAACCGCATTAGTGACCAAATTGTACATGATGCGATTTATGAAAGTGGAGTCAGCTACAACTTTTATTGCATCAGTTTCCACTTTAACGGTTACTTTGACGTTTTCTGGCAACCCATTCTTTTTCAATAAATCGTTAATTATGAGTTTTAGATCGGTTTCTTCCGCATTAGGTCGCAGAGGTCTGGCAAAGTCTTGTAGGTCCGCGACAATCTTGTTAATATAATCAACGTTCTTTTCAATTTCCGATAGGCTTTCTTGGATGTTCTTTTTCTCTTCGCTTTCAGGAATCGCTATTAAATCTGTTTTAGCCAGGAAAACGTCGCCGGTTATAGCCTGCAACGGATTTCGAATATCATGCCCAACCATGCCAGCAGTAGCGCCTATGGTGGCTAACCGCTCAGCATCCTTCAACTGAGCAGCTCTTTTTTCTGCGAGCTCCTCCATTTGATTCGCGTATTCTTCAACCCTGACAGCAGACTCCTCAAGCTTAACCTGCAACTCAACCCGCTCAGTAATATCCACATTCGATTCCACCACCTCAAATATCTCGCCGTCGACTCCTAACCGCGCCAACCAAAAACTCTGCTCAGCAACCTTGCTTCCATCTTTACATAGGTGAACGATTTCACCAGACCATTTGCCCTCAAGCTTAAGCTGGTCTATTATCTCCTCAAGGTGTTGGGAGAATTCCGGCTTCAGTAGGCTGTTCATGTCTTGCCCTATTGCTTCGTCTTTTGTCCAACCGTACAGTTTCTCCGCGCCCTTACTCCAAAAAGTAATAGTGCCGTAAAGTTTCCTAACAATAATAGCATCGGGACTAAGATCGATAAGTTCAGCCTGCCTTGCCGTGGATTCTTCGGCTTTCTTGCGCTCAGTAATATCTCGAGCAGCTGTCACTACGCCCAGCAGTTCTCCGGTTGGGCTTTTGAGAGTAGCGGAATTGAGCTCAACTAAAACATATGAACTATCCTTGCGACGATATTGCACTTCGCCCTCCCAATAACCAGTTGCTTCTTGCTTAGCCAATTCTTCTGCACGTGACGAACCCTCGAGCTTTATTGGAATTAATTCTTGGAAATTTTTCCCCATAGCTTCTTCTTTAGTGTAGCCGAACAAGTCCTCGGCGCCTTTATTCCAGTAGGTAATATTATACTTTGAATCAACGCCAAAAATGGCTTCACGCGCCCTGGATAACAAGTTAGCTTGGAAAGCCATCGCTTCTTCAGCTTTCTTGCGCTCAGTAATGTCTTCAAATAAAGCGACAAAATAACCTTTCTCTGGACAATAAGCCGAGACCCTGTACCACTTCCCTAAAGGCACTGCATGATTCTCAAACTCAACAGGCTCACCCGTCAAAGCAACATGGCCATAAACTCCAATCCAATCCGCAGGATCTTTTTCAATGCCCATAAGGACCTCGGTTACTTTCTTACCTATAATTTGTGCTCTTTTTAGCCCCGTCATTTTTTCAAAGGCATAATTGACCTCAAGAAAAACATAATCAATCGGTTTACCTGCTTTGTCAAGAACGATTTTGTGGTAGGCAAAGCCATCTAGCATTTTCTCAATAAACATGTTAAACTGTTTCCGATCGCCGCCAAGAACCTTAGCCCATCCACCCGCTAAAACGTCAGCTGACATAAGAAGGCCTCACCGTTAAATTACCAAAGATACCGTACTCTGAAATATAAAAACACGCTTTATTTTTGAGATCAATAAGAAATTTCTCAAACCTCACTATTTTCTTTTCTTGTGCTTAACAGAGCAATTAAGAAATAAGTTGTTGCAATGTAAGTTCCAAGCCTCCCAGTCCAAACCGCAACATCACTGAAACGCACCTGCAAAGTAAGCCCATACAAACCAATCGCATTCAACCCCAAAGCTAAAGCATACCAGTACAGCACGTTTGATTTAGTCTTAAAATAAAGCCTCAGATAAAGCACACAATTTAATGAAAACAAGAAAATAACGACTGCATAAACTATCCGATCAGTTAAAGTTACTCCGACTCCATTTACGAAAAAAGCTGGAAAAACATTTACCCCAATCAATAACGACAATATTACACTTAGAAAAAACACGACTAAGCAGGCTATCGTCAATCTTGTTTTTCGATGTTCAGAGCCAATTGGGACTGAGCGAAAAGAACCCTGAAATGAACCAAATATTTGCAAAACAGAAAACAAAAGCAATCCAATGGCTGCCGTGGTTACAGCCCAATTAGGCACAAAATTTGCGTACCACCCGCTTACTGAATCCATGGTGCCAATCGCGATAAACGACAGAGTAATGAGCAGAAGCGTTAGCGATCCCGTAGCCAAGTACCCTTTTCCGGAAAGATACGCTACTATGAAGCTGACTCCGCCGACAATCGCAATATTTAGTCCTAAAATCAGGTAAGGAGGATTAAACACGTACTGCCCGCGCAAACCCAAAGCAAGCTCGATAACTAATGCCAATGCTATGCCAACAATGGGAATAAGACCAACATACTTGTTAATGCGTTTTCAGCTCCAAATCCTGTACGCACGCCTTTTCAGTGCTGATTTGGAAAAGAAATAAATAGTTCGGAGCTAATGCTTACTATGTAAGGTAGTTGAGCCTTACTGGTTTGACCAAAATTGACCCTCAGCCTCGGATACTTAACGCCTAAACAAAAAATGATATGGGACCTAAAAACCAGAGGACAGCAAGAAGCCAGCATCGCGAGGCAATTAAACGTCACACGCCAAACAATCCACCAAGCCCTCGACACAGCCAACACAAAAATCGGCGAAGCATTAGAAGAAACAGCGAAAATAAACAAGATTGACGTCCAAACCATTAACCCAGACAAAGGCTTTCTGCTCGGCTACAGTAGCCACTTCAAAACAGCAGCCTTCATCACATTCTCCGCCAAAAATGGAGTACAAGTCTGGTACAAACATGAAGGTGACTGCGAAAAATGCAGCAAACTCCAAACCTGCCGAGAAACCCTCCTCGCAGAAGCCAAAGACCGTAACTTTCTCATACTCGACGATACCCGCAAGATTTTGCCCTCTAAATTGGCAGAAGCACTATTTTCCAAAATTGCAGGTGAGTAAAAATGGGTGTGCGTAAGAGACTTAAGGATTTTAGGGATTGGTGTCCTCAGACGCCAGACCGTTTGCCTACTAAATTAAAACGTTACTCGATGCCTATCGCTGCTGTTGTTACGGCTACACTTATCTTGTCCATATCATTATTCGTATTTTCATCTAGCTTAATGCCATCTGCTCCAATCGTTCCTTTAGTTAATTCGCCTGTTTCAGAAACTCCCACATTACTCTGGAAACACACCATAAGTGTAATGGAAGAATTCTACGGGGGCTCTTCTCCCGTAGTTGTCAATGGCGTTGTTTATACAAGCGAAGAGAACAACTACGTTTATGCTTTAAACGCAACAGATGGCTCCCAACTCTGGGATTACTACACAGGGGAGTGGCCTTCTTCGCCTGCAGTCGCCAATGGTGTAGTTTTTGTTAGCACGGACTTTTCCATCAACGCCTTGAATGCTACTGATGGTACGCAGATTTGGCGCAACGAGCCGCAATATGATGTGCCCGTTGGTTTCTCTACTCCTACTGTTGCCGACGGGATCGTTTATGCTGGTACGACCAACTCTTCAAACAATGGTTGTTGTAATGTTTATGCTATAAACGCAACTAACGGCAAAACACTTTGGAGTACTTCATCCTTAGTTGGCTACGCTCGCGTTAATCCATCGCCTACAATCGTCAACGGGACAGTCTACGTAGGTGCCGAGGGCGCGTTTGGCTGGGCGATTCCTCCTGGTTATCCGATAGCCCAGATTTGCTATGGCGTTTACGCTTTCAATGCCAAAAGCGGCGCCCAAATCTGGAATTACAACACAGACTACTCCGGTTGGTCGTCTCCAGTCGTTGCCGGCGGGATCGTCTACTACGTCTCAGAAGAAAATAACTTGCATGCAATAAACGCCACGAGCGGCGCAGAAATCTGGAACTACACCCCCGTTTACACGGGCACCGGAAACGGAGTTTTTCTCGATAACGTCGATTCGTCTCCTTCCGTTGTTGACGGCATCGTGTACTTAGGCTCAGATTATGGCAATGTTTACGCTTTCAATTCATCCAGCGGCGCTATAATCTGGAACTGTACTATTGGCGACGGAACTCTGTCGACTCCAAGTGTCGTCAATGGAGTTATGTACATAGGTTCAACTGATGACAACATTTACTCTTTGAACGCCACAAAGGGCGTCGAACTATGGAGCTACCCTACCGGCGGCGCAGTTGATTCTCCGACTATTGCCAACGGAGTGCTCTACGCGGGCAGCGGCAACAACATTTTTGCTTTAAGAGTTTCACCCGCAACTATTTTGCATTCTAAGCAATTCAACACTCTGCCCATATCAGTTGGCGTAGTAGTCGCGATCCTTATTCTCGCCACAACTGTTCTCTTAATTCTTCAAAAAAGACTCAAAAAAACGCCACTAAGAATAGCAGGTAAAAGTGAATGAGAATCCTAAGAAGACTCCGAAGATGGTGCCCCCAACCAAAAAATCCAGCGTCAGCAAACTTTGCAAGATTATCTTCACATATAATTGCAGGAGTTTTGTTTGTGGAAATTGTAGCTCTACTCATAGCGCCATTGACGTACCTCGCTCTATTTCCACCTCACGTCAATTATAGTATGGACCAGACTTTTCCTTTAACTAATAGCCAAATTAAGTCGGCGTGGCCAAACCTTCCGACTGCAAAAGAAATAGAGAACAACGAAAAGAGTGGAGGCGCAGAATACTCCGAGGTTGTCAATAACAGTTTAACTGGTAGCGGTATCGTAAACTGCACTCTTCTCAATTCTCCTGCTCTTATGGGTCCAGTGGCGTTTACGCCCAAGATATATGATATCTATGTGTATGCAGGCAATGCCTCATGGATTGCGGTCCCTGAAACATATCTTGCAACTAATCATCCTCCATCTATGCCTTCTTCACAAGAGGGCTTTTTCAATACAGGTTTATCTTCCGATTATGTCTTTATTGCGGTCATGGCGATTGTGGCAACATCAGCAATAGGCATAACATATCTTCGATTGAACAGGAAAAAACGTGTTGCTATTCTGTAGGTCACTTTTAGCAGAAACCTATCCCAAAATTTGAGATAACAAAAAGAAATAAAGAAGACGGTTGCTTAAAATCAAAATTTTGGTCTTAAATTCCATCTACTAGGTGAGCTGTTCCGTCTGGGCAGTAAACACAGCTGCCTTTTTCAACGATACAGAAGCGTCTAATGCAGGCTTTCATTTGCGAGCATCCGTCGCAGTCTCTTGACAACATTTCTTTTCCTCCTATTATTGTGATTTATAATTTTTTTGGGACAAGCTCTCCGCAAAAATTCGGTCATGAGCCTTCCGCTACTTCTTGTAGAGCCAACCAGAAACGGAAAAGGCGCTTTTAAACTTTGTTACATCCCTTTAGGCGAACCCGAAAAATCAAAATCAGCTGCGGTCAACATTTTTTTCTTCTTGAGGCACATTTTTTGGTTCTTTGACGCATTGAATTAGTTGGGTGCAAGAGTAGCATTCATCGGGTATCTCTGCTTTTTTCTTTAGAGCGGACAGGTAACCAAATTTGTGTGTGCATTGAGGCGAAGCGTTCTCCATTGCGGAATATTGTTGTGCTTCAATCAGTTTTTGGGCAAGCTTCTGTTTTAAGATTATTTTCTGTTCTTCTGCCTCGAGATCCACATTTTCTTCTGGTTCATCAACCTGAGTACCATTCTCAATTTCTTCATCAAGCTCCAGATTTCCCTTACCCGTCTCTAAAGCCATGCTATCAATCGAGCCAAAAGGTACATTTTCTTGTGAATTAGGTTTGCTTTGGTAACTGACGGCGTGACCTATCCATCCTGTCCTTTTAAGCACTGACAGGTAAACAGCCAGAATCGCGGCGACTAAGACAACGGCTATTGCGGTGACGGCGTCGAATTCAAGCGGAATCAAGAGTACCCCTAAACCCTACTTGGCTGGTTGATTAAAAAAAGTTGTTGATTCAGCATCAATATCATGACGCTGAATTAACTGTTGCAACTACTCGGTAGGTTCCTCCTGTTGTTGCGATGGTGCTCCAGTCTAAGTTGCCGCTGTTACCGCCACTGGATGTTGCATAAATAGTCTGAGCTGATCCCGTAAATGATACTGTGCCAGTCGTGAAGGCTCCGTTGCTTGTGTTTTGCCAGTTACTTCCGCTTAGCTCTTGTAACTGGAAGGTTACTGTTGCTGAGCCAGTGTAGCCTGATGTGATTGCAAGTTCAGTGTACCAGTTGCTACCTGGATCGGTTGTAAGAGTTGTGGTCCATGTGCCTAATGGGTCATTGTCGGTGCTATAATTGACTTGAGCTCCTATTTGCACTACAGTAACGTTTCCACCTGTGAATGTTCCGAGGATTGAGGTGGCGTAAACTGCTATGACTGCGCCTAATGCAACTAACATCAATGCCGTTGCAAGTATGAGTATTTTTTTTGATCTTTTTTCATTGCTCATTTTTTTCACTTCGGGTTGATTCGGAACATGGGTTGCAGTGTATATTAAACATTACGACTTAAGATGTAGTACTGCGCCCCCGTACAACACGTATGCAAAAACAAAACTAAACCATAGCCCTGCAAGCTTCCGACTTGAGCGTTTTACTCGTTTTCCTCTGGCGACTCTTCTTCTGCCTCTTCTTTAGGCGCGGCAACTTCTGCCTTTTGCGCTTCACTTGATAGCAGCATGCTGATCAACGCTTTCTGGTCTACTTCTGCCCTTGTCCGCCAATCAAGAAACAGCTGTCCATTGTCGTCTTGCGCCAAATAGCCATAGCGGACATAGCGATCAAGGTTCAACCCGATTTTCCAGTTAGCCATCTTCTCGCCAAGAAGTTTCTCAACGTCTTTACGCGAAGCTTGCCCCTTCTTACTAATTATGAATGAAATCGTAATCGCCAACCCTGCCAAATCATCGATACGCCAGCCAATCAGCTTATCTTTCGTCGCCAAATCGCCCCTCAACGCCACGTAGAATCTTGCCTTGTCCAGTTCCTCTATAGTTGGTTTCTCAGAGGTTTCTTCTTCTTCGAAAATGGTTTTGACTTGCAGATCCAGTGGTTTGAGGTAGTCGTCGAGAAGATCAAGTACCTTAGGATAGTCTGAACCTAATGCTTTGTGGAGTTCTGCGCCTCTGACACCTGGTTTCTGATGGCGTTTGTAAAAGAGCATTTGAGTTGCTTTCTTGATCTTACTGCCATAGACGCCTCTTTTGCTCATGAATTGGCCTCCTTCCATCTGCGCCAGTCTTCCACTGAAACGGCGATGGCTACGGATTCTGACTGTTGGGTTAAGGGTTCAATTCTTGGTTCTTGGAATGGAACAATGAAAACAAGCTCTTCGAGGCGGTCGATTTCTAAGGTTGCGAACCCATAGGTAATTAGGAAGCTTGTTAAGAACGCTTTTTGGACGGTTTGTTCGTAGGTGTCTGCGCCGATGAAGTCCCAGTAGTCGATTTTGCCTTCTTTGCCTTTTGCAACTACGCATTCTTTGAGTTCCTGCCAGAGAGTACTGAGTTCTACTGAGAATTCTTTGTCGCTTAGGATGCGTTGCTTGATTAATTCGTCTCTACTTGTGTAGCTGTTAGAGACCTCCGCGGCTTCGAAGTCTTTCCATCTTTCGCTGATGGGCGCCAATGCTTCCCAGTAAAGTAGTCCCTGGGCCAAAGTGTTAAGGCTGATTTGTTCGAACTCCAAAATCGGGTTCCACGCCCGCAGAAAAACCTCAACCATCTCTTGCTTTCCTATCCGCAGGATTTTTTCTTCCAAAAGAAACGGATCCGTGTAGAGCGCCGTTGACCTCTGCTTCACCCATTCGCTCTGCATTTTAATAACCGTGGCTAAGTGATGTAGCGTTTCAGCGTCAAGCCTGAGTTCCTCTGGATTTTGCCACTGGGGAAAATACTCCTTAACAACCTGAATTATTTCGTCGATGTTTAGCGTGAAAGGTTCGACCGTGCGGTTTTCAATAGCGAGACACATTTCAATAATGCGTTCTAGCCTTTCCTTGCCCAACGCTTTGGTTTCTTTAACCTTCTGCATTAAGCAACTACCTCACGGATAATTGATTTCCCCTCGGTGTTTTGTACGGTGATAACGTTGGCGTCTTGCTGGGCGAAGGTGATTTGACTGGGTGTGATGACGACGTACTGGGCGTTTGCGTCTTTGATGACAGCGAGGAGGATTTTCGCGATCATTTCACGGTTTTTAGGGTCCATGTGAATGTCATATTCGTCGACTGCGCGGAACGGCGAGCGCACGTGTTGTTGCAGCGCTAAAAGAAAACTCATGGTTGCTGTTGTACGTTCCCCGCCGCTTTGGGTATATGCGTCAAGAGCTACAGGTTTGCTGCCTTTGAATCCGACTGCGATTTCTAAGCCGGCTGATTCGATATCTTGGGCGCTTGAAAGTTGCACAGTGCCTGTGGCTAAGGTTTGGGTCATGATTCGCTGGTACTCTACGTTTACTCGGTCAAGTAGGCTTTCCATGACGGTTCTCCATGACTGCATTCGAGTTTTGACTTCTTCGAGTGTTTTCTCGCGGTTTTCAGCTACAAGCTGCACTTTTTCTTTGAGTTCCAAATAAAGTTTTGAGTATGATTCGTACTGGCGTTCAATGTCCTCTGAAACGTCGGAGAGCGCCGCCAAATGCCCTTCTGTTAAGCGGATTTCGTCTTGGATGTCGCTTGCGCTTTTTGCAGCCGCAATTCGCTCACCTGTCTCTCGGGCTTTTTCAATTAGTGAATCCAAGTTTTCTTGGGCTTCTTTAAGAGATTTTTCAAGTTCCTTAAGGTTGACGATCGCGTTTGCCCGCTTGAACTCAAGTAAAGCCAACTTCACCCTTTGTTCAAGCATCTCATCGGATGCTTTCCCAGTGGACTCTTGCAAATAATTCATTTCCGCTTGGTTCTGCTTAACCCGTTCGCTGGCGCTTGAGAGTTCCAGCTCTGAGTTTTTGAGCATTTCCTTGAGGTTCTCGTTTCTAAGAATTTTTATCTGGTTTTTGTTGGCTTGGATTGCTTGCTGAAGTATTTGAGATTCTTCAATTAACTGGGTAATTAGTGATTTGGTGGATTGGTTTTGGGCGATGTCGTGTTCTATGTTGAGTCGCTCGTCGAAAATGGCTTTTAGATTCCCTTTCAGCGTTTCATTTTGGTTTTGCCGTGTGGTGAGTTCGTTGAGTATGTCTGTTTTTTCCGTTTCGATTTTGGCTATGGCTTCTTGGTTTTTGGTCAGGTTCATCTTTAGGTTTCTGAGTGTGCTTTCCCGTTTTTCAACTTCAGCCCACGTAAGTACTCGCTCGAGAAAACGCCTTTTGATCTGGAGTTGCTTCTTTTCTTGGTACTTATCGTATTGTTCGCGCCAGTAATTGAGGGTCTGCTGAGCTTGCTCAAGCAGTTTTGTCACAGATTCCTCTTGTGTGAGGATTCTTGTTAGCTTGGTTTTTGCTTGAACAACGTTTTCGCGGAAGGGTTCCAACCCGACTGCCGCCTCAACCATCCGGAGCTTTTCGATGTTGCTCAACACGGTGAATTGTTCAACCATGTTTTGATGCATGATAATTAGCATGTTGTCAGGGTCAACGCCGAATTTGCCGAGCAAGCGTTCAACGTCCTGTTTGCCAACGGCTCGGTTTTCAAGTTCAAACCCGTATTTGCCGTCACGTCGCAGAGTTCGCGTGAGAAACAGCTGATCTTTGGAGTATTTTTGAACCGGGCGCTTGTTGCCCTGTTTGCTGTTATCTAAAATAAGTGTGACTCGGCCTTGGTCTTTTCCCCACCTGATCAGGTCGCTCAGTTTTCGTGAACGTTCAGTGTAAGTTTGTCCCAGCCCCACAGATATTGCCAACAAAAGAGAGGATTTCCCTGCGCCGTTGGGTCCTCCAATCACATTTACCCCCTTTTTGAAGGGCACCCTAGCATACTCATAGCTCATGAAATTTTCAAGTATAACTTCTTGGATTAGCATTAACTATTCTATGCCTCTAAACTGAGCGTTCGTAACTATTGAAAACCGTGTTATTAAAACAATTTGACATGCTTATGCCGATTATTCCGATGAAGTTACGCGTTTGAATCATTTTCTTAGATTTGTTTTTGTCACTCTCTCTGAACTAACTTTTCCAATCACAAACTGATAGTAGTTGCTAATTTAGAACTAAAAATTCATTTGGCATAAACTATTTTAGCCCCGAAAGAGAATAATTTTGAGCAGTTAGGATAAAGGTAGTTGTCATTTGATATTAGTCACTCTTCTTTGAAGAGTGTTTTATCAAATTTGCTTTTTCCTGACCAAAAATTAAAAAATAGAGGAAAAGAGAAAAATGAACAAAAAATTGCAAATTAGTAAAAACAGAACTCTTGCTATTGCCATCACGATAGTCTTAGCATTTTCAATGACCGCTTCAATGATTCTAATTCCAGCTGTTCACGCGGCGTATGATATTCCAACGTATGCATACATCAGTGCGGCACCCAATCCTACAGGCGTCGGTCAAGGCGTCGAAATTATCATGTGGGTTCAAGTAATTTTCGGGAACAATGCCGAAATACCCAATAATTATCGATTCAGCGAAGGAACTGCCACCGATCCAAGTTGGGTACTCGTTATTACTGCTCCAGATGGTACAAACACAACGGAAACCTTAGGTCTCGTTGAAAGCACAACATCTGACTACGACTACTTCTTCACTCCAACCACGACCGGCACGTACACTCTCACCTTCAACTTTCCAGCGACAACAGTAACATCCGCCAACGATCCCGCCTCAGCACTCATAAACGATACCTATACATCAGCAACAGCATCGACAACCCTGACTGTTCAGACAAACCCAATAGCTGGACTTCCACAAACACCACTTCCGACAGCGTACTGGACGCGACCCATATACGGTGAAAACACCGCCTGGTACACGCTCGGATCAAACTGGTTAGGTTTCAGTTCACCTGGCTACATAGCGCTCGGCGGCGGACCTAACTTGGGAGGCAACGGGGAAGAATTCGGCTCACCGACAAACGTTGGACCATTGACTTCTCACGTTATGTGGACATTGCCCTTAACCACTGGAGGAGTCGTCGGACAAACTGCAACCACAATACCTGGAAACACTTACGCCGAAGGGTCTGCATACGACCAAAAATTCCAAAATCCAATCATTGTCTCCGGAATGCTCATCTTCAAAGAACCAATCAGCCAAACCGAACCATCAAGTGGACCAACCGTCTGCTATAACCTGCAAACTGGACAACAAATCTGGATCAGCTCCACCATGCCCGCAATATCTTTCGCCTACGTATACGATCCGGAAGATGCCAATCAGCACGGAGTTTGGCCACCAATGCTAGTTGCTAGTGTATCTGGTCAATGGAATTTCTATGATGCTTTCACAGGAACCGCACTCTTTAACATGACGAGCCCTCCCTCGGGCACATCAATGCTGGGTCCGAACGGCGAATATCTGTCAATATCCCTCCACAACTACGGAACCGCAGCAGCGCCAAATTGGTACATGTATGAATGGAATTCATCTAGGCTTTGGGACAACCTATACAATGGTCCATCAACAACGCCAACTATACCTCCGCCAATAACCAATGGAGCTTGGACAGGCGGCACTGTAGGAACCACTTTTGAACCAAGCTTATACGACTTCAACATTTCAATACCGTGGCTCAACACTGCAACACTCAACGGTGCTCTCATAGGATCCTCAGCAGCAGGCTTAACTATTTCCGCAGGTGTCCAAGGTGACATATTGCTTGCGCGCGCTGGCAATTATCCCTCAACTGGCGAAAACCTCTTCTTTGGCGGATCAAGCGACGTTCCATACACTTACTACGGCATCAACCTCAACTCAACCGCTGGTACACTGGGCTCGCAGATATGGTCAAACACGATTCAACCACCAGCAGGAAACATTACTGTACTGTGGGCTGGAATCGACCCTGTTAACAACGTCTTTGTCGAAAACTACCGAGAAAGTCTTCAATTTGTCGGCTACAGTTTGCATACAGGCAAGCAAATTTGGGGACCATCCGTACCACAAGCGTCACTTGACTATTATGGCTCAGACGGGTCAGGCAGTATAAGCGACGCAATTGCTTACGGCAACATCTACAGCACCGCCTACGCAGGAATACTCTACTGCTACAACGATCTAACTGGAAATCTACTATGGACCTTCGGCAACGGCCCAGTAGGATCAGACAACAGCACAAATGCAGGTCTTGAAACTCCCTTCGGCAATTACCCAACATTCGTAAATGCAATCGGTTCAGGAGTAATATACACTGTCACAACCGAACACACTGAAGAAACACCGATTTTCAAAGGCGCAGTATCACGCGGCATCAACGCAACAACCGGACTACAAATCTGGGCACTTTCCGATTACACAGGCGAATTCCTGACAAATAGCTACGCAATCGCAGACGGCTATTCAATAATGTTCAACGGCTACGACAACCAGATCTACAGCGTCGGCAGAGGACCAAGCTCAACAACAGTCAACGCTGGACCACAGGCCACAACCCTTGGAAGCAACGTAGTCATATCGGGCACAGTAATGGATGTAGCCGCAGGCACAAAACAAACTGAACAGGCAGGCAACTTTGCAAACGGAGTTCCATGCGCAGCTGACTCGATCATGACTCAGTGGATGGGATACGTTTACCAGCAGCAACCAGCACCAGCCACATTCGTCGGCGTTCCAGTCACAATAGGCGTAACTGACTCTAACCACAACACCTACGTCGTAGGCACAACCACAACAGACGAGAGCGGCCATTATTCGCTAACATGGACACCAAGCATCACAGGTAACTACACAGTCTATGCCCACTTCGGCGGCACATACGCTTACTGGCCATCAGCCTCAGAAAGCAGCTTTAACATTATGAGCGCTCCAGCAACTACAGCACCAACTGCTACACCACTCACAAGCATAGCATCCACTGCAAGCTTAGAATACGGTATCGCAGCAGTCATCATTGTCGTAATAATAATCGGCGCAGTGCTCGCGTTGATTATGCTCAGAAAGAAACCATAAAGCGAACAAACGACTACAAAATCAACTTCTTTCTTTTTTTGTTTTTTTTAAAAAAATATAACGCATATGCGGGCTGTAAATTCCGCAAATATTTTCTTGAACTTTTTTTACGGTTATTTTAAATATGCTTTTTAAGGATTGACCACCATGTACTTTACGCGGGTGCTTCAGTGGCCAGTTCAGAAGATGAAATCTACTCGACCATGTTCTCGTCGCTTAAGCATCCGGTTCGCCGCAAAATTATACGTATGCTTTCCCTCAAACCTATGACTTTTATGGATATTGCTGGAGAGCTGGATATTTCTACTTCTAATTTGACTTATCATCTTGAAAGCCTCGGCGACCTTGTTAACAAGATGGATAATGGGCAGTATAAGCTGTCAACTTTCGGGTTGGCTACCGTAAGTGCTATGAAGGGTGTTGAAGATGCTCCGGAAATCGAGCCTAAACGCAGAATTCACTTGTCTTTTAAATGGAAAGCCGCGGTTTCAGTGCTGCTAGTTGCGGTTTTGATTTTAGCCAGCATTTCTACCATCGAATATACGTCTATGAATCACCTGTCCAGCAAACAAAATGCCTTAGCTGCGGAAAACCAGCAGTTGCTTTCCTGGGGGATAGGCACCAATAAAGTGGCTGATTTTCTGCAGAACGTAACTCAAATAGACACAAGTCAATACACGGTTTCTCTGCTCAGTAACACTCTTCAGTATAACACGGAACTTGATGCGGCTGAGGAATTGCTCACATATTCTTTAACAAATGGACCATATACCTTTAATGTTGACCTGCGGTTCAGAAATAATGAGTTCAGTCGTTACCAACTTGACATGGGGGAAAGCTCACCTGTTTTCACGGAGACCCAGCCCAATGACGTTGTGCAAGCCGCCAAAGGTGTGCTTGAGCGGTATCAGGCATTCACTGGCTTTCCGTATCTTAGCCAGATGGCTAACCTTATAGACGCTGTAAATGCAAGCGGCCCTACATCAGTTACGCAGGGTAACATGACGCTTCAAATAACCGTTTCAGGCGGCGACACAGAGTTCATGTGGATGTACACGCAGAACGGTATAGACTATCAGGCTAAAGGCGTAATGATGGAATTCCAGAACAACATCCTCATTACTATGACTGATGGCTACTATCTGTTCACCGTGGGAAGCACCGATTTGACCATTTCACAGTCGGAAGCGGTCACCATGTCTAAAAACTATGTTTCAACCTTGACTTGGAATTTCAACGGAACAAAATACACGGATTTTCCGGTTCTTGATACGCCCATTTCAGTTCAGATGGTTCCGCATCCTCGAACCGGCTCCGACGCTCTGATCCCCTACTGGTACGTGATACTTGGCCTTGACAGGGTTTATCCAGGTGCCGTAAATGAAGTCACCGTCGGCATCTTCGCAGACAATGGCCAAATCGACGGAGTACAAATGCTAAGCGAATAGAACGACACCTAAAGATTAGGAATCTAGCTAGCCAGAAGAACAGGTTGGCAGTAAACTCTTGAGGATTTGTGGATTGAGGATTAGTAAGATATAATTTGTTTACCCACAAGACTAGAGGTTGGTTCCCAAGCAGGCGATGGTTGGTTGCAAAAAACATTTAGCTCATCCTCCGAGCCCCTGATTGAAACATCCAATCTTACCAAGCAATTCGGCTCATTTCAAGCCTTGTCGAATGTGAATTTACGTGTAATGCCTGGAGAAGTTTACGGACTGCTGGGACCCAACGGCGCAGGCAAAACAACAACCATCAAAACAATCCTAGGTTTGCAAGAGCCAACTTCCGGCTGGATCAAAGTCGTAGGCTTGGATCCTGCGAAAAACCCCATCGAAGTTAAATCAAAAATCGGCTACGTCGCCGAAAACCCCATAGTTTACGATTCCTTGTCGCCCCGGGATTTTCTCGAGTTTGTTGCATCCATCAGGAAAACCGACAGAGCATCCACCAACGAATTAACCGCTCAACTTGCCTCAGCTTTTGACATGGCCCCATATTTTGACTCGCCCATCGCAACCCTGTCGCTGGGCATGAAGCAAAAAGTCGCCCTGATCGCCTCACTTATCCATCAACCCCCCGTCCTATTGCTAGATGAACCCCTCAACGGTCTAGACGCTAAAAGCAGCCGAATAGTCAAAGAGCTGGTTGCGATTCATGCGCAAAAAGGCGGCGCCGTTCTGTTTTCAACTCACATCATGGAGGTTGCTCAGCAGGTCTGCAATAGAATCGGTATAATTTATCAAGGCAAAGTAATAGCTGAAGGAACCCTGGCTGAGCTCAGAAGCAAAACAGATGGCAAGGACGGTACGCTAGAAGAGGTCTTCCTCAAGTTGACGCATGAAGAAGACGAAGTCGCCGACACGATGAGGATGCTCAGGGAGGCATTCTTCAAGAATGAACCTAAGTGAAGCCTGGCGTCTCAGCAAGACATGCTACCGCGAAATGATTTACCGTTCGTTAGCTGATGAGCGGGGACGGATGTGGTGGGGCGCGTTTGGACGTGACCGCCAAGGCAAAGAATCGCAAGACGACCTAGAATTAACCAAGCGAGCGTTGCGAATTGCCAAGTTCGACAAAGGCGTCGTTGCGTTTTTCAACGTCATCGTTTCGTTAGCTCCATTTGCCTCGCTGTTTCTGGGAAGCCCAGGATTAGGATTAACAAGCGCCATCTCGCTAAGCTTGGCAGTTACTTTCGGCTTCACGGCACTGTATGCAATCCAGACCCTTTCGTCTTTTATGAGCCCCGAATCTTCAGCCCTGCTCTCAACTATGCCCATTGACCGGGATGATTTTTCTTTAGTTACATTGTTTTCTTTTATCCGATCCTTTGACTACATGGTAATCGGATCAATCGTAAGCCAAGTCATATTGGTCGCATACCTAACGGCTTCTCCCATAGCAACCCTAATCATGCTTGCAGCATCTGCAATGAACGCGGTTTTCGCCGTTGCCGTCGCGCTCTGGTTTTCAAGAATATTCCAAAAGAACATGCTGCGGGGAGGACGCTCAAAAACCAACACGGTCCTGCGGCTGTTTTTCATTTTGACGTGGGGTCTGCTGCTTGTCGCCGTTGGTTTCCTTTTTAGCATCCCATTATACATTGTTCCTAACCTGCAGAGCACGCTGCTCGGCGCCGGGCACGTATGGAGCATACTACTCGGTCTTCTTTACCCCTTCTCAACCGGCATCGTCATAACCGCTTCTGTTTCCACCGTTACATTCGCAACCTTGTTTGTGTCTTCAGCTGCCATGGTCGGGTACGTTTCGCTTGCGTTTTTCGCTGGAAAATGGAGTTTAGGAACCGTTAGACGCGTTTCGCAGGGTGTTGGTGTGAACGCTGCGAGGGTTACGGCTAAAGATTTTTCTGTTAATCCTCGTGGTCCATTACTGGGTTACATTACGAAAGATCTTAAAGTGGCTTCTAGGAATCCCGCCACCGCCTTCTTCTTCGCATTGCCCGTTCTCGAAACAATCATTATCACCTTGCTTGACTCCAACATTGGCGTCCTTAGAACATCCCTTATGCTTACCGGCACATCGCTGGGCGCAGTTTTCGCCCTTTTTCTGCCCCTCGCCCTACTTAGTTCCGAAGGAAAAGGGTTAGAATACACCAAGACACTGCCAATTAACTCCCAAAGAATCATTGTTCCCAAAGCGCTCGTAGCCACCGCAACCTACGTTCCCGTACCCTTAGCCTTAACCGTTTTATCACTCTTTAAGCCGTTAACTTCGTCATCTGCCATCCTCATTCCATTCTTGATAATTCTGCCAGTGGCTTCTGCAAGCATCTTTGAAATCAAACTTTTCCTAAGAAACGCTGCAAGAGGCAAAATATCCTCGGTGCTAAATGACTTTGAAAAATTAACTGTCGGAGTGGCGGTCATACTGGCTCCTCTTTTTGTCTATGCGGTGGGGTTCCTTGCAACGTTTAACCACGATTTTTCACTTTTAGCCATGGCTGCAGTCGCGTTTGCTGAACTTGCAGCGGCGATTTATGTACTTAAGAAACCCTAAGGAAAGGCGTGTTGTTTCAAATCGCCAAATCCGGTTTGTTCGGCAATTTCTCTTAGAAACCCCTGAAACGCTTATATTTGAATGCGGCAGAACTTGATCGTCTGAGAAACGGTGAAACCAAAACGGCTGCGCAAAACCGACCGAACCGCTATTCTTGCATGGGAACTCTGATTTTGTATGATTGATCAAAGTACGGTTCTGTTGTTTATTACGGTGGCGGTGGCAAGTGCGGTTGAAGCAACTGAGGCTCTAACTATCCTGCTCGCTTCAGGTATTACAAGGGGTTGGCGCTCCACTTTTGAAGGTGCGGCGCTTGCTTTAGCTATCTTAGCCTTAATTGTTTTGGCAGTCGGCACCGCCCTGATCAATTATGTCCCACTTTACATTTTGCGAACAGTCGTAGGTATGCTGCTGCTTATTTTTGGGTTGCAGTGGCTGACAAAAGCTATACTGCGCCAAACAGGCTTCAAAGCAGAGCATAACGAACACGACATTTACGACAAAGAAGTTGCGGTTCTATCTAAAGACGCGGGAATCAAAGGGAAAAGGGATTCCTTGGGATTTGCGGTCAGCTTCAAAGGCGTGCTTTTGGAAGGCATGGAAGTCGTCATGATCGTCATCAGTTTTGGCCTGGCGACTCGAAGTGGGAATCAACTTGTGACTGCTTCTTTAGGGGCTTTTGTCGGTGTTGCCGTGATGGTGGCGGTCGCCGCGGCGCTTGCTAAGCCGTTAACCAGAGTGCCTGAAAACTACATGAAGTTGGGTGTAGGTTGCTTGCTCACGGTTTTTGGTATGTTCTGGATGGGCGAAGGAGTCGGCGTAATGTGGCCGATGGGCGACGCGTTCCTGCTGGTGCTGTTGGCAATAATTTTCCTGTCAACAATCGGTTTGATAACATACTTTGAAAGGCTTCGCAAAGCTGAAGCGGAGGCTTTCCCACAGTGAACTCAGTCTGGAAAGCTGTAAAAGGCTTCTTTGAGTTCTGGAAGGACTTCTTAGTAGGCGATTCCCCCGTGCTGGCGCTGGGCGTAGTCATCATCTTAGCGGTCGCATATTTTCTGCGCAATTCCACATACTTAGCTCCAATAATCGTAGTCGTACTTGTGCTGGCTCTTATGACCTTTACAGTTTGGCAAAAAGCACGAAAGAACCGCAACGTCCAACGAAATAGAGAAGCAGCTAAAACGATAAACTAACAAACGTGGTGAATTAAATTAGATGCTTTCACTGGAAGCCTGAACCACGCTACCCAATCAATATTTATTTGGTCTTTCTCGGCATGAGATAACCTTGGATAGGGATTTATGTGTGCAGAGCAGGCTTCTCAGAGTGAAAGCTCTAAAAGGTAATCAGCGAAAACCGCCTTTTTTGCGTTATCTTTATAGTTAATGCACCGTCAAGTAGTCTAATTATTTTACCTATTTGTGTAATTTGGGTGAAGTGGTTTAGTAGAGATATAGAGATTATGCATGTAAATCTCTTATGTATCGTAGTCCAACTCAATTTCTAAAGGGTTGTACCATGAAGTCTTTGATAGTCTTTTATTCTTACCATCATAACAACACTCAAAAAGTAGCGGAGGCTATGGCGAAAGCTCTCAATGCAAAGATAAAGCCAGCACAACATACTCACCCCCAAAAGCCTCAAAAATACGACTTGGTAGGTTTTGGGTCAGGAATATACGATGGAAAACACCACGAGACTCTACTTGCCCTTGCAGATAAACTCCCTCAAGTCACCAACAAGAAAGCATTCATTTTCTCAACAAGTGGAATGACAGGAGAAAAGAAACTTACTAAAGACCATTCAACACTTAGGGAAAAATTGCAACATAAAGGCTATGAAATTGTTGATGAGTTTAACTGTGCTGGTCTAAACACTAACAAATTTTTTAAGGTGGTCGGTGGATTAAACAAAAACAGACCAAACGTTGAAGACCTCAAACTGGCAGAAGAGTTCGCTTATAATCTTGTGAAGTAAATTCTCCCTTCATTATTCCATCAAGATTCACATTTTCCTTAAACAAGTTTTTAAGCTAATTGAATGCGAGTATTTTGTGGAGAAGGAGACGGACTTACGCAAGATAAGGAAGAAATCATCCAGAAATTACGTGAATCGAAATCCTTCTTAGTTGAGCACTTCAACGTAGCTACCATAGACTTGTTTGGTTGTTACGCAAAAGGTGAAGCCGATGAGGAAAGTGAAATTAGCTTGTTAGTTACATACACTGAACCATTAGACTCCACAGAATTATGTCAACTAGCTAAATTTCTACAAAACAAACTCGGTACGGTAGTGAACTTGGTATCGAAGAGTTATCTAAGTCAATCATTAACAAAAAAAGTCCTGCAGGGAGCAATCCCGATTTAACATGTATTTTGGGCCATTGCAACAATAATCAATAAAGCTCTATAGATTATACGTTGACAAGCAATATTAGGCAAATTCATGTTTTGAATGTTTCTAAGTGTCAATATGGTGTCCGATTATCAGTTACAGGTCGTCTTTGAGCCCAACTACAAAAATGCTTGGTCGAGAAGATATCGCTTTGCAGTTATCGACCCTCATAAGCTGAGCGGTTACCCGGCAAACTTTGTGTGCATCTTGCCTAAAAAAATCTTTGACTCAGGAAAGCCTCTAAGTGAATTCGGCAGAATATTTGGGCAGAAAAGTTCTGAGTTAGCCATTGATTTATTAAAGGATGCACTCAAGCAAGAGAATGATGAAAAAGTCAAAGTAGAGCTCAAAAAGAGACTTGAGGCTCTTGAGTTAGAGAGACCTCAATTGTTTTGCAGTTGTTGCCACAAAGAATTCGAACAATACAGCAGAATGAAGTGCAAGCGTAGACTTTGCAAAATTTGTTTTGAAAAAAGACTCCTTCAAATTAGAAACTAACTGCATGGAAGTAATGCCAATTTGTTGGTGCTTTATAGAGAGATAAAATTATCGAATCGAACATGTGCTCTCTGATTTATGTAGCAAACAGTTAACTACTCTTCTTAAATATTAAGAAAGTAGAAGAGTGATGTTTTGTTACTTTCAGAAAAATTCTATTCTTGCCCTAATTGTGGTAAACAAAATTTGACATTTCATCGGAAAACATATGAGAAAATAATAATCGCATCCTGTGATAATTGTCATCAGAATTCTTCATTTGACCCTACTATTGAAGCCTATTACGATTCAGACAAATCTTGGGAAGAGTTCACTGCAAATTATCGGAAGGTACATTTAATAAAAGAAATGGTAATCGCATAGAAGCAGCAATACTACTCTGTTTTTTCTTTAAACCAGTTGACCTAGCTGATAAACTGCCACAAGTATCTAGAGATTGTTTTTCTTTTTTTGCTCAGCGGTTTTTTCTAGGGTTTCGAGGGTTTGCGACCAGTTGGTGAAGCAGTCCCAAAGCAGACTGGCTTCTTTTTGTTTTTGGTTAGTGCTCATTTGGTCGCCTTGAGGTATTTGTTGAAGAATGCCACAGCCATTGCCCATGCGTCTTCGGCTGCCTCTTTATTGTAGCTGGGTCTGTTCTCGTTGAAGAAGGCGTGCTGGGTTCCTTGGTAGATTTTTACTTGGAAAGTTTTTTTGTGAGCGATCATGGCCTCAACCAAGGACGGAACCGTGCCGGTTATTCTTAGGTCGTCGCCAGCGTAAATTCCAAATACGGGACCCGCGATTTTGGCAACTTCTTCCAGCGGCTTGGGGTTAGCACCGTAAAAAGGGACAGCGGCATTAAATGGATACCTGGTTGCAAGCTGATAAGACAATCCGCCTCCAAGGCAGAAACCCGTTATTCCCAGTTTTTCCCCATCAACAGAATCCAACGATTTGGCGTAGTTTACACAGCAAAGAAGGTCTTCCGCCATGATTTTTTCCATTTCCTCACGTCCAGTGAAGAAAAAGTTTACTATTTTGCGTTCATTTTCGGAAAGCCCCGCCATCAAGGCTTGGATTGCAGCTGGGTCATTGCGTTTTTCGGCAGGGATGCGCCAGATTTGCATCATGGCTTTCTCGATGGCTTGTTCCGCTAGGTCTTTGTCGCGGCTGAAAAGATGCGGGGCAATAGAGGTGAAGCCTTCCTTGGCGTATCTGTCGCAGACGCCTTTAATCTGTTGGTTTAGTCCCCATGCTTCGTGGACAACTAGGATTGCTGGGTATTGTCCTTCGGGTTTAGGGTGAGCGACGTAAGTTATCATGTCGGCGTCGTCGGGACATTTGAAAGTTACCATTTGATTTGAAGTTTCCATAAAAGGTCAAATTAAACTTCCCTCAATTTGGTATTTAACAGTTCCTCTCAACAGAGCTCGCATAAGAAAAGCAGCCCTTATGTTTTCGCACGCTCATTTCAGAGTAAGTTCGTCTGGTAATTTTACCCGACTACTCGGGCAATGGAATCGGGAAACGTCTGTAAATTTTGTTGCTGATCTCTATGCTTCACAGTTACAACCGCAGTAACTGTTTTTTAGCCATCAAAAGCCCAAGTCAAGAAATGTAAACAAAGCTGAGTAAAGAAACAAGGTTGTGTAAAAACTATTTTCAATTTCAGAAAAATGATTGTTTTATGTGAAAAATAGTTGTATTGTAAAGGGATTTACACAAATACGACTCAACTTCTTCGGAGAAATTTGAGTTTTCACACACTCTCAAACGTTGACGAATAACCTTATATTGGAAGGACTTATGCGAAATATTAGATGAAACAATTGAAATTCCACCAAATATGCACAGTTTCAATTTTGCTATTTGTAATGACTTTTTCAGCTATAGCCTCTATCAACCCAACTCAAGGGCAAACTTCAACCTATTTTTCCGACCATTTTATGGGCTCCTCTGTAGATACTTCCAAGTGGGAAGTGCAACAGCAGAACGTTGATTTATCAGGGAACCCCGCCTACGGCGGCAACGTGACAGTCGCGAACAGTTATCTCTACATGTCAAGTAACGGCTCAGCTTTCCCACTATTGCAAACGGTCAACAATCCATTTCCAACCAGCGGAGACTTCGTCTTGCAGTTCACGTTACAGTACACGTGTATCGCTGATTGGGGAGACGGAATCATGTTGGGAAACGGAACACCAACCTTGGATCCAATCAACGGTTGGCAAAACAAGATTTTCGATGTTTGGGCAGCAGACAACGGAGACGTAAACTATGACTCTTCAACAGGAACTTGGATGTCAAATGAAACAAACATTTACATTGAACTCCTAAACCAGGAAGTTTACAAACTCGACATTTCAGGTTTCAAGCCTTCTTCCCCTGAACAAACCTACGAGTTAGCCTACATCAATGGAACCTACACCGTCTACGTGAACGGAATCCAAGTTGCCCACGCCCAATCAGACATACGTCCCACAACGATTCTCATCGGCGAACCCCCAATTTTTGACCTGCCACAATCACCCCAAAACATGGCTGATTGGGGTTCTTGGTGGGGCTGGAGTAGCTTCCAGATGGACTTCATATCAGTCCAACAAACTTCAAACCCCATAACACCGACACCCACACCCACATTGACCTCAGGGTCAAACCAAACCCAAACTGTCTTCTCAATCGAATCCAATTCAACCGTTTCAGCCTTTGCATTTAGTTCGACTCCAGAGGAGCTCTCCTTTAATGTCAGTGGTCCATCAGGAACAACAGGCTACATGAACATAACAATCTCCAAAAACCTGCTGCCAGACGCCTCAGGCTTAACTATCTACATGGATAACCACGAAGTAAATTTCACCGCCACCACAGTCGGCAACACACAACAAATCTATTTCACCTATCACCATTCAACCCACCACGTCGCAATATGCTTGCCAACGACTGAAACCTCATCTCAACTCCAACTCTGGGCAAAAGTGCCCTCTTTGGTTGTTAATTCACTGGCTGCCATGACTTTGACTGGTCATAGTTCTGGGTCAAGTTGGATCCCGATAGTTTATGGAGTTGTTGCAGGAGCATTAATCGTCATAGCAGTTACATTTTTACTTGTGCTGATAATTAACGTCAAGAAAACCAAATTTGAATAACAGTCGCAAGGTTTTAAGAAACTTTTGACTGCATTCAAGCGATATCACTATATCCTAAATAGCAACAAGCTACGCATTTCCGCAAGAAATCTTGTTAGGTGTAACTTTCATTGATCTTTCCCATAATACTTCGAAATGGTCACTGGCTAAAGCTACTAGGCTGGAGTTGTTTGACCACACGGATGACGCCAAAAATATAGTCCGGCTAATGCAACTTGCGCAGAAGATATTCTTGAAAGAATTTGAATATTCAGTAGTCGGAATCGAGTATACGGTCGCTTGTTACAGTTGCTCAACAGTCACACATGCTTAATTGCTACCCAACCCACAAATATCTTGTGAACTGAATGGTTTTTAGTGGTACATTAGGAATTGTGCCTCATATCATCCGTTTCTGCGAAACATCAAAAGATAAGAGCAGAATTATGAACAGGTTAGGTTTGAATGATGTGCAAGCAGAATCATATTTGACAATTCTCACAAATCAAAGTATGCTTATGCAAAACAACGACAAATATGTCACCACAATGAAAGGACAAGGTTACCTCGCATCCTACGACAGAATCAGAAAAATTAAAACCTGAGGAATAGTTGGGCTAAATTTTAGTTTAAAAAAAATTAACATTGGTTAATGCTTTTGGGCAGGTAAGCTAGGTCACTAAGGTACATTATAGGTAGGTATTGGTATGAGGAGTCAAAAGTACAGTAAAACTTACCCCCTGCTAAATTACTCAAAAATAATAGCGTTAGGAGAAAAAAATATAAGAAAAGTTACCCTTCGTCAAAATATTCTAAGAAAATAATGCTGTTAGAGGAAAAAATAAGAAGAAAAATTACCCCTCGTTAATTATTAACAAAGAATATTCAATCTTACGCTTAGCGACTATTCCGAAGTCGGTTTCACCAAGATTTACTTGGGGCAGGATATGAAAACTTTTGGAAGTGCAATTTTAGCTATTGAAGAAAGTTCAAAGAAAACTTTACTCTTAGTCTCTTGGCTACAGTTCATTTCATTTCTTTGAGCATCATGCCTACTGTCTTTGCACTAACGTACATTATCCTACATTTGTTTGAATGGTACACTTTTTTTGGGTCATATGTTTTGAATACTATGCCACAATAGCAGGTTCTAATTAGAATTTTATTACTTAATCGCTCAAAGTTTTCCATATCACTCTACCCAACAAACTCTAAGAAAATGCCATTTTCTTGTAATTATCTCGAACCTGACTTATGTTTACCTTCCTTATACGTGCCCATGCCACAGTCAAGACACTTAATGATATCTTCATTTTCTTCAAGGCGAGCGCTACCACAAGAAGGACACTTTGGACATAAAACGTTATTCAGTTTTTTCTCTGTTGCTATTTGGTTTCACTCTTTGTAGTTGTTATTTGTTTTCTCCCTTCTTCATGGTGTCTGTGTAGGTCTTCGTTTTCGCTTTCTTTCTAATAGGGCAATTAAGTCGTATACTCGATTTGCACCTGCGGCAGTTTTTAACTAAACCTGCTCTTAATTGGCACATTTTCATTTACCTCTTTTCTCATGCTTACACTCACTGCTCTTATGCTTATACCCTTGCTTTTTTAGCTATGAAGAACTCGTTTTCTGGATAGTGACCGTTCAGTATCTTCGGGTTAACTGCGCGCGCACAAGAAAAATCTTTGGCTGAGAACCGAGCGCATACTTATATAAGCCTCTAGAAAACTCAAGTTACTCTGTGAAATAGAGGTAATACTTTGTCTGCATTTGCAAGACCAGGAGCATATGATTATAATAATACTGTTTTCTCGCCTGATGGACGACTTTACCAAGTCGAATATGCAAGAGAATTAGTGAATCGTGGAGGCACCATTGTGGGTATCCGATGTGCAGAAGGAGTTGTTCTAGGTTCAGAAGAAAATGCAGAAGTCCTTGAAGAAGTAGGTCGCTCATGGAAAATTTTTCAAGTAGACGAACACATGGGAGCAGCTATTATAGGCTTAGGTTCCGACGCAAGAGTCCTAATCGACCAAGCACGTATCGACGCGCAAAGTAATAAACGGACATACGATGAACCCATTGATGTAGAAGTCGCAACCCAAAAAATATGCGACACCCAACAAACGTATACACAACACGGAGGTGGAAGACCCTTCGGTGTCGCCATGATATTAGGAGGCGTCGACAAAACAGGTCCACGTGTCTTCGGAACTCATCCAAGCGGAAACTACCTGAGATACAAAGCCACAGCTGTAGGTGCAGGAACAGAAATAGTTCTACCAATGCTAAAAGAAATGTACCGTGAAGATTTAACTCTTGAAGAAGGCGTAAAGCTCGCAGTAAAATGTTTAGTAAAAGCGTTACAAGCGAGAGAGTTACCGCTCAGAGTAAAGATTGCTGTGATACCTGTAGCAACAAAGAAATGGGATATGCTATCTGATGAAGCGGTTAAAGGCTACATCAAAGAGGCTTCTTAACTACTAAACGGTCCTTATTTATTTTTTTAGCGCGCTCTGTCTGTGACAATAGAGAGAGATTAAATTTTAATCCAACCAACCAACCAACTTGCACACAATTACTATTACTCCATCAATCACAATCTATCTCATACTATTACACATACTATATATCTCACACAATGAGAGGGACGAGGAAAGAAACAGAAAGGGGGGAAGAAGACACACACGAATTTTCCCCCAGCAGTTTGCTTGCTGCAGAAGAGGCGAAGCAAGCTAAGAAAAAATGTTCGAAAAAAAGATATTGCATCGTATTCTTTTAAAAAATAGAAACTGGCTAGGCCATTGGACTAATTAATTTTCACGATACAGGTAAGGGAACTACTTGTAGTTAAAGAAATAATTCTTCTCAACTTTGGAGTGTCAATAATTACTAAAAATTCACATGTTTTAAATGCAATTTAAGAGTCCCTTTCTATCCTGCAGAGTGAATAAAAAAATAAGATAACGCGTGACGCGTTTGATGAAGCAATTTGATTTAGAACATGGATAGAAATCTATGAATGTATTCGCTTGGTTTACGTTAACCGCAAGTCTTGCTTGCTTGTTTCTAGGCATAATAGTGTTTTCATTTAACAGAAAATCAACTCTTAATAAAATCTTCCTTCTAACAGCATTAGCCGCTTTCTGGTACGCATTCACCACGGTCATGATGTGGACAGCAACCGACTTTACAGGTGCTAATTTCTGGAACAAAATGGGAACCACGTGGCCTTTTTTCGTTGCTTTAGTCGCCTCGTTCGCTCTAGTCTTCACAGAAAACAAATTGATAAAAAACAAGGTAAACTATCTATTTCTGTTTTTGCCTGCAGTAGCATTTTGGCTCATCGATTTATCCACAAGCCTGATAAATAGTCCGCCAATCATGGAATACTGGGGTTTCAACGACGTTGCATCTGGAACATGGCTCTACTATGGTTCCATCATTTGGACAGCAGGCTTACCGATTATAGCGTTTGTTCTCTGCTACAGATACTATCACAATGCAGAGGATATAATGCAGAAGCAGCGAAGAAAATATGTAACAATCGGCTTTGCCATTCCCATAGCCGCATTCCTAAGCACCAATATCGTAGCCCGCGCAATTAATATGGACATTCCAAATTTTGGGTTCGTAGCGACATTCTTCTTCAGCGGATTTGTCGGATACGCGATTGTTAAATATGACTTATTTACTTTTGATGCAGCCTTAGCCGCAGAAAACATCCTCACTACAATGCCGGACTCACTAATTCTAACAGACATGCAAGCAAAAATTCTACAAGTAAATGAGCGTTTAATAAATTTCACAGGTTATGAAAAGAAGGAATTAATAGGTAAATCAATAACAGAACTTTGCGCAGAAAGCGAAGAAAAGGCTTGTTTAAATCAATTCGAAGAATTGGCAGCCGAGAAAATAATCAGAAACCGCGAATTAATTTTCAAAAACAAAAATGGAACAAGATTAAATGTGTTTTTTTCAGGTTCAATTGTCAAGAGCAAATTAGGCCATGAAATAGGGATAGTATGCATTATCCATGATATTACAGACCGCAAAGAGATGGAGGAAAAACTTGTAAAAGCGGAAAAACTTGCTTCAATTGGGGAGTTGGCGGTACAGCTTGGACACGACTTGCGTAACCCCTTAGCCGCCATTAAAAACGGTATATATGTTATTAGAAAGAAAGATAACCAACTTGAAAGAGCAAAGAAGGAAGAGCTTCTTAATCATATTGAGAACGCAATTGAGGATTCAGATAGAATTATCGCTAGCTTATTAGACTATTCAAGCGAGCTGAACTTGCAACCGCAGCAGTGCACTCCTAAGTCGCTTGTTTTGCATGCGCTTTCTAACATTCAGGTTCCTGACCGCTTAAACATAATAAACAACGCCACGGACGACGTAAAGCTGTTTCTGGATGCCCAAAGAATGGAAAAAGTCTTCGCAAGCATAATAAATAACGCAATAGATGCCACGCCAGAAAAAGGCATTATACAAATACAAAGTACCCTGAAAGGAGTGAATATTGAAATATCATTTACTGATTCCGGCGTAGGCATCCCGGAGAAAATCTTACCCAAGTTATTCGCCCCTCTCGTAACCACTAAGGCAAAAGGGATGGGTATGAGCTTAGCAATTTGCAAAAGAATTGTGGAGGCGCATGGAGGAAAAATTGGAGCAGAGAACTCAGCTGGGAAAGGAACAACATTTACCATCAACCTGCCAATTAAACTTTCGAAAAGTCAATTCCCGCAAGTCCAGATGTTTACTGATGTTGAATTAAATCGGTCTACGGTTCAAATCCCATAGAAGTTTAGTTATGCTTGGATTCGATCCCTTTTCCGGCACTGGTCTGAACTGTCGTTTAGGTTCTCAGTTTATCTTTCAGGTTTAATCGAAATAGAATTATGGTTGATTTAACCCGACCTTGCGATGCTTGCGGAAAGAGTGTTGGTGGTGCAAGTAAACACTGCTCTAAATGCCAAATCTATTTTTGTTTTGCGTGCTCATTTGAATTAAAATCTATTCAAAAGAAGTTCCTAATAGAATGCCCTGCTTGTGGTGGGAAACTTACTTTTCCAGAGTAAACCCAACGAATTTACACTTTTCAGATTTAAGATTATCATCATCATTGGAAATTGGGTAACAGCCATAGCCCTACCGTTGAAGGAGGTACCTGCCCTTGTGCTTTTTTTGCGCTTCAAGTAGACTTAATAATTCGTGGATATGGTTTGTACACAATACAATAGCCTTTTTCACACCTAACGTCTAATTTGTGTTTCTTTGCGACATTTGTAATGCATGAAATTAGCAGACCGTCTTCTCTTGCATCAATATGTACTTGAAACGTATCTGATAGTGCATTATTTTCTTTGGGTGGCAAAAGTTTTAACGACCTGCCTTCTATGAAACGACATCGTTCAAAAATTTCTTTGATTACGGTAACGGCTTCTTCTCTATCCATTGCACAAAGTACGGTACTTTACGGTCTTAAAAGCATTTGTAGGAACCAAAAGATACAACAAACATCCATTCTTATTTTTGCCCTCTTTACCAATTCGTTGATGGAAATAGCCGCTCTTCTGCTAACTTCAAACTTGGCTAATTTAGTTAACTACACTTTGCAAGTAGTTTTATAAACTGATAACTGCTAAGTTGTTTGTGGGCGTACAGAGAGAGGGTGGTACACTTGGATAGACTCGAAGCTATGTCTATGTTGAAAGAGTTAGTGGCTAATGGTTTAGTTGAGCCGTCTTATGTGCACATAAGCGAAAAAGCGCCTAACCATTATCAGATTCAAATAAAGTGCGATTATAAGACAGCAATCGATGAATATGCAAAGAAACACGGCTTAACGATTGAAGAGGATAAAGAAAGAAAATATTTACTTATCTATAAGCCATAATTTACTTTTTTGCCCATTTACTCTTTCGGTCAATTCTAAGCTTAACGGTTAATTTTGAAACTTTTTCCGCAATTGTCACAATTGTATTCTTCGATGCAAAAAACATGGTTTTACAATCGTTTTGCAGGTTTAGTTAGTTCTTTTCCGCAATTAGGGCAAGTTACCATGGAGACACTTTTAAGAAGCTATCCATAAGCAATTTTTTTGTTAAAAGTATTTATTGTCTCATAGTAGCAACTACAGTTTTCTGCTAACTTGCTTTAGCGTTATGTTTTTGCCCTCGTTGCCATAACGTTTTGGCTAACCCCATTAATATCCAATTTCAAAATATTTTATTTCTGGTTTAACTTACCAAAACTAAAATACGAGCTATTATGCCGAAACTTAAACTGTCTCCGATTATGATTTTGTTTATGAGGAGGTAATTTTTCTTATCTTTTTTCCTTTTCTCTTATTTTTCCTCTGTTTTGAGTGTTTACTCGATTCTGACACTACATACACTATACCTTTACCTTATGTGATAGGATATACCAAACCGAGTAGACACCGGCTTCCCTATAAAAAAAATCTTTTTCCGTTTCGCTTGACTTTTTTAAAAAATTGCTAAGCTAAAAAAATTGGGTACTTCTAAAGTCGGGAATTCGTACATAAGTTCATATTCTTTGAAAACTAATTAGTCCTGTTGCTTTTTGAAATGAGTTATGAGAAATATATGTGTCCAATTTGCAAAATTATGCTGGCAGACCCAAAAGAGCTGAGGTTGCACCGAATGAACAAGCATAAGGGGCAATCACGCCTAAGACCATTTCAGTATTAGCGATTGTTGCTTCATTTTATGGCATCATTGTGTAACAGCATTCCCTTATATTTGCTAACACTGTAAGAGAGCTATCAAGGAAGGTAGCAATCAATTCCCATCTGTTGGGCGGTTCTGACTGCTAACAGGCGAAAAGGCGCACCCCTACTGCTTTTTGCCACCTGTCGCCGTTAGCGCATGGTTAAATCCGCTTAATCACCTTTTTGCCCTAAGTATCAAATGGCGTAATACCGCTAAATTGTTTGAAGAACGTACACTTGAACCGGCTTGAAGCAATCGGATGTTGAAAGAATCAGCGGCGGTTAACTTAGTAAATTCTGATTATGTGAACGCAGTGCAGAGAGCTAGTAATAGTCATTTTCAGATTCAAATTAAATGCAGCTTGAGAAAGGTCAAATTTTTAATTCACATCCCATCGCGAGACTATTTCACTCAAGTTTATGCTTGCATGTAATTGGGGTATAATTATGAAAAACTTTTTAATAACATCTTGGATTTAAGAACATCACTCGTTATGGAGAATAATGGATATGGCTTATCAGTTTAGTTCAGTAACAGTGACCTCGCTATTTGGGGTAACGTTTGCCGCAGTTGGGAGAGATTTGTAATGGAGCAGCCACCGCAGCAACCTGACGATTCAGGGTCTTCCACGCAGCCCGAACCCAGCCGAGAGCCTCAGCAGCCCCAACCCTCTGAGCAACCCCAACAGCCCGAACCTTCACCGCCAAGTCAGCAGCCTGAGTCAACTCCCCCAACTCAACAACCCGACCAGTCGCCGCCTCCCCAACAGCCGGAATCTCCCCAGCAACCATCCGCACCAGCAACACAACCTGAGTCTTCCCCGCAACCTCAGCCTCAACAACCCCAATTCTCGCCGTTACCCGAGCAACCAAAGCCATCCAGAAAATCCCGAAGAAACCGCATTTTCGCAGCCGCAGTGATAGCGATAATTGCATGCAGCCTAATCGCAGGCGTCTTCGGTTACTGGGTAGGCAACATGAATTCTAACAACCTGTCCAATCTCCAAAAGCAAGTTACCGACCTGCAGAATCAAATTGCGGGTTTGTCATCAACCAACAGCGGCAGCGCAGTTCAAGCCGTACCCGAAAACGTTTCACTTTCCGCACTCTACGACCAAGTTAAGGATTCAGTTGTTGTAATAACAGATACTCAGTCAAGTAGCCTAGTTGAAGGCTCAGGCTTCATCGATGACCTAAACGGTCGCATGGTCGTGGTAACGAACAATCACGTTATCGCTTCAGGAACCGGAATCAGCGTGACCTTTTCGAATGGAGACGGCTACTCTGGAACTGTTTTAGGCGCTGACCCGTACGCCGATTTAGCCGTGCTATCGGTGAATAACGCTCCGTCCACTGAGTTTCAACCTCTTCAAATCGTTAATTCATCAACCCTTAGCGTAGGGCAATTCGTGGCAGCCGTCGGCAGCCCATTCGGTTTAGCAGGCTCAATGACAACCGGAATCGTAAGCGCCCTTGGCAGAACCATCCAAGAAACGAGCTCAGGCAATTACCCTATTGCAGACATCATCCAGTTCAGCGCCCCGATTAACCCGGGAAACTCCGGTGGACCTTTGCTGAACGCAGCGGGGCAAGTCGTTGGGATCAACACGGCTGGAATCGAAAACAGCCAGAATGGCGGTACCGCTCAGGGCTTAGGATTCGCCATTTCATCAGGCACGATCCTTCGCGAAATCAATTCCTTGGTATCCAGCGGCTCTTACACAGCTTACCCGTACATGGGCATAAGCGTGGCTGACATGAGCTATGACATCGCAGCGCAAGAAGGGTACAAAGTCACCTACGGCTTGCTTGTTGAGCAAGTTGTAAGCGGCGGACCAGCCGACAAAGCGGGCCTCAAAGCTGGCTCAAACCAAACTACCATCGACGGAACACAGATAATTACGGGAGGAGACATAATCACAGCTATCAACGGAGTGCGCATCGTAAACGAGGATGATTTATCAACATACCTAGCAGAGCACACCTTGCCAAACCAAACGATAACCGTCACTGTACTGAGAAACGGTCAAACCCAAGACATATCGCTAACCTTAGGAACCCGCCCAGCGCCGAGCTAGCCTCGATGCTCTGAAAAACCCTTTTTTGCTCTTTTTTTATTCTTAAGGTTAAAAAGCGGTTATTTTTTTTTATTCTATTATTTAATTTTCATTTTTATAAGAATTTTGGAGTTTTTCGCCGTTAGTATTTTTCACAATGTTTTTTAGCCCGCAAGCACCAACTTTCTAAGTGCGGAAGAAGTAGCTTTCGACTAAGCGCTAATTCAGCTCTAATTTACGCTAACATTTTGAAGCTTCTTCTTCCACAAGAAATAAAATCGAGGAAAACAAAAATGCAAAAACTAAATAGTAAATCTATAGCTATTATTTTCGCAATTCTTCTTTCGATTTCAATGTCAACTTCAATCATACTGGTACCAACAGTTAACGCGCATACGCCGGCCTGGAGCATTCCAACTTACGCATACATCTGGGCTGCACCTAGCCCAATAGGGGTAGGTCAGACAGTGCACATTTACATGTGGCTTGACAGCGTTTTCGGATCGGCAGGCACTGCAACCGTGGGCACAAGCGAAGCCTTGCTTTCAAACAACTATCGATTCCACGACTACAATCTCATCATTACTGCACCCGATGGAACAAACACAACACAAGTCTTTTCAACCATCTCGGACTCAACATCATCACAAGCCTATTCCTTCACTCCTGCCACCACTGGCACGTATACCTTAACCTTTAAGTTTCCAGGACAAGCTTACGCAGCATACCCTGGCCAATACAATCCCACTTCAAATCTAGTTAATGACACTTATCTGCCAAGCAGCACCTCAACAACATTCACCGTTCAATCATCGCCAATTCCAATAACCACAGGAGCACCATTACCGACAGCCTACTGGCAAGAACCAATATACGGCTCAAACTACAACTGGTTCACGATTTCATCAAACTGGCTAGGCTACGGGGCATCGATATTCTCAGCAACCATGCCTCCTCCATCAGGCTATACTAGCACTGGCTTGTACCACGGTGACGCCATAGGACCTCTGACTTCGCATATTATGTGGACAACACCGACTCAAATCGGCGGAGAAGTTGGAGGAAACCTGTATCCCAATGACCACTCAGTTGGCTACTTCGAAGGCTCCTCATACGCACCTAGATTCCAAAATCCGATAATAATAGACGGATACCTATACTACACGCAGGTCGCATCATTCACGGGTTCAAACCTTCTGGGAGGAAGCGCAACTGGGCCAACCATCTGCGTTAATCTCCGCACAGGACAGCAACTTTGGAGCAACCAAAATATTCCACAATTATCATTCGGATACATCTACGACGTTTACGATCCCGACCAACACGGAGTTTACCCGCCAATACTAGTCGCTGAAATAGGCGGTCTTAACTTTGCAGCATTCCAGCTTTCCACACCAGTCACTTGGGAATTCTTTGACGGTTTCACAGGACAAGCACTATTCAACGTAACTAACGTTCCCTCTGGCGCAGGAGCATGGGGTCAACAAGGCGAATATCTGCAGTATATCTTCAACAACATAGGCACGCCCACCTCTCCAAACTGGTATATGGGAGAGTGGAACTCTTCACGGCTCTGGCTATACGACATCAATCCATACTCTGGCAGCGGAAGCGTTTCGCCTTCAATCCTAATCCAACCCGGCAACGGCTTCCTCATCAGCGACATTGGCAGTCAGATTCCTCTTCCAATCACTGGAGAAACAGCATTATACCCCAACGGCACCGCAGTCCACATTCCGTATGGCACTACACTTAACGTTGCAGGAGACATCGGTATTGCTGAAGGTCACGCAATTTCTAAATTTAATTCGCCAACAACTTATGACTGGAACATGTCTCTGTCATGGCTCAACTCGGTACCGCAAACCTTCCCATCTAACCCATTGACAGTTGGTGCAGTCAACTTTGGTGACATGATGATTGCTTACACCGCACTCCCCTCCGGTTTCGCAGCAGACGGCACCGGTCAACCACAAGCTCCTTGGACAATGTACGCCATAAACCTCAACGCATCTAAAGGCGCGATCGGTTCGTTACTATGGAGCAAGACCTACACACCGCCAACAGGAAACCTAACTATCTCCTTCAGTGGAGCTGACTGGCAGACTCGCACGTTCATTCTGAACTATGAAGAAACCATGCAGTGGGTCGGCTACAGCCTAACAAGCGGCGCACAGATATGGGGTCCAACTCCATCTCAAGCAGCCTTCGACTACTATGGCACACCAGGATCTCCGCCTCTGCAAGCATTCCTTGCATACGGCACACTATACAGCAGCTCATATAGCGGAACATGCTACGCATACAACGATCAAACAGGAAAACTAATATTCACATACGGCAACGCCGGACCATCTCAACCAGACAACAGCACTTTCGCAGGCTTTAACGGACCATACGGTGTCTATCCGACCCAAATACAAAACATTGCCAACGGCGTCGTATACTTAGCTACTGATGAACACACTGTAACCAACCCAATTTACGTGGGTGCAACATTATCCGCAATTAACGCTACCACAGGACAACAAATATGGAGACTTTCAGGCTACCCAAGCGAGTGGGCCGCAACCGGCACAGCATTCGCTGTCGCAGACGGCTACTTGACATTCTTTAACGGATACGACGGCCAAATCTACAGTGTAGGCAAAGGACCCAGCGCAACATCGATACAAGCACCTCTCACATCAACAGCAGCAGGAGCCGCAGTGGCTATACAAGGCACAGTAATCGACACCTCAACAGGCACACAACAAACCGCGCCAAAAGCGAACTTTCCAAACGGAGTTCCATGTGCCTCTGACGCAAGCATGCAAGATTGGATGGGTTACGTATATCAGCAGCAAGCAGAGCCAACGAATTTCACAGGAGTGACAGTAACCTTGACCGCCACTGATCCAAACAACAACGCAATCAACATCGGCAAAGCCACCACCAACATGAACGGCTTATACAACTTCATTTGGACACCTCCAAACGTACCAGGCAAATACACCGTTACCGCGACATTCTCAGGCACAAACGGATACTACCCATCGAGCGCACAGACAACCATGATTGTAAGCGCACCTCCAGCAACATCCGCCCCAACATCAACCCCTGCTAGCGGCGTAGCGACACAAGCCACCCTAGAATACATTGGAGTTGCAATCATAATCGTTGTCATCATAGGAATCGCCGTATTGGCGTTGCTCATGATGAGAAAGAAACCATAATGGCATCTGTCAAATGCAACTTTATCTTCTTTTTTCTTTTTTTGTTTTTTAATAAAACGCGAAGCGATTAGGCTGAAAAGACTTCTACCTAACTATTCGTTTGGCAACAGTATTGCCGACGGATTCTGAACGGCCGTTTAAGCTAGGACTCGTTCGTTGTCCACGGTCAACTCGAAGTCTTCTAAGGGAGTCTTCGATTTGGTTTGACTGAAAATTGAGAGGCGGCTCTCAAACGCAGTGACTAAATCATCTAGCAGAATGTATTGGGCCTCCGCTGGTAGGGCTTTGATTTCTTCATTGAATACTTCAGCCATCTTGTTGCGCAAGGCCTTCCTATTTTTAGTATTTTCTTGCTCCAACATGTAATTCGACCTCATTTAACGAGACATTGGGGCATCTCCTAAAAAGCCCTTATGAATTCAAAATCAATATTGGAAAACCCCTCAACCTTTAGCAGCTGGCAAAGCTCCAGAAAGAATTTGGGCCCTCATCTATCGGACATTTAGAGTTGCCAGGTAACAATTCAATTCTTCTCTGTCCACAAAAGACGTGAGGCGCAATGATGTACCCTCGAGAACATCCAAAAACGTTTTCAGCGGAAAAGCCTTCTTTAACCCAGTCACCACAACGTTCCCGTTTGGCTTCGCGACCCGCTTTAGTTCTATCAAGGTTTCTGCAGGTTTTGGCATGTTTTGAAGAACCGTAAAAGCGAAAACAGCGTCAAAAAAGCCTTTGTAAAACGGCAAGTGGTCAGCGTCAGCCAACAAAACAAAAACGTTCCCCGACTTCTTCGCCTCTTCGTTGGCTTTAAGGAGCAGTTTACGTGAAATATCAACGCCAACAACCATGCTCGCGCAACCCGATGCATAACCGAAGAACAAACCTGAGCCGCATCCGACATCCAAAACTTGTTTACCCGCCAAACTAATGTTTTCCAACGCTGCCCCATACTTTGCCTGCTGCTCCTCCCGATAGCGCTCCGCGTACATGTCCGCCGTCAAATCGTACCGTTGCATTACTCTGCGCTTGTCTTTCCAGCCAGTCATTATGGGTCTCCTTCGAGAAATCTTATCTACCCAAGCACTGTCTAAAATAGTTGGCTGAAATAGCATGCAACAACCCAGCAAAATCTCTGTCCTTACCCAACCCACCCTGGCGGAAGCCGCAAAGCTTATCGAAAAAGCCTTTGCGCAGAGACGAACCCTAATCGTCGCAGGCAACTGCAGCGTACACTACGTTGGGAGAGCAAGCTCCACGCTTGAACCTGGAGAACGCATGCTGATCATAAAAGCCGACGGGTCGCTTCTTGTTCACCGCCCAGTAGGGTATGAACCCGTCAATTGGCAGCCAGCGGGAAGCATCTTCCACGTCCAAACAGACGACAACGCCGTTTTAATCCACGCTGTCAGGCAGAAGCCAAGGGAAAACGTCAAAATCACTTTTGCCAACGTGCTGATGGTTTCGGCGTTGAACCTTGACGATTCTGGCGAATTTTTGCTGTTCGCGTCAGAGGACGACATGCACCGCGCCATCCTGCTCAAGCCTGAATTGCTGGAAGAAGGCTTCAAGCCAATCAGCTGGGAGAAAAAAGTTGAGCCTGGGTTTGTTGACGTTTATGGCGAAGACAAAAACGGGAACCTCGTCATCGTCGAAGTGAAACGCAAAACCGCTTCAAAAGAGGCCGCGCTACAACTGGCAAAATACATCGAACCCATCAAAGCCAAAGTAAACCGCCCTGTTCGAGCAGTGCTGGTTGCTCCAAGTCTTGGTAAAGATGTTCAGAGGCTTCTCGCCACTCTTGGTCTGGAGTTCAAAGCGCTTGATCCCAAAACCTGTGCAGAGGTTCTGAGGAAAACAGAGAACTCTAAACTTGAAAGCTTCTTTAACCAAAAAGAGGAATAATCGAATGCTTGTATTATTTTCCAGATATCGATTCTTTCAAACATGAGCTGAATTAAATGCACATGTTTTTCACTACACACATATCGTTAATTCTGATTTCGAATAAATAATAAAACGATTAGTATGAGACGATCAAAACTGGAAATGTACGTTGACATCCTCACGGTCCTTGCTCAAAGAGGACCACTAAAACTAACCCACATCATGTATAAAGCAAATGTAAACTGTAGTGTCCTCAAAGAGTACCTTGACTTTCTCCTAAAACAAGGCCTGGTAGAAGAACGCAAACTAAAGAAACAACGAACGGTCTTTGCGATCACTCAACGAGGAATAACAGTTCTGAAATACTTTAAAGAACTAAAACAAGTGTTGCCCATAGTTGAGGAAGCTCGAAACCAAGCAGCGATCCCCTACTAAACCCACGAGCCTTCATATTTCTTAACTCACACATATCCATCAGAAAATCTGAACACATTCTGCCGTTTCAACTTTCAGTTCAAAGAAAGTGGTTGCGTGTTGTAATCACAACTCTTTATGATGCACGTGCACCTAACTATTCTGCATATTGGGTTAATTTGCATGGATTTTGCTGAAGCTATTGAGTTCTCAAAGAAATTTCCCTTTAGTCACCCAAAAGTTTTCAAAGGATTCACTGAATGGGGCATCTGGCATAATGAAACAGACGGCTACGTAGTCCTGACTGATAAGGCATTATCTAAGAAACCATGTCTCAGTGAGTTGGAAGATTATACTAAAAGCCACAAACTAAGAATAGAATACTATGGGAATTTCTTGATGATTGACACTTTATGTTAAGCTTTCTAGTTGACTCATCCGGGATATTTATCTCTGAATGCTCAGATTCCTTGAAGTTTTAGCTTGAAAGCTATAATGAAACTAACATGGCTCAGGTTTCCTGCACGGACAGTTTGGATTGTCACATCTCTCTTTATGAAACATTATCTCCCTTTAATGAGATTTCTGTTCTTGTTACGGAATCGGCAACACTGCAGGGAACATTTGAATGCAAAGAAGCAACACCATCGAATCCACTGATTTCTCCAAGTGGGATATTTGATGTTTGAAGCAATTCTTCATTATTGTAAAACTTTATGGTTAAACTGCAATTTTGCGCATCTGTCACACCTCTATTAGTAATATCACCATAGATTGTAAAGTTGTTCCGCATGCCTGATACTGGGTCTGAGCTGTTATGCAAGTACCAACCTAAATCTGTGACAAGATACGGCTGAAACGATAATGGTGGTGCCGGAAACGATAATGGCAGACCCATATAGTACAAAGCATCAGTTGAAATCACCATGATTTCATTCGCCGAGGAATACTCAGCGCAGGGCATTGTAAAGTTAACTTGAATTAAGTCGCCGCTATTCAATTTAATTTGAAGGGGATTTGCCGTGTTTACCGATGTCCCATTTACGTACGTTGTTAAGCCTGTAATGTTTTCGTTGAGCTGAAGTTTGTTTATTGTTTGGGTGTCAAACGCATTGATTGTTAGGGAAACATTGTATAGGTCGTTGTTTTTAGTCTTAGCCGTAGGTTCAATCGCCAATCCCTCTTGCACTCGTCGCCCTGTGAATTGTGGTTGTGAATTCTCTGCGAGAACTACCCATACGGTGCATAATGCCGCAAGCAACATAACGAATATCAAACCAGCGATAGTCAACTTATTCATTTCTAACTTCCTTTCCTTTACTGGTATCGAAGTGAGTTTTCGCTGAATACAGTATGTATGTATTTTAGATTACAAACAGTTGAAAAAGCAAGTTTTTGAGAACCTAAAAACTATTATTCCGATACTAACTTGGTTCAGGTTTTCGGCAGGAACAGTACATGCTATGGTTGGTTTGTTTGTGTTTGTAATCTGTTTCTTTGCCAACTGTCGTGGTGACAACCCAGATTAGATGCCCGCAGTTCTTACATTTCATAATTATTTTGCGCCTACAGAATTCACGTTAAACTTCGTTATCTTCGTTTCCTATTTTCTCAGTTCAAGCATAGATTTATGGTGAGTGGCAAACATTAATCACGCCTGCTTTGATATTCAATTTAGGCGAAGGTAAGTTGCATGATGACCAGAGTTAAAGAAATGACTCTTGCGGGGCTATTCTGATTTCTTTGTTGTTTCTCGGCAGCATAGCATTGCTTTATCAAATTGCCACTCTTAATTATGTGAAACCATTTTCGTTAATTATTGTTGGCGTCTCTACAGTGTTTGGATTAGCATTTGGGTTATTTGCTGGACGGTGGTTTACAAAAAACCAGTTGAAAAGTTTAACGACAAAAGGTGAATGGCTTGGACAAGAATCAAAAGAATTCTTATTTGCTACTGTTGCTGGGCTTTTAGGGTTTCTGTTTGTTTCCTTCTTCGGGATCCTTTTTATTGCGAGCTCATTCCGTGGGTTCTTCGCGGTGGGTGAATTTTTCTTTGTCATTTCTGCAACATTCACTTTTTATTTCGAAAGACTGATTCTAATTGACTTTTGGGAAAAGAATACTGAAAGAACCATATGGGCGGATTGGAATAACTTTTTTGGTAGACTCATCGCTGCACGTTAAAAGATAACCAAGTAATCCTCGTTCTCTTCAAGCGAGAACCCTCTATTCTTTAGAAATATCGTTATTTGTTTCAGGTCATAGTTGCCTTTAATCTTCAGTTGGTAGCTATCGGGTTTCCTCTTTTCAACAAGAACTAAAGACGGTTGGATTAACTGCTCTATACCTATTTCTTTCAACAGAGCAACCGCTTCTTTCCTATCCAACAAGTTCCCCAATTCCGGTATGGACGTACTAAATTAATAAAGCTATGCCAAGTGTTCACGAAAACATAACGGCGAAACGAATTAGCAGATTTTAAAGAATATCGCGAGAAAAACAATAGATTATTCATGGTTTATTGACTCTTGAGCAATCGCAAAGTATAACTTGATTCGCGTTTCTCACGTTGCAAGCAAGGTCTAACTAATTGAACATCAAGCTACAAGTTTTTGAGTATTACTCGGATGAAAATAACGGACGAAAAAGTTTTCGTTTCGCCGTCGTTGACTCAAGTAAATCTAAGGGGTATCCTCAGAATTTCGTTTGCATGCTGCCTTCACAACTCGGAAAAGGAAAAGCAGATAGTGCTTTCCTTAAATTATTCGGAGACAGAAGCTTGGAACAAGCTAAAGCTTTGTTGAAAGCTGCAAAGGATAAGGAAGACGATTCTGAAATTAAAGCTGAGATTGAGAGAAGACTCAAACTGCTTGAGCCAAAGGGAGCAAACCAGATAAAGTGCAGCAGGTGCGGAAAACTATTTCAACCCAGAGGAAAAAGAAAGTTCAAGAACGGTTTATGTGAAGAATGCATGAAAAAAAGGTTCGGAAGCCAAGAATAGAACGTGGTAACACTACGTTTATGGTTTCTATGATTTTTTTGTTGCCGTGCTTAGACAACGAAAAACCACTAAACTAAAGTGAGTAGACTTTTTCCCAAGATTATATGCACCCACTCGATCCTATGTTGAGAGAGTTTGACTTAGCTTAGTCAAGAAAGCATTGACCAAAACCCCAAAAATTAAATTTGAACAGGTACTACTATCAAACAATGGACTCGATTCAAAAAAAGAGAATAGCGATTATTTCTATCGGCGTGATATTTGTTGCGTTAGGTATTTCTTTTGTCTCTTTTTTTCCAACATTCGACCAGTATGCTGATGGCGATGGCTGGATTCTGTCTGGAATAATCGGTATAGTGATTGGATTTCTCTATCCTTTTCCAAAGATTACAATTGGGAAACCGCAGTTGTGGCATGAGCGAGCGTCATATTTTGAAGATTCTGATGGCGGAAAAATATCTTTGGCAGGAATCTTTATGATTGTTTTAGGCTTGATTTTTGGTCCTCTTGAATTTTTGTATAATGTCGACTTTCGGGGGATAGGTATCATCATCATTGCGGTATTTTGCTTCGGCGGTTTGGTGTTGCTTGTTTTAGGCGCTATGATGGTCACAGCTGACAGATTCAAAGAAACGTAATTTTTTAGAGATAAAAGTCTGCTTAAGCATCATTTTCTTCAAAAACATCGTCGTTCCGCAGTTATCTTGTTTACCAGTTTTGTCTTCGCTTTTTGCTTTGCTTTCTGTTGCCGTGATGCTTAGGCATCGAAAAACCGCTAACTTGAAGCAATAGAATTCTCCCGCGGTTGAGTGTATAGTTCCCTATCGCTTTTTAAATTAAAATCTTTTAAGCAAGGTCAAAACAAATACAAACTTAGAAACTAAATGTTGAAACGACGTAGAAGAGCAATTATAACAGTAATCATTGTTAACGTTTTGTTAGTGCTGTTTTTTGTTTATGTCAATTATAGCATGTGGAATTATTTTAACAGCAATTTTAACAGCTATGGCAACCTCGGTACAATTCAGATGAATCCAACTTGGATTTCAGGTCATATTGCAGGTTGGCTAATCAATGGCAATTTTGTACCCACTGGTTATTTTCTTTCAACGCCTAACCTTCCTTTCTGGCTATTCTTCGTGTCAACAGCAATAAATCTAATCTTCATATTCTATTTCGTAGTAATCAAAGAAACAAAACAGAACCTTTCTTAGAATTCTCCTCAACCCCCTGCGCAATAAAATTGAGTAAGTGAGAAGTTCACGAAAAAATTTGAAACTTCATAGAGCAGAAATAACGTGTCATGGACAGAATACTTGCAGGAGTAGGAATATTGTTGTTCATAGCGGGATTGGTTATGGGAATTGCTTCTGGAATGGGCTTAGTACATAATGTATCAATTCGCCCTTCCACAAATTGGCTTATAGAAGTAGTAATCGCTATTGCCTTCATGGTAATCGGGGTTCTCATGGCTATTTTGGGCATCAAGAAGTTTTAGGTCCAGTTACTTTGGAAATAACAAGCGATAGCAAAAAGCACAACTGTAACTTAGTCCGGACTTTGACTTAGTCTCAGTCAAGGAAATTTTATGCATAGACTTGTCTTCGAGCTTGCAGAGGTCTTTTTCCTCAACTCGGGTAATACAAACTCAAGGACCGCAACCAAAATTATAAGGGCTAATATAATGGGCAGTCCCCACGGATTATCTTTAACAAATATCGTTACCCAACCAAACCAAGGAATACGCATAACCACTTTACCGACAACGTAGCTTTGGGGAATCCCCGTATTACTGTACTGAGGACTATTCCAAATGGTGTGGCTGTCATACTGGTCGGGAGAAGGGGTTGCTGGCCATTGCTGCCCGTTGCCGTCGCCCTTCGTCTGGAAGTACCATACGCCATTAATTTCTTGTTTTGAAACTATTCGGTGGACAATTAGTGTGTTTAGGTCTCCTGGCTCGTGGTAAACAATTATGTCACTATTGGGATAATTAGCCTTCAAATCCGCAGGATTTACCCCTTGAACGATTATGATATCGCCGACGCTGAGGGTGCGATCGAAGGGTGTGGCTATGGTTCGCCAGAAGTCGTTGTCGGAGCCGCCGTAAGGAATACTCATGCTGCCGCTTACAACAGTTAGGGCTGGGTCAGGCGTGTTTAAGAAAGCTCTCAGACCTAAGAACAAACCTAAAACAATGGCGATGACAAGGGTTATGGCGACTGCGGTCTTAAAGTGCTCACTTTTCCAGAGCTTTTTTGAAGCGATCAAGCCTTATCAATCACCCAATCTTTATGGAAGCATTCACAAGGTCATTTAAGCATTATTGAAATTTGGTAAGTAAAAATTTCAAATGGTTATGCACTGAAAATCTATTAACTTGAGGTACCGCGGTACCGCCTAATAGGTACCTATATACCTGAGGTTTGGTCAAGAAACTTTGACTAACCTCAGTCAAGAAACGTTTACGGGAAGCCTTTTAACGTAAACAGGTTCCAAGAGTGAGTATGGTAAGTTTAGGTAAGAGTTTCGCCTCATTTCTTGTCGTTGCTTTTATAACAACCTTAATAATTCTTCAACCCACGTTAGTTTCAGCCCAAACCTCAAGCAGCACTTCACCTCCTGCCACCCAATGGCAAAAAATCTACGGAAGCCAGTTTACTGCTGCAATTTCTAACCTGATTCAAACGAGCGACGGCGGATACGCCTTTTTAGATCGCGGCTCCATCGGACAATCAGGTATGTTTATTCCTTCAATTCTCTACAAGCTTGATTCTAATGGTATTATGCAATGGAGTAAAACTTTCAATTTGTTCTCAGCCTCAAGCCTTATTCAAACCAGTGATGGCGGATACGAAATGGCGGGCACAAAAGCATACGGCATTACTTTTCAGTCTGCTCCAACACTCATAAAACTAAATTCCAAAGGAGACACACAATGGTATGAAAATACAAGCACGGTTTTAGCCTTAGCCAATACCACAACTAACATTCGGACCAGTGATGGCGGGTTCGCCTACTTTGAAGGGGGAATCACTAGTAACGTGGGACCTCCTGCGGCACCTGCCTTTGTAAAGATCGATTCAAGCAACGAAACGCAATGGATTTTAGACCTTCCCTATTCAGGTCCAGCCAACTATGACAATGGCACCATCGATTTTCCCTTCAAAATATATTCTCTCATCGAAACCTCAGATGGAGCACTTGCAGGTTTGGGAATCGCAAACTCTGAGTTGAATGCAGGTGTGGGTTATATTTACTTGATAAAAACGACCCCATTTTTGCCTTCGCCGTCACAAAGTCCTTTACCGACACCTCTACCAAGCCCAACACCAGCTTCGACTATGATACCCGTTAAGGAACAAATTGTAGTAATTGCACTTATAGCTGTAGTAGTTGTGTTAAGTATTATTCTGTTAATTTTTAGAAGGCATCGAAAAACCGCTAACTTGAAGCGATAACCTTTTCCCACAGCTAGATGTACCCGCCCTTTGTCTGTAAAAATGTTCTAACTTTGAGAACAATCGTTCTAATGATAAGTCATAAAAGGGCTAGTAACCAACTGAAACCTTAACAAAAGGAAATCATTGTGGGTTGGTTATTATGCTTGAAAAAGAATTCAAGTTAATGCTTCTGTCTAACGTCTTCTTTGTTGCTTTGTATTTGTTTTGGAATTGGGCTGAGTATTCAGGATTAAATGGGATGTATCAGGTAGCTGTAAACTCTCACTTTCCCTTGTACATGCAATTTGGCGGTATAAAAGCTGGATATGACATTCTTGTTTTCGATGATACTAATTTCGGTCTTATTTTCTTGGCACTTGCAATAGCGATAAACCTGTACTTAGCCTTTAGACTGCAAAAGAAGACCAATACATAAACAGAAAGCAGACCTTTTCTCTTAGATAGTGTAACCGCTTTTTCTTTGTCAATAAGCTCAATGTCAAGGGTTCAATTTCTGTAGCGAAACTGAACAAAAGAAATGGGCGAAATCTTCTATTCTTTCCGTTTGTTAGTCAGGGGCGAATGTTACAGATATTGCGTGGCCCTCTTTTACACTCACCAAGCCAAGTCTGATCTAGCTAACCTTGTCGGTTGGGCCTGCTAATGCTGTGATGGTGTTTTTGCTTCGTCTCGACCACATCAAGAATAACGCTAGCGCTATGATTACAATTACGATTGCGGTTATTATTCCGTCGAGGCTTGTGAACACGAATGTTCCGGCTGTTGGTGGCGAAGTGCTTGTTGAGGTTGGCGTGGGCGTTGGTGAGTTGGTGGGCGTTGTTGTTGGCGAAGCAGTTGGCGCCTGAGTTGGGGTGGCGGTTGGAACGGCTGTTGGTGTAGCGGTCGGTGCCGAGGTGGGCGAAGCTGTGGGTATTGGGGTTGGCGTTGGAGTCGCAGTTGCCGAAACCGTAACTGTTGCGGCTGTGGATTGAACTGAGGTCGTGCTTGCATTATCACTCACCGCCGCAGTAATTGAGTAAGAACCCAGGGAACCGGGAGTAAAACTAAACGTTGCCGGCATCTGAAAGCCCTGAGAAACCCCATTAACGTACCAATGGTAAAACGTGTAATTTCCTGTGCCGCCGCTCGGAGTAGCTGTAAACACTTGGGTCTGTTCAATATTCAAGTTGGCAGAGCCGGGAGAGATAGAAACGGTTGGCGCAACATTGAGGGTGAAGGCCGCAGTGTTTGAAGTGACTACTTCCGAAGCGGAATCTGTTACTTGAAGCTGAAAACTCCACGATCCAATGGTTGTTGAACTGTTAGTCACGAATGGGTAGCTCGAGGAGGTTGCGCCGCTAATCGGAGAGAATGATGCAGCTTCTGGCGCTTCCTGAAGCCACTGATATTGGTAAGGAGAAGTTCCGGTTGTAACAGTCGAAGAATACAGGATAATGGTTTGACCTTGATCACTCGAATTCCAATTTGCAGAAGCAGTCGGAGCAACTAGCGAAGGGTTCACAGTGATCAATGTGAGAGGCGACTGAGCTGAAGTTGAACCAGAACTGTCATTGACCGTTACAGCAATCGAGTAAGTGCCAGTGTTTGCGCTGAGCTGGTAATTATAGGTTGAAGCATTCTGGCCAGTCTGAAGAGACGTGTCGAAATACCACTGATAACTGGTGTAGTTGCCTGAACCGCCGAAGGGAACTGCAGTGAACACTTTGCTTTGTCCTACGTCCATGCTCCACGCACTAGGCGAGATACTAACAGTAAGAGCAGGATCATCACCTGTGCCTGCATGCGCAGGTGATATTGGGAAAACAATTAGAGAGGAAGTCAAGAAAACAATTATCATAATTAAAGCTAAAGCCATTTTTTTCGTGTTCTTTGCCCCCAGATCAGGGTAATCGGTGTTAGCGCTATTTATCGCTTGCTAAAGTCATAAAATTCAATTCTTAAGATTCACTCATCAAAAGTAGCGGTGCTCATTCACGCCTTGATAAGGATTTTCAACATTTTCTCGTGGTTGTTGGCTGAAATTTAAGCGCTCGACCCCAAAACCTGAGCAGAGGTTCTCATGAAACCGAGAACTCTAACCTAGCACATATGAGACTTGGGGGATTTGAACCCCCGCGAAAATTGAGATATCACCCGAGTTTTACTCTTTTTTCTCTGATCACTGAAATTAGTTTGGATAAGCTTCATTTTTTTGAAGTAAAACTGCTGCTTTTCATCTAATTTATATCTCTTCTACATGAAAAATGGTGTTTATTTGTACTGAATCGCGTCGAAAAAATTAGGCAAATTATTTATACCAAATCGCGCGAAATCAGATTAAGCTGAGAAGGAACATTAACTCTTTTTTTTTCTTCTCAGCGGTAAATAAAATTAAAGGAGAAAAATAGAAATGAAAACACTAAAAAACAAAATCGCAGCAATAACAATCAGCATATTCTTTATAATTTCAATGACAGCTTCACTGATGCTAATCCCAAACGCTAACGCACAAACTCTAGCACCGGGCAAAATAGATATTCCAACCTACTCTTACATCGTCGTTGCACCAAACCCTGCAGGTGTCGGACAAACAATAAACGTTGATTTCTGGGTTGATCAACCACCACCAACCGCAAGCGGAAACTATGGCGACCGATGGCAGAACCTGAACGTGAAAGTTACAGACCCAAATGGAGACACCCAAACACTGGGACCTTTTATTTCTGACGACACTGGCGGAACACACACAGATTTCACGCCTACCACAACCGGCAACTATACCTTCCAGATGACCTTCTCAGGACAAACATTAGCAGGCGCGAACCCGCCTCCAACCGGAGAATTGGGACCTCAATTTATCGGAGATTATTATGAACCTTCAGTCTCCAATGTAGCAACGCTTACAGTACAAACGACGGCAATACCAAGTGCCCCCCAAGCACCGCTTCCAACATCGTTCTGGACTCGCCCAATTTATTCAATTAACGACTATTGGAACACCATTAGCGGGAATTGGCTAGGGCTAACAGCAGATACCTTTTCAATCACCGGCGGGTATAATGCCACTGGAAACTATAACCCGTACACTGTAGGTCCAGAGACTGCTCACATTCTTTGGACAATGCCTGCTGCCCTCGGCGGTTTAGTCGGAGGAGAATACGGCGCAACAAGCACGAGCAACTTCTACTCAACTAGGCAATACGACCCCAATTTTGACCCAGTAATCATGGATGGAATACTCTACTTTGACCAATTTCCTAACGCTGGAAGCAACCCCTCAAACATGGTTGCCGTAGATCTTAAGACAGGAAAAACGCTGTGGACAATGGATATCTCAACTCCAACTCAATTCGGCGGCGGTGCTATCGGAAGCCAATCTGATATGATGCTAAGAACTGGCCAAATACTTGACTACACCTCAATCAACCAATACGGCAGTCAGGCATATCTATGGATGATTAACTATAACACTGAAACTGACGCTGCAGCAGATATACAGAATGCAACTGGAATCTATCCTCCTCCAAGCACATACACATATAGCATGTACAATGCAATGACAGGGAGTTACGTATTGAGCATCATCGGCGGTCCGTCCGTACAATTTGTTTCAGAAACAGGCGGATCATTCCCAGGAAGCTTGCTTGGTTACTATGTCAACAGCACGACGCATTCACTCGTCATGTGGAACTCAACAGCAGCCATATTGCAAGAAGAGCTAGTACAAGGAGCAGCTGCCCCAGGCTCCAACTACAGAGCTAATCTATACTGGCGGCCACCTCAAAACGCCGTGATTCCATGGTCATATGGAATACAATGGAGTGTACCACTACCAACCACAGTTGCAGGCAATCCACTGGGTGTTTCTCTGGGTATTTCCGGAATTGGAAGTGACATACTAATGACTGGTTCAGTTGCCAGCGGCGCTAGCTTCCAATCAGGTTACCAAATTGAAGCAGGTTTCGATTTAAACACAGGCGCACAATTATGGATAACTAACCGAACAGAAACGACTCAAACAAGATTAGCAAGTTTTCCACCTAACAGCGGAGTCTACACTGAAGTCAATCTGCAAACAAGCGTAATTAACGGTTACAGCGTAACTACGGGAACACAGCTATGGACGACTCAACTTACAGGCGCAGACGGAGGATCAACCAACGCTTATGACAACGTTGGCGGCTATGAAGCTGTTCCTGCGAACGGAGTACTTTACCTATGGGGATTCGGAGGAGACATCTGGGCCATAAACTTGCAGACAGGAAAAATCATATGGTACACAAATACCGAGATATTAAGCGGTGCCGCTGGATCTAACACTCCTTATGGTGTATGGCCACTATGGACATTTACCGTGGGCACAGTTGCAGGTGGAATGCTATACGTTCCTGAAGGTCACCAGTACAGTCCGCCGCTATTCCGTGGAGCTAGTCAACTGGCAATAAACTGCACCAATGGTCAACCGGTTTGGAGCATAACGGCTTTTGACGTTACAAGTGCGCCAGCTATTTCCGACGGCGTCATGACGACACTAAACTCCTATGACGAACAAGTATACGCTTACGGCATGGGACCAACTAAGACAACGGTGAGTGCACCAAACATCGGCGCAACGACCGCAACTCCAATCACCATAACAGGCTCAGTTACAGACATCTCTGCAGGTGCGTCTCAAACAGCAGTTGCATCGAACTTCCCCAACGGCTTGCCATGCGTTTCAGACGCAAGCATGACCCAGTTCATGGAGTCCGTCTACATGCAGCAGCCAGAACCCCACAACGTAACAGGTGTCCCAGTGACATTCGCGGTCATAGATGCAAACGGCAACTACAGAACAATCGGTTCAACAACCACCAACGGCTTAGGCGACTACTCATTTATATGGAAACCAGACATAACGGGCAACTATACAGTCTACGCTACATTCGCGGGAACACAATCATACTACGGGTCCACAGCTTCAACAGGATTCTACGCCAGCTCCCCAGCGACGACATCAGCACCGACAGCAACACCACTTAGCGGAGTAGCCACGCAGACAACGCTCGAATACATAGGCGTCGCAATCATCATCGTCATAATCATAGGAATCGCAGTTCTCGCACTCCTCGTCACAAGAAGGCGACCCTAAACAAAAGAAACTACAATAAAAAACCAAAATCCCCTTTTTCCCTTTTTTTAGTCTCTAAAAACCAAGAAAAACCAGTAAGAGTTGATAGAGAGAAATGTTGGCTGAGAAGGCTCTGGTTAAACTTAAAATAGCTGCAATTGAAGAATTTGCATTTTTCTCTTTCCTCCAAAAGAAATTTTCAACCTTAGTTTCCAGAGTCTCAGCAAACCCTAAAAATTTTCGAGCCAAGTGTTTAGAAAATGGAACCGAAGTATTTGTTGGACATGAAGAACGTCTTTTGCATTGCGGTACTCCATGTTATCTTTCCATTGTTGAAGCTCTCTTTGAAGGGACAAACGTGATCGACTTATTCAGGGCAAGAAAGAGTAAGGCCGTCTTTGTCTGCCTGCGTGTATTCTATTGATTCATGCCATAGCTTGTCAAAATAGTTCTGAAAAACTGCAATTAAGCCAGGATGATTCGTCTTTAATGAGGCTGATTGTTTGCATATTAGGTTAGGCAATATGGAGAGTTCAACTGAATGATTGTCGAATATTCCAAATGTCACCTCAGGTTGCTTGTAAACACACCTCAGTTCAAAGTTATTATTTTTCTTAAGTGATTCAGAATATTTTTGTAATTTGAGAGAAGTTATTGCATTTTCTGTGATAAGACGGTATCTTACGCCTCTGTTAATCAAAAATCGCTGATATTGGAAGGTTTCAAGAAATGTATCAACAAAAGTTCGGGTATTCAACACAAGATCGATACTGTTCTCGAGATTTTTGCAGATATCAATGATATCTCGTATCAGCAACTCTGCTGGCTTTTTGATTATTTCGAATTGAGGTTCTTGTGCTGGTCTCTCAAAAAGCATTGAACTTATCAGTTTCTTCGCTTCATTCTTCATTTCATCAAGGTCGTCTTCTTTACGGTTAAGCAAAACAGTTAGCCCATCATTGATTGAGATTGCTTCGAAAAAATTAGGTTTATTTAATATCTTTATTATCAAGCCAATGTTTTGAAGTCGCTTTATTGCATGGTAAGCATTTGATCGGTCAACATTTGCAACCGTCGCGATTGATTCAACTTTTGCACGTCCACACTTCAATAAAGCAACATAGATTTTTGACTCTAACGGAGTCAGCCCTAATTTTTTCAAGGTCTCGATGTTTTTAGAATCAGTTTGCAATCTCTTCTCAGACCAATATTACGTTTAGGACATTAAAATATAAGCTTTTGTGAAAGAGTGCTGTTTTGAATAACTTAGAGTTCCTTTCAAGTCAATACCTTGTTGCTTTTTGGTTTAAAAAGATTATAAATTGAAGCTTTCAAAAGCAACTCTTTAACTATATTAGGCCCCTTGACTGCACAGATATACTCTCCGAATACACGCTTAATGCTTGAAAACGCCGACTCCACCATCCAACGGTAACCATAACCTCTCTCACGTCTCCAATCAGAATTGCCCAGCTGCTCCACAACTGCGAACTTGCGAGGCATACAGCCGCCTACATTAAACGACGCATTCTTTCTTACTCTAATCAACGGATCAATCGCTCTCTCAGCAAGCATCCTGAAATTAGCTTTAGAATCGTAAGCGCCATCAGCAGTAACACGTTTCAAAGGCACCCTGCTTTGAGAACCATCCACTAACCGACCAAGCATGCGTCCGTCTCCAACATCCTCTTTGGTTACTTCAATGGCAAGGATCTGCTTTGTCTTGGTGTCAACGGCAATATGCACTTTAATGAAGCCACGTTGAACTCTCCATTTTTTATGTATCCATTCGCCTCGATTAGACACTTTTATGCCGCTGGAGTCCACCGCCATAGTAAATCCCTATCCAACGCAACGGAAGATTCCAAATTGACCTTCATTTTTGCCACCCTCCACCATATAGTGGTGTAGTCAGGCGCCTTTACTCCATCAACATGTTGGCTTAATCCACATATGAAGCCTTCCAGCTGTCGATAAGGCAAAACATATGCATGGACAACTGCCAATAGTTTGATGAGGAGAATTAAGCCTCTTTTCACTATCGCTTCGTTGTAGCCTTCCCAATCTCTCAACGAACTCATAATCAAGCGTCTGTACAGAACTAATTTTTAAGTTATTCAACATAGCATGAAAGAGCACCTTCGTTGATGAAGGTGTGTTTCAGCTACACTACAAGTTTTTAAAAAGTGAAATAAACCAATAACCTCTCATCAAAAAAAGGAAAGAAAAAAAATGAAAACAATAAAAAATAAAATATTCGCAATTGCAATCTCAATATTCTTCATACTATCAATGACAGGTTCACTGACACTAATACCAAGCGCGAGCGCGCATACACCGCCAATTAAAGTCCCAACCTATGCATTCATAAATGCGGCACCTAACCCAGTCGGCGTTGGTCAACAGGTAACACTCACATTCTGGATAGATAAAGTGCCAGTCGGAGCAGAAGGCCCTTATGGTGACAGATGGCGTGACATGACTGTTACAGTGACTAAACCAGACGGAACGACCACAACTTTAGGTCCGTACACATCCGATTCCACGGGAGGTGCCTCAGCGTATTACACACCTACCGCGACTGGAACTTACAAGTTACTGTTCAACTTCCCAGGGCAAGTAGCACAAGATCTCAATCCGTATCCTGAAAACCTATCAATAGGAATACTCACGCTTCAACTTGATTATGTCAACGATACGTTTCTGCCAAGCAATGCAACAACAACGTTTACTGTTCAGTCAACCCCAATTACCTATCCTCCAGCAAACCCACTCCCACCGGCATATTGGACAACACCCATAAATTCAATGAATCGAGAATGGGCTATAATCAGCGGAAACTGGCTTGGCCTGGGTACTACTGGCCAGTTCGTTGATACAGGAAGTTACGACTCAAATGGCAATTTTGACCCATATTCACAAGCACCAGCTGCTGCCCACGTAATGTGGACGAAACCATTAGCTTTCGGAGGCCAAATCGGAGGAGCGTTCGGCGACAGCGACACAGCGATATATGCGACAGGAACTGCTTATGAAGGTAAATTTGCTCCAGTTATCGTAAATGGAGTGTTATACTACCAGGACTATCCCGGAGCGAAGAATAATCCTGGGAACTTAACGGCCGTTGATCTGCAAACTGGTCAAACTTTATGGTCAGAAAATACTGGACAGTACACTTTAAAATGCGCAATGGTGTACGACTTCGCAGACGGAGACCAATATGGGGCTCACGCTTACTTGTTCACCGGGCTGTCAACACTTAATGGCTTTGTATTGCCCACAGCACCCAATCAATGGCAAATGTTAGATGCAATGACTGGACAATGGATACTCAACATTGCTAACGCGAACGCTGGCACCCTAGTGGCAGGACCAAACGGCGAGACTCTAAGTTACACCGTAGGTTACACTGCAAACGGACCAATGCTCACCATGTGGAATGCAAGCTTATGCATACAAAAAGCCTCGCAAGCTAACAATATCTATTTTACATACAGTGCTGCACAAATTTGGCGTCCACCTCAAGGAGCAACTATCGACTGGAGTTTGGGAAATAATTGGAGTGCACAACTTGCACAGACTGTTAGCGGTGTTCCCATAACTGATCCCCAAAGTCTAACAGGAATCGACAATGGAATAGCTCTTGTAACAGCTCAGCCTTTATCTACAGAATTCGGGCAAGGACTAGCTCAAGGCGCATCAAACTATAGAATCGACGCAGGATACAACGCCACAACAGGTCAACTGCTCTGGGGCCCATATAACCGAACGATGACACCTTACACTACAGAGGACATAAAATTAGGAGATGGAAAATACTTTGAACTTACTACTGAAACAGGGTTATGGAAAGGTTATGACCTTTCGACCGGCAAACTCCTTTGGGCTTCATCTTTCTCTGAGACGGAGAATAGCTCATGGAACTACTTCCAGATCGGCCAGGGCGTTATTGGATATGGCAACTTATACTCTTGGGGCTTAAGCGGCGATGTCTATTGCTACAACGATACAACAGGCCAGCTTGAATGGACATGGAGTGCGGGAAGCGCAGGCTATGACACACCTTATGGCTCATTTCCTCTAGGAACTTTCAATGGAAACAACATTCTTGCAGACGGCAAATTGTACATCGCGGCTGGCCACGACTACACGCCACCAGTATTCCAAGGTGCAGAGCTCTACTGCCTAAATGCTACAACAGGCAAAGAAATCTTCGAAACATTGGATTACGCTGTAACCGGCACTGCTGGTCTCGACGACGGTTATATGGTTTGGGACAATGGCTATGACAATCAAATATACTGTTATGGCACAGGGCCGACCAGAACAACCGTCACTGCTCCTGACGTTGGGGTTACCACCGCAACTCCCATAACCATTACGGGAACTGTCACAGATATCTCTGCTGGCTCACAACAAAACGCAGTCGCCATGAACTTTCCAAATGGGCTTCCAGCGGTTTCTGACGCAAGCATGAGCCAATTTATGGAAGCAGTTTATCAGCAGCAGCCGATGCCCAACAACATTACAGGTGTCCCAGTCACCATCATGGTCACCGACTCCAACCACAACACCCGAGCCATCGGAACAACCACAAGCAACGCAAACGGATTCTACAGCCTCACATGGACACCAGACATAGCAGGCAACTTCACAGTCAACGCGGTTTTCGCAGGCACATCAGGATACTATGGATCATCTGCGAACGCCGCCTTCTATGCTAGCCCTGCAACCACTACAGCACCAACAGCAACACCGCTCACGGGCTTAGCTTCAAACACCACAGTCGAATACGGAATTGCCGCCATCGCCATTATCATAATTGTCATCGGCGCAGTTCTCGCAATGCTCGTCACAAGAAAACACCCGTAAACGACAAAAACCAAAACTACAATTCCCTTTTCCCTTTTTTTGATCCTTTGAAACATGAAAAAATGGAGATATGAAAAGAATGGGCGCTGAGAAGGCTCTGGTTACATTCAAAATAGCTGCAATTGAAGAGTTTGCATTTTTCTTTTTCTCCTAAAGAAAAGAACTTTTCTTCCTTAGTTTCCAGAGCCTCAGCAAACCCTTAACGCTAAAACTTCGATTTTGGGCTCCTATTCTTTTAACGGAAAACATGTTTTGGCGAACTTGGAAATATGACCCCGATCTTTTGAGTGCAAGTCAAGCTTTCTTGCAGAAGAGGTAAAATGTTTATTTGATTACTCGTTTGATATCAATGAAGGTGTCAAGGTCTTTGTCAAAGGAGTAGATTATCTCTATGGCTTGTTCTTTCATGAGTACATAAGCCAACGCATCGTTAACGCCCACATTATGTTCTTCTGCTATTGATACGGCTTTGATGTAATCCTCATGGACTACTTCACAGATTGAAACGTTTTCTCGGTACAGCAACCCCTTTTCTAAGAGAATCGCTTCTTCAAACGAGAGATGATCCTCTAAAACGTTGCAGACTTCGCTGAAGTGAACAACAGATGTGATTACTTTTTCTCCTTTGCTGATTCTTGCGACAATATTTTTGGCTGCTTGCTTTATTTCTAACTCATTCGGCTGTAGTGGCCTTTTGGTTTTTAGAAAGGCATAAACGAATACATTAGCATCAACGTAGGCTTGGGACACTTTATTTGCCCCTTAATTCTTTGCGGACTTTGTGCCAGTCTGAGAGGTCTGCCTTTAGGTCTACATCCATTTTGTCGAAGTATTCGGTGAGGTCAATTGCGGAAAAAGGTTTAATTTCGAGAGTGTCACCTTTAGCTGAGACGATAGCTTTCTTGTTTTTGAGATATTTTTCACGCCAGACCTTCGGCAATATGATACGTCCCTGTTCGTCAACAGCCTTAATCTCCACTTCCAACTTCAGTCACCAGAAAACGAGTGGTTTTGGGAGAATAAAGGTTTTTTGGTGGACGCGTTCGCTTTAGTCATGTTTTTAGGCGAAGAATCCTGTTCTAAAATGTAGCGCTAAATAACTGGAGTTCATGATAATTGAGTAAAGGGCATCTTGATTGAAGTTATCTCGAAAAAACTCTCTTGCGCTCTATTTCGGTTTAATCGCAGTTCTCGTCGTTGGTATAGTCGTTGGAACCCTATTTTATTTCCAGAACCAAACAACGAAGCCGCAGGCGGGCTTTTACACAATCACTGGATTTTTGAGTTATGCGCCGGGCCACGCAATTTACCCAGGCATATCCGCCACAACAATAACGCCGCCTGTTTCACCTCAACCCAGCACAAGAACATTTACAGAAGGTACTGGTCAAAAAGAAGCGGTTGCTTCCTTTGTTTTTCTGACTTTTCCAGTTGATCTTTTTCCTCCTGCAAGTTTTCCCTCAAACTTCACCGTTGGCTTTCCAACTGGGTACGATCAGAATCAGCCAGTCAAGGTTATTGGAGAAATGAGTTATGAAACAGCTTACCAAGCCTATGTCCTAAACGTAACAGGTATAGTACATGTAGCGGCGTAGATTGAATGCTGGAAATTTGGAAGGAAGGGCTCGCTCCCCATAATGCTTATTTTTAGATTTGCATCTTCCTATTTAGGAACTTTTTATGACCAAGTTTTTTAGGGCGACGAATGGCTCAAAGTTTTTGGCGTTGTTTTTGCTAACGTCAGTGCTTATTTTGATTTCAGTGAATTCGAACCTGCAAACTGTCAAAGCACAAGGAACCGACAGCGTCTATCTTTACGAATCGTGCGGCGGGATAGTTTCGGCGTCAGGGGCTACTCTGACAGGGGGCACAACCTACAATTATACTGCGGGCTCAACCGTCACCTTTACAGCGACGCCGCTTGCACAATTCAAGTTCTTATGCTGGGACTACGCCAACTCAACCGGCGCCGCCACATCCACAAATGATCCCTTCAACTACAAGATCACGTCAACCGGATGTGCCATTCAACCAATGTTTGTCCCCGACATTAACGCGTCACTTGCCCAATCCACCAGTCAAACTGGACAATCGCCTTTCGATGTCTTAATTTCAATAGGTGGAACAACAAGCCCAGGTGCAGCAATTTACACCAACTACTCAATCGGCGATATTGCCACCTTCACTGCCAAACCTGCAGACGGCTTCAAATTCCTTTACTGGTTGGTTCCAGCCGCCAAGGGCGGATCAGCTGTTTCCACCGATAACCCGCTCAAATTCAACGTAACCGCAGAAGCATGCGCTGTGCAAGGCTATTTCATCCCGCAAAGCAGCAGCGTAACGTTACCGTCGATAACGTCGGTTTCGTCATCGTCTCCTTCGCCGACGCCGACTGTTAATGAGTTTTCGTCAGCAGCCGAAATTATGGTTGGAGCTGTGCTTGTTCTGGTAGCTTTTGGAACGATTGTTTACGTGAAAAGAAAAGAAAAATAAAGTCCCGACAAAACGGGAAATTGATCTACCAATCCTTTTTTTCTTTAGGGCTAGCAGTAAATATTGCTTGAGATCAACGCATCTTTTTTGCTCTATTCGTTCGCCAAGTTGGGGCTTTCAATTTGCTGAGATCGATGTGGAGCAAAGCAGAATCGAGGAATTATAAAATGCGCTTTTGAACAAATGAGCGTGCAAGACGTAAAGCATAAAATCCTTTTGATTTTGGTGCTTTTAACATTATAGGCGAGATATTTTCAATAATTATATGGACAAAATCCCCAGCGCATCGTTTTACTTTAACAGTTAGTTGGGAAATCGCGGTTTTGGACGCAGTGGCTGCCATACCGCTTAATCTATTAGCTCTGTTTTGGATTGTGAAACGAAAGAGTTGGGGTCCAATTCTCCTAATTATTATTTCAGTCGGCAACCGCCTATTGTCACAATTTATGTTCATCGGCGGCATACATTTGATATTCGTAACTTGGATGGCGCTACTGTTAGTCTTTGCTTATGTTGAATTGAGAGGTCTTAGCAACGTTGAAACTTTGTTTTTGTCGGGCGGCATCTATTCGACATTGTTGCTTCTAGCTTGATCTTTAATCCTGCAAGGACCCTGATTTTCGGGCTTGCTTTCTATTTTCTTTTCATGGCTTTTTTGGTTGGAACCTTGATAGCAAGCAAGAAGATTCGACCGATACATAATTCAAAATGCGAATAGTCTGAACAACTTAACAGCAAATATTTGAAGAGCAGACGCGCGAGCCATTTAACCGAACTAAAAATTCACGCCGCGCTGTAGATGCGGATTTGGGTAAGATTTAGGTATCACTTTAAAAGTCCATATTATTTTCTTTCCCGACGAAACCACTGTAGGTGTCTCGTTCAGAAAATAAACCGGAAAAGGAAAAAATCATGCTTGATTTTAAGAGAAGCAAAAAAACAATTTTAACCGTAGTTGTGATGACCGCGTTATGTCTTGTACTTTCCAGTTTTTTGCCAATAACCTATTCTCAAACCGACAAGAATTTTGTTTTACCTTGCACAGTTAATACAACTGGAAATGCATGGAACGGCGAAATTGCGTTTGATCTCGAGATAGGCAGCAGCTTTGTGGGTACAGAAGCAAACAGCAACTATTTTGTCGTTATGGATACTAATGGCACGGTAGTGGCTGTCCCTCAATCGGACAATAGCTATGGCGCCGCTTACAATATTTCACCTGACACCATGATGTTCGAAGGTGAACCCGAAGTGGACGGTGCTCAAGATGCGCCGACATACGAGACACATTTCTGGAACTTGTCCACGGGAGCAATCGAAGACTTTCCTGGTGTTGTGGGTGAGCATGATATTGAATATGACCCAGTCAATAACACTTTTCTCACGCTGCAGCAATATGTTCAACCAGTGGGAAATGACCTATACCTCGTAGACAAGATCGTGGAGCTTGAACCAAACGGAACAGCCCTATGGACATGGAACTCTTACAATCACATACCGATAAGCGAGGCGTCTCCTTTCAACGAGACAACCACTCTTAATGGGCAAACTGTGATTGATTTTATTCATGCGAACTCACTTGACTGGGACTACAACGACGGCATCATATACCTGAATTCACGTTCAACTGACACGTTCTATAAGATTAACCAGACTACGGGGGACATATTTTGGGCTTGCGGCAGATTTGGCAACTTTACTCTTCTGGGCGATAACGACCAGACCGTTTCCAGCTTATTCTATGGTGAGCATGACGTGAAAGAGGTGGCTCCCGATGTCTTCACCATGTTTAACAACGACTACGATAACGTCACTAATCCTGACGATTGCCGCAGCAGTTTGATGTAAGTTACTCTTAATGAGACCAGTATGACTGCGTATGTTAACTGGAGTTGGGAAGCACCAATCTCGAATTGGAATTCATATGCCGGCGCGAACTTGCTTCTTCCAAACGGGGACTTTCTCGGAGACTTCGGCGACCCAACGCACTACGATACCCAAAACGAACTTCCGAATGGGACCTGGAATTTCACCAACACCGGCGCCGTGTTTGTCGAAGTGAATCCTGCTGGGCAGGTAGTGAGAACTTGGACGTTTCCAGTGGGCTGTTATGTCTACAGAGTGGAAACGGTATCGAATCTGACTTCAGTCACTGCATCCACTCCATCTGTTTTGCCAACCTCAAGTCCGTCAATCTCAATCAGTTCTGAAACCATCATTGCCAGCGTTGTAATTGCATCAGCTATAGCGGTCGTCGCAGTTTTAGCTGTATTCTACCTGAGAAAAAGAACCAACGACCATAAAATTGACGACAGCCCGGACGTGAGCCGATCAAAAACATTGTCTTACACGCCTGCTTTTCGATCTTTCAGCTTTTTTAGTCGGTTTTATTAAAGACTAAATCCTCTATGAGGCTTGAGGCATTTTGAGAAGGTTCCGCTTGCTGCATAGAAAATGGCTACACGGTTTAAGGAACATTGCTTGGATTTGCACGCCACGTCAGGGCGCTGGTTACTGAGAAGGCAAAGGAGATGAACAGGACAGCGGTCTTAGCGGCTGTGAAGACTTCTATTGTTGAGGCAAGTAGGATTGCGGCTGGCAAGGGTCCGACCAGAGTGTAATAGAATAAAGCGACTGGTAGGCGGTAGTTGTGTTTATAGTCTTTGAGGCTTCTTTTGCCAAAATAGAGCGCTGCCAATCTGCCCATGCCGAATGTGCATTTTTTGCAGTTGTAGCAGGGTCGGAGGCATCCGAGGAATTTGAGGATACCGTAGACGGCGATTAGTAGAACCAGAAGGATCGCGACGCCGGCAGCCAGGCTGACGAGGGAAAGCGCCACGGCGTCCAGCAGGATCCACGCGGCTAAGGCGATGTTTCCTGCGATGACCAACGTTTTTGGGAACTCTATTGTTTCGCTGATTCTCTCTTCTCCGTTGCAACACATGTTCGATGACGGGATAAGTAGCTTTCCGCCAATATGTTATCAGTTGCTTTTGGCAGAACTTCGTCTCAGATTAGGGTCAAAAACAAAAAAAAGAAAGATGATTTTTTTGGTTCTTTTGCTTATGGTTTCTTTCGGAGTATGAGCATTGCGACTACTGCGATGCCTATGATTACTACTACAATGACTGCGATGACGCCCATCATGATGGTGCTTTGGGTGCCTGCCATGCTAAGTGGTGTGCCTGTTGGTGCTGCTGTTGGAGCTGCATTCATGGTGTTGAAGCTTGTTGTGCTGGATGATGGCCAATAGCCGTTTGTGCCTCCGAAGTTTGCGTAGACTGTGTAGTTGCCTGTGATGTCTGGTGTCCATGTGAAGGTGAACATGCCGTTTTCATTTGTGGTTGCGCTGCCTATTGCTCTGTAGTTGCCGTTTGAGTCTAAGACTGAAATTGTCACTGGTACTCCTGTGAAGTTTGTTGGCATTGGTTGCTGCTGGTAAACGTAGCCCATCCATTGGTACATGGTTGCGTCTGAGGAGCATGGGACTCCGTTTGGAAAGTCTGCTGCTTGTTGGCTCTGCTTTGTGCCTGCTGAAACATCCATGACTGTGCCTGATATGACAACATTGCTTCCGTATGACGTCACGCCTGGTGACACATTAACTGTAGTTGAGCTTGGTCCTCTGCCAACGCTGTAGATTTGGTTGTTGTAGCCGTTCATGAAGGTCGCGAATCCGCCGCCCACTACATATTCTGCGCCTGGACTTGACCATTCAGACGGGTAATCCGAGAGTTCCCATAACAGTTTGCCTGTTGTTGCGTTAAGTGCCTCTGTAGTTGCGCCCTTGTAGATTGGGTTGAGAATTGTGTGTTCGTCTGTGGCTATGTACACTATGCCGTTGGCGATTGATTGAATAGCTGTTGGGTAGTCGCCGTATGGTGTTGCTAATCCTGCATATGTGCTGTTGTCTGATCCTGGGGCTCCGTTGCCGTAGGTCCAGAGCAGTTTGCCGGTGGTGTCGCTGTATGCGAAGCATATGCCTGCCATTTGGCTAGTGTAGAGGTTGCCGTATGCGAATACGCTGAGCATTGTGTTGCCGACGCCGTAGTAGTCTAAGGCTGGTTGTGATGTAGTTGGACCCCATATTTGTGCGCCGTTTGTTAGGCTGTAGCCGACCCATTGCATGGTTTCTTCATAGTTGAGTGTGAAGGTTTTTGTCTGCCAATCAATGCCTGCCCACTGTACGGTAATGTTGCCTGCTGGGGGCTGGATGGTTTTTTGCCAAAGTAATGAGCCGATTGCGCCGACTGAAGCGTTCAGGTTGATTGCGTATAGTGTGTATGGTAGTTGCGGGTAAGCCTATGCTGTTTCCTTTGTATCCTGTGGTAATCCGCCGTATCTGAGGAGCATCATGTTGCCGTAGTCGGTTCCTACAACGCTGACTGGGCATGTGCCACCTAATGGGCCTTGTGCGAAGACTGCGTCCTGTTGGTCCTTGTACGACTCCTGGAACGGGGTTGCCGGTGACTGTGCTCATGGTTGCTTGTGGTACGAGGCTGTTGAGCCATTGGCATTGAAATGTTCCAGTCAAATCTGCCAAGCGGGTTTGCCTGAGATAGAGCTACGCCTTGCGTGATGTGATGTTTCCGAAGACAGTTAGTTTTGTGCCGTAGGGGATGAATTGGCTTCCGCCTGAGGGGTTGTTCCTGTTGTGCCTGTAATCAGTATAGGTAAGTTAGCTACCATGACGTTTGTTTCCATTTAGATTTCGATAGGTGAGTAGCTTCCTCCGCCAGTGAATGGGTTTATGTCGTAGGACCATAGTCTTGACATGTTCCATTCAGCAAGGTACCATTGTGGGTTAGCTGAGGTTCCGCAGTTCATCAATACGTCTCTTAGGACTTCTCCTGAGGGGCCGATGGTTTGTCCGTAGGTGAGTGCCAGCAACGGGTTGACCGTTGATTAGTTGGCCTGTTTGTGGTGCAAAGCCTGGAACGTAGCTTACGTTGAACATTGCTATTCCGGTGTATGCGTCGAATACTTCCCACATTGATGGTAGACCTGTGAGTCCTCCGCCTATTGCGCAGATAAGGTCTGGAGACATTGTTCCGTGTTGGTCTGGGTCCCATAAGTTGTAGACATAGCCGAATGAGATTGGTGGCATGGCTGGTTCGTCCACAGGGTTTTTCCATGAATAAGCTAACGCAGGTTGTTGCGCCGCTGCTTGGACCTGTGAAGGATACGGGCTGGTGTAGAATAGATAGCCGTCGATGATGATTGGGTTGCTGAATCTTGGTTGATAGCTTGAGCCTTCATAGTATTGTACTCCTTGGCCGTTGCCTGGATATGAACCGCCTGGCTGGAATGAGTTGCCACCGACGACTCCGCCGAACTGCATGGAAGTTGTCCACATAAGGTGCGATGTTAATGGTCCGACGCCGTCTCCGTGGAACAGCGTTGAGCTTGTGTAGCCTGCTGGAACAGGTGAGCCTGAACCGAGCCAGTTTGAGGTGATTGACCACCAGTTGCTGTTTTCACCGTAAATTGGGCTTTCCCAATATGCGGTTGGAAGAGGCGAGCTGGTTATGGGTGAGGGTATTGGCGATGCGCTGACTGCCATTGTCGTTGATGCTGCGCTTGCGAGGTATTGGTCTCCAATCAGAACTGATTTGGCGTAGCCGTTGCCGTTGGCGCCGTATACTTGTCCTGGATAAGTGAAGTTGAAGGTGTATGTTCCAACTTGGCTTGCGGTGAATGCGTATTCTTGGCTGCTTGTTGTATCCTCAACTATTGGGAAGGTTTCAGTGGTTATGTTGCCCGTTTGGCGCGGTGATTACTAGTTTATAGTTTTCGAATCGGTAATTGTTTGACATGAGGGCGGAGCTTGCTGTCATTCCGTTTGTGCCTACTGATGCTGCTTATCCGCCTGCGGCTCCGTAAACTGCGTCAAGCCACATGTAAACTTGTATGGTTTGACCCACGCCGATCGGGTTAGGGAGAGCGTAAAGTGTATGCATAGGTTGGAATTTGCCATGCTGGTGTATGACCGAATGCGCCAGGGATTGTTGCTATTGAAGCTGTCATTGAGACTGCAAAAATTATTGCAAGTGCTAGAGCTAAAAATTTGTTTGTATTTTTCATTTTTTTCTCCATTCCTTAATTAATAGTACACACGCGTGTACCCTCCATGGATCGGTGCGTTTTGCATTTAACATCTTGTTGGTGGTGGGTGCACTTACAACAAAGCTTATCAACAAAAACAGATCATATCTGAAAGCTCCGCCTCAGGGGAATTAACATGGCAGATAGCGACGAATACGTTTCCACCCTGACTGAACTGGGTTTGAGCGTGTCACAGGCCAAAGTTTACTTGTCACTTGCAAAATCAAGAAGTCTTAAGGCACCTGAAATATCCTTAATCTCTGGAATTACTAGACCTGACGTCTACAGAATTCTAGTTGAACTGGAGAAGGTGGGGTTTATCGAAAGAAAAATTTCGAAGCCGGTGAGATTTCAGGCGGTGCCGGTGGAAAAGTGTGTATCCGAATTGATGCAAAGAAGACTTATGAAAACCGTTGAACTTCAAAAGAAAGCTCTCTCATTGACCCAAAGCTTCAAGCGCATCAACATAAAAGAGAAGCTTGGTGAAGAATTCGATTTCATGCTTATTCCCAGTAGAGCTGCAATATACGCTAAAGCTGAGAAAATGATCAGAAACGTCGAAGACACAATCTGCTTTATGGCTTTGAGAAGAAGAATGATCGCTTGGGTCTCAAGTTACTCACCTCTTTTACAAGACGTGCTGAAGCGCAATGTGGCTTTCAAAATAATTATTCCAAAGCCAGACGCTGACGAGCGTTTGGGAGGACCACTTGAAGCATTAATGAAGTATCCGAATTTTGGCCTCAGATTAGCTTCAGCGCCTCCGAATGTAGGTTTTAGCGTTTGGGATCAAAAGGAAATGCTGCTCAGCACATCCGCGGTTGATTCACCTTTCCCGTATCCCACTTTATGGTCCAACAACAAAGCTGCAGTTGACTTAGCCCAAGATTATTTTGATTTAGTATGGCAAAAATGCCGGAAAACAAACGCGAAAGAATGAGTTACAGTTAAATGCCAACAATTGACATTACACTATAGGCCAAATGATACGAATCAGAAAAAACGTAAAGTCCGCTTCTGACGAAATTTAAGATTTTGTTTGAAAAGAATTGAAAGTCGCTTAAGTGTTCTATTTTTCAGGTGCTTGTATTGGAGGCAAAGGTCAAAGTTACTAAGGATGGAATTGTTATTCCAAAGGATCTTTTTGAGGAAATGGTCGGGACTTACGTTAAGGTAGAGCAGATACTTGCCACATTAGAGACGCTTGCAGATAAAGAAACTTTGAAGTCTATTGCGGAAAGCAAAAAACAGGTGGCTAAGGGCGAATTCATTGACTGCTCGATTAATGACTTGGAAAAAGTCTTGAAATAAACATGCCCTACACGGCGAGATTCTCAAAGGCGTTTCTTTAAAAAGAGAAACGACTAACAGATGAAGTAAAGTATCACGAATTGTGAAAACTCTGAAAGAAACGCTCATGAAGCCCGATAACGGCACCATGCCGAGCCACTGCACGTTGGAACCATCGCTAAAGTTAGGGTCCTCGGGATGCTGGTCGCACGCTTCAATATAATTAGTGTTATAACGGTGTTTTTAACATCGCAGAAAATCTTATTAAGCAAGGTAATCAAGAGAACGTTAAGCAAAAAATAACAGGTGAAAGGAATTCATGACCAGATTCCTTAAAAACAAAATAGGACTAGCTATAATTCTTACAGCATTAGTCTGCCTTTTAGCCATACCAGAATTGGGAACGCTATCCACTGTCAAAGCAGCACCAGTAAACTGGAACGCACAAACCCTCTTCGAAGCACGGCCGTTAGCCCAAGCTGGACCTGACCCGTTGACTCCGACCCAAATCCTAAGCGCATACAACCTCGCATCAACAAACGGCGGAGCTGGAAAAACAATAGCCATCGTCGACGCCTACAACGACCCCACCATAGCAAGCGACCTATCAACATTTTGCACCAACTTCGGTTTACCCGCTGCAACTTTGACTGTGCACAAAATGTCAAGCTCTGTCTCTAACAACGCCGATTGGGCAATTGAAATATCACTCGACGTAGAGTGGGCACACACAATCGCTCCCTACGCAAGCATTTTGCTCGTTGAAGCCACATCAAGCTCACTTGGCAACCTTCTCTCAGCCGTCCAGTACGCTGCAAGTCAGCCAGGCGTCGTGGCAGTCTCGATGAGTTGGGGAGGAAGCGAATTCTCCACAGAAAGCTCATACGACAGCTACTTTACGACACCAAGCACAGCTACAGCACCAATATCTTTCTTCGCCTCAGCAGGTGACACCGCGGCTCAGTTACTTTGGCCGGCGACGTCGCCTAACATCGTAAGCGTCGGAGGAACCACCCTGACCATGAGCGGCAACACCTTCGTTTCAGAGACAGCGTGGAGTGACAGCGGAGGAGGCGTTAGCGCCTACGAAGCTATGCCGACCTACCAGACAAGCTTTGGCTTAAACACACAACTCCAAACAACTCACCGGGCAGTTCCAGATGTTGCCTACGATGCAGATCCAAACACCGGAGTTTACGTCTACGACAGCACACCTTACAACGGCCAAGCAGGTTGGTGGGACGTAGGAGGCACAAGCGCGGGAGCACCACAGTGGGCCGCAATCCAAGCCCTCGGAGCAACAGCAAACAACCCCAACCTATACGCAACCGCAGCGTCGTCAGCCTACACAACTGAAATCTACGATGTAACAAGCGGCTCAAACGGTCACTCAGCAGGACCAGGCTATGACTTAGTCACAGGCATAGGCAGCCCCCGAACCGCAAACTTCCAACCAGTAAGCACCCCTGACTTCTCATTGTCAGCATCTTCGGTAATAATTCCAGCAGGAACGACGGGAAGCTCCAACACGGTAACAGTTGCATCGCTTGACGGATACAACACCCCAGTAACACTCGGCGTGTCAGACTCTGACAATTTTGCGACACTTCCAAGTTCGACTGCAGTTACACCACCAGGAACCGCAACTATATCTATAACAGTCCCATCAGGAACAGCCGATACAACAGACACCGTCACTGTGACAGGAACAGCCGGCTCAACCGTTCACACAACGACATTCACAATAACGGTTACTAATCCAGACTTCTTGGTCTCAGCATCGCCAACCAGCGTGAATGTACCCATCGGAGGCCAAGGAGCAACCTCAACCATGACGATAACCGCTAAAGATGGATTTACCGGGTCAGTTAGCCTAACAGCCTCAAACCTACCCTCAGGCGTAACGGCAACTTTCAACCCAGCCACCGTATCAATACCTTCAGGAACAACATCCGCAACATCAACCCTTACACTCACGGCAACGACAGGAGCAGCAAGCGGAACAATAACAGTCACAGGCACAGGCAGTTCAGCAAGCCACACCACAACCGTCGGCGTAACTATTACAACCGCTGACTTCGGCTTAACCGCCAATCCAACAAGCCTAAGCATCAGACCTGGATCTTTAGGAACCTCAAGGATAACTGTCAACTCAATCGGAGGCTACACAGGTTCACCGACCCTCTCTGCCACTGGAATGCCAAGCGGAATGACAGCCACCTTCAACACTAACCCAGTGAAAGCCGGATCATCTTCAACTCTGATGTTCATGACAAGCAGAACAACCGCAGCAGGCACATACACCATAACAATAACCGGAACTGACAGCACACACGGACTCAAACACACAACAACAATTAGCGTGACGGTTACCTAATAACCGCCTAACCTACTTTTTTTTGAAGCTCAACCAAAAATGGTTCGGTTTGATCTTTCACATTTTGACGCATCCGCTTTGCCAAGATCTTGTGATTCTTTAACTTCAAAGGAGGCGCTAACCTTTTATTGAATCTGCATCTAAACTAAACTGCCTGCGGAGAACGTCAATTTGGATTACCTCACCGACCTGTTCAGAGCAATCATAGCCTTATTCATAATAGTAGATCCATTCGGAAACATCCCGATATTCTTGGGCCTAACCCAAAATGTTCCCGAGGCAAAAATAAAAGAGAGTTTACAACACCGCAGTACTTGTCGGAATGATTCTCCTGCTTGTTTTCGCATTCGCTGGGTCCGCAATTCTAACCGCTTTCGGATTATCTCTTCAAAGTTTTGAGATTGCAGGAGGATTATTGCTCTTGATTATTGCAATTAGAATCTTGATTTCCGGAGCCCGCGAGAACGTTGAATCTCCCGAAAGCATAGGCGCTGTGCCCATAGCCATCCCGCTTCTAGTAGGACCTGGAGCAATCACCACAACCATGGTTACCTTCCAAACATACTTCAAAATTAGCGGATTGGAAATCGCCCTTTCAATCGCAGTCCTCGCGGTTGTTGTAGTTATGTCTTTAACATGGATAATACTGAGATTCATCAACCAAATTGACCATTTTCTGGGAAAAACAGGTGCAATCGTTATAGCAAGAGTAATGGCACTACTAATAGCTGGAATTGCAATCCAATACATCCTAACAGGGATCAGTACTTACCCATTCGGCCATTAAGTTTACGTAACTACCCAGTGAGGGACAGTTTTCTACAGTCTCTCGGCAAGATTGAACACTTGCTCAATAAGATTGGTGCGAAGCCGATCTGATTCCCTCTGAGCTTCTGACGCGTTCTTTATCTTTAATGTGTGTGTTTCAACATGAGCTTCTATTGCTTGGCTCATCGCCTTAACGCTTGGCAGAAGAAGTATCTTGTAGCCGCAGGAACATTTGATTATAGGCAACCCAGCGGTTTTATTGATTACTTTACTTTTCGAGATATATCCACTCAATGCTATAACCTTAGAATATTGAATCGTAAGATATTTTAAAAAGCCTTATTTCCAAAAACAGAATATAACGAACCCGACATATCCTTTCCCTTGAAACACTTGCCGTGCAAATTCCTAAAACTTCACCATGCTGCACATCGGCAACCAAGAGGCAAACAAGATCTAACATCTGTAAAAAAAAAGTTGAAATCAGAATTTGAATAGCAGATAAAGCCGAAAAGTGTCCTTTTACTGCTTTTCTCCACATTCCTTAACATTAAAGACAAAGTAATCTTCGAAGAAAATGAATGCGGTCTTGTCGTCAAAGCAGTTCCAACTCCCGCTGAGTTGTTTGGATCTTTTAAGAAGGTCGCCAATGGTAGAACTGCTCGGCAATTGCTCAAAGAAGCTCGAAAAGAAGATTTTGCAAGAGACAATAGATGACACGACGTGCCAGAAATTCGTCGTTATGTTCACTTGGATTACATTTGGGGTAAGATTCAAAGTTTGTTTTTCGCTTCATAGGATATGGCGCACGTCGTCCTTTTGCGTTGGATAAAATCCATTTTCTATCGAAAAGTAGATTGCTTAGAGCAACGCTGTAAATCTGCAATTCGGAGGTGTTCAAGATGCAGCTAAAATTCAAAACTGAAGCATTAATTTTCCTGTTCGGGGCACTCGTGATACTCCTGACTTTTGGTGACAACCACACAGGACCAAACATCGGCAACTTGGACACAATATTTGGACTACGCCTCTGGCCCATAATGGACGTCATCTACCCGTTAGCCTCGATCCTGATTTTCTTCGCTTACGGCCAAGCAAAAAACAAAGAAAACCCCGAGAGTGATACAAAGGGGTTGCTGCCCTTGACGATCTATCTGGTTGCTCTTTTCCTCCTCAGCGTAGATGATGTTTCAGACGTGCTAAACCTCGGCTTAAGATTCCCAGAAGCCTACTGGATAATCATGATGTGGCTGTACCCAATCATATCATTTTTCACATTCTTCAGCTACGGGCAAGCCAATGAAAAACAATCAAATAACTGATCGACTTGTGCTTTGGTTTGCTCTTCGGTTTTGGATTAGTTTACAGTCAATACGACAAGCATCCGAGACCTGATGACATCAATGGTGGGATCGGCGAGGCAAAAAACCAATGCAGGAGGCAAATGAGTTCTTACGAAAAGTGCGTGGGTAGACCGGATTACTCACAATAAGAGGATTTATTTTTTCGAAAGCAAGATTGCAATTTTTTTCTACGGGAAAGGTTGGCGTCAAGGGAGCATTTGAATGCCAGCTTGCCTAAAGTGGCTGTCAAATGTGAATGCGTTAGGGATTAAAAGATCTTTCATCAAGGCAAAACTTGTGCAGTTTGTGAAACTCCACGATTTGAGATCAGATCGTTTGAACATGTCGAGTGCTTTTTCAAATAAGTCTTCTTCTACCCAGAATACGCGAACACTCTTGCTTTTCTTTATCTTATCCATAAAGGCGGAGGCTGCAGAAAGGGTTCTTCTTGACCTTAACAAAGTGAGCGTTTCGTCAAGTATATAATCGGTTGTTACGGAAATACCGTGTTTTCCCGAGGCTAACGTGGAAAGGAACTTGTATGCCGTTTCATGATTCACATCATCTTCTACTTCGAGGGCGTACCATGCACTTGTATCTACAAATATCAAGTATTTTCACCATACAGAAACTTGTCATGTTCTTCTGAGCCATGATCTATTTTTCCGGTTCGTCTGGAACTGGGTGGGCTTGTAAAAATAGGGTCATTCGGGTTGACGTTGCCTTCGACTGTATTCTTGATAGCTTCACGTAGAACTTCCTTGATGCTCTTTGAGTTTCTTTTTGCGTATTCTTCGAGGAGTTTGTGTTCCGCTTCTGTAAGGGTTGTTTGTACGACCTTCATGTTACATCACGAATGAAAGATGAGTAATGAAAAATAAAAGCTTTCCCGCATTATGCAAAAAAGAAAAACAGAAAATGGACGAGAAGCTAGAACAGTCTCTAGCTTGGTGTATCGATTCACTTTATTAGGGGATCATTGAATGTTAAATTGAAGTTTTTCCACGAGATTTTTTGAATATTCAAGATTTCCCTATCGTGAGTATACATGATGGGTACCTCATTTACTAAGAAGTTGGCAATTATGAGTGCATCTCTTCCGCCGAGCCCATGTTTGACAGACAGGGTCAGAGCAATTGTTGTGATTCGCAATGTCTGATTTAGAAATTTAATGTACGGATGCTTTAGCAGCATTCTTAGTGTTTCAGCAGCGTCTTGTTGGATCCATTTTTGCCCAAAAACAAGCGTATGATATGTTTCATGGATTGTGGTTGGGTTTAGGGCAATTTTGTTTTCAGCGGATAAATTTAAGAGCAAATTGCTCGCTTTTTTATGTTCAGGGTATTCTTCATCCAAGGCATAGCAAATTATGTTGGTATCTAGGCCAAAAATCATTCAGTTTGGCTCCAGATTGACTTCATTTTTTCTGGAGACCAGTTTTCCGGTTTTCCTGTTCTCTTGTGTTTTGATTCGATGATTTTCTGGAATTCTTTCAGAAAATTTTCTTGTTTGCCGGGGATTATAAGGTAGCCTTCGGATGTTTTTTTAAGCGTGGCCGTGTCTCCGATTTCTTCCCTTATGTCTGCTGGAATGCAAAGTCTGCCTTTTGCATCTATTTTTAGCGTAATATCCATTATCCCACCAGTACATAGTGGGACATTCACTCATTTAAACTTGCCATATGACGTAGAGAAAAAGGCAGGGTAAAATTCCGATCCAATTGTGTGCCCAAATGGTGCAGAAGTTACGCTGCTTATTATGAAAACGAGTTTTCTGGTTCTTGAAAGCAAGATTGCAACCCTTTTTTGTACATATGTATCATATGTAATCACCATGCAATTCACCAATAAAGGTTGGGAACTTGCCGAGAAAAACCAGGATTTTCCCGAGTGATTTTGTAAAAGCTTAAAGTAAAGCTCTATCTATGAGAATAATTGCCTTTCCCTCTCAGTGCCTAATTAGGCTTAGTTGCTTGCCAACTCCATTTTGTTGGAAACTGATAGCTGCCTATAGTTAAAACAAGGATTAAGTCACGGTGGCCCTATTTTAGTGGTATTCTCTTGATTTCTTTAATCTGATCAAAGTCTTCATCGTCGCTTACTATTGTTTTGGTTTTTTTGCTAAGTGCTGATGCAACGTGGATTGAATCGCGTGGGCTAAGTTTGTATTTCGCCATAAGTGCTTGAGCTTGAGCGATTATTCCTTCATCTACATTTATAAATTCTATATTTGGGAAACCAAGTAGTTTTTGTCCTTGGGCTATTCCGTCAGCTCTGCCTAACAGTTTGGTTGCTACCCAAACAACTTCATCCCATGTCAAGGTAGACGTCGCTGCAGTTATCTCGCCATTTTCTATTTTTTGGAGCATTTCCTTTGCTCTCTTTGCTTTTGGTTCTGAAGTAGGCGAGTATAATGCGGAGTACAGAAATACGTTAGAATCAAGGTATTGCATGTCTTTGGGATACCTCTTCAGTAATTATTTCTTTGAGGTTGACAACTTTTTTCAGTTTTGGGGTGTGTGTTGTGGTGTAATATTCTGTGTAACTGCCCTCGATTTTTGGCTTGCTTATGACTATTTCGTCACCCCTGATTTCTAAAATTACTTCGACACCGGGCTTAAGCCCTATCGCATCCCTTAATTGCTTAGGAATAACTAACTGACCTTTTTGGCCAACATTTTTGCGAGCCATCTTGGACACCAATAAGTAAGATTATCCAACTTAAATTTATACTTTCCCACCAATTAGTAGCACCATTTGGCGAAAGATGAGAGGCAACTAAGCAAAAGAAACAGTCAAATAAACGAAGAAAAAAAATGGCAAGACGCAATACCTAAGGCAAAAATTTCCTGAAATTAACTCACGAAATGAAGACCCGATTTAATCGTTTTAAGAGGAAATTCTTGAAAGCAAGATTGCAACCTTTTTTGTACATATGTATCATGTGTAATAACCGTGCAATTCACCATAAGGTTTGGGAACTTGTCGAGAAAACCTATTTTTACCGAGCTGTGAAATGCCTAATAAGGTAATGCGCCACTTCCATCACAATAACAGAGTTGCAGACTATTTCTTCGGATTTAATGATTTCCCGCATGGCGCCCGGACAGGCATGTGTTCAGAAAGGTGCTGATCAAAGTTAGCACCATATGTCGGAATCAACGAATAGCATTCATTCACTTTGTTTTTCTGTAAGTTCCCACATTTTCTTTAGCTTCAGTGAATCCATGGTGGGTGTGCCTTCCTTAATGCAGCCTTCCATTTCCTGAATGAATTGTTCAGGTGAAATTGGCGGCATGATAACTATGTTTTCTCTCTCTATTTTCAGGCGAGCTTTTCCTCCAACTTGTAAACCGACTTTGTCTCGAACCGCTTTTGGTATTTGAATCCGCCCTTTGCGGTCAATAGTTACATCTTCTATGCTCATTTTCCCACCATAAAAATTCCCATTGTGGAAAATATAAGCTTTATATCCAAACAAATTAAATCCCTATTTCTAAGCTTAATTCAACCACGCAAATTGCAAACATGCTCGCGGAATTGTTTTTGAAGAGTTCGTCAAGTTTACTTTTTTGTTAACAATGTGTTTAATAATTTGTTTACTAAAATGTTAATTATGAGCGATGTAATAGCCATCAGAGTTCCCAAGAAACTCAAAGATGAACTTCGAGAATTGAATGTAAATTATGCAGAAGATGTCAGAGAATATCTTGAAAGAAGGGTTAAGGCGGAGAAATTAAAGCAGGTCATAAAGGAAACTGAGTTGTTTAGGAACAAGTTGGGCAAAAAAACCGGAATCACAAAGTCCTCATCAGATATAACCAGAGAAGATCGAGACCATGGCCATTGAAGTCGTCGTTGACTCATCTGTAATCGCCTCATTAGTTACGCTTGAGAAGTACTCTGAATGGGCATCAAAAATTATACAAGAGTATGAGTATTTCCACATATTGGACTTAAGCTTCTATGAAGTAGCCAATGCTATAACGCATAAAGTATCCGGCGAATTCGACACAAAGGATGCTACTGAGGCCTTCGAACAAGCTGAAAAAATGATGAATCTTTACGCGGTTCATAGTTTCTCTGAGGTCATAGTTGATGCATTGAACAAAGCGTTAGAGTTGAACATCACTGTGTACGATGCTGCTTTCATAGCACTTGCAAATAAATTAGATCTGCAGTTCCTAACACTCGATACAAAACTATCCAAAAAGCTTGAGCGCACAATATACAAAGATCAAATTAGATGTCCCTAACAAGCCAATGGTTAAAGAGCAAAAATGGACCGGAAAGATCAACGAATTTTTTTATTGCATTTTTTATCTGGTTATCCACATAATAAAGAAAAAGGGAACGTAGCGAGGTAATGGCTATTTTTTGGCATTTGTGAACCATTGGCTTAGGTCTGAGCCGCAAGATGGGCAGAACTTTGAGGCGTTTCGAAGTTGATTTCCGCAGTTGGGACAGAAGACAGCCTTCGATTGAGTAGTATTTAGTTCGTTAGGCGGCGGAGGTATTGTTTCGGTGGTTTGCATTGTTGGTTTCTGGGGTTCATTCGTGATTTGTTGCGGGCCACTTTGATCAGCTGTCTTTTTGCTTGATATGCGAGGCTTTCGGGTTTGTTTTCTTCGTACGGTGAGGAATATCCCGGCTAGCACGAAGGCTATTACCATAATGAGAGGCGCCAAAAAATTAGGTTGAAACAGAAGATTCGAGTTGTTGCTAGTTGCCGGATTTGTCACTGGATTTGTCGGCGACGCGGTGGCAATCAATGGTGCAGCAGTAGCGGTTGGTATCCACCATTGGTTCATTGAAGATGCATCATAGGCGGATAAGTGAGATTGGAGGTCAAGGTTGCTGAAGCCCGTTGGTACTCCAGAGGGAAGCATCAGCATCTGATTCGCTTGCACGGTTATCGTATTGTTGGTGTATTGATCGACGAATATAACTGAGCCGTCTATGACTTGGATTGTTGTCGATTCATTGGAAACGGTCACGACATAATCATCGGTTCCATTACCCATAACTAATCCTTGTGGCACCTGAACAGGTCTCACGTCATAGGTTCCTTCTTGCGGAGAAAACTGCTCATGTATATATGCGATGCCTGTTCCCAGCAATATTGTTCCCTCCACAACCAATGCGCCTCCTAAGGATAATGGCGCTCCGGTAACCAGCATAACCCCAAGTCCTATGCCTACTTCTATTGAAAGCTGCAATCCGGCTTGACCAAACTCACAAGGGTCTATCCCCTCGCTATATTGAAAAGAACCTGAAGGTGGTGGGACTACAGCATAACTTGTGTTTCCAGTTATTGGGTCAGTTTGCGGCTCAATATACACCCATCCTGCATCGGAGTTTGCACCTAAGTACACTGTTCCGACTTGATCGGGATAATTGAAACCTACGATTGTATTGCTATCGCTGCCCGTTTTGATTTCTGCACCTGTGCCCACTGTGCTTTGAGTGGTGACTGCTGCGCCAGTGTCTGCAAACCACGCTGAACCTTGAACTAGTGAAACGCTGCCTAAATTGTCTGATGTTGGCAGGGCAGGCGCTGGTGTGGGTGTGGGAGTCGGGGCTGAAGTTGCTGTGGGCGGCATAGTGGCTGATGAGCCTGACCGCAACACGATTAAGCCATTGGTATCGGTTGTTTCGTATGGACCCGTAAGGGTTGCTGTTATGATGTCGGTGGTAAATGTTCCAGCTAAATGTTCCGCGTTTCCTGTGCTTGCGCCTTGCTCGTCAGCGGCAAAACTTGCGCTTGAAACCGTTCCAGAAAGCCCAATTTGATTAAATCCAACTGGAGGAACACCAGACATGCCGTACTCATTCCAGTATGCACTATCAGTGACCCAACTTGACTCTTCAACGTTCAATACTATATTTATCGAGTTACCGCTTTGAGTTATAATCATAGTATATGTTACGCTTACATCATTCATCCGCGTGTTTGGGTCAGAAGGATCCATTTCATAGTACTTTTCAGATAAAGCGCTTTGCCATGTTCCAGTCAAATCCCTAGCTGGACTAAGCGCAGCATTCAGCGGCGTTAACAACGCTGCAAAAAGCAATAAAAACAATAAAATTGAAGGTATAATCTTGAGCGGAGTAGCACTTTTACTCAAGAACCTAAATAGCAAGTTTATATTTTTTCTCTTTTGCATGTGCACTTATCAAATGAATATTCATTTAACCTTTAAGAATCCACAATCCTAACTTATACTCCCGCCTTTTAATATCTAAAATCTAACTGTTCTCTCCTGAAATAGGATTTTATGGAATAGAAAGCAAATGTAAGGACAACACCAAAAAAACCTTTTACAGACCATAGCAATTCAGTATTTGCTTGGCTCGCTTGCAGGCCAAGATTAAACCATCACTCTTTTTGTAAAAACCTCGTATCGTACGCTGCTTTATCCATTTTCATGCTGAGCTTGTCAAGTTCTTTTTTTATTTCCTCAGGGGTTCCAAACTTGTTTAAACCGTAGGATTATTTGCTTTTGTAAATATCACTTGATCAAAGGCTAAATTGGAGAGGAGCCTTAACTGTATTTTCTCGGACACATGGCGTGGGCCTAGTTTTTGCTATGATCGCGTGGGCTTTCATACCTGGCATAAAACGCAGTGGAAAGCTCATTGTACCTCTAATACTGCTTCTTGGGATTTTGCCCGATTCAGATATTCTCCTCGGAGGCATAGGAGTCATGCACCGCACTTTCACCCACTCATTTTTCTTCTGGCTCATCATATTCGTGCCACTCTTCATTGTTTTCCGCCTAAAATCCCTGCCCTACTTTGTAGCAGTTGTATCGCACTTCGCCTTCGGAGACTTAATAATCGGAAAGGTTATGGTCTTCTGGCCCCTTAGCAGCAAACTCGTCGGCTTAGGCTTTAACATGGGCTCAATTGTCGATGTAACCCTTGAAATAGCAGGTTTGGCGATAGCCGCAGGAATCATTATGTACTCAGGAGATTTACGGCGACTTCTATCAGTTGACAAAAGAAATATCCTGATGCTTCTACCATTGCTGGCTCTAATAGTATCAGCTTTGTACTTCGATTTTCACCTAGGCGGCGTGACTTCGCTATTTGACTATGTTTCGTCGAGCAATTTGCTAATTATCTTAGCGATAGGGCACTTAATCTTGGTTGCCTTCTTGGTGGCGTCGACTTTTCAAGGATTAAGACCCCCAAAAACGAGAGAAAAATCGCCGAATTAGTATCAAACTATTACAGAAAATAGGTCGATGGCGCGAATATTTGGACGCGTACACGATGTGGATTAAAGATTACGAGTTTCTGGATAAGATATATATGTATTCGAAATGTATACATTTTAGGGTTAATCACATGGAAGAGGTTATAACATCTCGGTTTCCAGAAGTGGTAATCAAAAAGGTTGACAAAGCAGTTTCAAGGGGCTATTTCAAAAGCAGAAGTCAAGCTCTCAGAAAAATCGCCGAAGAATACCTAAAAGAGCATCCTGAACTTTTCCTCGGCGACAAGGTTCAAGACTTAATTGAGAATGCTCCAGAATTATCAGACGATGAATTGGAGCAGCTAGGTGCGAAAGTCTTCAACGGTGCAAAAGTAGCAGAGCTCGTTGCACAAGGGCGCCAATAATGATAGTTTACCTAGACACTAATGTTCTACTTGCCAGGTATGCCCCGGAAGAAATTCACCATGAACAAGCGAAAAGGCTTCTGAGCAAAATAGAAACGGGAAAGTTGTCAGCAGTGACTTCTGTGTTAAGTTTGGTCGAGGTTGTTTGCACCACAAGCAGAGCTTATGAAAAGTTTAACAACACGGCAGAAGCATTGGGAAGAGAGGCAGTTGCTGGGGCATTCCTTCGAAGATTTTTGAAAATTAGAAAGTTAAGGTTTATTCCTATTGGCGGCGAAATCTCCTTGAAGAGCACTGATGAAGATCGTGTGGAGATTCCTGCTATATTTGCTTTGGCTTTGGAAATAGGTTCAAAAACTGGAGTTAAAACTCTGGACGCAATTCATTTAGCATCCGCTGCCATCTCAGGGCGGCTTTACGGCCAAAAAATAGATTGCTTTGTCACTTTAGATGAAGATATACTAAAACGTCGAGAAGCCATCAACCCATTAATTGAAAGCAGAATAACCTCTCTAAACGAGGAATTTTAGGATCCTTAAGAACGTTATAAATTATAAAACTTGTAAGGATTGTGACCGACCCGATTCTTGCACGTATGAATCACTCTATCATGGTGGGGCAGTTCACAGGTTAGATGCAGACCTGGTTTCCCCCGCTTCGGCTTATGCGTGGGCTAAACTTCTCGCTAAACGGCTAAGATATTTGATCTGACCGTGCTGCTTGAATATAGAAGTTTAACTGTGTTTTTTAGATATATTGCGGTTTTTGTAGCATCGCCTATATGGCTTTTGTTGTTTAATATGTTTAAAGATGAAAAAGGCGCTGGAGAGAGAATGTTGAGAGCTTTAATGATGTTTTTAGATAAGAAGGATATTTTGGTTGTGATTGGGCGATGTGGACTTTGAGCTGTGATCGTGAACACAAAATAACATTTTTATTTGAGAAGTTAATGCTAACTTGGGACTATGTTGAAAACGTAAAATTTTTTTCGTTTTTGTGGTGTTGCTATGAATAAGAGTTTAAATCGAAATTTTGTAAAAGGAGATTTGCAGTACGCTTCTTCGACACAGTCGATAATAGGTGCAGTAGTGGAGAACGAAACTATAACGCCACGGCAAGTACAGAAAAAAGTTTTGCGGCGTGCCCCTTCAACTCAGGTTGTAATAGCTGCTTTGAACGAGGAAAAAGGCATCGGTCTCACCATCTCCGAGTTAAACCATACACTTAAGTGTCCCAAGATTTTGGTTGTGGACGGCAAAAGCACAGATCGAACGGTTGAAGAAGCCAAGAACATGGGCGCCCACGTCGTTTTACAAGATGGCTTGGGGAAAGGAGATGCAATAGCGAAGGCAATTGAGAATTTGGATTTAACGGTTGATTATGTTGTTATTACTGACGCAGACTACACTTATCCTGCCGAATACGTTCCAAAGATGATTCAGGTAATGGAGGCGAATCCTGATGTGGGCATGGTTTGCGGTAGCAGGTTAAGTGGTTATGCGGATTTGACAGGGTCGAATCGCGTTTTTTATTTTGGGAATAGGCTTATTGCTTTTGCTCATAACTTTTTTAACGGAATCCAGTTGGCTGATCCTTTGACTGGTTTGCGTGTGGTGCGTGCGGAAATACTTAGAAACTGGAAGGTAAAGTCTAAGGGTTTTGATGTTGAGGTAGAGCTTAATCATCATGTGACATGCGAAGGTTTTGCCATCGCGGAAGTACCCATTAAATACCGAGAAAGATTAGGCGAGAAGAAACTAGGATTTAAAAACGGGGCCGAAATTTTGAAACGAATAATGCTAGAAGCTCAATTCTAACAGTTAAATTAAATCTTAGATTTGTGAATGCCGACTTTCTATGATAGTGCGTGAATAACGGCGCATTATCGATGTAGGATAAAGTTAACTCAATTTACGCCGGCGCCGCTACCCTTTAGCCTCAATCCTAAGCAACGGTTACTTCTTTTTTTGCTAAGCCTTCAACCATCAGTGGAACTATTTTGCTGGCTTTAAGAATCTCTAGGAAAAGCGGTTCGCCTTCGTCGTCAACGTGCAGTATCATGTCGCCTACTTCTTCGGCGTGTGAAAGCTTGCCTCAGGGTAACAATGTGTTAGGATTTACAAATAAGCTTTCAGTAATCTTTAGGTCGTTATCACTGGCGCTCAGATCTATTTTTTCGTGTGGTTTTATTTGTTTTGGGTCGAAAGGCTCGTAGTCCTTGGAATGCGGAGATTGCAATGAATGTAAATAGAATAATGTGGCCTATGGCGAGAGCTATTGGCAGATTGCTTCTATTTCCTAAAATTTACATTAAAGGAAATTAGCAAGTCAAATAAATTAAGGATTTAAATGGTCCTCTGAAGGAGCATTCGTTTTAACTGTAGATCTTCGTAGACACGGTCCAAGAAAAGATTTCACAGAAACATTTTTGAAAAGCATTGCCTTTTATTTTATAGGCCAAGACTAAGGGAGAAACTTTTTCAACATATTCCTGCGGTCGAAATATGCCTTAAATAATAGTTTCAAACACTGGTTATTTGATTAATTTTATTCGCAGGGTGAAAAAAATGAAGAAATCATTCAAAATATTGTATATAACAGTTATTATTCTAATAATGCTAAGCACTTTAATATTTTCACCCGTGAAACTGACAAAAGCGCAACAAACATCAGGAGTTGTTACGATCGCTTTTGACGACGGCAACCAAGACCAATTCGATAATGCTTATCCACTACTGCAACAATACGGAATGAATGGAACGTTCTACGTCATTACTGGCTTTCTAGGAACAAGTGGGTACATGACAGTTCCAGAGCTTCAAACCCTGCAGGCTAGCGGCAATGAAATAGGCAGTCATAGCGTTGACCACCCAGACTTTCTAGATTTGACTGCCGCTCAGACTAACGCGGAATGTAGTGAATCTCAACAGTTTCTTCAATCCAATGGTCTTTCCGGTAAAAACTTTGCTTACCCATACGGAGATGCAAACAGCACTACCGACAGCATCGTTCTTCAATATTACAGGTCAGCACGATACTCATATCAATCAAACTGGCTAAACCCAATATCGCCCTCAACAGATATCCCCATGGGATTTGCAGGCGAAGCAGCAAGTGTCACTACAGCTTTATCGCAAGATGAAGCAGCAGTAGATCAGGCCATAGCAACAAACAGTTGGGTAATCATCTTTTTCCACCACGTTGTCCCTGCAGCGAACGTTGCTTCATATTTGCCGTATGGAATAGACACAACTGACTTCAGCACTTTACTCAGTTATATCGCCAACAGCGGAGTTCGAGTTTTAACTACCAATCAAGCATTAAATCTCGGCTCAACCTATCCTCCAACGCCTTCTCCGACATCAGCTACTTTTGGGAATACAGCAGTTGGATCAGAAACCAACTATTTTGGCACCGATAAAGACGCAAGCAGATTCCAACTAACCCAAAACGGCCAACTGCAAAACATTACAACCTACTTCACCAGCACAGGCTTTAGCGCCAAAGCAGCAATCTATACAGATAACAATGGTGCGCCATCCACTCTAGTCGCTCAAAGCGGTAGCCAATCAGTTTCTTCAACCGGCTGGAATACATTCGCTCTCCCACAAACTGCACTCACTGCTGGGTACTATTGGCTATGCGCAGTCTCAAGCGCTTCGTCGACAGGCACCATGACACCTACATCGTCAAACACACACGCCTGGGAAACAACCACCTACGCAAATGAATATACGTCAACATTCGGAACCCCCGCTGGATATGAGGAAACCGCCACAAGCATATACGCCACTTATACCCCAACAGCCATTCCAACACCATCCCCAACACCAACACCTACTCCAGTACCTACGTCTACGCCTACGTCTAAGCCTACGTCTACGCCTACTCCAACATCAAGTACTTTTGGGGATACAGCTGTTGGGTCGCTAACCAACTATTTTGGTACGGATAAGGATGCAAGCAGATTCCAACTAACCCAAAGCGGCCAAGTTCAAAGCATATCAACCTACTTCACCACAACAGGCTTTAGCGCCAAAGCAGCAATATACACAGACAACAACGGCGCACCAAACACCCTAATAGCCCAAAGCAGCAGCCAAACAGTCACCACAACAGGATGGAACACATTCACCCTCCCACAAAGCACCCTCACCACAGGATACTACTGGCTATGCATAATCTCAAGCAGCTCATCAGCAACAGGAACAATGAGCTCCACAACCGCAAACACACACGCATGGAAAACAACCACCTACTCAAACGAGTATACATCAACTTTTGGAACCCCAACCGGATACGAACAAACCACCACAAGCATATACGCCACCTACACACCCACACCCATCCCGACTCCGACAATTACCCCTACGCCAACGCCATCGTCCTCACCAACTCCAAGTCCAAGTCCGACACTTACCCCAACGCCAACTCCCACAACTAAACCCACACCAACTCCCACAACTAAACCCACACCAACTCCCACAACTAAACCCACACCAACACCCACTCCTAAGCCAACTCCAACACCTACACGTCATCCTCGTTGAAAGGACGACAAAAAGCTTGCAGCCATTTTACGGCAACAGCCCAAATTTATGAATGTTCCCTTTTTTCAGACGACGACCATTTTAAAGAAGCAGAAAACCTAAAAACCAAATGGTGCTAAACTCGACGAAAACAGCTTAAAGCATTAAACACGCCGACAAAGCTTAAATCAAATTCTTTTGAATACAGATTTTTCAGCGGAGATTAAAGCAACATGTCGATGCGACACCTTGTAGTTTTTTGAAATGTGGCTTATGAGGTTAACGGGGCCGCGTGTCAATATGCTTTTAAGGTGCAGGATTACTTGTTTTGCAGCTATCATCTGATCGGACGCTAAGTTGGAGGAGCTTTAACTGTATTTTCTTGGGCATATGATGTGAGCCTATGTTTTCGCTATGATAGCTTGGGCGTTCATACCCGGCGTAAAACGCACAGGAAAGCTCATTGTGCCCCTAATCCTGCTTCTTGGGATTTTGCCCGATGGAGATCTTCTTCTCGGAGGCATAGGAGTCATGCACCGCACCTTTACACATTCGTTTCTCTTCTGGATCATCCTGTTTGTGCCACTCTTCATTATTTTTCGTTTAAAATCCATTCCCTACTTCGTGGCGGTGGTACAGCACTTTGCTTTCGGAGACTTAATCATGGGAAAAGTTATGATCTTCTGGCCGTTCAGCTACAAACTTGTGGGCTTTGGCTTTGGTATGCCTTCTGTTGTCGATGTTACACTTGAAACAGCAGGCTTGGTCCTAGCCGCAGGACTCATTATGTACTCAGGAGATTTACGGCGACTTCTATCAGTCGATAAAAGAAATATACTGATGCTTTTACCATTGCTGGCTCTAATAGTATAGGAATAGTCGTATACTTCGGGAGGATCTGAAACGTCTTTCCTGTGTTGAAAAAAGAAACTTCTTTTCGCTCCTTCTTTGCTGGCATTACTATCATCAGCGTTATTTTTTGCTTAACATTTACCCTCTATAAGTTCATTTATTGAATAGATTCTTGTGCAGCAATTTGCTAATAGTTCTCGCCCTTAAACCATATTAATCTATTTGTATTCCTTGCTGTCTTCGCAGTCCAAGATCTGAGAGCTTTAAAGATCAAAAAGTAATCACGGAATACCGGTGTCGAAAAATGTTTTCTAAAGAGACTATTTCAAACAAGAATCATAAGATAGTTTAACGCCTTAGCATTTTTCATGCTGGTTCACTTTTGTGGGCCTACGGAAATTGAAGATAAAAAAGGAAGAACGAAAGTAAAAAGGGGTCCCAGACTACCCAAGCGACCGCTAAGAAAAGCGCGGCGTAATCGTCATAAGCTTTTCTATCAAGATTAGCAAGGTATTTACTAGTTTGCCCAATGGTCCCAAACTGTTGGTCATTTCCCGTAAGTTAACTATGTCAGTTCTGCTGAGGGTTCTTGTTAGAACTATCATCATTATGAAAGACGGCAGGAAGATTACTATGCCGATTATCAGCTGGATAAGGCTTGGAAGGGGTAATTTAATGACGACGTAGGCGAGGAGAGCTGCCACGGAGGCGGATAGAATTATTTTTCCTGACGCAACCCAATCGACGGTCGTGTTGTAATGCTTTTTTATGAAGACCAAACCAATAATGGTGCTCGGTACACCATCAAAGATTAGAGTGATAAGCATACCTAGTACGCCGTATCTTGAAATCATGATTAAACCCAACGGTACGCCCATGACTACTGTAACTAAAACAAGTACTATTTTGATAGAGGCTTGGTTTTGACTGTTGATTAAATTGCCTGTGCTGTATATGCCAAAGGCTAAGAACACGTAGTTGATGGCGAGTATTGATAGGTAAAATGGTGCTTGAGAATAGCGGTGACCAAATATTGTTGAAACGCCAGGTCCTGCAAGCGCGATCATAATTGCTATGACTGGCATAACCAGAAGAGTTGAATATTTTACTGAGGATTGGTAGACGTTTTTAAGCGTTGTTTGCTCAGTTTCAGCGTCAAGTTTTGAGAACGCTGGAAATAACATAGTATTAATCGGCTGGGAAACAAACGTTATCAACACGAGAAAATTCGAGGCTAAATTGTAATTTCCAATAAGAGTGTTGTTAGCAACATAAATAGCCAATACAAAAGTGTAAAATTGAGTAAGAAAACTCCCAATAATATCGCCAAAAGATAAAGGTAATCCGAATCTAAGAAGTACTTTCATGTCGTTTAAGAGATCCATTTTATTCGAGACTAAACCCGGCAGACTCTTGTAGATTGTCCACGCAAGCAAGAGTCCTATTACTGCAGTGATTAGGTAGGCAATTGTGTAACCCATGACAGCTCCGTACAGGCTTAAACCAACCAAAACCAGTGCAGGCGCAAGTATAGTTTTGATGATTGATTGGCTTACAACCATAATGCTGTTGAGGTGCATTTTCTCGACGCCAGTGAATGCGGCAGTTGCAGTGTTCACAAGGGCTTGCGCCAAAATAATGAATGAAACCGCTTGAATTAGCGGCGTAATAAGGGGGCGATGAAAAACAGCTGTCGCCAAATATGGCGAAAGCAAAAGACAAAAAAGTGAGAGCGCCAAGCCTAACAACGTTTTGAAGATAAACCCAGACAGAAAGATGCTTCTTATTTGCGCAGCCTTGTTTTCGGCATTGAGCCGTGCCGAATAACGAGTAACCGCGTAATTTACTCCCAAATCCTGAAATAACCCAATAAGCGTTGGCGCCGCTAAAACCACAGCGTATAGGCCATAATTGTTTTCGCCCAACACCAAAGCGAGGATGATTGCGCCGACTGCTGAAATGATTGTGGAAACTAACAGCCCCCACAAAACATGAAAACCGCCCCTCACAGAAGCCTTAGCCATATCCGCAGCTTTACTCATCAAACCATCCTAACGCTAAAGTAAATTTAGATAACAAAAAACAAAAACTAACCACTTATCAGTTTTGGTTAAAACTATCAAAAACAGCCCCAATCTTTCATGCTGCTGCCTCAATGTCATAAAGAACTTTGGAGCTCCAAGCTATCCAGGCAGGTTTTCTCTGTCAATTTACCATAGGTCACGTCTGAACAGATTGAATTTATAGGAAAAACTCTCCTGAGCACATTATAGCATGATTGTGCTGACCGCCTCGGTTGCGCCCTTGCAGAGGCTGTTTGCGATGCAGTGAGTGTGTCTTTGTGCCGTAATTATTCTCTGAAAGTAAAGAGGTGACGAGCACCTAAACGTGACGAGGCGCTTTACCGGAAACACAGCGAGAATCGACGCAATAACAACGTCTTAACCTATCGATGCGTTGATTTCTCTTCAATTGCTCAGCTTGATATACAGCACATAATGCTTATTAATATATATTAATGCTATATACGATAACGGTAATTGGGAGATGAAGTCATGGCCTTAGCCGATCAAGAACAAGTTGTGGTAATAACCGTGAGAGTCCCTAAAGCCTTAAAGAATGATATGCAGAAAATTGATGTTAACTGGAGCCAATATATCCGAGAATGCTTGCAAAATAAAATAAACGAACAAAAAAAGAGAGAAGCCTTCGACAAACTCGATGAGATAAGAAAAAGGTCAAAACCGGTAACTAATGAGGAAATTTTGTCTTGGATTCGAGAAGGAAGGACGTGACAAGCACACGCTCAAATATGTCTTAGACGCTAGCGTGGTATTGAAGTGGATTCTGCCGGACGAAACATACCAAGAAAATTCGAATAGACTAAAAGCAACCTTTCAAACTGGGACAATTCAAGTCTTTGCTCCCTCATTTATAGTACAAGAAACCGCAAATGCCTTATGGCTGGCCGCGAAACAAAAGAGAATTCAACAAACGGATGCTCAAGACGCCCTAGATTTTTTGCAGAACGCAGAGTTGAATCTCCACGAATTGTCCTGGACCGAAGCGTCTCAGGTTTTAGCGATAGCCTGCAAAATTGAAATTGCCGTTTATGATGCCGCATACCTTTTTCTCAGCAACAAAATGGACGCTCAACTGATCACGGCCGACAACAAGCTGTTTGAAAAATCTAAAGGACAATTTGACGTAATGCACCTAAAGAATTTTTGAAAACAAGCAATAAGTTACTATACCGTCAGGGATAAGAGTCGGCACTGTTCGTTGAGCCCTATAGGAACCGGTTTTCATCCGATTCATAGCTATCTTGGCAATAGGAGCCTGAATAGGCTACACGAAGGCTACAACGCCACCGCTAAAGCCAATCGAAGAAATCGCAGCTGAAGTTTAAACCGAAAACAAAACCGCCAAAAACTAAAGAACGGTGTAACTGTTTATATTTTTATTCTCTTCTTAATTCTTTTTTTAATTGCGTGCCGTTATCATTCTCCGTTTAAAACGGAGATAACGCGCACCTAACCGTGACGTAGGCGTTTCAATTGCAAATTTTTTCAACCATGAAGCGATGTTGCCCTCGAAATCATGGCTTACGACGCCTGCTTACTTGAGTTCAGCTCGCCTGAACAAGCAATCAAGTGTTTGTTTCTGCTGAAGTGTCCAGAAACAATTATACTTTGGATTAAATCCGGATAACCATAAAAATAGATGATCTGCAATGGCAACAATTCGACGTTAAAACCTCGCCCAAGAACTGCTGAAAGAGCTAAAACGGTTAAAAGTGGAACTTGGCTTAAAACCTGGACTGAATATCATTATCCAGAACTAATGATAACCAATGAAGAGACTCTGATTGAGGAAGAAAAAAAATTAAGACTGAAACTGGTGTCAACAAAACTCTCTAAACCTAAAAACCGCAGTCTCAACTAAATGGAATATCGGCCCTACATAATAGAAGAAACACGCAGGTCAGACGACATGAATAGTGCTAAGTAAACTTCTCACTCTATATTCCAATGTTCTTATCGTCGCATTAAAAGCCGGTGAACATAAAAACAAAAAATGCGCCGAAATACTAATCAATCTCCCAACCAATTTTCAATCTCGCCGAACCAAGACATCTACCAAGAAGCATGGGAACTCTTGCCATCGAAAAACATAAGCTTACCCTTCAACATAGCTAACAGAAACCAAGAAAACAAATGGACCTCATTTGTTGACTTAACCCAAAAATATGTTAATCCACTGTCGTATAAAACACCTTTCTTCACCTCAAGCACTGTTGTTTCTGCTTAGAATATAACATATACAGCATCGAAGCTCTCCATCACAAGATCGACCTTAATAAAACAATAGCAATCATTGTTTCACTTGATAAAGAAGACCTCATGATAATTCTCCTAAAAAAGAAATTAAGCTCCTATCGGAGTATAGATGTTCCCGCAAATTTCCATCTAATTAATTGGACAATAAAAAGTCAATTTTAAAGATGTCTTGAGTAAATACTTTCGTTACTATAATGACCTAACTCAATCATCTCTAAGTGAAGTTTAATTCTTTTAGAATGTAACATTTTATTGTGGCGATTTCAGTTGTGCTTCAATTCAAGTATTGTTTCACATTTCGCTTTAAGTTCTTGATATCGATTATTTTTGATACTAAACAAGGCGATTTTCTCAAAGAAATCTTGCAAATCATCCGGGCGAACCTTAGACAATATTTTTTCCGCTATCTCATCCAAACTTTTGTCGCTTTTTCCATTTACATAGTCACAAACAGTGATTACGAATCCCAAACCTATCGTCATCAAGGTCACACAGCATATGCATTGAGTTATCTTGAAGTCAGTTTATTTTTCTTATGAATTGTCCGTTCTGTTTCGTAATTCATGTTAAGCATTGCGTACCTGTTCAACATATTTTTTACTAAACGAATCGTGAAAAAATGGGTCCCGACAGAATAATAATTGACACAGACATACTGATAGACTTCTTAAGAAACCGCAAAGAGTCGATTGAATTTGTAACCCAGCTTGAGACGAAAAAAAAACAATTCTGTCAAGTACAGCAATTAATGCTTTTGAGCTATCGCCAACACCCACGTCTGAAACTTGAATCACAGTTCGCGCGCCTAATGATTAAGTGTGAAAAAAAACAAGTATACTTATCTACTTGTATACTAAAAAATGGTTAGTGGTTACTTATGAACGACACAACAACCATTCGGGTTTCAAAGAACACTGCCAAAACACTTGAGCACCTGCGCGAAAAGCTAAACGCAGAAAATATTGATGAAACAATTAAATTACTAGTTAAGAAACAGCGTAAAGCAGTTTTAGACAAAGGATTTGGCATCGCCAAAAACCGAATAAAACCATTTTCCGAGGAAGATCGCGGTGAAGATCGTAATTGATACATACGCATGGATTGAGCTGCTAATAGGTAGCGAAAAAGGAAATAAAGTAAAAGAACTAATGGAAAACGCCGAAGAAGTATATACGCCCAGCACAGTTTTAGCCGAAACCGCAAGAAAATTTCTCAGAGAAGGCACAGATGAAAAAACAATCAATACGTGGCTTGAAATAATCACAACCACCTCAGTGATAACTCAAATCGATTCAGCGACAGCTTTAGAAGCAGCAAAATACCAACTAGAACTCTACCAACAAGCAAAAATTTCCAAGCAAAACACTCCAAGCTTATTCGACGCTATTGTGTACGCCACAGCTAGAATAAACCAGAGCAAAATCATCACCGGAGACGAACATTTTAAAAATCTGCCCGAAACCATCTGGATAGAATAGCCCAATTCGAAAACATCTCTTGATGTAACCTCCCTTAAACTGGCTAAAAAACCATCCATCGACCGACCAAACCTAAACGTTCACTGACGACGAATATCAAATCAAAATTCACACTGGTAAATCAGCGCCTAACTCTGAAACTAACAGGTGAGATAAAAAAAACCGCATGCTATTTTTTCAACCTTAATTCTGAGGGCGCACCCCAAAACTCGTTCGCGTCAACACAATGTTTGTAACTTTTATTCTGATTAGTCGTGACTATGCTAGTAATAACGCTTTGAAAGATCACTTAGCTTTAATTTTTCGTTATTAGTTTGATTTTTTGGTCTTTGGGATAACGCTTGTGAGATTCAAGGCTTGAAGCTGTAGAATCTTTCTTAGTTTACGATATGTTGCGTTTTTGGAAATATGGCTTATATGCTTTTTTGTGTTTTGCCTTGTTTAAGGAGAGAAGGCCCTCAAAAAGAAGGGGAAGGCTTCCATATGCACTCGAGGAAAAGAGAGAAAGGGTGCAAATCAAAATAGGCAGAGTTGACCAAAATGACTCAGAAAACTACAGGGGAAATTCGACAACTTCTTAGCAACGCCAAACTTGATTTTGAAGAAGTAGAGAATAAGGCATTAAACGAATATCTTGCAAAAATATTTCATAGCTGCCCATTTACCGAAGAACTATGCACAACAAAGCAATGCATAGAATGCCCAGTTTTCATAAGCCATTTAGACAAAAAAGATTAAACTAAAGAGAAACAAATCTAACATTTCTGTATTTTTTATTCTCCACCTTGTTTTAGTTTTGTGCCGTTATTATTCTCTAGCCAAAAAGTGGAGATAGCGAGCACCTAAATCTAATTAGGCACAAAACTGGAAAACGCAATTATTTTGGCAGAAGGCAAATTTATGCTAAACTTCTGCAAAATCAATGGGGAAATTTGGTTTTTCTCGGCAAGTTCCCAACCTTTATTGGTGAAATACATGGTGATTACATATGATACATATGTACAAAAAAGGTTGCAATCTTGCTTTCGAGAACCAATAAATTCTCTTGTTGCGAATAATCAGTTCTACCCAAGCACTTTTCGCAGGAGCTCCTTTGCCTCAGGCATTGTATCTTGATGTTTTTTTGCCTAGTCAATCCGCTATTGTCGATATTTAGGGTCAAGATGTGTGGTCTATGACTTCTTGGCGATTAGTTGTTCCTGATAGGTTGCTTTCGTTATAAGGATTAATCCAGCGTTAGATTTGCCTATTTCCTTTTAGACTTGAAATTCACCTTTAAAACCTAAAAAAACTATAGATTCTTATGTTGTTTGTTTTTTAACCCAGCTATGGAAAAGCTGCACTGATTCCGTCGGTAGTTCCGTTTCTACGTTCACTGGTAAATGTAATCTTTTGCTGAGAGTTTTTGCTAGAGCGTTAAAGCGTGGTGGGTATAGTTGGGTTTTGAATGTCCATGAAAAACCGCCTCTGTCATCGATAAGCTTAGTGTACGGTTTTAGCCAACGAGTTGCAAATACAGGTGTAATTCCCAAGAAATCGCACATGTGCACCTTGATATCTACTTCTTTTTTATCCATCATGGAAATGGTGTTCTTAACTTCCACGCCTATGGTTAACTTGCCTGAACTGTGCTCTGCAATAAAATCAAGATTGTAATTGCTCGCACCGTATTTTTTGTATTTGTATTTATTTGTGTGGACTCCAACGATTGTAAACCCCTGTGTTTGTAATTCTGCCTTAACTAAGCCCTCTAAGTATTTGCCATATTGTTTGGAGACTTCTGGGTGTGAGTACTTGTTGATGATATTGCAGATTGATTTAACATGTATATCACGTGAGCGCTTGAACTTATAGCTATCAAATTTTGCATTATAAAGGAAAACAACCTTTTGCGCGTATTTTGTATCTGCGTTAGTCTTGGACAGCCTATGTTCTCCCACCAGTTGCATGATTGCTTGATAGACTACATCATCAGAAAAACTTGCTTCCAGACGCGTTTTAATCTGAGCGACATAGTACGGTTTTCTTTTTGCTCGTCCGTATCTGTCTTCGAACAGCTCCATTACAGATAGCTTCGCATCATGAACTTGTGGGTCAATACTCTGCATGGTTACAGTTCACCATCATTTTTCTGCTAGCTGCTTGCCCATTTTGTCCATAATTGTACATATATGACGGAGTCACTTTCAATCCACTGCCTGTCTGGCTTCCAAGGCTGATTGCGGATGCTCAAGTGGTGCTGTTTCAGGTTGTAGGGCTGTTGGCTTGAGGCTGCTTGAGTTTATCCAGTAGAGGTAGTTGCCGTTTGAATGAAGCGTCTTGGTTAATAGTTCAGGTGTTACTTCTTTAGCTTTAATGAACGGTTGTTCAACAAATTCCTTAAGATAGGCTGTCAAAGTTTGTTTGTCTTCCGCATTTAGTCTGGCTGAAATAGTCGTGGCAGTAAGTCTTTGACTTGGCAAATCGGAAATCAAAGTTGTGTCTCCTTCAAGAAGGCGTTGATTTTTTTGTCGATTGCTGTCTCCTCTCTTCTGTAGTCAACTTTAACCATTCCTGCCCTCTCAAAAAACGGGTTGTATTTAGCCATCACTGCTAAAACCTCAACCACTTTGGCGTTAGCTAAAGGCAATGTCTGTCTTCACAAAGAACTCTCCTAAGCCGATCCCGCGGAATTTGGGGTGAATAATAACTCGGCTTATTCTTGCGATTTCATCATTTATCAGCCGGGCCCTGTGCAAGTCTCCTGGGGTAAACAGGTAACGGTCCCCGAAAATCATGTTTCTGCGGCTTTAGATTCAAATAGGAATTTGAATAAACAATGACACCGATTAAATTGTTGTTGTAAATGAGTTTGAAGCAGTTCGCGCATTCGGAGGTTGATGTTTTCTCTTTTTCATTGGTGCTTCTGTAGTGGAAGCGTTTTAGCTTCTCGTAGTCCTCAAAGCTGCCCTCTTCCAAACGCATCGCATCTAGCAGGCTGCATGGCTTGGCCTCAAAATCATGTCTATCAACTGTAACTTCGCCTTCAAAACCCTTCCTAACAGTGATATCCGGCTGAAAATCATCCAACAAATCCTCATGCGTAGTGGCCACAACCACTGTTTTGCCAAGCTTTCGAGCTATCTTCTGAAGAGAATAAGCAACTACCTTAGCCATAACTCGATCAAGGGAAGCGCAAAACTCATCAACCAACCAAACATGTTTTTCTTTGCAATTAACCATTTTTGCAAGTTTATACCGGTATTTTTGTCCGTCGCTGAGCTCCTTATACTTGCGCAGAAACAGAAAAGCATCATTTAACCCGCATAAACTCAAGATTTCAATGGCTTCTTTAACGTCTTTGCCGACGCCTTCGACAAGTGTCTCTTCAGAATTAACCTGCAAATCGTCAAGCTCTATTGATTCTTCACCAAAAAAATTCTTAAACGCCCTCAGAAGAGAAGATTTGCCGCCTCCAGAATCCCCAGTCACATAAATCAAGTCCCTCTGTCTGAATTCAAGGCTAAAATTGTCGTAAACCACAAACCGTTTAGTTTCATCTACTCCAAGCCCAAACGCTTCGCAAACAGCCAAAGTTCTCTCTGTAACTTCAGCCTTTGTGGAAAACTCTATGTTGCACTTCAACGTCAACAGATCTCCCCAGAGCGTTCAACGGCTGGGTCAAGGGTGTTGTTTTCAACTTTAGACTCAAACCCAATCGCAAGTCGCTTCAAATCCTCATCGCTAAAACATGGCTGGTTCACGAAGCTTAAGCAAATTATCAATACGCAAATCAGTTTCAATTAACCAAAGACTTCAACGAATCCCTTTGGTCCTCACATATGATCCTGTAATATTCTTCTGCATCCAAGAACAAATCATGCTCGCCGCGAAGTTTATTCATAACCTGCCGAATCAACCGCCTATCCACTTCTGAAATAGGCAACCTAACAACGGTTACCTGTTTTAATCCAAGCGCTTTAGCTGCCAAGATCCTATGTTCACCGTCAGCCACAAGCAAATCCTTGTTGGCAATAACGGGAACAACAAAGCCAAAGCGTTGAATGCTTTTCTTTAAGGCTTCAAACTTTCTGGGGCTAAGTTTGTTGGGGTTGCATTTATCCGTCCTAAGCAAATCAACATCGATAAGCTCAGCGGGCGGAACGGTTATTTCAAACTCTGTCGTAATGCTCATTGTCGTTATCCTCACTATATTCGGTGTTTTCTCTCACGTGTTAAATTACCGGAAGCATTTTCAGCGCCAAAAGAATCTGCCCTTACTTTCTTGTCTCCAAAAATTCATCAAGATCTTTACGCTCACTTTCAGGCCATTCATGCACATTCTTCAAAGCATCTTTCAAACCCACCAAGAATTTGTGGAAATGTAAATTGAAATAAAATGTGTCAATTTTGTTTTCGGGATTGCCCAAGTGACAAAGAACTGCGAACCTAAACGTGCCCAGGGCGTATCTGAAGATGACTTCGTTAGCCTTGGAAATCAAATTCATATTTGCTTTTAGAATATCATTCGGAAGGGGAGCACCATGTTCTTCCTGCAATTCCTCAAACTTGCGAAAAAGAACCTTCTCAGCTTCAGAAAAAGAGCTATTATCAAATCTAGCTATGCACTCTTTAGGTTCATCCGCAAGCTTTACCGACAAATCATCAACCTTCTTGCTTAACTTGGAAAAATTCATTGCACAAACACTCCTCGCTTAGTTTTCTCCTCCAAAACCTGCAGTCGATTTACAACCTCAGGCAGAACAGCAGTTTGAAACAGCATCGTATTTGCCTTAAGCATGATGTTCAAAGCGCCAAGCTGAGCTAACTCGCCTTGACTAGTTAACAAACGAATGCTTGCTTGACGGTAAATCTGCTCATACCGGTTAACAACCTTCATCAAAACGTCTTCGCATTTCAGAACGCTCTGCAAGATAGGCTGCCAACTTGACCGACTTTCAAAATCCAAGTAAATCGCACGCTTTGAACACTCCGCCTTTTGACTCAGTTGATTCACTATCTCAGCTTGAGAAAAGCCCAAGCCTTCAAGCTTCAATAATTCCAGTCTTCTTGCAATCGTATCCACAGTTAATGCCTCGCGCCATTCGGTTTTTTTAAAAAACCGCCGCTTACCCGAACAAAATCAATTGAACTTGCCCACCCAAAAACAACCGACATAACGCTTGTATGCTTGCTTATTTAATCCTTCACGACTTTCACTTAAAAAAAAGTCGAATAACCCACATTTTAACAAATTAACCCAAAATCAAGCCGCTCCAAACTTAACTGCACCCCAAAATTGCAACTTTACTTCACAACAAACCAAGCTAACGAAGGGATTAAAAAAACAATCATAATTCAGCTTTTAAGTTAAAAATTTGTGGATTGTTGTTTTAAATTCTGATCCAGTTGCTCTTTGGATAGTTATGTCTTTTATGGTGTGTTCTAAAGCTTGGTCTTATATGTTTCAGCTTGTTTGTATGTTGCATTGAGGGTTCAGTTGGTTGAGTGGTAGCGACGGAGCCGATCTTGAGTACTCGTTACGAGGCAAGGCATGGCAGGTTTATTGGTTTTTGCTTAAAAACGGCAACGCCGCGGGGGTTCGCGAGGTTCAACGTGCCCTCCATTTTAGCAGCCCCAGCATTGCTTTTCACCATTTGGAGCAACTGCGCGAGTTGGGTTTAGTTCAGAAAGAGAATGTTAGCGGTCGTTACATGCTAGTTGGCGAGGTGAAAATCGGGGTGCTTCGCCACTTCGTCAAGTTGGGTAGGCTGCTTTTCCCCAGATATTTCTTCTACGCCCTCTTTTCCACTGTGTTCTTCGTTCTGTACATGGCGTTTCTTTTTGACGGTTTCACCCGCGGCAACCTGTTTATTCTTTCGTTTGGAGCAATCGTATGCTCCGTGTTCTGGTATGAGGCTTACCGGGTATGGAATATGCGGCCATTCTAACTTTTAAAACAACCATCCACATGCTTAGACGCCGATTTCTGTTAGTCGCTTTGAGCGGATTTAACGTAAACTTGAAGCTCAACTTCCACGGCGGGTTTCCCTAAAAAGTCCTTCAAGCTGCCTCGCCATTTTGGGTTGCCGTTTGCGGTAAAGCCTACTGTTTGTGCTATGCCTTTCCACAGAAGCGCCTTGTCATAGTCTTTGGCGTCTTGGGGCAGGAACTCGAAGATTGATCGGCTTGCGATGATGACGAGTTTCTTTTTCATTCGAGAGATCGCAACGTTTAGACGGTTTAGGTTCAGTAAAAAGTCGCTTTCTATTCGAACGTAGTCAGGGTCGCTCACTGTCGACGAGATGATTATGAAGTCTGCCTCGCCTCCCTGGTAGCGTTCCACCGTGTCCACGCGCATGTTTTGGTAGCCGTCGAGCAGAAGGTTCTTGACGACGCCGCGTTGAGCGTTATGCGGGGCAACGACGCCTACACTTTCGGGTTTTACGCTTCGCGCCAAGGCATTAACAATTTGTGCTTCAACCAAGTTTGATTGAAAACTTTCCTCTTCGTCGTGGACGACAAGTACAAAGACGTTTTCGGGCTTCAAAACAACGCTTAAGCCTTCGGTGTTAGGTTTTGCGTCTTGAAGAGTCTGCGTTTGGTCTGAGCGAAAATCAATTCCGTCTTTATTGTACACCCAGTCCCTTAGGAACTGCGCGACCACTCGATGGCAACGATGGGTTTCGCTAAGCCGCTCAGTTGGAATATCCGCTTTATGCAGTGACTTAATGTGTTCAAGTCCCAGATCTTCTTGTCGTAGCATTCTGAGAAAATCCATTGCTGACAAAAACGACGCCATTTCCTCTATGGTTCGTCGATCCTCTTTTTCCCAGTTGTGCGCTTGGATTGGGGGAAGCTGGCGGTGGTCACCAGCCACTAATATCTGCGCGGTTTTGTGGACAAATGCGCCTGAAAGAATCAGTTCGGGCAGTCTCATCATGCTTGCTTCATCTACTACGAGCAGGTCAAAGAAGCCTTCGTCCCACTCGGGTTCTTTACCGCCTATTTTCTTCATGAGACCGTACAGTCCTGGCGGCGTGACACATAGTACCAGAGGAAAATCGTCGCCTGCTTCGTGGACCAGTTTGCCTTGGCTTGAAAGCGCGCTCTTCAATTCCGCAACGACAGCTTCGTCCTTGTTGTAATTCACGTATTTGATGCCGTCAGCGGCTTTAGCTGAATGATTGCTGTTTGCAACGCGATAAATTTTTAACCTAGCCAAATCTTCGTTGCCTTCGCTGCAGTAGCTTTGCCATGTTTTGGCCAATTTATTGACAAACTCCTGAATTGCCTTATGCGTTGGAGCAACCATTAGCACGCGGCAGTTACTTGTGGCTTTGTGTGCGGCAATATGGGCGAGCACTGCCAACTGAAGAGTTTCAGTTTTGCCAGTGCCAGGTGGACCCTGAAGCATAACAACTTGTTCCCTGCCGAAAACTCGTTCGATGAAACCGTTCTGCTCTGGTTTAGGCGGCAACTTTTTGGTGTTAGCCCACTTCAAGAAAGACTTTGCCGGCTCCCTTGGCAAGGGGGTGCGTTCCGAGGGTTTGCTTGTTCCAGCCAAAAAGGCCTCTAGCAAACAGTACAGTTGGTTATTGTCTGTGTGGTCTAAGCATTTTTTCGCTCGCTCAGAAATGATGTCGTCAGCCATTTCGTCTAAAATGTAGATTCGTCCTGCTTCGAAGACCTGTTGTTTGCCTTCTTTGGCGTTCATCTTGTCGGTGGTTGGGAGGCTATGCCATGTTCTGTACTGTCTGGTTTTTCCGCTGGGCCAACTGAGTACTTTAACCGCCACTTCCATCTTGCGTAAATCAACCCGGTCTATTATGACAAGCGCGGATTTCTCAAGTTCAGAAGGAGACTTCTTCTGCATCTCTTCAAACTGTCCCTGCTCGTTTTTCCTGATTTCGGTGGCAACCATCCAGTCTCCAGATCCAGATTCGTCTGATCCCTTGATTCTGCAAGCGTTGATTAGGCACTCGGACTTGGGCAACCCCAGGGCTTCATAGATTATTCTACCTCTCACATTGAACTCACGGTCCGTTTCTTCAGCGCTTTCGCATTCGAAAATCACTGATCTGCCCGTGCTGACTCGTTGGCATGGTAGTAAAGAGTAGTGCTGGTAGAGTTCTTGACGTTTAGCGAAGTATTCTAAGTCTAAGAATTCGCTGCAGCTACTCTTCAAAGTTGCATTGCCCAAAGTGAACTTTGGAATTTGCGGCACAGGTATCGGCTTCTTGCCCAACCGACGATTCCTTATGGTTAGGGAACGTTCGATATGCTCCAGCACCATGCATAGCTGCTGTCCGAGAAGCGTCAAGTCTTCATCGCTGATTCTTTGCGTGTTGGTCGGGAAGTCGCGCCACATGCGTCGCTCCACCATAATTCTAGATTGGGTTTTTTCCTGATTGCTGTCAAGTCGTCCCTTCGCAGCCCACAAGTATTCGATGGGAATCTGGTTTCCGAAACGGGCACGTGCTGGGTAGTATCCTGCTTTTTGCCGAGGGTCAGGTCCGATGAGGAATGAAATGGTGTCGTTGGGGTTTTTTGTGTATGGCATTTCAAAGTTGAAGAAGCCATCATAGAAAACCCGTCTGGGATCAAGCTGGGATCCGTCTTTGCGGTTGATTACCCATTGGTTGCTGTTGAAGTAGCTTGATTGCTTGAGAACTGGAAGAAGCCCAGTACTCGGGTAGCCGACTGCCTTTCTTAAGAGGATTTCGTCTCGCAGTATCGAAAACATCGGTTGGTCTATAGCTTGCCTTAACCCCAGTAGGTCCCGAACGGCGTTGGCTGTTATCAGAGAAGAGTGACGTCGTACTGCATCCATGAGGTGGTCGCGTTCCTGGCGAGTGTAAAAGTACAGGTGAATGGGTGCTTCATCTGGGCTGCCTACCTCAACAGCGACTTTGTTGATTGCCGCGGTGAGCTCAGTAAAGAATCCCTGCAGCAAATTTCTTTCCTCGTCTATGCATTCTTTTTGTTCCTTGGGTATTGCGTTAACGATTTTTGAAATGCTGATTGCTTCGCCTCTATATCTTGTGCAGCTGACTCGGGCGGTAATCATCGAAATGATGTTTACCAAGTAATCCCATTGAATGTGAAAATAGACGCGTATCATTCCATCTGGCTTGAATAGAAGCGCGGTGTCTGAGCCTTCCAAAGGGCTATCCTCAGGCAAAGTGCCGTATCCAGTTCCGGTTAACCATGGCATCGCCCTTACCTTGTTCGCGCATGGACTTGATGGACGTATTCCGAAAAGCATGAATTGAGCTCTTTGAATTAGCCTGTCAAGCTTACCTCCTATGATTGGGTCAGCAGACAAGGATTGTACTTTCTTTGGATCTGATGCGCGAATCTCTTTGAAGTTGTATGGTTTCTGTTCCTCTTGCCTAGGCACTGCTTTCAACTTGGCAAGGTCTTCCAGCAGCAAAATTCCATGTTGCCGCAAAGCCTTCTGTTCACCACGGGTCAAATTGAGAAGCGCAACGCTTTCTTTTTCTACCGCTCGAACAACGCAGCATTCATTATAGCCGCAGTTATCACATTGCCAAGAAAGCTGGTATTCCACGTCGCAGAGCCTTTTTTTGTGGATTCTGAAAAGTTCACCGTTTGCGCTCAGGAGTCTTTGGACGTCCTGGATTAAGGGTTCAAGTCGAAAAGAGGGTAAACTTTCCGGCAGGAGGTTCTTTAGGTCTGATTCCTTGTTGATTACTCCGCCTTCGAAATCGACCTTAGAAGCGAGTTCGCCGATGGCCGCGGTTAGCAAGAGCACGTAGATTGCGACCTGTATGCGGTGAGCTGTTTGCTCCCTCCAAGAAGACTTGATTTCGAAAATACGGATTTTGACTTTGCCATTTTTGCTTGGCCATACGCCAATGAGATCAGCGATACCTTTTACATCCCACATGCCAATATGACCCATCACCGGCGCTTGGTAAATCAGAACAGGGCTGTAAGGTTTTTCTTTATCGGCTGAAATGGCGTTTTCGAGGATTTCCATTATGTCGTGAATTGAGTTTTGCCACTCGATGGGCCACCGTTCTTTCTGTTGTTTAGGGTCATAGCATGTGAAATCTCTGTAGTCAGCAGCTTTTGCCTTAAGGTTCTGAACAGTTTTTTCTTCCAGCTGCTTACCCGCAGTGAAAAGCAGGGGGCTCAGTGGCTTATGGAAAGCTTCAGGCCACGGTGTTTTCTTTTCGTCTTTTTCTTCGAAGCGGAGTTTGAAGTAGCGGGGGCAACAGTCGAAACGGATGTACTCCGCTATGCCTGATGCGTCAAGGGCTGGCAACTCCCCTTTGGGTTCAGTTTTGACGCGTGATTCCTCTTCCATGTTAGATGCCCCAACTCCCATGAACCAATAGACAGGTTGCTTAAATGTTACGTTATTGTTTAAAGGCTTTATCCGTAAACTGGGTTGTTGAGCTGGAATCTAAGTGATTTTTGTCTGGTTATAGTAGAAGACATGGGAGTACTCTTTGAGCGTCGGCTCGATAATGGTTTGATTGTCGAAAATTATGTTCAAAGCATCATCGTATCTTGATAGAAGGAGTTGTGTGTCGCTCCATATTTTTGCTGTGTTGTTGTCGCCTGAGGCTGGGAATAAACCCCAGATTGTGTCGGTGGCGCTGCGGAAGCCAAATCCGAAGTTTGCTGATACAATGTAGGCTGCCTCAGCTGGGTTTGAGCTGAATTGCCCGGGATCGGAGTGGATTTCATTCCAGAAGGTTTTCAAAGCTTCAAGGTGGGCAGGGGTTAATGTGCCAAATGATCCGGGGATGGTTACGTTTGGGTAGCTGAAGACCACTTCGTAGGTGGCTCCGGCGCTGTAAGCCAGTGACAAATCACTTAACATTTCGTCGGGGGACTCAAGGTAGGGCGCTTGGTCGTACTTCCACGTTATGTTGATTCCCCAAGGCCGATTGAAAGATTGCGCGGCTCCTCTGTCTAGTGCAATAGTGGTTTGTCGGCTTTGGTTTCCCACGAATTCGCCAAAAATCGTGCTGTACCCCGATGCGTAATCGAACCAGTAAAGCCCGTAGTCCGAAGAAAAAATCTTTGCCGGAGTCACATCAGGTCTACCGCCGTAAGCAGCGTAATAATGAATTATGCCTCCTAAATTGTAAACGTATTCGTCAGCTGCCTCCTCTTGACTCGACGCATTATTGATGAGCTGAAACTTTGCGTTGTCCAGCTGGTTTCCGCCTGGTTCATCATAGCGGTAAAAGCCCAATAGCCGACTGCCATAAGTTTGTGTTGCATTTCCCATCCAATCAAAAACCGTGTCGTTTGCGGGGTAACCGTTTGTGCTGTTGTACATTGGGAAACTGGTGATTAAAACGATGAAGTTCAATCCTGAATTGTAAAGGTAGCTGCATGACTCATCCAATGCGGTTCTGTTAAACGTCAGGAGAACGGAGCCTATGACGAAAAGATTCGTGTAACCCTTAACGGCGTCAGCAAAGGCTTTAAGCTGGCTGAATTGGTTGCCATACGCGAATTCGACGCCCAAATAAAAGGGTCTGCTTGGAACTTCCTTAATAGGTATAAACGTCAAGAAAAGCGTGACAGAGATTAAGATAATCAGCAACGCAACGGCCAATATGATGAAATTTCGGTTCAACTTAACCCAACCCCCCTGCGTTGCTCCGCCAGATCCACAAGCACGCCTAAGTAACTCACTCTTTGGTGAATCAGCTAGTGGCGGTATATTGCCATCAATTCGCCTTTTGCTATAACGTGGCCATACATGGCTTTTTCAGCATCTTTCTTTTTCGAGCCTAAGGCCAAATTCAGCTCGGTGTCTAAGGCGTAGATCTTGAAGAAGTACCGATGCGTGCCCGAAGGAGGACAAGGACCCATGTATCCTGTTTGTCTTGCACCATTGAAGCCTTCCTTTCCAGGGACCGAGTTCTCAGCAATTTTGGTTGTTGACGCTGGGATATTCCAAACTATCCAATGGTCGAAGGTGCCGCTTGGCGCGTCAGGGTCATCTATGGCTAAAACAAGGGTTTTTGCTTCCTTTGGAACGCCCTCAATCGTTAGTGGCGGGTTGATATCTTGTCCATCGCAAGCGTATTTTTTCGGGATAAGGTTGCCAGCCTCAAAAGCGGGGCTCTTAACTGTTAAATCTGCCATAAAACTTCACTAAAAAAGACTAAGTTAAACTGGTAAATAAACAGTTGCTGGAAGGGTCTTAGCTTTTTTGCTCTTGCCATTTCTCAACGACTAATTTGCCTTCGTTTGGTTTGAAACTACTTTGACAGGCATCGAGCTTGTACATTTCAACGGGAACATGCTGTCATCAACCACGCGCACGGGCAGATAAAGCAGGTACCTGTCATCTTCACGTCTAAATATCGTTCCCTTCCCCTCGTTTCCCATAGCGCTCAACAAACAGGTTAAAGTTCACTCGCAATCTGCTTTTAAATTTAGCCTAAATCAACCTTTAAAACATGGCAGTGGAGCTCAATTAGTCTTTTTTTAGAATTCAGCTTTTCGCAAAAGCTCTTCTGCGCTGCCAACATTGATTTTGTAGAAGACTGCGGTAACCGCGATCGAAATCACTGCGCTTATGACTACTCCGATGGCGTAGTCAAGGGTACTTACGGAAACTGCACTGATTAAACTGTAGCCATACTGTGCAAGAACAGGTGCGAAGACCCCCAATCCAGTGACAAATCCAACGACAGAACCTATCAGCGACCACTCTTGCCGAACCATTCTTGCTCTTCGGGTGCCTGAAAAGTCGGGTCCTTTAAAGCCGATTTGAAGCGAAACAGAGGCTACTGCGAGTGCCATTAGGAAGGATTCTATTATGCCTATGGCTGCTTTTCGCAGGGTCGGATGGAAAACTACTATGCCAATTATCCCGGTTGGCAACAAAACGACGATTACGAATATGATGATTAAGAAAAATTTGCTTCTAACCAAGTTTTTGGGTGAAATCGGTGAAGCATATATCCGCCACATCGTTTGCCCTTCCTCGCCTATCAGAACTTGCCCCAGCAGCATTGCCATTCCACTGGCTGGAACCAAGAAAATGACGCCTGACCAAAGAGTAAGATTTGAGGATGAGCCACCGCCGGTGATTCCGAAGGAGTAGAAAATCGAAATGATAACAATGATAATGGGCATAAAGTAGATCCCCAATAACTCGCGACGGCGAGTGAACGCATTTAAATCTTTGCGAATCAAAGCAGCTTCGACACTTGAAAAACCAAGTTTTCCCAGCAGGCCGATTTTCGGTGCGTAAACGCCGGCTTTCTGCAGCGTGATTGCCGGCGGCTCATAGAGTCCAAAACGCGTGTTCAATCCAACTGCAACATAATACAAGCCCGCCATAAGCGCTGCAGATAAAGCGACGTAGCCGAGGCTTTGCACGAAATAACCTTTTGCTACGGACGAGATTATGAGGGCTGGCCAAACAAAAGGAATGTACCAAGCGGCATTCTGAGCAGCTGTTAAACTTGAAATGAAGGTGTTAGTTCCTGAGATGGCATAAAAGTAGATTATGTAGAATATTATCACGACTAATAGGGAGCCTACAAGTCGCAACCATATGGCGGCTTTTCCACTTGACTTGTAGACGGCGCCTGAAAAACGGATCTGCACAACTCTGAGAATTTCTGTGATCGAGCTTGCTAAGAAAGCCGCCGCAAACATGACAAATACAGTTAATAGGGCTTGAAGAATTAACCCGTTAAATGCTCCAAAAACAACTAATCCGGCGCTTAAACCTGTGACTACAGCTGCGGGCAACCCGAGAAGGTTGGCTAAGATCGAAGCTAAAGTGTGATCCTGCCAGGTTACGGGCAGCCAATACATAACTTGGCTCGAAGCCTTCCCCGCTAATTGGACCTGCTGAAACAATGTGAAAACTATGCTGATGCCTAAAACCAGAGTTGGCAAAACCGAGAAGAAACCGACCGCTTCAACACTCAACGGCTGCGGCCCAGTAGAAACTCCTGTTGAAGATATAGAGTGAACGATGAAAGTTGCCAATGCACCTCCAAGCACTCCCAGTATAGCAGCTACCCAGTAAGGCCAATACGCGATGAAACTGTTTTCCCTATAGTGTGTGGCTTTTATTCCCCTGATTAGCCTGCCAGATTTGCGTTCAACTCGAAGCAGGTAGAGAACATTTTTCCAGTTCATTTCATGAGTTCCTCAACAACAGCTCTCAAATCTTCTGTACCTGTCAACTTGAGGAAAACATCCTCAAGTCCCGAATTAGGCAGGCTCGCTGTTTTTCGTAGCTCATCCATGTTGCCTAAAGCAAGCAGTTGCCCCTGATACATGATACCGATGCGGTCGCATATCGCCTCTGCAATTTCAAGAACGTGTGTTGTCATGATGGTTGTGACGCCTTGCCCCTTGAGTTCATGCAGAAAATCCTTAACTATCCTTGCTGAACGGGGATCCAAAGCGTTAAGCGGCTCATCAAGCAGTAGCAACTTGGGCTTATGAATAAAAGCTGAGATTAAACTGATTTTCTTTCTCATGCCGTCCGAGTAACTGTTAATCATGTCGCCTTCTCTGCCATCGAGTTGGAGAGCTTTGAGGTATTCAATGATCCTAGTTTTTTTCTCCTCAGGGGGCACAGAGTAGACGTCAGCGATGAAATCCAAATATTCTATTCCAGTCAAAAACTCATAGATGTTGGCAGATTCAGGAACGTAGCCTGTGAGAGCTTTTACCTCCACCGGTTGCTTCGTGACGTCTAACCCCAAAACTGTCACGTTGCCCTTGTCAGGCGTAACCAAACCCAGCAGCATTTTGAGTGTCGTGGATTTTCCTGAACCGTTTGGTCCTAAAAGCCCGAAAATTTCGCCAGAGCCGATCGAGAGGTTAAGGTTGTTTACAGCTACTATTTCATTGTAGCGTTTCGTTACATCTTTAAGTTCAACCGCATATGCAAAGCTCATGCTAAATGATGCCCCTGTCAGTTGCAGAAATAGAAAAGCCTCTGTATTTAAGGCTAATGTGTATTTTCCCTGTCAACGGGATTTCTCTGTAAAATCTAAATGTTCAGGGCAAATCGAAAAGAAAAAGTGGAAAGAAAACTAAACTTTAGGTTTTATTTGAAGTTCAACTCAAAACTTATCGGGACAGCTTCGCCCCATGACTGCCTTATCGGACAGATCTTCTGCGCCATTCCGTAGACAGTGTTTGCTTTTTTGCGTTCACGTTCATTGTCAGTTTCCAAACCAACGTTCATGTTAAAGTGCACGTCTGTAAAGATCAGTTTCTCCATTCCTTCAATATTCATTTTGACAGTTGCTTTTGTATCCAATGCCTTGAGCCCCAACTGACTGTTATTGGCAATCAGCAGAAACAGTGTGTTGATGCATGACGCTAAAGCAGCAGCGAATATGTCTTCAGGCACGCAGTATCCTTCTTTTCCTCCGAACATCGGAGGGGGACTGACCACAACGAGTTCCTTGCCTTTCACTGAAAGTGAACATTCAGTTCCGCCTTTCCAACTTGCAATACCTTCAAAATTCATTTCTGGCATTAAAAATCACCAGATACAACAATGTAATAAAGAAATTTTAAGATTACGGAATCAGAAGGGATACGATGTTTCGGAAAATCAGACGTTTACTGATGCTTCATCAGCCAACCACTTACCGCCTTGTCGCTAAGGAAGAAATTAACGCGTTGCAAATGAGTTTAATGTCAAAGAGCTGTTAAACTTTAAATCTTGCATTTGTTCCCATTGCTAAAAAGAGAAAGCTGAAACATGCCCGTCATTGAAACTCGCCACTTGACCAAAGCTTACAACTCGTTTAAGGCAGTTGACGACCTTAGCATAACGGTTGAGTCTGGAGAAATCTTTGGGTTGTTGGGTCCAAACGGGGCAGGCAAAACAACGACAATATCGATGCTTTGCACAATTCTCAAGCCTACATCTGGAACCGCAACTATAAGCGGGTTTGACATCGTTAAAGAATCAAACAAGGTTCGCAAATCGATCGGTATCGTTTTTCAAGATCCAAGCATTGACGACCGCTTAACGGGCAGAGAGAACCTGTACATTCATGCTAACCTGTATGGTGTGCTACCTTCAGATCAGAAAGAACGCATAGATCGTATTTTGAAACTTATAGAGTTGGAAGATAGGGCAGACGATTTAATGCGAACTTACTCTGGTGGGATGAGACGTAGGCTTGAGTTGGGGCGCGGTTTGATTCATTATCCTAAAGTGTTGTTTCTGGATGAACCAACGGTCGGTCTTGACCCCCAAACAAGGGATCACATTTGGAAGTACATTCTCGAACTCAAGAAGGCTCAAAACATAACGGTGGTTTTAACTACTCATTACATGGATGAAGCAGACAGACTCTGCGACCGCATCGGAATAATGGACCATGGGAAAATCGTTATACTGGATACCCCGCCCAAGCTTAAGGACACGCTTGAAGGCGATGTCGTCATTATCAGAACAAACAAACTTGACGAGTTTTCCGAACTCATAACCAAATCGTTAGGTTTCAGCAACAAGCAAATCGTCGACGGCACTTTAGAGATAACCGTTCACAATGGCAAAACTGTAATGCCGAGAATCATGGAGCTGGCAACCCAAAACAACATCTATGTGGAATCTCTGCTTCTGCGTGAACCTAACCTTGAAGACGTCTTTTTGCATTACACGGGCAGAAACATAAGGGAAGACACAAGCAAAGAACTGCATGGAGCCGCAGCCGCTCGCAGGAGGGCAATAAGATGAGTGAAACTCGAGGTTTCTACAGTCTTTGGCTTAGGGAAATTAAACGTTTCATCCGTGATCGAACGCGGCTTGTAACCAGCTTTGTTCAGCCCCTGCTTTGGCTCATAATATTCGGCGCAGCCTTCGCCGCAAGAATCGTTTTGCCGCCCGGCTTAAACTACCAACAGGTACTGCTTCCAGGCATAGTGGGACAGACACTGCTTTTCACAGCCATGTTCATGGGTATAAACGTCATCTGGGACAAAGAATTTGGGTTTATGAAGGAAACGCTTGTTGCACCTGTTTCCAGATTAACAATTTTTCTTGGAAAAATGGTTGGTGACAGCACTGATGCGTTCATGCAAGGCATAATTGTTTTCGCAATCGGCTTAGTCATCGGGATCCCTATAAGCCCAATTACGGTTCTGTATGCGCTACCAGTTATGCTTCTGGTCACTTTTGGCTTGGTAAGCATTGGTTTAACGATTGCAAGTTTCATGGGAAACCTAGAAGGCTTCGGTGCCATCCAAACATTCGTAAATCTACCACTGTTCTTTCTAAGCGGCGCATTGTTTCTCCTTAAAGGAGGCGGACTTCCAAGTTGGCTCTCAGACATAGCTGTGTGGAATCCCTTGACATACGGCATCGATGCCTTAAGACATGTTACTTTAGGAGCTTCATGGGTTCCTTTTCAGGTTCAATCGCTTTGGGTTGACGTCGGCGTCGTCGCTTTGTTTGACGGACTAATGGTTATAGTGGGCACGTGGGCGTTCACTAGGATGAAATAGTATAGCTTAAAAATTGGAAAAAAGAAATCGAAAAAAAGCTGTTTTACTGCTTGTTGGTCATTTCGTTTATCTGTTGTTCCATCGCGTGTCCACGGCAGTAAACTACTGCTTTTTTGACGCCGGGAACTGATTTGGCGGCGGCTTTTATGTCAGCCGCGAGTTTGAATGCGATTGGGCAGAATGGGCTTGTCGGAACGAATTCGACGGTGAATTCGCCAGGCGCTGTTTCCTTGACGCTTTGTATCATTTGCATTTCAGCGAATGACTGACCCGTTTCGGGGTCTTGCACTTTGCCTACTTCTTCACGCACTTGGTCTTCTAATTTACTCATTTTTCTTAAACCTCGTGTTTTTGATTAATTAACTATGAATTCTCATGTAATATAAATCGTTTAGCTTCATAGCGTATCTAGCTAAAAAAGGCGAAGGGAAACTTAATGCGTCAGATGCAACAAAATAAGCATGTAACGGTGCTGCAACTTGAAGTTTGACCCATCATGTATCTTCTGCAAAATCGTCAATAAAACAGCCCAAGCAAGCATAGTCCTCGAGGATGAAGCGGTAACGGCTTTTCTCGACATAAGACCACTAACCATGGGACACACCCTTGTCATACCTAAAGACCACTATGTCGACATCTTCGAAATCCCTGAAGAAACATTAAAGCATGTTCATTTTGCAGCCAAAAAACTTGCCCGACCCATCAAAGAAGCCACAAACGCAGACGGCATAAGTATCATTCAGCAAAACGGCAAAGCTGCAGGACAAGACATTTTTCATTTGCACGTACACATTATTCCAAGGTTTGAAGGCCAAAAACTGCTGCGGTTCGGCGAGCTCAAAGAGGTTGAAAGAGCAAAACTTGATGATATGTCAGAAAAAATAAAGGGAAAACTTTGATCTTGAATCAAAATTGTAAAGTAAGAAATTCTAAATATTGGAAGGTGCCAACTTGATTCTTTCTGGCGCGACAAATGAAAACAACAATGGAGCCTTCTACTCCAAACATCCGAACCACCTATAGACGGGTTAAATGCAAGATTTGCTACGGAACAGGCAGAGACACCAGCGGCTCCGATATTGGGTTCCCATGCCTAAAATGCAGCGGAACAGGATGGCGAATGTTTCCAGCCGGATCCGCAGAAAAATGCCCTGCGTGCTCAGGCAGAGGTAAAGACTTCCGCTTGGCAATAAATGGTCAGGTCTGTGCAGAATGTGATGGATTCGGCGAAATCAAACAGCTCTAATCCAGAAGACATTTTCCACTTTAGCCCATATCAGATTTAGCGAAAATAGGTTTTCCTAAAGAAAGCTAGGAATATTGCTTTTTTGGATATTTTTATATGAATGGAAATTATAGGAATATGTAGTGGTATTTGTAGGAAGGTATTTTTTTGGCAAATAAAAAAGGTGACAAATATCAATGTGAAGACTGCGGGCTAGTACTCTTGGTTGATCAGCTATGCGGTTGTGAGCCCTGCGAATTAGTTTGTTGCGGAACGCCAATGAAACCAGTTTCAGCAACACAAAAACCGAAACCCAAGCCCAACAAAGCCTAAACCAGTAACAAAGCCCGCAGACTACAGTTTTCCTTTTTATATTTCAAAATTAAGGAAACCCATCGGTAAGCATGACTTAAAAAATAGCGTCCATTCAGCTCATTGGTTGTTTTTCCCAAGTAGGTATACGCCGTAACCGATTATCCATAGGATTGGTAGGTGGGCTATCATTCTTTCCATTCCACCAATGCCGAGCCCCATGTAACCAAAGTCTTTTGTTGCCCTGAACAGAACAGATGCAAGAGCGCCGCAACCCCTAAAACTACGCCGACATACCTTAGCGATGGCTTTCTAAATTTGAATGATGCAATCGCCGTTATTCCCCAACAATAAACGCTGTTCCTACACAAATGGTATGAATAATCGATATGCCGTTTATGACGAACGTGTTTTCCGGGTAGACGCCTACGCCCAAGCACCTGCGCCTGACAACCCGAACAAGATGGCGAAGATGGGGTTTTTTGAATTCTTTGTTTATGAAGTATAAGCTTCCCAAAACTGTTAATCCGAAAAGGATGGTTGAGGGGTTAAATAGGACAGCAGAAGGCTTGCCCCATGCTTCTAAATCGCCAATGCAATTAGCTTAGGCACTGTAGCTAGGGTACACAGCCTCTGCGACTATTAGGAACATGCCGAACTGGGATGCTTCCGACTAAAAAGTAGGGTTCCAGAGGTTTTTGACCCTGTTAAAGGCATCGTTAAGCCCGTTTGAAGGATTAAATTGAAAGTTGGTTCTTAAAAAAAGGGATTTGCTCTTCAATAGCTTGGTTAGTTTTACATTGGTTTATCCATCATCGCCATCTTCGGCATCAAAACCGCGTCAATCGCGTGGCAAACTCCGTTGTCAACCATTAAGTCGGGTTTGATGATGTTTGCTCCATTAATTTTCATGTTTCGATGCAGGTGCCAAGTTTTCGCGTCAATCTTTAGTTCTCCTCCATTGAGAGCCTGCAAATATTCGTGCTTAGCCAAATCCGCCGTCATCATTTTTCCGTCAGCCACATGGAAAAGCAAAAGGTCCTTGAGTTTCGCAGTGTCTTTGAGCAGCATATCAAGCGCGCCTTTAGGCAATTTTGCAAATGCTTCGTCAGTGGGGGCAAAAACCGTGAATGGACCCGGACCCTTAAGCGTGTCAACCAACCCTGCGGCTTTTATCGCCGTGACCAAAGTTTTGAACATGTCCGAAGACATGGCAGTATCAATAATATCAGCCAAAATTTTTCACCTCCGACAAAAATCGGTTCAAAAACTACACGAATATAATGAAAAAAATAAAGTATAAACCTTTCCTAACTCGCTAACTCAGAGGATTCGTGGATTTGATCTCTTGATATTTGAAACTTGGCGGCTGATGGAAAACTCAAGTTGGTGGTCTTTTCTGAGCGTATTGGTAGCGCCGTGGTTTGCCTATGCGTGTCAGTATGTTATCTTTTACGAGGTCGACAAGTGCGTGCGCTACGGCTGTTCGGTCGTAGTGGAAGCCTCTGCGGGCCAGTTCGGTGTGGACGTCGTCTAAGCCTCTTGGCTCAGTGAACCAGTTTTCTTCCCAGAGTTTTTGGATGACGCCTTTGCATGTTTCTGCTCTTGGGGGTGGGGCTGGTCGCTCGGCGACTTGGGCAAGGTTGGTACTTTTTAAACGATCGGTTACGGTTTGTAGGATTTTGTCGACGGTGCTTTGGATTTGGTCTGGTTGAGCTTCAATTTCGAATTCTATGTCGCCGATTTTCATCTTTACGCGTATTGGAGTGTTTTGCTGTCTTTCTGTCAAGTTCTCACTTGTTGTATATTGTATTGTGCAAGATGCACATGCACAATATTTAAATATTTCACCAACATGTTGTTGAATATTGGTGAATCATGGTGATTGAACAATATACAATTACTAACAAATATAACTTTCCGCAACCTACAATCGACACAGCCCTCCCACAGCGCTTCTTTGAGCAAAGCCTCAACTCCCTCCGACAGGTTCAACACCAAACCTTCCAACTAAACCCCCAAAACCTTCATCAACCCGCCATAACCGAACAATACCCATCCAGCATACAATTAAGACCCGAGCCAATCCAAATAAAAGCTGACCATCAGGAAACCCTAATCGCAGCCGTCGACACCTCAACAATGAAAATCGGCGAAACAAGCACAGGAATCATCATCGCCGTTCGAGGAGCAATCACTTGGCGCCAAAACCATAGCTACAAGTACACTCGTCTTGGCCCTTTCATTTTCCATATAACCGAAGACAACAAAAACTCCGTCTACAACACGTTGGAGCATTCGTACTTCAGCACCACTTACGGCAGCATGCATCAATCAGCCCCAAACCTAATGCAGATGCCAACGCGACTCGCTAGCCTCCTAGAGAGATGGATGCAAACGATGCTTGCTAAAACCGTAAAAGACGGAGTAATTCTCTTCGATGGCTCACTTACCTCGGGAACCGTTGACACTCCAACCCAGCGACTTCGCGAAATCCTCAGCTACGCAAGAAGAAACAGCAGCGTAGTCCTCGCCTTCTCAAAAGCCACCACCTTGAGGACAAACGGGATTCTTATAACTGAACAACTTCCAAACCATGAACCGCCTTATTTGCTTGAAACCACGGGTTTGCATTCTAAGTTGCCGATGATGCTTTTGGGCGACGTTTATGTTGCGCGGCTTAATAGAGCGAACTTCGCGTTTCGCTTAGACATCGACAAAGAAACACTTAATGAGCAGAGAATTGGAGCAATGCAAAAATTGGTAGGCAACGACCTCTACACGCAAATCTACCCCGAAACCTTGCGTTTAGCGCATATCCTGTGCACGTTTACGGCTAACGAAGTCTTAGCGATCAAGCACTTCATCACCCGAAAGCATGGAATAGAAATCGTTAACCGACCTGACATGCACAGGGTGCTTTTCGGGCCTTTCGGCAATGGAGAAATCTACTCATGAAGCTCTACAAAAAAGAAGGCAACGTCCTGCAAATAATCAGTTTTCCAACGGAGAACGCTGAGAAAGGCGATTATTTGCTGGTTGAAGATGAGGACGCGGGAAAAGCCCTTATTGCTCAAGTTATCGACGTGCAATTCGCCGCTGTTCCGGGGGTTCTTGAGGAGCTTTTGCGTTCTCTTCCCGACGGAGGAGAATCTTTGCAGGGCGAGGATATTGACCCGATGGAAATCGCTCCGCACATTACGTACATACAAGACGCAAGCCTACTCATTTGCAAGATAAGAGCAACTTTGGAAAATGGCATGCTCAGTCCAAGCAGCAGTTGGCTTCCAAGCCGTTCCCAATCCACAATCAAAAAACTTTCAGTTCCCATGCTAATGAAACTGGCCAAGGTCGACGGGAAACTGCCCATAATTTTAGGCGGCGCCAAAGACTCCTCGCTTCTTACGATTGACGCGTCAGCAATAGATGGCACATTAAACATAATAACAGGCAAGAAGGGCTGCGGCAAATCCCACCTCTCCAAGCTGCTGATGGTTAATTTGGTGGGTTACAAAGCCACCGTAGTCATTTTTGACCTTAACGGCGAATACACAAGCCTTGGCATGAGCAACGACGGAAAAAGAAACATCTACTACGACAAAATCCACGCGTTAACGCCAGGACAAAACTTCAAAGTCGCGCTTGACCAACTTCATCTGAACACGGTAATGGGGATACTTGTAAACGCGTTACATCTGCCTGGAACTTCAGCCCGCGAATTCCGCCGAATCTGGAAAATGCTAAAAGAAAAAGGAAAACTAAACATGCAGGAGCTAGGCGAAGAGATTCGCAATTTAAATTGCAACCAACACGTGCGTGACGCCTTGGCTTCCCGTTTCTATTCCCTTGCCAACTCGGGCTTCTTCACCGACTCAGTAGGCGAAGCAACCCTGTTAGATGAAAGCCTCCTGAAATCCAAAGATCAGGGCGGCGCCATCGTCATCAATCTGAAAAACACCTCGAACATAGACCGCCAAATTGTCGTGGAGTACGCGTTGGGCAAGCTGGTTGATTCACTGTCGAATTGGAAGCTCAAAGCGGTTTTTCTCTTTGCGGAAGAAGCTCATCTTTACCTGCGGGAAACCTACTGGGACGACATTGTAACTCGAATGCGTCACTTCGGCATCTTCACAACCTTCATCACTAACCAGCCAGACACAATTCAGGAGACGATTTACCGCCAGGCTGACAACATTTTTCTCTTTAACTTCACCAATGAACATGACCTCGACGTCGTCAGCCGAGCCGCTAGGGTAGATGCTGAAACGGTACGTTCAATAGCACATGATTTGCCGCCGCATCACTGCCTTACGCTGGGAAAAGTAGTCAGCGACTTCCCTATAGTTGCACGGGTAAGAGCGATGGATATCAAAACAATGGGTGAAACGCGCCTATTCTTCAATAATTAAAAGGTTAATCCGAATTTGATCTCTCCAGTTCTTCCCTGTTGTGACTGAAAAAAACCCGAAAAGAGGCAGTCAAATCATAGTCTTCTACTTCATCAAATGGTACCCAACGTAGTTCGACGGCGTCGCTTGAAGCCTGAGCTGTTCCGGTAGTCACATGTACAAAATATTCGATGATAACGTAATGGTACTTTACCTTGCCTTCGTCGTCATAATCGACGTTAGTGACAACGTCAACCAAAACTGGTTTTTCAACATCAAGGCCAGTTTCCTCCTTAGCCTCGCGAACAACCGCCTGTTCCGGGCTCTCTGCAAGCTCAACCAAACCGCCGGGAATCGTCCATTTGCCCCTAGCCGGTTCGTTACCCCGTTTTATAAGCGCGATTTTGCCCTCTCTAATTATCACTGCACCGACGCCCACGACTGGCTGATCAGGGTACAACCGCTTCACAGATGAAAGCACCTCTGCTTCTTGCTTAATCACTCGTACCTTAAAGCTTCCACTGGCTTTAGTTTGGATGCACGCCAAGCTGGGTAAAGGGCGAATATTACGCTAATACCGATGCCGAAAGCCAACGATCCTGCGAAAACTTCAGGAGTTAACAGCGGAGTTACTTTGAAGCCTGTGCCTCCGAATGCCCCTGAACCGAGAAGTCTAGAGGTGATGTTTGCTAAGATCCAGCCTGAAAGTATCCCAAGCAAAGCTCCGATTAAGCCGATAATTGCTGATTCCCCAAGAAAAATCGACAGCACAGTTCTGCTTTTCATTCCTAAAGCTTTGAGGATACCGATTTCACGAGTGCGTTCAATCAGCGAGACAATCATTATGTTCATGATTCCAATGCCTGCGACCAGCAAAGAGATCGCGGCAATTCCTCCAAGAAACAGCTGGATGGTGCCAAAGATGGTTGATAATAGGCTTAGAACGGCGGTTGAGGATATGACTGTTACTTGACCGTCGAAGTGGTCCGTTATAAGTTTAGAAACATTTGATATTGTCGCGTTACTGCTGTCTTTGAGCTGGACAATTATGTAGTCGCATTGGGTTGTTCCGAAGAAGTTTTGAGCTTGGGTCAGAGGTATGTATACGCCGTTGTCTGAGGGTCCGCCGAATCCGAAGCCCCCGACTTTCTGCAGGACTCCTGAAACTTGTGCCGAATAGGTTTCGTTCACTATCTGAAGTGTAGTCGCGTTAGTCCAGATAATACCAACACTGTTGCCAACGCTGAAAAGTGTGGTGCCGTTTTCCTGCGGGTCCACAACCCTTGTGCCGACCACAATGTCGTTGTTGCTTGGGTTTAACGGTATGGTACCTGATATCGCGACAAACGTTGTGGGGTACTGCTGTGCGTACTGACTAAAATCCACACCGTAAAAGGTTGCTGAATTGTTTAAGCCGTCAGCGTTAACGTAGCCGGCTCGTTCTACAACGGCCAACGAAGAATTGATCAATGGCGACAACGCGTCAATTTGGCTAGTGTAATTATCGTATAATGCGAAACCCGAACTTCCCGCGCCTGATCCGCCAAGGTTTATGCTTGAGGTTCCCGTTGCTCTTGATGCTCTGCCTCCTCCTAAGCCGCCGGCGTCGGTTCCTCCGCCTACACCGCCCAAAGCGTTGCTGCCTGGTACGACAATCAAAGTGTTCGCTGACAGCCCCCGGTTAAGATCGTTAGTTATGCTTACCTGTAAGCCCTGTGTAATGGAGAGCAACGCAACGATAGCGGCGATGCCTATAATGACGCCCAATGTGGTTAGGGCTGCGCGGAGTTTGCGAAGTTTTATTGCACTAAACGAGTAGCCGAGAATATCGTACGTTTTCATTGTTGATTCACCACTTCGGACGTTAACACTCCGTCAAACATCTGCATAGTCCTGTTTGCTTCCCTTGCCAAATGCTGGTCGTGAGTAACCATTATGATACTCACATGATTTTCGACGTTGAGCTTTTTTAGCAACCCAACAACTTCGGCCGCCGTTTTAGAATCGATGTTTCCAGTCGGCTCATCCAATAATAGAAACTTGGGGTTGTTCGCTAACGCTCTAGCGATGGCAACGCGCTGCTGCTGTCCACCGCTTAGTTCTGCGGGCTTATGGTTTACCCTATCTTTCAAACCCACAGTTTCAAGAAGCGAAATCGCTCTTTGCCTTCTCTCAGTCTTTCCAACATCCGCAATCGACATCGCCAATTCAACGTTGCCTAAGGCGGTCAATCTGGGTATTAGGTTGAAGAATTGGAAAACAAACCCAATCCGCTTACGCAGGTCGGTCAGCTGGTTGTCGTTGAGTTTGGAGATGTCAACGCCATCGATCAGTAGCGTTCCTGAAGTCGGCTTGTCTAGCGCGCCGATCAAATTCAGCATTGTCGATTTGCCGCTGCCTGAAGGCCCAAGTATGGAGACGAAGTCACCTGCTTCAACCTTCATATTTACCCCACCGACTGCTTCAACCGGCACCTTTCCAAGCATATACGTTTTCCTAAGTTCGATCGCTTCAACCAAGGCTGTCATTGTCTTTCCTCATCATGCATTTCCGTTGTTAAACATCGGATGTATTTATTTATTCAGGTATCGCCATGAGAGAACAACGCATATGGCTGTCACCAGAACTGCGAAGGCTCCAACGAAGGCAAAGTCAAGTGTCAAAGGTCCGAATCCGTCGCTGAACACCATTAGTCTTCTTACTGCGTCAATCGTGTAGGATATTGGGTTCCAGCTTGCTATCACCTGTAGCCAACTGGGCATCTGGTTGATTGGGAAGTATGCACTGCTCGCGAACATCAAGGGCAGCGTTACCAGTTGGAAGATTGCTTGAGGCATCTCCATTCTTGTGGTTCTCAATGTTAAGGCAGTAAACAGCGATGACAAGCCGACGCTGACGAGAAATACTATAGCGAAGACTCCAAGAATACTGTACCAACCGAAGTTGGTTCCCAAAGTGAGCCCCAATGCGAAAGCTACTAAAGCGACAATTCCTGCTTGGAATATCGCTCTCACACTTGCAGAAAGCACTTTTGACAGGATTATGGCTGACCGGGCGACGGGGGTGCTTAACACCTTGTTCATGAATCCTAAGCGTTTGTCCCAAACAACCGACATGCCTGTAAAAGCCGTCGTAAAGACTACAGTGAACGCGACCATGCTCATTGCCATGAACGAGAAGTAATTAGTTGTTCCAAACGTGTGCATCATTACAATTTTTGGGTCGACGCCAGGAATCCCCGACACGATATTGCCTATGTTCATTGCCTTGCCTAACAATGCAAGCCACAAAATGGGCTGAATTATTCCCATCGCCAGAACGAATGGTTGCTGATACCATTTCTTGAGCTCTCGGTTAGTCAATGCCCAAAGACCATGAAATTTGCTTTGTGAAACCTTTTCTTGTTCGCTCATTGTCTTGCCCTCCTCATGGCCATTCGTTGCTGCATGACATTTTCACGGGACTCTTCTGCGTCACGCATCGAGCGACCCGTGTACTGCAGATAAACTTCATTCAACGTTGGTTTCGTCAGGGAAAGTTTTGTCACAACATGACCATTTTTGCGCAGTGCCTCAATGATTAGAGGCGCGGTTAGTTCTCCGTTTGCCGATTTTATTATGTAGGCGCCGTTTTCTTTTCTGACATCTTTTACATGTTCTATTTTGCTGATCAAAGCGGTTATATCTTCGTCTTTTTGCACAGCCAAAGTCATGATGTCGCCTCCTAAGCTGTCTTTAAGAGCCGTGGGAGTGCCAACGACAACTATTTTTCCATGATCAATTATTGCTATGCGGTCACAGAGAGCATCTGCTTCTTCTAAATAATGGGTTGTTAAAAACAATGTCATCCCAAACTCTTTTTTGAGCATCTTAACGTAATTCCAAGTCGCTGCCCTTGTTTGCACGTCTAAGCCCAACGTGGGTTCGTCGAGAAACAGCACTTTGGGACGGTTGATCAAGCCACTGGCTAACTCCAGCCTTCTACGCATGCCTCCTGAATAAGTTTGGACTCTTTTGTCTTTGAAACTGGTTAATTCTACGAGTTGCAGAAGCTCCATTGCACGTTTCTTGGAAACTGAACGAGGGATTCCATAGAGGTCCGCGCAAAGGAGGATGTTTTCGTACCCCGTCAAGTCTTCGTCGGCAGTGTATTCCTGCGGGACGACACCAATGGCGCCGCGTACAGCCATGCTTTGCTTAGCGATGTCTCCGCCCAAAATGGTTGCTTTGCCCTCTGTAGGCTTCAAAACAGTTATCAGCATTTTTATGGTGGTTGTTTTGCCTGCGCCGTTGGGACCCAGAAAACCAAAGATTTCTCCGTGTTTGACACTGAAGTTTATATGGTCCACAGCGGTTAAGCTGTTATTGAAGACTTTTGTTAATCCTTCAACCTTTATTATTTCGTCAGCTTCACTCATGTTCGTCGCCTTTTACTCGCTTCTTTATTTCCTCAAGCTTTCCAGATGTTTCATCAAGAACTTTCAATGCTTCATCCAGCTCTTTCTCTGAGTAGTTTTCTCTCAAAGCTTTGCCGAGCTTAATTGACGACACGAAAAGGCGCCTCATTGAGTTGCGGATTTCGTTTGATTTTTCCTCAGGGATATTTCCAAAGAATCTGTCAAAGAAAGGGCTTGCTAGAAATCCTGAGTTTTGAGTGAAATTCTCTCTGATTTTTGTCTGATCATCGAGAAATTCTTTGCCGTTTTTTGTTAGTTCGTACCTTTTGAAACCGTTTTCTGTTGGAAGCTCCTTTACGTAGCTGTTGTCTTGGAGGTAAGCGAGCAGCGGGTAGATTGAGCCCGGGCTGGGTTTCCATGTTCCTCCGGTGTGCTTTCCGATTTGTTCCATGAGTTCGGAGCCTGACATTGGATGATCATTAAGCGCTTCAAGCACATGGTAACGCAGGAAACCTTTCGGGACCATGGCGTTGTGTCGTAGCCAGTTCCGTCCGTGAAACATCATGTGTTTTTCTTCACGCATTTCTTCTTTGATTTGCTTTTTTTCTTCTTTACCCATTAATATCGCCTGCGATATCGTTATCGATATCGTTTTTGAACTCATATGCGATATCGCAAGTGATATTTAAACTTGGTGATATTGTGTACAAAATTCAACGACTAAAAAAGACGTACTGAATGTTGAGAAAGAGAACGAGCTCATCCCAAAAGCAACCCTCGGAAATTTGTCCAAATTGAGCCCGCAGGGCACACATAACTTTGTGTGGTTTAAAAAGAAGTCTTCTTTCAATATTTAACTAACCGATCACTGTGCCAACTTTTTCGCCATTGACTGCAGCTAAAATGTTTTCGGGTTTAAATCCATTGACAACGATGAGTTTGACCCTGTGCCGCTTCAGAACCTTGATAGCTTCAGGATCAATTATTTGGTGAATTCCAGCCCTGTGAATGCTATCCCCGAAAATCTTCGGCAAATCTTCAAAAGTTAAGTTATCCATTTTAACTGCGTCTGAGTTGGTTCTCGGATCCTTGTCGTAAACGCCTTCTTGGTCCGTGCCTTTCACCAGCAAATTCGCTTTTAACCGTTCGGCGACTAACGCGGCAACCGCGTCCGTTGTGATTCCAGGCTTGAGACCACCCATAACAACAATCTTTCTTTCGCTGAAACATTGCGCGGCCTCGTCAAGCGTAATGGCCACTTTGCTGCATCCCGCTTTGCCAAGTCGTTTTAGGAATAGTTGCGCGTAAAGTCGGGATACCGAAATTGCAATTTCATCCTGCCCCTGCATATCTAGCCCTAAATCTTTAGCGATCTTTATGAATTCCCTCGCCAACGCGCCTCCACCGACGACCACAGCTATCTCGTGCCCCTGCGCTTTCACCGTATTTATCAAATCAGCATATTTTGCCATGAGCTCTATATTGACTGGCGACGCAACCACTGAACCGCCTAAACGCACAACCAAACGCATCGGTACCCATCCTTCGCTGTTTACAATGGAAATCTAAGGTTAAAAGT
>CAWGZR010000003.1:0-310531 GCA_963827165.1 Candidatus Bathyarchaeota archaeon | reverse complement strand
CCATTCTGCCTTCAAGTCCTTGGTTAAGGAAGACATCGGCGTGACCTCAACGTCGCCTCTTACTGTCAGATCCGTGCCTTGATCACGAGTAGCTAGCGTATTTGACATAACATCTAGTTGCGGGTCGCTCCATGGCTCAGGCATCCCCGGTGCACCATTCCCACCACATTTAGCGATGAGCATTGGCTTGGTGTAAACCTTCATGATTTTAGCCATGTCAACTTGGAAGTCATCAATCAACGCTTGAATATGCAATATGCTACGCAGGGAAGAGGTCCCGTAGGCATTCTCAAAGAACCAGCTGGACACATTATTGAGGGTTCGGTAGATTTCTTCAGGGTCAAAAACTACAGGCGGGTATGAATTAAGTTGGGCATAGCCGAAAATGTTTTTGTAGCAGTCTTGACGAATCCGCATATATTCAGGATCAAGGGTTTTCAGCCACAGGACCTTGGCTCCATATTCATCCATCACTGGCTCAGTATAACTAGTGCCGAAAACCTGCGCATCTTTCTCTTCACTTCGCATTGTATCCAACATATCATTGGATTCAAGCCATTCTTCCAAGAAATCGCGGAAGGTGTTTGTGCCGCCTTCCAAAGTGAACCCGTTTGAAATCTCCAAGTTAACTTTTACGTCGACTGAAGCCTGGATACGCGGGACAAAAGAGTATAACGCTTTGAACTTCGGCAGGTCTTCAACAGGTGTAACTCCCCAAATGCGATCCCAAAGTGACGTGTAGGGGCTACTGACAAAGCCGATCCCTGAAGCTGCCAAGTTATAATTGTTGACGTACTGCATTAAGTTCCAGTCGCCACGCCAAGCAACCGGGACCTCTGTTTCACGCTGAGAAACTGCTACGGCGTTTGGCACGTTGCGTAACGGGTTAGGCATAGTTAATGAGAGATCTTTTCTCAGCAGGACCAACTAAAACCCTCATTGTTTCTTTTCAGGTTCAGATTTCTTAGGGTCTTCAAGCGTGATAGAAACTTCTATTTCATCAATTATCACATTCTTGAATTGTTCAATTCCGTTAATGCGAATATGTAAGCTGCGCATGCGTGATGCGTGCTCCATACCGAGAACTTTGACAATCTCGTCTTTTGCACTTGCAGAAACCAAAATTTCATCGACCATTTTTAATCATCCTCGATTTGTTGTTTTTTCTTAACTACAGCTACGCCTTTTCCTTCAGGCATTGCGGTGACGCCAAGAAGGTTGCGAGCCATAACTTCCACGCAGTCCAAAGCGTCGTCATGTGCACTCCTTGGGAACTGGACCCACTCTTGAAAGAACTCGCTTTGAGTGTAAGGCCAGGCGGGGTTAAGGGTTGCACGTCTAGATTCAAAGTGGCTGCTTAGCGGGATCAGGCGTTCTTCTTTGCCTCTTGAGGTCACTGTCGGCACGATCGGGAGACCCTGCAGCTGAGGCATATACATGATTACTTTCTGAAAAGCATTTGATTCAACGTAAATTTTGCTGTAATGATGGATCCCGTGAAGCTGCAGCAGCAGCTGCATTGCAGCCGGATACGGCAAAAGCTTAGCGTAAACATCATAGAGATACATCCGATTAAGAACGCGATCATAGCTCGCGGTGCCGACTGCGAATAAGTCGCCTTCGCCGAGAGCTGGGTCCACACCAGCATATTTTGGCAAGTGAGGCGAGGGCACAAAGTTGTTATCGACTTCATTCCAGGGATGCAGCCACTCCGACTTAAGCAAGTCACCCATCATGCCTGTCGGGTCATTCTGATATTGGCTGTTAAAGTAAACCGTGCCGATATCGGCTTTTTTCTGCATCAAACGCTCATAAGACCACACTTGCGGCCAGAGCACCTGAGGCACTTCGCCTTTCTCGACGCCCTCATAATTTTGGATGGCTTTATAGACTTTGAATGACCAGCCTTTGCCGCCTTTCTCCAATGTCTGAATCAAGTCGTTGTAGAGATCTGCGTAATGCCATCGGGTCCCAATCACTAAAGTGGCGCCATGCGAAAACAGAGTTGTCAGCAGAACCTTGAAGAACCATCGGTTGACTTTCTCAAGTTGATTCGGCGTGTTAACGTTTTCTTCATCAATGATGTCATCGGCAATGATCAGGTCAAAGCCACGCCCAGTTAAAGAGCCGCCTAACCCGCAGCCATAAAGAGTTGGAAACTTGCTGATAGTTTTACGGTTAACGAAAAATTCGCTATCGGTCCATTTCTGCGGGGTCTTAGGCTTCAGATCGCCAAAAACGCTGATGTAGTGCTGATCATTCTCAATCCGGTTGCGTATTGCCGCAACAGTTTGCTCAGCTAAAGGAGCGGTTTTGCTGACGATCCCGATTCTTATTTCAGGATAGTTCCCGATTAACCAGGAGGGATAATTTATGGAGACGCATTCGCTTTTCGCATGTTTCCGTGGTGCCTCAAGATGAAACTGCTTTAACGCTCTGCAATGCCAAGGCAGAGGGCTAAAATGTGCTGGGTCGTTTTGTGGCTGAAGCAGTTCATACCATTCGTCTTGAAACCAAGCAGTGTCAATGTACCCGAGATAACGTGCGTAATACTGCAGATTACTGCGGGCCAGTAGCTGTCTCTGCTCTTGTGAGAGCCTCTTCAGCGCGTAAAAGGGCTTTTCTATCATCTTCAGACATCTTGGTCATATCAATCGTTATTTTAGTCTCAGTCTTAGCATTGACCTGCATAACATTATTTTGCTGCACAACAACCGCCGGCGATATTTGCTTAGGCAACAAACCTAAACTTTGCCCAACCTCAATCTCAGCTTTAATAGAGTCAATAAACTTGCCAATCGCGCCAACCCGAGCATTAGCAGACTTACATGTCTTCATCAAAAAAAGGGCTTCTTCCCGAGCCAACTGCAACTGATTAAGCAACGCCTTACCATCCTCATGAGCCTCTTGATTCGCCCAGATAAACGGCTCCCAATTCGCACGGTCTTCCAAATCATCAAGCAAAGCAGCCTCAGTGCATTCAAATTCAATAGCCATCTGCCTAAGAGCTAAAGGATTTAGGTGACCGCTATGATACGCTATCAGCATTGTTTTGCGTCGATGAAAAAGCGGCAAGGTCATTCTCACCATCGGTTCCTTTGGCTGTTTACCCGCTGCGCAGACTTGTTGAGGCATTTCTGAGGTTATTCCAAGAGCCTCTTCCAACGCTGCTATACGCTGGCCTTCAACATCTTCTGGGGGAGTCGACATAACTTGACACTTCAACCAATTGTGTTAGCTTTCATTTTCTGTGCATCAAAGAGGTAGCGTTGCTTCTCAGACGCTTCAATTAACTCGTTAATTGCTCTTGTAGATGAGCGAACTTCAAGGTAAAACTTTACGCCTTTCTCAGTTAACCCGTACATTTCACTATACCGGGTATTTGCAGCAGAAGTCAAACGTTTACCTTTAGGTGGCTTACTTGTAATCTTCACTTCAACCAAACCCGTCTGCACCAAAATATCCAGGATATTGCGCAAAATCAGGCAGTTAATATTGACCTTGTACATGATATGCGTAATTTTTAGGGGCTGACTATGTAGCACTTCGAAAACCGCATAAATCAACTCTGCTTGAGAACGCCTCAATTTTCATTCACATCCACAATTCGCTTAATGGTAGCAATCCGATTCTTCGCAGACTCAACGATATCCACAAAGACAATCTCCTGCAGACCCATAGGTAAATCAGCGATCTCGCAAAGAATCTCCAGCCACGCTTTTTCCTTTTTAAAATCCATATTTCCGCCTCACCACGATATTTTGATTAACAGATTTTGAGAAAATAATACGTCAAGCCTATGCTTAACACAGAACTGATAAGTGAAATTGCTACGGGCTTTGCAAAGCGGATCCAGCTTCCATCAATAGCTTTGCAGTTTTCCAATTGCTCTAGACGCTTGTAAATGTGAGGCAAATGATTGGTAACGATGGTGTCAAGTTGCTTTGATGATGTAGTCCTGCTTGGTCTCAATTGTTGCGAGACGTTCTTGAATTGTCGGCATTACAGCACAGCACCTTCCCTCTGAGATTTCATAAAGTCTTCAATTGTTTCCTGCTCAATCTTAACGTGAGGATCCATGGCCCCTTCCCCGCGTGTATCCTCTAAAACCAAGCCAATAATATCAACGAACCCCAAAGGAAAAACCGCTGAAGTAGGCGGATCATCCGGAAAAGCCCTTCCAAGCTCAGCTAAAACTTCACCGCTATTTACAGTGTTAATTGATTCTTTCTTCAAACGGTCAAACTTGGCAGTGTACCGAATAAAGTTTCTAGCGACTCCGCTAGGAGATTTTCGATGCGGTATAATGGTACACTCCAAATCTATTTTTAGCCTTGGCTAAAGGCTAGACAGGGCGTTAGTTCGAAAGCCAACCCTAAACTTGCGAGAGGACTAAATCAATAATAGGAAGCAAGCGCTATTTAAGCACTTGACCTAATGAAAAACTAGCCTCGCGAAATCGTGTCAATTAATGCTTGGAAGTTGAGAGTTTGGGGTTGTGTACAACTTTTTCAAAGGTTGTTACTGTCAAAGAGTAAGGTTCAGTCTCGCGCGTGAAATTCCAAACAACTGAATGTAATTTTATGTAAATTCTCTTTTAGATATTGCTGCGAAGATTACGCCCAATATTGAGAGAATTGCGATTGGTACGCCAAATATCCAGAAGGCACCATAAGGAATGGCTATGCTAGTTACGATACCAGAAACAATAACAAAACAAATTCCGATGATAGCCAATGGAAAAACTTTTCTCTTCAATGTTAAGATACCTGCAGTAAGCCCAAATGCAAATGCCAATATCCCAAAAATTCCCATTACTGCATAAGAAGCTGTATCATATTCGTATGCATAACCTGATACAACTAATCCAAGAAGTCCGATGACTAATGCTAAACATGAACCGACGATAGTTAAAACTCCTGCACTTGTAATAAATCCTGATCGATTTTTAGCCATATGTAATTGCTTAGAACAGTATGGGCAAAAAATTGCATCTTGATTAGGGACTTCTTTTCCGCAGTTCGGGCAATTCAACTAAAACACCCTTCCATTACTTCTCAATGATTTTCTTATAAGCTTTTGCATCGCTAAGGTGCTTAAGTTTCTGTGAAGTTAGGGCTTGAAAAGTATAGTCGTAGACATAAATAAGAGAAAAATTAGTTTTTGAATTCTCCTTTAGATAAAGTAGCAAAAACTATACCTATAGTATTGACAGTATTAGCACTGGTATTGCGAAAAACAAAAATCCAGAGAACGTTCCTCCACCACCAGAACTCATTGTAATATTAAACCGTGACTCTGCCATTATAATTATAGCTGAAACAATCAAAAGAACATTACAGAAAACTGAGCCTAAGAACAGCATTCGTCTAATTTGGAAGATACCTCCTGTTAAACCAACTGAGAAAGCTGCTACTTCGAAAATTCCAGCTACCCAAAAGAAAATGTTTGTGCCAGCGATGAAACCGTAGCCGTATCCACCATATGTGCTTAATGCACCCAAAATGCTTATCGCGCCAGCTACTATAACAAGTACAGCTGAAACAATTGTTGAGATTCCAGAAATTAATGGAAACGTTTGATACCTTTTCACAATAAGTGATTTAGAACAATAAGGGCAAAATACTGCATCTGGATTGGGAATTTCCTTACCACAGTTAGGACAATTTAATGTAATCACGAGCCTATGGTTCAGCTATTTAGTCTCTATTTTCTTTTAAGCTTTTGCATCAACTACTAAGTGTAATGAATTGTTGGTCGTTAAACTCAAATTGTCCCGTATACCCAGAAACAAATAATGGATTACCCACTAGGTTAAGCAAGAAACCACCATTTTCTTGTGGATCCAATGTATACCATCCAACAACAGGCAATCTAACTGCAACCCATGCGTGACCTTCACCCTGCGCATTTGTGCCACAAACGACATAGACATCATTAGGTCCAAAAACACCGTCTCGATACATTGAGACCAACAGAGTTGAATAATCCGCACACATACCATATTTTGATTGTAAAGTTTCAAATGGAAATTGCCAATGGTAAGTTGCACTATTTTCAGTTTCGTAATGAATATTATTACCCACCCACCCCCATAAGGCAGTCCAATCAGCATCGAGCAAGAACTTGCTGCTCAAAATGCTATTCTTCATCGCTACTACGTTTTGATCGGTGGGGGTAACAAACAGTTCACATATGGTTGGAGAAAGATTACCGGAGAAATCAAAAGGACTACTTGGAAATGTAGAACCTATTAATAAAGTGCATGAGTCAGAAGAATCTTGACAGCTTGCTTGTATCAAAACGTTGTTTGTTTGGTCATGAGGAGTTGAATATGAGAAAGAGGAACTGTAACTGTTAGACGTTGTTATGGAGGGAATTACATCATTTGAGTATGGATTGCCGTCAATGCTTATGCTTATGCTCACGCTATTTGCATCAAGATTTCCAACATCTGATATAGAATAGCTGACAGTGCTTTCGTAATCTGGAAGGTCAGTTGCTATATCTCTTGTCCAATAGCCATCAGTTACGCTACCATCGACATTGAGGGCGACACTATGTGACGTTGATGAAGAACCTTGTCCGTTAGTCGAAAGGGGAACTATTTTGTCCGAGATAAATGCCAGCAACCGAGGCAATGATCACTATTAAAATGACCCCAGCAGCAATAGCTATGTTTCTGTTTTTACGTGAAAATGAATAAGGTTTCGTTATGTGCGGTGTTGAGGGTGTGTTTGGTTTGGGATTTGGTTGTGGTGTACTTGGCACTTCTTGTTTTGAATTAATTTGTTGAGAAGGGGTCCTTTGTACTCTGAGGTCACTAGGACAATAGGGACAGAAATTTTGAGCTGAAGCGATGGTTTTTTTGCAGACCGGACAGGTTTTCGTTATAGGAGGCGTTGAGGGTATATTTGGTTGGGAGCTTGGTTGTGGTGTACTTGGCACTTCTTGTTTTGAATTAATTTGTTGAGAAGGGGTCCTTTGTACTCTGAGGTCACTAGCACAATAGGGACAGAAATTTTGAGCTGAAGCGATGGTTTTTTTGCAGACCGGACAGGTTTTCGTTGTAGATGCGTTATTGGCATTAATTGTTTTGGGTAATGGGTTACCGCAAAAATTGCAATACGATGCTTCTTCAGAATTTGTTTTTTCGCATTTTGGGCAAAAAACCATTCGGGTCACTTAATCATCTGTTATTAGTTGAAATGTAATTTATATTTTGTGAGTTTTGCTTCCGCGAAAAACAAATGCATAACAATAGGATAGCGGCCGAGGAAATGAAGACAAAAACAGTTAATGTGTAAGCTTTAAAGTGATTTTAAATGTGCTTCCGTACCCTTAAAGTGAAGAACAAAACGACCATAACAAGTCCGACAATAACCGCTTTTATTTGTTCTGGAAATTTTTCTGTCACAGCCAAGACCACGACAATGCTTGCCACGCAAGTTATTAGGCAAAGACAAATCCGCCCGATCCCTCTCGGAACTACGCAAAAGAAGAACCTCCAAATCGTTTCTGAGGAATGTATTGCAAGGACACGCTTAGACGTCGCTTGGAATTTGACTTCACAAGCTCCCGATTTATCCTGCTATCATTTCTGCCGCTAGAGCCGTGGCCAACACGCTTCACACGCCAACCATCCAAGTTACTTCGGATGAGCTGAGGATTACTCGTAACAAGATAGAAAGGAATCTCCGGCAATTGAGATGTATAAAGCTCAGCAACAAAATTCAGCAAACGTTTCCCTACACCGATGCCCTGGTAATCAGGCAAAACCACAAGACGGCTAACCCTAAAATAATTAACAAGCATATGCACGTGTGCAACGGCAATAAACGCAATGGGCTTATCTCCCAGCTTGGCAACGTAGCAGCGAACACCGGCGCCAAGGCGTTCAGTATTCAAATAATGATGCTCCCTAAAGACCTGCCACATGGATAAATTGCATTTATGAACTGAGAGAATAATTTGGGGGTGACATCGTTTTTTTTTACATTCGTATAATCAAAGAATTCTCCAGTATCAACATTATAGGTCCAGTCAGGTTCAAGCCAATCCAAAACATCAAAATGGCATGTAACAGCTATGAACTGCTTACCTGGATGATGCCGAATTGCCCTGCTTATCGCATAAGAGCCAATTTGAGCAACATTCCGATCAATCACTGAAGTAAACTCATCAAAAACAACCAGCGGCTGAGGCAAACAAAGTGCATGAGCAATATCAACACGCATCTTTTGCCCCTGACTCAACACACTATAGCTTTTCAGCCATGCAGGAGGCTCACTAAAGCCACTACTTGATAATGCGGCGCCAAGCTCACTTATAGTAAGTTCAGCTGGGAAATCATTTAGAAAACAAGGCTCTTTGTATCTTTCTTTAAGATCAGCATAATAAGCCTCTGGCCAACAGTGTCGAGCTATACTTGTTTTTCCGCTCCCAGATGACCCAACAATGCAGCCTATCTGCCAGTTTAGGCCTTCAATCGGAATGTTCCCTTTAAGGTGCTTCTCAAGCTTCACGTCTTTAAGATCATATGTACTGGTAATTGCTTGTTCTCGGTAGGTATTGCCAGCATGCCAGCTGAAAACTAAATCAAAAGACGGCATCTATAGATTCAGCAACCCCGCGTCATAACCCTCAGCCGTAAACTTTTCCCAAGCAGCCTTTTGAGCTTGCTCATCGAACTTTTTGCCCTTAAACCCGCGAATAATTATTTCGCAGGTCTCAGGAATCATATTACTGCCGCCATGCTCTACGCTACTACTCAATATTTTAGAAAGGTCTTCGCCCACAGCAGAAAGCAACGATTCCAAATCAGATCGCTCACCCAAACCATCTATTTTTATGTACTCTGCGCGGTCTGCCTCGCGATTATGCTTACCTCGCAGCTTGTTTAGTTCTTGGCCAACAATTAATCTTTCAGCTTCAGTAAGAGGCCTACGCAAAACAGGACCAAAAAACTCGCCATGGGCAATGCAAACGTCAACGCGCTGCTCACCATCAGCAACAATACCGTCAGCATCAGTAATAATTGGAACCAGCCAACCATAACGCTGCAAACTATGCCACAACTGCTCTTTTTGCTTAACAGTCATCCGATTAGGATTCCCTTCATGATGCTTCAAAAGCCGAAGATCCTCAAGCTTCAAATCATCAAGAAGAGGAACTTTCAAACTTGTCTTTTTCTCACACATTTTTGTCACCAAATAACCCTAAATTCTTCAATAACTCACGTTGCTTTTGCTGCCGCTTCTTAGCACGTTTCTTCTCATGATTCCCCATATTTTGGTCCTTCCTCTTTTACTTCCTCGTCAAATTCTTTTTTACTCTTACCCCAAACCTCAAAACCAAACTTAGTAACAGCCCACCTATGACCCCGCTTCTCAAACAAAAACTCGCCAACCTCAAAACGCAAACGCTTATTCATCCTCACAATACGACGGCTCACATCATAATACCTCAAATGATACTTCGCCAAAGCGACGTCGACAGCTACATCCTTCGGGAAAACTCCAGAATCCCCAGCAGTCATTATCCGCTGAAAAATCTCGCTATCAACCTGATCGCGAAAAGCGTACCGCTCAAGCATCGGCATATCGATATCACTCTCACCTAGCGCCTTCAAGCGGTGACGGATCCAACGCAGCTCATCAAGAATCTGCTTATTCTGAGCATAAATCTTATCAGTCTTAATTTCATGCCACTTCTGGCGCCCAAACTTGTTTTCAATGCTCCGCGGATCCTTTTTACGGACCTTTCCAACGCTATTTTCATCTATTTGAACAGAGTTTTCGCCAGATATTTGCTCGTCCTGTTCAATCATGGATAGTCACTCCTTGAAACATCATGGAAAATAACAGTGCCTTAGCCTGACCAGACGCACTAAGAAATGGCAAAGACGAAAGCATGGAAAAAGACCATGCAAAAAAGCTCCCTAAAGACACGTCTCGCAAACTTCAAACAAGGGTTTACATCCAAAAAGGCGCAAAAATTGCGATTCAACAATAACCCTCCTTTATGCATCGCTCAAGTCCCTGCTCGCAGCGGGAGCAACTGCGGATCTCCAAACAAATATTTCGGTAATGATCACATTCGCTCCGCATCTTCCAGGGGCAACGGCGACAAGGACAATCAACCGTCATCTGCAAACTCATCTTACATACTCCCCGAGTTTACTTTGCTTCTCATCCAACCGCTTAGGATCCGCGTCGGCATCGCTCAATCGAGTCAAAGCCTCATTAAGCCGCTCAATACCTAAAGCCAACTTTTCAGCCACGCCGCTATCCAGCACCGGCAGCTTAACCATATGCTGATAAATCGCCCCTGTCAACTTCTCAACCTCCAAAATACGGCTATTAGTAAACTTAATCGCCTCACTATTCCGCCGAACTTCCTGTTGTAGCTCGTAGCGTTCCTGGCTAAGTCCGATCTCCTCAATGCCCTTGATGGATCTCCGCTTCAAACTTGTTAATGCTCATCGGCTGGGTAACCTTACGTTCTCGGCGGATTACATCCTCTTCCTTCTGATAGGTCCGATCAATAATGCCATACAGATCCTTCTTAGTCACACATTGAAAGCCGTCAATGCGCCTGCCATGATAATCCTTGTTAAACTCAACCGTCTGCAAAACCAAATCCTGCAGACAATAACCCAGCCGCCCCTCAACGATCTCAAACCACCTGTTAAGCGCTAAAAGACAAGCATCATGACTCATCCCGCCGACGTCGCAAGCGATATACCCCGTGACCTGCTTTCTCTCCGCCCCAAAACAGACATGAATTTTGACACCCCCGATAAATTCGTCATTTTCCCAATGCTTCAGATTTTGACAGACTTTCGCAAGCAAAGTCACATTATGCACGCAAAGTGGAACGAACCGCACGGTGTGGGTGATTTTGTTGCAGTAAGCCCCCTGGTACGGCTGCACAACTTTACCTTTATCAAGTAGTTTCTTGCAGACAACCCGGACAGTGGAGTATTGGCCGGGCGTTATTTCCTTGGGTTTCTTATCGCTATGGAGTATTCGAGCAATCTCGGCAGGACGCAGCTCCACTTCAGAAGCATCGATAATATGGAAAACACGGGATTCGACTGAAAAGGCGCGGCTGCTAATCTTATTACGCCTATCCTGCAAAGAAGGCACTAAACTGTTTACACTTAAGTTACTACTATTGTCTGTTGAGTTATCAGATACAGCAACCAAAATAATCAGTGCCCCCCAAAACGTCGATGCTCAAGGCATGCTCGCCTAGAACAGGATCCGCCGCCATGCGTACAATTCCGATCACTAAAACTGTAGGTCTTGCAGGAGATATCGGTCCCGTCAGGATATGCAAGCTTTGCAAACTTGCAGAAAAACAAATCCCGAGAGCAAGTATCAATTATAGCGCAGTCTTTTGATGACGGATTGCTTATGCAGGGATAGTATCCGAGAAGACATGGAGGCTTAAACGAATCAGCGACAAAGCTCATTTGGGGCTGCCTCCTTTGGGCTGGAACTTAGAGCAAGCGCTGCTTGAAGCTATTTGACCAATTGAGTTCTTACGCGTCGAGTTGGGTTCCGCGCAACGACCACACCAAAAAAAGCAATCCATACAGTAGAAAATTTCTGACGAAGCTGATTGATGAACGGTTAGTCTGGTTGATTTAAAATTAGGCGATAAAAAAGAGGGGAAAAAATGGTACTTTTTAACGTGAGCATTGGTGGGGCCGCTGGTTTTCTATGGACTTGACCCGAAGAAGGTACTGTTTTTTGGTGTTTTATTCTGAAACCTCCCTCTTTATGAGGTGCTCTCCATTTTTGAATAAAAATATCCAGTGACCATGAGAATCAGACTTGAACGTTTTCAAGACACGGCTGTCGGCTTTTAGCGTTATATCTGGAGTTGTTATCCAGATACATTTTATAAGTGTCCATCAGGATGTTTTAGTGGATGAAGGCATCTTAAGTTCGCATGCCCAGCGGGTCACGGGGTCTCCAGAGTTCCTTCGGGAATTACCATTGCGGTAAGAGGCAACGTCCGCGTTACAAAGGCATGGGGCGCCCGAATCTTTGCTCAAGCTCTTTTACTTAATCTGTTTCTCCGTTCAAAGTGTAGTTCACCTATTCATGGAGAATGCAATTTGTTGTGGAGCGTACCAGTTATTTATAGTGATAAGCCCTTTAGGAAAAAGTTAACTCGTTGATATGCATCAGTTCTTGCATTTTCAGAACCAATAAATCTAGCCACTGCGCTTGGGCCTTGAGAAATCATCGAGCCAAAGCCTTCTCTAAGTTCAATTATTGCATTAATCGTTGTTTCCGCTGTTCCTTTTCCTTTTAGCGCAGCCATGAACGCTTCAGAAGCTTGCTTAGGTCCCGTTCCGTAGAAACCCGCTACGCTGTAAATGTCATAGCTGTCTTTATCTTTCAGCCTGTACAAAGCGAGACCTTTCATAGTTAACGATGCAACAATGTTTGCACAATAAAGCTTCGCCGAAGCTAAACCATTACCAGGCATAATCGCGCTCAGCTCAACCTCAAAATTTTGGTCAAACACTATCCCGCAACCTTCAATAACGCATGCTTTGAGATCAGCTTGAACCGAAGTCAACCACTCGCCAGGCAATCTTTTTGCACCTTCAGGCTCAGTTAAAAAATCTACTTCAATCTTGTAACTAATCCCACTGGAAGAAACCACATGTCTTTCAAAACGAAATATGCTTCCAGTAGCCACATAACCCAACCTTTCCAGAATCTGTTTAATGTTTTCATATCGCTCAACAATAGAAGGTCTCAAAACAAAATCAATATCAATAGAACCACAATGGTCAAAGTAGCCCCTTGTCAAAAAATATGGTGCCCAGCCTCCCGCAAGAACCATATCATTTTTGTATTGTCGAAGAGCTCGGCATAGCTCAACTAAAGCACCTTTCGAAGTCTCAGTCGCATCACGATCATACATTCTGAACTGCCTCTTTTTTATGCCATTCTTTAAGCAATACTTCTAAGAGTTGAGAAGCAGCCTCTTCACCTCTTGCTGGAATATTATAAAGATCAACGTAAAGCTGCACGTTAGACACAACCTTAACCCCTCGGACTTCATACGCTCCATAAAAAACGCCTTCATCGTAGGGCAAAACAAACTTAACGTTTCCGCCACTTGGCGTGGGATTTAATTCTAGCTTTTTTGCAAACTGGGAAGCTATGTCTAAAGAGGGAATATAGAGGTGCACATCGACAGGCCGCACATAAGGCGCTACAAGCCAAGCGCCGGCTAAACCCGAAAGAGCATACTTCAAATCGACCTCGGCAATTTTCTGCACAAACTGATCTATTTCTTTCTCAAAAGTATAGTATTCTAAGAATTTATTCGCGCGGTTATAGTCGTTGTAAGCTGCCCATCGTCTTAGCAATCGCATGGGGTCTACGATGACTATTCGGTTCCGCTTATCTCTTGCAACAAAGCCTAACTCAATAAGCGTTTTGCAAACATAATGCACCAATCCGTTTGACACTTGGGCCTCTGCAGCAAGTTCCCTCTCGTCCCAATCTCTGCCAAGAGTTACCAATAACACACGCAGAATCCTAGAGGATTTAGGCGCGAAGACATTTTTGACCTCAGACATACAGTTGCCTTCTAAAACAACGTTGCTCAATGGGCTATATAAATGCTCAATGTTATTGAGCTAATCTGCTGCTCAACCACACTTATATTTGCTCAACACTATTGAGCAAACTGGTGGTTGCAACTGTTCCCACAGTTTTAGCTGCGTTAATCACCTTTTTGCCCCTCAATCATAGTGCGATTGTGTTAAAAGTCTCTCGCCTACCTAAGAGAATACGCTCGACAATATTCCGGCATAGGCTGCTTAAAATACATTTTTTTCTTTTTACCTTAGCGTTATACAGAAAACCATTAAGACTTTAAGAAATAAATATTGCATTGACTTCGGTTTTGTGTCTCTTCTCAGTTGACTACAGTATCAGCGATTTCCTGAACGCTTTTGGGATAGTGGACAGCGTATTTTTTGGTTTTTTCGTCTGTTTGTCTGGTTATGCTGGTATTGGGGTTATTTCGAATGCGTATTGGTTTGGGGTTGTTTCTTTGGGTAGTTGTGTTTTTATGAGTTCTGCGTTTATTTTGGGGATTGTTATTCGTCCGTTTTTGTTCATTTTTGTGTAGAAGGTTTCGTCGATTCCGAGGTCGAACAGGCGGACGTGTGCTGTTAGGAGTTGAGGTGGGTTCTAGTTTGAATTCCCATTGGATAAGTGTGGGGATTTGTTTTCGGTTTCCTTTGCCTATGGGTGCTTTGAAGCGTACTGGGTCTGTTAGTGGCATAAACCTTTTCCAACCAAATACAACCGTTTTCAACCAGACTTAACCATTACTAACCGTTTTTAACCGTAGCCTAACGTTGATTTAAAGCCTAAACCAAAAAAGCAACTCAAAACGACAAGAACAGAATTTGCTCCCAGAAATAGTTTCTTTGCTGAAGGATACGAAAAGAAAGATGAAGAGGACTTAGCTAGGGAAAGATTTTGAAGCGGCTGAAAATGAACTGGATGAAAACTGCAACAAGTAGGACTATTGTTGTTAGGCAAAAAAATAGGAAGTTTACTTTGAAGTGGCTGCGTAAAACAATGGCGAATTGGCGAGGTCGCCTATGGATGAGGGTTCAAATCCCACCCTGCACCAATATAAACAAGCAGACCAGGATCTTCTCTTGAAATAAAGAATTTTCGGCGACAGAAGTTTTCTCTTTGACGGTAGAAGAAAATAGTTCGTCCCAAAAATTCGATTGCACCATTCAAAGTAAACATCTTTCCTTCGAAAGAAGTTAGGCAGCAAATGTTTTATTCGCAGGGCGTTTAATTGACTGAACAGGGAAACAATGCGAATAACTTACACCGAGCATGCAGAGGCAAGAATGGATTTCAGGAAGATCTTGAAGACAGAGGTTGAAGAAGCGATTTCACAGCCCTACTTTACTACGCTGTCTCGTTTGGGTAGAACAATCGCAGTCAAGAAGAAAGGAGACAAGTATCTGAAAGTCATTTATGATAAGAGCAACGATAAAATAACCGTCGTGACAGTTTACTGGACTAGGAGACCTTGACGATTATGGTGCGAGTAGAATACAGAGAGACGAGTGATGCCATGTACATTTGGCTTAGGAATGGCAAGTATGACATAAGCGAAGAGCTAGCGGAAAATGTGATTATGGACCTTGACAAGAGAGGTCGCATAATAGGCATTGAAGTTCTTGATGCATCTAAGAACATAGGTAAGGAACTCGTGGCCAAAATACTGCAAACGGAAAAATTGGTCACTACAGTTTAGAACAAGAATCTCAAAGGGTTATCCTCATTTTTGTTTTGCTGGTCTATCGCAGCACTTCTTCCCCTGCCTCTAACATATCTTCTTTTCGTAGCAAAAAAGATTGGCAGACTACTCGTCGAAAAAAAGAAACGTTGCTGCTTAGAACATGAGGAATTGACGATTTCGCCAGCGTACTAGGTGTTCAAATCCCAATTCCAACTCCACGTTGGCTTGTTAACCAACTTTCTTGAAATTTACAAAAGACTCATTTGATTTAAGGTTTTAAAGACTATAGTAACCTTCGTTTGAGTTCTCGTATCTTATCAAAATGTGTATCTGTTGAAATCACCGCTTCGGCTTTCGCTGCAATCGCTGTTGCAGCATGGATGGCGTCTCTTGGTGCAAGATGATATTGTTTGATTATCTGCAGAGCTGATAAGGCTATATCTCTGTCGGCAGAAATGATTTCCAAGTTGGGAAAGTTCAAGAGCGCCTGGCAAGCTTCAAGTGCGGCTTCAGGGTCCAGTTTTTTTATTGCCCAAAATACTTCATCAAAGGTTAATGCTGAGGTTTCTGCCTTTTCGTCTCCTTGCTGGATTCTTTGAAGCAAAGATCTTGCTTTTTCCCCAGGCTCTTGGGTGTTTACAGCCGCGTAAATGAAGATATTAGAGTCGAGATAGATCATTTAGGATTTCTCGCTTTAAATTGTTCTTCGTATTGATGGGGATTTATTTTCTCGTTGAAGTTGATTTTTTTTGCTACTTTTGTGAAAACAGCTACCGCATCGAAACTTGGTTTCTCCAAAATTAGCTTTCCATCGTCTAGTTTGAACAAGACTTTCGAGCCAGGGCTGATTTTAAGTGCCTTTCGCATTGTTCTTGGAATGACAACTTGCCCTTTTGGACCAACCTTCATCTCTTCCTCTATCAAATGTCTCACCAAGAGTTATACAGAAGTAAAACAAGGATTTATACTTAGCAACTTCCAACAACGCGTCCCAGGAGACTTAGATTTTTCCAGATCTTTTCTAATTTTCTAGCCTACAGTTGCAACCAAAAAAAGTCCCAAACCAAAAAAGAAAAAGATTGCTGCTGAAGTTATAACTTAGGGATACAATGACAATAAAAATCATTATGTTTTCGGATTACATTTGCCCCTTCTGTTATCTTGGGAAAGCCATCATTGACAAACTCAAAAATCGGTTTGATATTGAACTGGAACATGTAGGAATTGAAATTCATCCCGAAACTCCACTTTGCGGAGTCGATTTAAGAAGATACATTTCTGAAACAAATGAGATGTACGAAAATTTGAGATGTAGAGGCAAAGAGTACGGTCTACATTTTGGTAATGTTAGAACATTGCCTAACTCAAAAAATGATCTGACAGTTGGTGAATATGCAAGAAAAGTCGGTAAAAACGAGGAATACACCGATGCAGTATTCAAAGCGTATTTTGAAGATTGCCTTGACATAGGAAAAGAAGAGGTCATTGTCGAATTAGCTAAGGAGGTTGGTTTGACAAGGCAAGATGTTGAAAGTGCTTTGAAAGACCCCTTGCTCCAAAAGATATATGCGAATAACTGTCTTGAAGCCCGAAAACACAATGTATCTGGTGTGCCTACGTTCATAATAAATTGTAAATACGAGATTGTAGGTGCACAGCCTGAGGAAGATTTTGTAGAGTTATTCGAAAAGATAGAAAAAGAAAGCAAAAGTTAAGAGATAAGCAAGAACAACTCAGTTGAGCCAAGTTCTTTCTTGTCTTTATCTTCCCTATGATTTTAGGTATTGCCTCGCGTGTGTGCTCTTCTTCCAAAACAAACTGGCAAATCGGCGAGGTCTCTTTCTTTCTCTATGATCTTAATGTGCGATGTGATGAGTAGGTACTCATTATGCAATAGAGCGGGTCGCGGGGTCTCCAGAGTTCCTTCGGGAATTACCCTTGCGGTAAGAGGCAACGTCCAAGTTACAACGGCATGCGACGCCCGATCGACTTTTTTTGCATCCCCATTTATAACCTTAATCGCAAGTGTGGCGTTTTGTTGAGCCTTTATTTTGTTTATTCTTGTTGAAGAGTCTGATTTCATCTGTCGAGATTTCTGAAGCTTCTTTAGATATGTTAATCGCGCCGAAAAGAAGCTGTAGAGGTTTTTCCACAGTTTTCAGTCTGTCAATGTTGTCTTTTGGAACACTTTTTCCAAGCAATATGCCTGCTAGATTGAGAAAGTCCTTATCATGTGAATCGAAATCATTGAGAAAAGAATACTGAGATATAACTTCTTTTGCAGCTGTGTTTAAGTCAAAAGTCATTGTAGGCTTGACAAACGCTGATACATCATCTGCATAATTTCCGCTTTCGTATCTCTTGACGAGGTTTTTATAATGAACAACCGGATTGAAGACCTTCCGGGATCTGTAAAAATAGTACAGAAACATTTTTCTTATTACCGTTGGATCTGGCTTTAGTTGAGAAATGAAAAATAGATCGTAAATATCTCTACCTTTAAATCGTTCAAGCAGAGCCCTGAGCTTCGTTGCAGTTAATTCTTCTAAGGTATATGTTACTACATCAGCTAACCCATCAGGTGTTTTGATCTTTTTCTTTAGCGGCGAAACAATAGGAAAACGTTCAACGTGAGAAATCTCGATTTTGAAGTTTTGAATGGGACCTCCCACTGTTTTGTATCGAGCCTTAATTCTAGTTAACCCGTATGGGCGTTCATAATGAACGTCATAAGAATTGTCCTGTTTCTTAAGAAGATCCATAATCAACTCTCGAACGACACGTTTTTCCTTTTGAACTTCCTCTTTGGAACCCAAGTGGTTAAAATCCAAATCCACCGAAAGTCGAGAAGTCTCCGCCAAATACAACTTGTTTATTGCAGTACCACCTTTCATGCAAAGCCGCTTTGACAAGAAATCGTTACTATAAAGCGCTTCAAGAGTTTTTACAAGACGATAGTCCAACTCTGCGAACAAAAGATCTGGAAGGCCCTGATCATCTGCCCAAACTTTTACGTCATGATTGGTTAACCTAATCATCTTTATTGACCGCTTCCCAGATTTTAAATCTCAAGATAGCCTGTATTATTGTTTATTTTCCATTTTTTTGAGATTTCCCCTTTCCTGGAAGATTTGACATCCAACGGGTAGATTTTTGATCCAATTAAATGTCGTAATTCCTCAAGAATTTCGGGCTCCACTTGTATCTTCTTCTTTTCTTCAATATACTCTATTATGAAACCAAACCTCTGAGCAACAGCATGACTTCCAAAAAGTTGTACATAGGAAACCAATTTCGGCAAATTTAGATGTTTAGTTTCAAAGGCATTTGACACTATTCGAACTACTTCTGGAATGCCGCCGCAGAGCTCTGGTCTGTCTACGCAATCAACCAGGGTCTTCTCTATATCTGAGACAGTGAGAATGGTGTCCAAGTATTTGGTTTCTTCATCTCCGAAAAATCTTGACTTTTTCAGATTGATAAAACTCACGAAAATGTTTGCAACTCTTATTGGCCGAATTTGTTTTTGAACTGCAACAGTAGTTTTGAACGGCATCTGCTCGGTTAACCCGTGAACGTTTGCAGCGCTGTAGTAGGCTACATAATAATCGGTTCCTTTCATCAACTCACTTATTAGAACCAAAGGGTCGGCAACATAGCTTTTTCTACCGAACAAAACATCAGCAGGAATTATCACATATTTTCCTCTACCGACTCTCTGAGCAACCCCATTTTCTAGCCAATTTTGAGAAGATGTTCTTGGCCCGAGCAGCTGAAATGCTGAGCACTGATGAGAGATCTTCGGTTTTTGCCATTATAGAACCCCGTTTTAGAAGCGCAAAATATGCCCTTTGCTCAACAGGGCTCAATTTCATTATTTCTTCTTTTTCTCTGTCGACGATATCACTTTGGATTATTCCAAGATCTGGGAAAGTCCGAATATCCACTCCAATTTTTTTTACTAAATCTTTTATTGATGAATCAACTTTTTTGCAAATGAGTATGATTTTTGCTTCAGGAAGATTCTTTGCCAACTCGGCTTTGTACTCAATAATTTGGCCTATATTCAGCTTGTTGCATTCAGTACTCTTTATCTCAATGAAATAGTCAACCCCGTTTGAGTCCTTTGCATGTATGTCGAAGCCTTTGTCTTCTAGTTGGTCGTGCTTACTAACGAAGTTCAAATCAGGAAAAAGTCTAGGCATATTGTTAATTACGTAATCTTCAAACGCTCTTCCTTTAAGAGTCGACATTCTACGTCACTTTTGTATACTCATTGCATCTGATATTAAGTGCATTGTGTATATTAAAGTTTTAAAAACAAACAGCATGCCTTTGTCAGCGTGCTCCTATTACTTGTTACTATCAGCTCAGCGGTAGACCCCCTCCGGTCTCTGTCTGTCTCTTTCTTTCTCTATGATCTTAATGTGCGATGTGATGAGTAGGTACTCATTATACAATAGAGCGGGTCGCGGGGTCTCCAGAGTTCCTTCGGGAATTACCCTTGCGGTAAGAGGCAACGTCCAAGTTACAACGGAATCCGACAGATTATGAAACTATGCGAATTCTCCTTTCAGTGATAATTACAAGTTGGTTTTGAACGTTTTTTAGGTTTAGTCTTGATTGGGCTTTATCAAGGGCTTGAATGATGCTTTGGGTTGTTCCCTCTTTAGTATTGACGAGTATAACCGCAAGCTTGCGTCTGTAAAGGGTGTGATACATCTTGGCAAAGTCGACGTCTTGTGTCAGGACTGCCATTTTGTTTTGATAGCGAATGCCGCTATTTTTTTGTCAGTTGCGCCTCTGAGGTTGGTATCTGCTAAGGTAACTATTTCAAAGCCTTTCTGGTTGAGCCAGTCCATAGCGCGTTTTGGTGTATTTTGGTCGACGAGTATTTTCGCCAAAGGCACTGCTTCCTCTGCTTAAACAGGAATAACTTCTGCGCGACCAAGGACGTTCATCCTAACTGCTCTGCATGCTTTGTCTGCTCGAGGTATATGAGCATATGCACTGCATAGTGCCCCAAAGCTAAAGATTTTCTTCATCTGGTTTTCATTCCAGAAAAGATCTCCTTTGAACGATTTAACTTTGTTTTTACGTTTACAACATTAGCTGTCCTTATCAGAGCAAGAATGGTTCTTTGAAGCTCTGAAGCTCTAACTACGTTCAGTTTAAGAGACATAGTTGGCGCCTCCCTTCTCAGAACCTTTAGGCGTCTCTTGATTGCTGGCTGCAAAATCTACCAGCTTTGTAAGTGCGCTAAACATTGCCGTATTTAGCTTCTCCAATTCATACAACCGGCTGTTAGCAAACTTTACCGCTTCCGAAACACGTTTAACCTCTTCCTTCAACTCAAAAGATGCCTGCACCCGGTCATGCTCGCCAATGCCTTTCTTTATGACTGCTTCAAAAGCGTTAACACTCATCGGCTGTGATACCTTCCATTCCTTGCGAACAAGATTTTCTTCCTTTTGATAAACACGTTCGACCATGCCGTACAGGTCCTTCTTGGTGACACATTGAACTCCGTCGATTCGCACGCCATAATAGTCCTTATTGCACTCAAACGTTAGCAGCTCCAAATCCACAACCGACCGCCCCAACTTGCCCTCAACGATATCGAACCACCGATTCAACGCCAGAAGGCAAGCATCATGACTCATACCGCAAATGTCACAGGCAATATAACCGCTAATCTTGCGCCGCTCCTGACCAAAACAAACATGAATCTTCACCCCGCCCACAAACTCATCCTTCTCCCAATGAGAAACCGTGCCAGCAAAAAACCGCAAACTAACATTGTGCACGCACAACGGAACGAACCGCATCCCGTAGGTGATTTTGTTGCAATATGCTCCAGGATAAGGCTGCAAAATCAGGCCTCGATCAAGTAATTTCCGCAAAATAACTCTAACAGAGGACCTCTTAGCATGGGTTTTCTTGGCAATCTCGCATGGCGCAAGCTCAATTTCGCTCTCATCAATTAACTTTAGCACACGCTCTTCCACACTAAAACCCGAGCTTGGATGGTAACTGTTATCACAGGTGTTACCTGCCATCGATGACTTGTCTTCAGATGTTCCAGCCAAAATACTATGCTCCGCTAAGTTGACGGGTTGTGGTTGACCTATACAGGCACAAAAAATTCAAAAAATTGCTGGAAAAGAGAAAAAGACAGTGCCTTTCTCTAGTCGGGGTTGGTGGGGCCGCTGGGATTTGAAGTAGGGCCAATTATTTTGCTTATTGCCTTACCAAGTTTTCTATCGATGGCTTTGCTTTGGGCAAACTTGTTTTTGCCGTTTTCCATAGTTTTTCAGGGTTTACGGTATCATTATTTATGAAAGTTCTTGTTTTATGTCGTTGTTCTTAAATTTGGTTCTGTGGGGATTGCTTGTTTGAACTCTGGACTGCATGTTCCAGGCGCGGATAGGCAGGCATGTTACTTTCTCAAGGTGCTAAAACGGGGAAAGGATGGATGCTGATTTGCGGTTAGGCTTTACTAGAATTTTCCGCTTCCAAAGCCTGTGACCCCCCCTCTTAGAACGTTGATCCAAAGCAGGCTACAGTCGCCGAAGGGCAAACAGCGTCACCCAAACGCCCCTGACATGCGTCGCATGCCCCCTATGTTATAAGCATTTGAGTAATACTTTAAAACAAAAAATTCGGCGAAAGCTTTTTTTTAGTCTTCTACGGCGATTTAAACCATAGAAACTGCCCAGTTGGCAACGCCAAAAGCAGGGGCATCCCCCGAAAATTACTCAAAAATGAGTAATCCAAAAAATTGTTCCTTATACACCCTAAATCGCATCGACATCAACTTCACCCTCAACAACACCAAGCCCCGTTTCTTCTCAAGGAGTGCCATCAGCAACACCTGTAGCAGAGTTTCCCTTTGAAGGATACTGACTGTTTTTTTGTCTTGGCTTTTCGGACGTCCTCATGCCGATTTTGATATAATACTAGTTTTGAAATATGCCTTTTAAGTCTTAGATTAACAATGTTCTTTGAGGAGAAAGGAGAGCTTCTCACCAGAAAGTATTCTTTTAGTCCAATTTCTCTCTGGGATTTATTCACCTGCCAGGTTGATTTGATTATATCTCAAATCTGAGCGGGCTAAAACAAAATGTAATGTAAGCTGTATGTGTAAAAAAAATGGTTGAGTCTATAAAAAAGACTCATTTATGGCTCTTATAAAAGAACCTTAAGCCGCCGATGATAAGCAGTACTAAACCGAGTAGTGTTGCAATTGTACCAAATCCTGAGCCGCGCAGTGGCGCACCATGAACAGTTATTACGTAGATTCCCGCGAATAAAAGGACAAGTCCTAATATTCCTAAAATGATTGCGTGCATGTTACTTTTAGTGCTTTTTGGTTTTGCCTCTTCTCCCATTTTAAATTCCTCGTATCCACATCAGTTCTTTTCATATATAAGCTTATGACCGCCAAAATGAATCATGTCAAACCAGGCAAGCGCAAGTTTTAAATGAAAACTAGATTATTACTCTTGAGGAAGGGCGAGATTTAGACATGAGAGCAAAGGTTTTCAGGCTTCTGGTTTTATTATTCATAATGATTTTTGCTTGCTCACTAGCCGTCTCGGTACACGCTATCGGAGTAGCCTCCACAATAACGGTTGGCGGTGCACCTTGGGGTGTAGCCTATGATTCAGCCAAAAACGAGTTATTCGTGGTTGATTCCTCCGCGGGAAGCGTCTCAGTGCTATCCGGCAGCAACTATGCCTCGCTCACAAAAATAACAGTGGGGCAATCACCTTACAGAGACATTTACGATTCCAGCAAAGGGGAAATCTTTGTCGCCAACTATGGCGCTAACTCAGTCTCAGTTATATCGGACAGCACCAACAAAGTCGTGGCAACAGTAACTGTAGGAACAGAGCCCTCATCCTTTACATATGATGCGGGAAAAGGCGAAATTTTCGTCGCCAACTCAGGAGGTGGCTCAGGAACTACTGTTTCGGTTATATCGGACAGCACTAACAAGGTTGTTGCAACAGTGACAGTCGGAACCGGACCGTACGATTTAGGTTATGATTCGGCAAAAAGCGAAGTATTTGTAGCCAACGCTTACTCACGCTCAGTCTCGGTAATATCAGACAGCACGAACCAAGTCACCGCAACGATCGGCGTCGGGAGCGGTCCCTTAGGCGTGGCTTACGATCCAGTTCAAGGAGAAGTGTATGTAGCCAACTCTGTTTCGGGAACAGTCTCAATCATCTCAGATACGACCAACAATGTCGTCGCAACAACGACAGTCGGATCCAATCCAGCGGCCACAATATATGACTCCGGCAAAGGCGAAATATACGTTCTAAACAGAGACTCCGCCTCCGTCTCAGTCATATCCGACACCACAAACAACGTAATCGCAACAGTACCCGTAGGAACAAGTCCATACGGCGCCGACTACAACTCGGGCAAAGGCGAGGTTTTCGTAGCCAACTATGGCTCTGGCACCGTCTCCGTTGTATCCGACGCCGCCGGAACATCAGCTTCGCCAACTCCAACCTCATCAACATCAGCCACAACCTCTCCGTCCACTTCAACAACTCCCGCCTCATCAACAACGCCAACCCCAGCCAATAGCCCAACATCCAGTCCCACGCAAAGCACGGCACCTTCGTCTTCGCCAAGCCTTGCACAGCAAATTTGGGTTCCTAAACCAGCCAACGCAGTAGTAGCTGTCGGGGTATCCGCAGCGGTGGTAACTGCAGTTTCCCTCCTTTTTGCCGCGATAAGCAACCCCTTAGGCAACTTAGGCGGAAAAGCAGGCGAAAAAACAAAAGGAATGATTCCCGACAACATAAAACAGTGGCTTGAAGAGGTAGTTGCCTCCAGGCGCAAGATTGACGCGATGGAGAAAAAAGGTTCCCTTTTTAAACCCACAAAAACGGAAGTCTTAGCGTATTCGGTTGCAATTATCGTTCTCGCTATTTCGTTCTCATACGTTAAAGTTATAACTCTCAGCCAGATTTGGGCTCTGCTTCCTATTTTCTTTATAACCAGTGTGCTCGTGGGATTTGTACAAAAGTTCTCTTCTATAGTTTACCTTAGAAGCAAGGGTGTGTGGAGTGAGCACTCGATTTGGCCCTTAGGTCTTGTGCTTTTTCTCTTCACTACCTTCGCCTTTAGGGTTCCTTTCTCTTCTCCGACGCGAAGCGTGCAGTCCAAAAAATTCACGGAACATTTGGGTGCTGTAACTGCCGCATCTGAAATCCTCATCAGCCTTGCTTTTGCAGGTTTATTCTTTGTATTGTTGAAGGGCGGTTACGCGGCTATCGGGGATGCAGGCTTGTCAATGTGTGTGATCGGCTCGTTCTTTGGCACGCTCCCAGTGTCTCCCATGAGCGGGAAAGACATCTTCGACCACAGCAAACGTCTTTGGGCTGCACTCTTTGTCACATCGCTAGTTATCTTTGTCGGCTGGCTTCTGATAATATAGTAAAATGGTGCTTTTTCATTCCGACTCTAGACGAAACAATGATGGAAACAAACAACAGATTTCGGGACACTCGAAGGCGCAAAACCTTGTAGATTATGCTAAATTACCGCTGAAAGAAATGACAACTATAAACCCCTGATAGAACGGTAAGCGGAAAAACATAAATCAGTTTTTTCCACGCTTTTTTTGGTAACTCTTTGACCCTTGAGTGCACGCTCGATTTCGGGGGTTTGTTTTGTAGCCTAATTTGCACTTAGAATCTTTGAATTGTCCGCAATCTACGCAAAGAAGCTGAAGTTGAATAGGCTCTGCGAATTCTACGGAATTTTTCAAGTTATTTTTCATCAAGTTGCTTTTTCCTAAGAAACAGATTTTATCTATTGGAGTATAACCCTTATGAACGTGCAATCTAAATCGAAAATACACAGCGAAAGCTTGTATAACCTGTCTTCAAAAGAGGGCTTATCTCTTGACTATCGATAGCTTCAAAATGTTATGTTTTTTCTAACGCACAAATGCTTAATGCAGGCTTTTGTTCACTTTAGAACGGGTTAAGTATGAGGCGTTCCAAACTGGAAATGTACGTTGATATTCTTAAGGTTTTATCTCAAAGAGGACCACTTAAAGTCACGCATATTATGTACAAGTCGAATGTGAACTGTGAAGTTCTGAAGCAATGTTTGTCCTTCCTGCTCAAGCAAGAATTAATTGAAGAACGAATCGTCGGAAAAGGCAAGGTAGTTTACGCAAATACCGCTCGCGGAACAGAAGTCCTCAAATTCTTTAGAGAGCTAAACAAAGCGATTCCCATCGAAGAAGACGAGAGAATCCTGCCGGCTCCTTATTGAAAATAAAACCGCTTGGTAGATTAATCAATAACCCAATAACCGATTTATTCGACGTAAACAGTGGGAACTGTTTCAGTTTGACCTCTGTCCGCGCAAGTTGACATCGCTGCCATTTTTATGAATTCTGGATACATAAGGTTTAAGAAAACTAATTAGAATCCTTGATTGGGTAGGTTTAGAGGGAACTGCTGGATGGTTCGCCATCTTCACGCATTTCCGCAAACTCTAACCTTCCCCTTGAAATTCTACACGCCCACAAAAATCTAGGGTCCACTCGGAAAGTTTTGCCAGATTTTATCTCACTATCATCCGTTTTCGGAATCGGCCAAAAACAAAATGTCACTAACTGGATCGCGAGCCTTAACTAACGCCCCCTATTGGCAACCCCTCTTAGGTCAATCAAGCCAGCGAGAATTAAAAAAGATAAGGAGATCTGGAGTAAATTAGGGTTTCTAATTTTGGGCTTCTTCTACGATGGATGCCACGTGAGTAAGTTCTCGGAAATGTTTCAGTACATTAATTCCTCGTTGCGTGACAGCAAAAACCGCACGACTTTTCCTGATTGTCCGTTCTTCGACTAGTCCCTGTTTGATTAGGAAGTCCAGGTATTCTTTGAGCACGCTGCCGTTAACATTAGCTTTGTGCATGATGTGCGTCATCTTCAAAGGACCTGAGTGAGCCAACGTGTTGAGGATGTCAATGTTCATTTCCAGTTTTGATCGCCTCATCCGTAATACCTCATTCTCCAGTTTCACTAGTGGTCTTTCCACTGAATAAAACTAACTGTATTTTTATAAGCTTTTGCCATTTTCAATCGCTTAATTCATGGAAAACGTGTATTTGGAAACGAAAAATTAATCTTTAGTTGATTAATGGCAGACTTATTGGCATAATGTTTCTGTGATTGAGTCGAGCCTACAACAAGGTATTATATTCGATGCATGAGAAAATAGGAATCCCTTGTTCCGTTGCACACCAAAAAGTGACCAAGGACATGGATATAAATATGAAACGAAAAAGTATCCAAGAAATTCGCTTTTCTTCTGGCCAAGACAGCGAAAGCAAGTCCGCTGTTCACAAAAAAAGAATGCCACTTGTTAGATGCATATGCGGATCCGAAATTTTGGTGGTGCCCGATTTGAAAGCTATGAACTGTGCTATAAAGAATCATGTGGCTGAACATAAGCAAGCACGCGATGGTTCAGATAGGCTCGAGTCGTTGACGGGATTTTTGACAGAAAGAGTTCTAATGGTGGCAAGCGAAATAGATTTGCCAAATCTAAACTAGTTTTGTGAACAATCTGCTAAAGAGCTTCCAAAAATTTGCCTTTACAGATAAAAGTCTGCCCGGACTTAGTTATCATCTGTATCCAAAACACAACAAATAACCTCTTGGGTGCCTTAGCTTATACCCTTCAATCGGCGACAGGCTTTCCGCTCCGCTCTTGTTTACTGCGCTTCACAAACTAGCGGATTTAAGTTCGCAAGAAGGCTCAAAAGCTACCCGACCGGTAAGCTGTTTGATGATGCAGAATGGAGAACGACTATTGCCCAACTAATCACGGTTCATTCGAGGCTTCGGTTAACCTCTTTATCGACCCATCTCAAAAGGCACAAATCATAGATTCTCTCTCAAAAGTCGAAAACATCGAAGAGATTTATGACGTGGCAGGCGAATATGACATAGTCTCTATTGTTTCGGCCAAGAGCGTGGAAGAGTTCCGTAATGTTCTGCGAAAGAAAATCATGAAGATTAAAGGTGTTAAAAGCACGATAGTTTCAGTCGTTCTCAAAGTTCACAAACGACCCGATTCTTCACTGAATAAGACTCTGAGACATTAGCAATAAAATCAGTAAGTCTAGAAGATACTTTAGAAACTACCTGACGAGCTGGTTTTTCAAGAGCTATAATGTTTAATTGCCGAAAGGGTTGCGGTTGCTGTCCAAAGCTGTCCATCACTTCCCTCTGGTGCCCCAGTTGATGGATCGTAAAACTCGTTGAAGCCCTTACGCTCAATCACCCGACTGCTTGCTGCTTGAGCTACGCTTGAGGCCTGCAGTTTTTTAAGTGCGGCAATCACTCTAACCTCGACAAACGGCCAGATCGCAGAGTTCTGATATTTGTTCGGCCTGTTCCTGAGAAATACACCAAACGGCACCCGGCACGTTCTATACCATGTTGCCAGCGCTTTTTCCCTATCGAATTCGTAATATGGCACTATGTTTCTGTATCCGAAGGGCGTTTTTGCAACATCAAAACCCCTGAATAAGCCCTCCGAAGTCTTTTCCGGAGCAGTTTCATTAAGTACGGCTAAAGCATTTCCGAAGCTATCAAAATGGCGATCCTGCTTAAGTTCGCCGCCCTCCAAGTGAATGGCGTCTGCATACCAGCCCAAATCTCCTAAATAAAAGAGCTTGTTCACATTTCCTTTAATCGAGTTCGCTGCTGAGGTGTTTCCGAGCAATTCGTACATGTCGGCTAGAAGCATCTGGTTTGCAAGAAGGCATTTGCCTATGTAGACAGGCATTGCATCCCTCCAATCCATTCCGGGAATAAGCCCGTTCTCGTCCAGTTTGCTCTCGAGGAATGTAACGCACCTTTTCACAGCTTCCTTATTGTCGACCAAAAACTTGTTGCCTACAACGGCAGCGTACTTTTGTATCCCTATAACGAACAAAATTTCTGCATCGGATGAGCAGCGTTGATACCTTTGGCGGATCAATTTGCTCACACTGAAATCAATTACAGTTGGCATTTGTCCACTGCTGCGCTGCAACCTTACGAATTCGGTCAGGTGATTTTCAACATCTTTATAGAATCCAAGCCTAAGGAGCACATCTTCCGAGTAGACTAGGTCTCTTAACCATAGTTGATGATAGAGTTGAGTACTGGCGTTGAAGCCGTTCTCTGTTCTGCATGCCTCTATGACTTCTCGAGCCTTCTTCTCCTTTTCCAAAACTGCCTCGGGTGTGTTAGCGGCGTGATTCTGCAATTGCTTCCCCATTAAAACAAGTTAGCCTTCAACTATAAGGTATTTAGGGTTGTACCCCGAATGTCGATCGGTTTTGTGATAATTTAATTCCAGAATTTGATCGGCAGTTTTCCCATCATTGGCAGAATTTGTTCAATCTGTGTCTGTATTCTTTTTTTGTGACACTGCTCTGATGACGGATAACCTTTGGAAAAAATTTAAACAAATCAAGAAATTTATGATTATCAAAGAACAAATCGAAAAAGACAGGTGGTTCTTGGTCTAAATCAATCGAATTCTTTTCAGGCTAAAATTAAGCTATCTAACTGACCTTGATTTTTGTCTTTCAGCTCGGTCAAGTTTCTTCTTCTTGCGGGAATCTTCCCGCTCTTTCTTTTTTCGAGGCTGAGGTTTCCCCCTGTCCTGTTCGCCTGTTTCTCCTTTCTTACTCATCTTGATAATCTCCCTTCTGGTAAAGAAAACGGCTGTAAGCTTAGCGATGCCGTTTCTTTTCCTTTGCAATAAGGTGAATACAGTTTTTTATGGATTGTGGGCAAAAAGAATCCCTAAAGAGCTCTGAGAACCAAAGGAGACCGCACAAAACTAAGAGTGCTAAAAACAAATTCCTTAATCTGGCAATTCAATATTTAACTGCATTTTTAGGAGCTTGTATCTATTTCTAACGGTAACTTCTGTGACTCCCGCAGCATCCGCCATATCTTTTTGTGTTATCTTTTCATTACTCTGAAGACAAGCTATATAGAGTGCCGCTGCAGCCATACCCATTGGGTCTTTGCCTGCCGAAAATCGTTTCCGTTTAGCATCCGCGAGTATTGTTATGGCTGCACCCTGAGTTTTACCTGAGATTCCGTTTTTCTCTGCAATTTTTGAGACGTATGTCAGCGGATCAGCAACCGGCATGTGAAAATCAAGTTCTTTTAGCAGGAGTCTATAGCATCTTGCAACATCTTTCTCATCGACGAGGCTTGCTTCGGCGATTTCGTGAAGACTTCTGGATGCTCCGTTGTTGCGGCAAGCTGCGTACAATGAAGCTGCCATGATAGAATTAATTGATCTTCCTCTGATTAGACCTTTGTCTAACGCTTTGCGGTAAATAATAGCCGATTTTTCTTTAGTCGATCGTGGGACAGAAACTTTGCTGGATAAACGTTCCAATTCAGACATGGCTTGGGAAAGATTTCGGTCGATGGACGAGTGTACTCGACTGCGTATTTGCCATTTCCTAAGACGCCACATCTGCAACCTAGTGGACATGGGTAGTTTTCTTCCGAAAGCGTCTCTGTCAATTTGGCTTATGGTTGTGGATAATCCTTTATCATTAATGGAGTAGGATGTGGGCATGCCGACGCGGCTTCTTGATGCTTTTTCTTCTTGTGTAAACGCGCGCCATTCGGGGCCTTTATCTAACATCTGCTCGTACAAAACAAGACCGCAGTCACCACAGATGGTTTCGCCAGTGCCGCCGTCATGGACAAGATTATTGCTTGTGCATTCAGGGCATTTTTCGGCTAAGTGATTACGAACTTTTGGGGCTTCTAAGATTACACTCATATTCTTATCTCCATTTATTTGCCCAGAATCGTCACTAAATCACTTAAATGCCACTTTAAAGGTTAGAAAAGTGATGATGCGATTCTCGCATTCTACTACCCTGTACTTGAACCTTATATAAAGGACTTTGCTATCGCATAGCTAGATTTTGCGTGCTATTGCTGGAATCCGGCATATAGCACATGGGGAGACGTTGGTGGCTTTGCATTCTTAGTTAGGACGAGATAACTGCATTTTTTGTACAGTCTCCTTTTTGTTGAGGGTCGAGAGTTCAAGTCCTTTTCCATCCGCAATTTGTGAAGTTTGGGCTTTTGCACTGTTTTGATGCTTTCAAAGATTTGTTTCAGCGTTAATCTGAATAGATGCAATAATTTGTCTAGAATTTTTCCGTGGCGCTTTCTATTTTAGGTTCGACTGGTAGAATAACGGTGAAAGTCGTGCCTTTGCCCATAATGGTTTCCACAAGTATTTTACCGCCATGGGCCGTGACCACTCTTTTGCAAATCGCCAAACCAAAACCCATTCCCTGCGCTTTAGTTGTGAATAAGGGCAAAAATATTTTTGGCAGAACTTCTTCTGGAATTCCGGTTCCGGTATCGCTAAAACATATTTCGACATTAGCTCCTGTTTGGCTGCTTCGAATTTCAAGGGTGCCCCCGTTCGGCATCGCATCCAACGAATTATTGATGATGTTAATGAAAACGTGTTCGATTTTTTTCAAATCAACGCTAAAAGTAGGCTTGTCGCATGTATTGTCAACAATATGTATTTTATCTGGAACTTGTATGGTTTTTAGAGCCGTGATTAGCAGGCTTCGGGTTGAAGCTTCGCCAAGTTCTAACCTTAATTCACTTGCGTACTCCAACAATTCGTTAATGATTTTGTCTGAGTGATCAATCGATTTTTCGATGATGCCTAACATTTCTTTTTCTTGAGCTTCAGGGATCGCAATTCCCTTCTTTTTCAAGTAATAAGTGGCATTCTTGATGCTCGCTAAGGGATTCCGTAAATCATGCCCAACCAAGCCAGCTAACTCGCCGATCGCCGCTAATCTTTCAGATTTAACAAGTTGCTGCTGGGTTTCTCTTAACTCTTTAGTTCGTGTCTCAATTAGTTCTTCTAAATGTTTCGAGTAGGCTTCTAGCTTCTTTTCCATTTGCTTGCGTTCAGTGACGTCTCTAATTATTGTTTGATAACCAATAACTTTGCCGTTTAGCCATGTGGGGCTACTATTATATTCAATACTTTTTTTCCCAATGGGGGTTAATATTTCGATTTCATTATGAGCTACGTTGCCTGCGGCGATGTTCTTTAGTCCCGAGATCATCGTTTCGCTGTATTCTTTTGGCACAAGCGTGAAAATGCTGTTTCCTATCGCTTCATTTTCCTTAAACCCATATTGCATGATGGCCTTATTTGCAGACGTTATTTTCCCAGATAGATCAAAAGTGACGATGACGTCTGACGCATTTTCAAATAGGTTTCTATACTTTTCTTCTGAAAGCCTGACTCGCTCCTCGTCTTTCCTGCGCTCAGATATATCCATCACTATCCCCCTGAGCCCTTTAACTTCGCCTTCAGAAATAATAGACGCAGTTCTAACAAGCGCCGCAAAAGTCGTGCCATTCTTTTTTAAGAGCGTATATTCGGATGTATTGTTGATTCCAGCTATCGACTTCTCTATGTTTTCTTTAGCTTTTTCTCGCTGCTCTGAAACTACAAACTGCATGATATTCAGGCCTTTCTCAAGCTCTTCTCGCATGTAGCCTGTTATTTCAAATGCTCGCTGATTGAAGAAGGTGATCTTTCCAGATAGGTCAGATTCAAAAACAATCTCTGGCAAAAAGTTTGCAAGTTCTCGAAACCGCATCTCACTTTTTCTAACTCTATCCTCAGCCTTTTTGCGCTCGTTTATGTCCAAAAACATGGCTTGCAAAGCAGGCTGCCCGTCGTACTCGATGAGAGTGGAAAAAGATTCCATCCAGATTATTGAGCCGTCCTTTCTAACTGCTCTAAATTCGTGGTTGCTGTCGCCCTGTTTTCCCTCTAGCCGACATACAAAACGATCAAAGAAAACTTTTCGATCTTCTTGAAAGATTAATGCAGCTATTTCCGAGGATGAGAGAGCAATCAGCTCTTCAGGTGAATAGCCCACCATTTTCCCCATTGATTCATTGGCAAAAACCAAACGAAGCGGATTATACTTAGCAATCATTATTCCTTGGAGTGATTTTTCAACAAGTATACGATATTTTGAATCCGATTCGTCGAGCTTGCTTTGTGTTTTCTTGGATTTCAATAATTCGTTGTGTGAGATACGCAGAGAATTACTCTTATCAAAGGTTGACGCGCCAATAAATGCTGGAGAAGTCCTCTGAGTTGAATTAGCTTTCAGTTCTTGGCGAGTTTTTTCTCTGTGCATAAGCAAAATTGAGCCTTGAACTAACTATAAGTTTTGTGAATCTTGAAAGTTGGATTATAAACCATACTCAGACTAATCAAAAAAAATGTGCGTGGACACGTTTTTCGTTTACATTTGCGCACCATGCTGGAACGCGCCGGCCAGGTGCTGCTGCAAAGTTTTTATTCACTGCCCTGCAATGTAAGGTCGATGTCAACAAAACAGTTTTTCCTTGATCGCTACGCACGACTTGGCTGGACATATCAGGAACCCGAGCTTAAGCAATCGATACGGATAAACCAACTCAACGCTAAAGGAAAAAAACTTCCCGAGAGGCTCCGCGGTCTTGGCGTCGAACTTGAGAAAATCCCCTTCTTGGCTTCGGGATACTGGGTCAACAAAACCAAAGTTTCCGTCGGCGCTACAGCAGAGTATCTGCTCGGCATGTACTCAATTCAGGAAGCTGCCGCTCAAATCCCCGCGTCACTTTTCGCTGCCTTAGGAGGAAAAACGGTGCTTGACGCTTGTGCAGCTCCCGGCGGGAAAACGGTTCAGCTCTCAGATCTCATGGGAAATAGCGGCATCATCACAGCGTTGGACATTAGCAAGCAGCGGCTGAGCGCGATGGCTAACCATCTTGAACGTTGCCACGTCAGCAATATTATTGTTTACAACGTTGATGCACGTCAGTCCGGTATGCTTAATCGAAAATTCGACCGCATACTGCTCGACGTTCCCTGTTCGGGCAATTTTGCTGGTGATACCCATTGGTTTTACAGGAGAACCTTTGATGACGTTGAACGGAACGCGCTCGTGCAGAAGGCAATTTTAAAGGAATCGGCGGCGTGCTTGTCTGGAGGCGGAGAAATTGTTTATTCCACCTGCTCTTTAGAGCCTGAAGAAGACGAGTTAAATATAGATTGGGCAATCAAAAACTTGGACCTTCATACGCTGCAGGTTGATTGTGTGGGCGAAAGCGGATTGACAAATGTGTTTGGTATGAAACTTGATCCAACAGTGGCTCTAAGCAAAAGGATTTGGCCGGGAGAAACACAGGGCTTCTTTGTGTGTAAACTCAAAAAGGAGCGTAAACAATGAAGCAACTAGAAGTTTTTGCATCGCTTTTCGGCGCCAAAATCCAGTTTAATTCAGAATTCACTGTTGAGAAGAATCAACGCTTCTACATGCTGAGCCCACGTCTCAAAAAGATCCAAGGCAACTTTTACTATGCCGGCTTATATTTGGGCAAGGTTAAGAACGGCGTTTTCTTCCCGAGCTTCAACCTTCTCGACATGCTTTTGCCCGTAGCTGCAAACAAGGTTGTTGTTGACCGCAAGGCTGCTTGGCTATACATCTGTGGAAGAGACATCTTCGGTTCAGGCATCGTGAAGGTGATGGGTTCCAAACATAAAGGCGACGCGACTTTGGTGCTCAACGAGTTCGGCGAGTGCCTTGGATTCGGAAGAGTAACGGGTGATTTAGGCGGGACTGCGGAGAGCGTTGCGATCAAAAACGTGTTGGACGTCGGAGACTTCCTGAGAAGAGAAAAGTAAGCAAAAAGTGAGGTTTTTCGTTAAACGTTCTTATGACCTGCCATAAGTGTTATGAAAGTCCATACGCTCTCATTTTATTTTTCCCATGGTGAACGTTTATTCAAACTTTCAAGAGATAAGCTTATATATGTTTATGTTTCAAAGGGAATCTAAAACATATGATTTAGTATGGTGAAAGTCATGAGTGAAGTAAAGAAAGCTATTGAAACCCTCAAATCAAACAACATCCGATGGGTGCACTCCGCATTCGTCGATGTAAGAGGAATACTCCAAGACATGGTTCTACCCGCCAGAGAATACATAAGCGGCTCAGCATTCACCGACGGCATTGGCTTCGATGGATCTTCCGTACGCGGCTTCAAATCAATCGAAGAATCCGACATGATCTTCATGCCAGACGCCAAAACCTTATCGATAATGCCCTGGGTTACCGATGAAACGATGAAAAGTGCAATCGTGCTCGGCGATGCATTGGAAGCTTCAGGAGCAAAAGAGCCTTCCGTTACTTGCCCAAGAGGCCATGTTGCAAAAAGGGCAATAAAAGCAGCTAAGGACATGGGGTACACTGGAATTTTCGCTCCCGAACTTGAACACTTCGTATTCACCTCAATCGACCCTACCAAACTAACCTGGGACCTTTGGGCTGCTCCAAAGAGCGGCGAAGGAGACGCATGGGGTGCACCAAGAGTTGTGCCAAACTCTCCAGAAGTAACACCCGGCGGCTTCATCCTCAGACCCAAAGAAGCGTACTACCGAACACCACCAGAAGACACAACCGTTGAGTACCGAAACGAAGTTTCACAAGTATTGGAAGACAACTTTGGCTTAACAATTGAGAAACATCACCATGAAGTCGCAACTGTCGGCCAGGTGGAAATCGACTACAAATATGGCGAACTACTCGAAACAGCTGACCGCGCGCTCTTCTTCAAATTTGTCGCCAAAAACATCGCGAAGAAACGAGGCTTAATTGCCACCTTCATGCCAAAGCCAATTTACCTAGACAATGCAAGCGGTATGCACGTTCACTCGAGCCTTTGGAAAGACGGCAAAAACGCCATGTATGATGCAAAAGACGAGTACTGCGAACTCAGCCAAACAGGCAGATACTACGTAGGAGGCATACTTGCCCACGCCAAAGCATTAACCGCAGTTTGCTGTCCAACCGTAAGCAGCTACAAACGCCTCGTTCCAGGCTTCGAAGCGCCAATATACGTCATGTGGTCAAAAGCCAACAGATCCGCGCTCGCCCGAATACCCATGTACTACAAAGGGCCATCGCATTCAGCCCAAAAACGCGTTGAATACCGAGGTGTCGACCCGTCATGCAACCCGTACCTGGCTTTCAGCTGCATAATGATGGCAGGCTTAGACGGTATACAGAAAAAGATTGAGCCAGGCGACCCAGTTGACGAAGACGTTTACAAACTGACTAAATCGAAACGCAAAGAACTCGGCATAAAAGAACTACCAACTACACTTAAAGACGCACTGGACGAAATGGAAAGCGACACAGTCATCAAAGAAGCTCTAGGAGACCACGTTTTCGAAGCATTCATAGAGCTCAAAACAAACGATTGGAACCAGTACTGCCTGTACGTATCACCTTGGGAAATAATGAAGTACCTCGACTACTAAGTCGGGAAATATCAACAATATTTTTTCTTTCTTTTTTGCTCTCTTTTTACCGCTAACGCTTCTAATCCATAAAAATTCATAATTCATGCTTCGTCTGTTGTTAGAGTTTTTTAGTTTTCTTATTCTGTTTAAGAGCGATGATAAGCACGTAGATTCTGACAATACTCTGGAAAATGAAGAACCTCCAACCAAAAATTGTGAAGAACATTAAGGAAAAATTCAAGTTGAATTAGCTTCTATTTCGAGCTAAACGTAAAATGAGCTTCAGGCAAGAAATCTATGGGTTATTGTTGGGAATAGGAAAATCTTGTGTGTGTTAGTGGGCTGCGCACAAATCATATTAACATTCATAAAACCTTTGTTTAGAGGCTGGTAAGAGATTTGTCTGAGTCTTCAAGCGGGGCTTCAAACGGATTTGGCAACCTCAAAAATCTAATCAGCATTTTGCACGTTGACGATGACGCTTCAATCTTGGAGATTTCAAAGCAGATTCTGCTTGACATGGACACCAGTTTTGAAATTGACCAAGCATTTTGCGTGGATGAAGCCTTCAAGAAATTGTCAGCTGGCAAATATGATATTGTTGTTTCTGATTATGAGATGCCCCAGAAAGATGGCTTACAGTTCTTGAGAGAGCTACGTGAAGCTAAAAACGAAATTCCTTTTGTACTGTTTACTGGCAAAGGCAGAGAAGAAGTAGCGATAAAAGCTCTAAACCTTGGTGCCACCGGATATTTCAATAAGCAGGGTAATCCCGAGACCGTCTATGGCGAACTTGCACACGGCATAAAACTGGGCGTGGAACACTGGAAAGCCAAACAAGAGTTAATTGAGCGAGAGTTGAAATATCAAATATTTTTCAACAATTCTGAAGTTGGAATGTTCAGGATAAGGTTGGATGGGTCTGAATTTCTTGACTTCAACGAGAAATACCTAAGCATTCTTGGTCTTACCCCTGAAGAGCTGAAAGGAAAACCGCCTGTCAATTTTTGGGCTGACCCGCATCAGCGTCAGGAATTGGTGAGCCTCCTTCTGGCCAAAGGGTATGTTAAAGATTTTGAATGCAAAATGCTGAACAAACAACAAGGGGTTAGGACATGTCTAACTTCCGCAAAACTTTACCCCGAACAAGGAAACATCGAAGGATCAATCACGGATATTACAGAACGTAAAAAGGCGGAGGCGGATCTTGCGGACTCTGTGGCTAAATATCGTGCGTTGGTTGAAAACGCGGAAGACGCTATCATGCTTACTGATCTAACAGGAAAGCAGATTTACAGGAACCCTGCATATTACAAAAGCTTGGGCTTTGAGGAAAGCGAACTATTAGGCATAGACGGGTTTGCCAGAGTTCACCCTGACGATGTCCCAATTCTCAAAGAGAAACTGCGCGAGCTTTTGAAAACTGGAAGTGGATCTTCTGAGTATCGCGTTAAACATCGTGACGAGTCATGGAGATGCCGCTCTGCCAAATCCACTGTAATCTACAATTCAAAACATCAGCCTTACGCTATTTTACTTATAATTAGAGATATTACCGATTGCAAGAAAGCTGAAGAGTTGATTAAGAGCAGTGAGTTTCGTTTTCGTTCTTTTTATGAGAACAGTTTTGATGCTGTTTTGTTGACTAAGCCCGACGGCACTATTCTTTCAGCAAACCCCGCTACTTGCAGAATGTTTGGAATGAATGAAACTGAAATAAAGCAGACTAGACGCGATGGAATTGCTATTATGGACGAGAAGCTTGCTTCGGCCTTGATAGACCGAGAAAAAATAGGTCGCGCATTGGTCGAAGTCAATTATAAACGTAAAGATGGATCAACCTTCGTTGCTGAAACCTCTTTTGGAACGTTTATAGATTCAGATGGTACTTTAAGCCATAGCACAATAATAAGAGATATTTCTGAAAGAAAAAAAGCTGAGGAAGCTCTGGCACTTTCGAAGGCCACTTTTGAAGCTTATTTGGAGGGTTGTCCAATCTCGGTTTTCACTGCCGATCCTGACGGCAAATATCTTTACGTGAATGACGCCGCCGTAAAAATGCTCGGTTACTCAAAAGAAGAATTGTTAAGCATGACCGTCAATCAAATTGTTCCCAAAGATAACACGCATAGTATTAGATTTAATGAACTCAAGAAAAACGGCCATTTTTCGGAAGATATGAAACTTAGAAAAAAAGACGGCACAATAATTTATGTAAGTTTATTTTCCCGCAGATTACCTGATGGAAGATTATTTGCTTTCTGCGAAGATATTACTGAAAGGAAAAGCGCTGAAGCCGCCTTAATTGAGAGCGAGGCGAATTACAAAAACTTGATCAACGGCATGGGCGAATCAGTTTGGGTTATTGATTTTAAAGGAAACTTTGTCGACGTAAACGATGCCGCTGTCAAATCTTTAGGCTATTCCAAAGAAGAAGTGCTATCTTTAGGAATTAAGGACATTGATAATTTTCTGAGCCTACAACAGGTCAAGAATCTTATGGATAATGAGTCTTCTGCTAGGACACAAATTTTTGAAACAGAACACACAACCAAAGATAAAGAAAAAATCTCAGTCGAGATCAGCACAAGCCTTATCACCTATCATGGAAAGGCGGCACATTTAGCAATTGCAAGAGACATTTCTGAACGCAAGAAAGCTGAAAAAGAATTGAAGATGTATTCTCTTGCAATCCAAAAAACAAATGATGGCATTGTTATAGGTGACCCAAGTGGCAATATTACTTATGTCAATGACGCACTCTTAGAAATGTCTGGCTATGCCAACGTAAAAGACATAGTTGGAAAACATGTTCTTGAGTTTATAGCTGAACGTGACCACCCGCGAGTGATTCAAAGCTCTTTGGAATGTTTGAAAACCGGTCAAAGCTATCTGGGTGAATTTACTGGATTAAGAAATGATCGCTCGGAATTTCAGATAGAAGTATCAACATCACTCGTAACCGACGAAAAGGGTCAAGCCGTAGGATTTGTAGACGTCGTCAGAAATATTTCGGAGCGCAAGAAAGCTGAGGAAACGTTGGCTGAAAGTGAGCGATTGTATCGTACACTTGTTGAAACTTCAGCGGAAGGTATAGTCATCGCCAAACCTGAAGGTACCCATATATTTGTCAACAATAGGCTGGCTCAAATGTTTGGCTACACGATTGACGAACTTCTAAGTAAATCAAGCTTTGAGCTAATGTCAAAAGAAGAACAGCAAAGACAGACTCTGCATATGAGAAATAACTTGGATAACAATCGGACTCAGTATCGTGAATTTGAGTTCTGTCGTAAAGACGGTTCTGTTTTATGGGCTGCCTGTAATGCTTCACCATTAATTGACGAAGCTGGAAATCATTTGGCCAACATCTCAATGTTTAGCGATATAACTGAGCGCAAAAAAGCCGAGCAAAAACTGAGAGGAGAACAAAAGAGTGTTGAAGCTATGAATGAAAAGTTGCGTGTTGTAGGTAGCTTAACTAGGCATGATGTTTGTAATAAGTTGTCAGCTGTGAACGGCTATGCTTATTTGCTTAAGAAAAAGCATAAGGATCAACCGGATATTCTGGAGAGCTTGGAAAAAATTGAGCAGGCAGTAACGGATTCGACGAAAATATTTGAGTTCTCTAAAATGTACGAGAAACTTGGCGTTGAAAAGCTAACTTACATCGAAGTGGGAAAAGCTGTTGATGAGGCTACATCTCTTTTCAAAGGTTTAAAATTTAAGATTATAACGACGTTCATGAAATCAAAGTGTTTGCGGATTCGTTCCTTAGGCAAATGTTCTATAATTTCATAGATAATACAAGAAAGTACAGTGTTAAAGCAACTACTGCAAAAATATGTGTTGAAGACACAGAATCGAATAGGCTACGGTTGATTTATGAGGATGACGGCGTTGGCATTTCGGCTGAGAACAAAGGAAGGCTCTTTACGGAGGGATTCAGTACAGGTGGCAGCACAGGCTTTGGTCTATTCTTCATAAGGAAAATGATGGATATCTATGGATGGACAATAACTGAAGAGGGCAAACAAAACGAAGGGGCAAAATTCGTAATATCGATGCCAAAGAACTCTGTTTCTTATGTCGAAAAATGTTAAGCAGGCATCTGAGAAAAATTGTTAGACCGTTTGAAGAAATCTTGTAAAATCATTTGGAACGATAGATAAAGAAGCGCTAACCTGATAGTAACCCTAAAAACTTTGCTTTTGAGCATAGTTCTAACCTTTGCCGGTCCATACCTTGGTTGATTTAGCTGGAATATTTTTGTAGAGATCCAACCTGAATTTATTTGAATAATAAAAGTTCTCGACTTCTAATTTTTGAATAGGAAATCTTCTTTCTATATAGTAAGTATATTTTCAATTCATAAGCCTTATTTCTGCTGATCTCCCAACAAATTATTGAAAAGCTTTCAAAGTTGGGTCAAATCTGCCAAAAAACTTGAACTTAAATCGAACAACCTTAATTTTCTGTGCTCTCCTATTCCTGATTTTTGGTTTTGTACCAGCTTTTTTCGACTTTATGGTCTGCGCGATTTCACTTTGGATAACTGGGTGTGCCATAATTAACGTTTTCGTTTTCGAAGCGTCCTTCAGAAATAGATGAAAACTTTTTTGAAGGATGGATTTTTGTTTTTTAGAGTCTATATATCTTACGCATGTAAGCCTTATTAGCCATTGTAGATTTCTAAGCTCAAAATGAGGAGTATGATTTAATGCTTCCGATAACCTACCCGTGCCCAATATGCAAAACTGAATGCATTAACCCGAAACAACTGCAAGAGCACAGAATGAGAAACCACAGGAATGTACTCAACGAAGTAAAGTTTTAAGGCTTTACCCAACTTTCTCCTTCTGACAATTGCCCTATTGGTTATTGTTTCTTCTTTGTGATCTTTTTAGGGTATTCAATAAAACGTATGAATAGGCTATGAAACAAAGCACGTCAACGAACAATCCCCCTTAGTCAACGAAAATTTTCTAAACAGCAAAGATCAGAAGTGCTTTGAAATTTTCGCTTACAAAATTTAGGAAAATAGAGCAAACGCGGGAAGTTTTTTGATCTAGAGCCGTTTGATGTAGCGGTTTACTTCCCAGTCGGTTACTTGTGTGCGGTAGAGATCCCATTCCCGACGTTTTTCCCGTAGAAAATTCTCAAAGGCAGTTTCACCGAGTGTTTCCTTCATCAGGTCGCTGGTCTCAAACTCGTCTAAGGCTTCTTGTAGTGACTCGGGCAGTGAAACGATGTTTCGTTCCTTGCGTTCCTCATATGTCATCTGGTAAACATTGAGCTCCACCGGATCGCCTGGGTCAATTCTGTTTTTGATGCCGTCTAAACCTGTTGCTAGAAGCACTGCAAACTGGAGATATGGGTTTCCTGCGCCGTCTGGATTTCGGATTTCGCATCGTGCAGCGTTCTTGCGTCCGCCGAAATTGGGTACGCGGATGAGTGGCGAGCGGTTTTTGTGTGCCCAAGCAAGGTAGACGGGTGCTTCGTAACCTGGAACCAGACGTTTGAAGCTGTTTGGCCATGAATCAAGGACCGCGCACATTTTTCGTCCGTGGGCCAGCTGTCCGCCGATGAAGTTGCGCGCTAGGTCTGACAGGAATCCGTTTTTTTCGTCGTTGGCATAGAAGAGGTTTTGTGTTGCCTCTTTGTTCCAGAGGCTTTGGTGAGTGTGCATTCCTGACCCATTTATGCCGCTGAATGGTTTAGGCATATAGGTTGTGACGTAGCCGTTCCTTGCGCCGACGACTTTGCCGCACATCTTCATCGTTATTGTTCGGTCAGCCGTTTTTAATGCTTCGTCATACTTGAAATCAATCTCGTTCTGTCCCAACGCTACTTCATGGTGAGAAATTTCAATTTCTATGCCGAACGCTTCCGCTGTGTCAGCTATTTCCCTGCGTAAATCATCAGTTAAGTCGCCAGGGTGAAAATCAAAATAGCCTGCCATGTCAATCGGCGTCGGCGACACTCCTTTCTCCTCGCTTTCTTTCACGATGAAAAACTCGAGTTCAGGCGCACAGAAAAACGTGAAGCCTGCATGCGTTGCTTTGTCCGTGACACGTTCCAGTACGAAGCGTGGGTCGCCGTCAAAGCGTTTGTTTTGAGGAGTGTAAATGTCGCAGATCAATCTGGCGCTGGATTTCTCTTTAGGTCTCCATGGTACAACGGCAAAAGTTGTGGGGTCAGGGTAGAGGACCATGTCTGACTCTTCTATTGGCCGGTAACCCGTGATGGAGGAGCCGTCGAAGGATTGCCCGTTTTCAAAAATCGTTTCCAGGTTTTTTGAGCTTACGGCTAGGTTCTTGAGCATGCCGTTAATGTCGGTGAATTGAAGCCGGACATACTTGATGTCTTGCTCTTGAATCTGCTGAACAACTTTGGTTACGCTTTCTTTCCAAGATGCATCTTTAAAATTTCTCATTTTCCCATATCACCTTAGCGTTAAGTGCTATTTTACCTGTTGAATTAATAAGCGTTTAAGGATAAATATCTTTAACGCTTGACCTCAATCTTAGAAAGAATGTGTCAATCGTCCAATGTCTCTCTATTGGACCATTTTGCGATGTTTTTCGTTTATTAATTTCGATTATTGCTTTTTGGTAGGTGTTTTTATTCCGGGTATTTAGGGTTCGTTTTTGGGGCATGAACAACATAAGAGAAAACTAAACACGAGTGCAACCAAGTTGCCTGTGGCTTACATGACTCGTTTGAGCATTGCAATTTGCCATATTTCAGGTGGATTTTAAACTTTTATTTAACTTAATTTTAAATATAACTCTATAAACTCCTATTGGGTAGGTCGTAGACCATGGTAGAGCAAAAGCTACGTGCAATTTTAATTACAGGTAGAACAATCGATCAAGGCGTAGGAAAAGAGATGGGGAAAGGCTCCAAAGAGTACTTTGACAGCTCATCAATCTGCATCATAGATGCAGCAGACATGAAAACACTCGGTATAAAAAGCCGAACAAACGTTAAAGTAACTTCAAAATACGGTTCAGTCATCGTCAAAGCAGTAAAGAACCCCTACGGCTCCAACCCCGGCATAGTTTTCATCCCATGTGGCTTATGGGCAAACGCCATCTGCGGCGATGAAACCTTCGGCATGGGCATGCCCTTGTTCAAGGGTTTCTCAGTTGAAGTGGAACTTGCCCCAGACCAAGTTGTTTTGACGCTTGATGAACTTTTGAAAGAGGAGTATGGTCGGTAATTTAAAATGGCTGAAACAATAAAATCCGTTGTTTGTCCAATATGCGGCTGCTTATGTGACGACATTGAAGTAACCGTCGAAAATAATGAAATCGTCAAAATGAAAAACGGCTGCTCCGTATGCGAAGCAAAAATGGTTCACGGCTATAAAAGCGAAGAGCGAATTCTAAAACCCATGATACGCAAAGAAGGCAAACTCGTCCCCGTGTCAATGGATGAAGCAGTACACAAAGCCGCCAAAATTCTCACAGACGCAAAGTACCCCTTGCTATTCGGCTGGAGCAGCTCAACAAGCGAGGCACAACGCATCGGAGTCATGTTAGCAGAAGAATTAGGCTCAGCACTAGACAACTGTTGCAGCGTTTGCCACGGACCATCCGTTATGGCTACTCAGGAAATCGGCATCCCCGCGGCGACCCTTGGGCAAATCAGGCACCGTGCAGACCTGATAGTTTACTGGGCATGCAACCCCTGGACTTCTCACCCAAGGCATCTCGAACGATACACCAGCTTCACAGACGGCCGCTTTGAGGGCAGCGAATGGAAAAGTTACCTTGAAAAAATGAAAGGCACTCAGAGCCGCAAAAAAGTGGAGGCGGCTTCCCGACGAATGATTGATGAGTATAAGCCTCCTGTTGCGCCTCAGGCATGCATTGTTGGTGCACCTCCGCAAACGATGCAGAAGGCAGGGCGCAAACTGATTGTTGTCGACGTGAGAAAAACCATGACTGCTGAGGCAGCTGACTACTTTATTCAAGTTGAACCAAACAAGGACTACGAGGTATTTGACGCCATGAGATGCTTGGTTAATGACCAAGAACTAGACGTTGACAAAGTCGGCGGAGTCCCAGTTGAATACCTCAAAGACGTAACAGACGCGATGGTGAACTGCGACTTCGGCGTCATCTTCTTCGGCCTTGGCTTAACGCAAAGCTTGGGCAGATTCAGAAACATCGAAATAGCAATCGCCCTAACAAGGGATCTTAACCGAAGAACCAAATTCGTAATATCGCCTATGCGTGGACACTTCAACGTTACGGGCGCAAACGTGGTTTTCGCTTGGACAACAGGTTACCCATATGCTATAGACTTCTCACAAGGATACCCACAATATAACCCAGGAGAATTCACGACCATTGATTTGCTGAGACGCGGAGACAACGACGCCACGTTAGTTATCTCGGCAGACCCAGGTGCTCACTTTCCAAAGGTCGCCGTTCAGAACCTGATGAAACACCCCCTAATCACGATTAACCCCGACATGAACGCTATATCACGACTCGGCGACGTAGTGTTTCCAACACAATGGTGCGGCATAGAATATGAGGGGACAGCTTACCGCATGGATCACGTCCCAATAATGTTGCGGAAAGTCGTGGAACCGCCGCCGGGAATCCTTAATGACGAGGAGTTACTCAAGAAAATCCTTGATGAAGTTCGAGCAATCAAGGCCGAAAACCCCGAAACCGAAACCAAAGCTGAACTCAAAGCACGTAACAATCTGGCGCCTAAGATCGAAATTAAGCAAAGAAAGAAAACAAAAAAAGCGAAGGTAGCCTAAATGACTGAACTACTCATAAAAAATGGCTTCGTCTTTGACCCAATAAACGGGATCAACGGCGAAAAAATGGACATAGCAATCAAAAATGGCAAAATTGTCCAAAAAGTCAGTGCCAAAGCCCAAGTGATTGACGCTTCAGGTTTAACAGTTATGCCCGGCGGCGTTGACATCCATACCCACATTGCTGGTGGAGAAGTTAACACTGGCAGAATAATCCGTCCCGATGACCATGTTAAAGATGTGGAACGCAAAACAGCCATGACCCGTAGCGGAACTGGTTATTCCATTCCTTCAACTTTCACTACTGGTTATAGATATTCCCGCATGGGTTACACAACTGTCATGAATCCATCTATGGCGCCTTTGGAAGCTAAACATACCCATGAAGAATTAAACGACATCCCCTTGCTTGACAAAGCCACTTACCCGCTAGTTGGCGACTGGTGGTTTGTTTTGGAGAACTTAGCAAAAGGCAATATCGAAGAATGCGCCAAACATGTCGCTTGGATGCTTGACATAACCAAAGGTTACGCCATTAAAATCGTTAATCCAGGCGGCTTAGAGTCTTGGGGTTTTGGGCATAACGTCCATAGTATTGATGACCAAGTGCCGAACTTCTGCATTACCCCGCGGGAAATCATGTGCGGCTTAGCAAAAGTTAACGCGATGCTAAATTTGCCTCATTCTATTCACCTTCACACAAATAATCTGGGAATACCCGGTAACTACACAACTACACTGGACACTATGAGAGCGCTTGAAAGCGTGCCATACAATGGCAGACCAGTTGCCCACATTACCCACTTGCAATTCTCAAGCTTTGCAGGTGACAGCTGGGTACACTTCCAATCAGCATCAGAGGAAATCTCAAACTACATCAACGCACACAATCACATGACCTTTGATATGGGACAAATTATATTCTCAGAAACCACAACCATGACCGCTGATGGGCCCTTCGAATTTTCACTCTACGCGCTTGGCGGCCACAACAAATGGGTCAATAGCGACATCGAAACTGAAACCAGCGGCGGAATCATACCTATACACTACAAGAAAAACAGTCCGGTGAACGCGCTTCAATGGTCCATTGGGTTGGAGTTAGCTCTGCTAATAAAAGATCCTTGGAAAATGATGATGACAACCGATCACCCCAACGCCGGGCCATTCTTTTCTTACCCACGAGTTCTCGCTTGGCTATACAGCAAGAAAGCACGAGAAATAACGCTTAAGCACTGCAATAAGAAAGCCCAGAAAAAGAGTCTGCTTCCCACAATCGACCGAGAAATGTCCCTCTACGAAATAGCCATTATGACTCGTGCTGGACAAGCAAAAGCCTTGGGACTTAAAAACAAAGGTCAACTTGGTGTTGGCGCAGATGCCGACGTCGCAATTTTCAATATTAACCCTGAAAAACTCGACATAGCCCAACAATTCAAAATCGCACGTAAAGCCTTCAAACACGCAGCGTACACTGTCAAAGACGGCAAAATCGTTGTTAAAGACGGTGAAGTAGTAGACAACACAACACCCGGCAGAACCATGTGGCTTGATGTCCAAACAAAAGAACCATGTATCATTGACGATGAAATGAGAAGCAAATTCAGAAAGTACTGGACTATTGAATATGACAATTATCCAGTGTTCGAGCATTACCTTAGGGTTCCAGAAAAATTAACCATAAAGGCAAGTGTCTAAAATGATCATCTTAACTCCGAAAAGAAAATTCGAGGTGCCTGTCCAAGCGGCATGCATAACCCCCGATGTCTTCAAAGGCAAAGACACTACTGAAATATCAAACTTACCCCTAACCGAAGGAAACCGCAACTTAAAACTCGGCGACCTCTTCGAAATCCAAGAAGACCACCTTGAAACACCCTACATCACGATAAACGGAGACGCAGCCAAAGTCAAACGAATCGGCCAAGCCATGAAAACAGGCGAAATAGTTGTCAACGGCGATTGCGGTATGCACACAGGCGAAAAAATGGTTGGCGGCAAAATTACAGTAAACGGCAACATAGGTGGATGGTCGGGTGACGACATGAAAGGCGGCTTAATTGAGGTGCATGGAGACGCGGGCGACTATTTGGCTTCCCCATACCGCGGAACAGCCACAGGCATGAAAGGCGGCTTGATAGTTGTTGATGGCAAAGTCGGCAGCGACGTAGGATGTTACCTGCACGGTGGAGTGCTGAAAATTAAGGGCGGCGCAGGCAGGTTCCTTGGGTACCACATGAGCGAAGGAACAATCCTTGTTGAAAAGGAATGTGACAACCGCGCGGGTGCATTGATGACAGGCGGAAAAATCGTCATAGCTGGCACAATTCAAGAAGTAATGCCCGGATTCACAGTTGACAGCGTTAAACCCAAAGTCAAAATAGACGACACACAAAGCGTCGCAGGACCCTTCTACGTATTCCTTGGCGACCTAGCAGAACATGGCACAGGCAAGCTATTCGTTAACAAAGCCAACAACCCACAACTAAAAAGCTACGAAAAATACCTATAACTTTTCTTTTTTCGCTTTCTTAACTGATAAGACAAACGGTATTTCTTTTGCTAATTAACTTACCCGAATAAAACTAACATCAAAATCTTTTTTGAATACTGTTTTAGCCGAACGCCTTATCAAGATGGCTGAGTTCAAAACCAAGACTCAAGAGGACAAGTTATGCGTCAGGTTAAGATGGTAAGGCTTGACTTATCAACGGGGCAGGCAGAAAAAACCACGGATTGCGTCGCCGAAGAAGTCCCTCTCCAAATCTCACTCAACAACTCTTACACGTTTGTGATTTGGTGCTCTCCCAACCAGTTTAAGGAACTCGCGGTCGGCTACCTGCTTGCCGAAGACATTTTACGAGGTATTGACGAAATCGAATCTTTGAGTAGCAATGAGAAAGAAAACAGTTGCCACGTTAAGCTGAAAACAACCGTCGATTTGGACGAGCGCATGAAGCATTCCCGCAGAAGCACACGAATCATTCCATTGCTAAAAGCCAGCACATCCGCTTACCAGCATGACGAAAAAATCCCCGTTGTGAAGTCGCAGCTTAAGGTGAAAGCGCAAGTAATCCTTGACTGCATCGCCCAGATGAATAGCCGCGCCAAAGGTTTCAAAGAAACAGGAGGCCTGCATGACTCAGGCATTTTCAAATTCGACGGTACAATGGTTGCTTTCTCCGAAGACGTCGGCAGACACAACACGGTTGACAAAGTCATCGGCGAAGCGTCCCTGAACCGCGAAGACTTTAACGAGTGTTTCATGATTATTACGGGTCGGGTGCCCGGCGACATGATTTACAAGGCGGCCAAAGTGGGCTTGCCCATTGTGGCTTCAGTAGCAGCGGTTCTGAACTCGGGAATTTCATCGGCTGAAAAAGCCAACATCGCCCTCGTCGGATTCGTCCGCGGAACCAGAATGAACGTTTACACTGGAGCAGAAAGAATAATCCTGTAGGTGCCCAAAGTGAACAGACCTGACATAAAGAGGTTGCCTAAACGCGGCGATCCCTTCGAAGCGCAAAAGTTGCTGCTTGAAGGCGCGCGCCCCACCAAATTGCAGATCGAAGCCATTTCGTTGACGGGGGCTTTAGGAAGAATACTTGCGAAAGACGTTTTTTCAAACGTCAATATTCCTGACTACGACAAAACCTTCATCGATGGTTACGCAATTAACTCTAGGGAAACCAAAGACGCTGCACTTAACGCACCCGCAATGTTCACGGTTGTTGGAAAACTTTTCCCAGCCGACTACCTGTCGGAGATCAGCGTGGCGAGCGGGGAAGCAGTTTACGTCGCTTGCGGTGCCCCGATTCCGAAAGGCGCTAACGCAACCGTGAAAGTTGAGGAGACCCGCCTAAGCGGCGACCAAATCCTGGTTCTCAGACGGATCGATTCTGGCGAAGGCATAATACCCCGCGGTGATGACGTGAAGACGGGTGATTTAATTCTTAGGAAAGGCCAGCTTTTGCGACCACAAGACCTAGGGTTACTTGCTTCCGTCGGTGTGGTTAAGGCTGAAGTATTCAAGAAGCCAATGGTCGCCATTCTTTCAGGCGGAGACGAACTAATTAGGCAAACACAAAAAAACCCAGAGAAAATCGCTAATAACTACGCTCTGGTTGTTTCGGGATTAGTTTCTGAACTTGGAGCATCAGCCCAAATCTTGGGAATCATGCCTGATTCCATGGAGAAGGTGAAAGAGCGAATAGATGAAGCATTGGAGTGCGCGGACATTGTCATTACTATCGGCGGCTCTTCGGTCGGGGTGAAAGATTTTGTACCAGATGCGGTGAACGAGCTTGGGAAACCAGGCGTTGTTGTTCAGGGAATTTTATTGCGACCTGGCGCAGTTTCCGGATTTGGCCTTGTGGATGGCAAACCCGTTGTGATGCTGCCCGGGCACATTGGGTCGTGCATAGCGGGCTTCTACCATCTCGTCGCACCATTAATCCGCTTGTACACTGGCCTAGAAGGAGTAGGAATGCAGCCGCGTTTGAGCGCGCAGTTAACTGAAGAATTTGATTCCGGTCCACAATTTAGGTTTCTGCTCCTCCACTTAAGCTGTGACGAAGGCAAATTCTTGGCGGCGCCGGTTGAAGGCGGCTCAAGCGCACTATCAACCATAGCGAAATCAAACGGGTACGCGATTGTTCCCCCGCATACGTCGCTAGCAAAGGGCAACAAAGTGGAAGTCAGTCTTTTCGGCAAACTAGAATTATCTTCAATCGGTTTTAAGTGACTTTTGATGGGTAACGGTGTGCGTGACTGTGCTTCCCCATGGCCCATGATTCACACCAAGCCTTATCTGCCAACCCGCGTTCAGCTAGCAATTGGCAATCCTTCTCCTCGTACGCCTCTGCTTCAAGTCTGTAATTGTTCGCAGCACTCAAAAAAGCTTCTTTGCCCTCAAAATCCCGCTCCGCCGCCACTTTTTTATCGTGCAGCTTTTCAGAAAGCTTCAGCAAGGTTTCACCCAAGTTTTCCCCGCTAACAGCCGCCCAAAAAAACAACTTCTTAACCTCAAAACTTTCGACAGATAAAGAAAAAGCGCTTTGTGCCTCCGAAAGTTTGCCCTGATGAATTTTTTGGGCGCCTTCTCTGAGGAGTTTCAAATCCGAAACAGGTAAGGGTCCCCAGTTTAATTCCACGTTTTGTTTGATGGGACCTTGGGCTCGTCGGGTCTGCAGCGATTTGAGGTCTTCTTTGGAGTTAATGTTGATGAAGCTTTTGAGTTCCGGATCAAACGTTTTAATTTCGTTTACGGTTGAGATCAGGAGAGTTTTGCCTGCGCCTCTTTGGATGTCGTCTGAACGGGGACGGTTAAGTTGGCATAGAGTCTCCGTGATTTCTAACCCGATTTGGCGCTTCAGAACCGTGAGTAACGTTTCTATCCTGCCGTTAGGCCACATTGGCGTGGCGACGTCAACCCCCTCCGCTTGCCGAAACATATAATCGGCGACTTTAGGCCTTAGGAACGGCATGTCGCAGGGCAGCGTAAGACAATACTCCGCCTCAACGGCTTTTAATCCAGACATAATCGCGACCGTGGGACCGCTGATATCGGTTTTTTCGTCAACCACAATGCGGACGGCATTCAACCCATGATCCTTTAGAATTTCAGCGTACTTCAACCCGCGGTCCGCGTTGTTCACGCTTACCGCCACCTCATCAACAACGCTCCTAACGTTCTCAACTGCGTTGACCAGCAGAGGTTTTCCCGAAAAAACGGCGAGAGCCTTGTCTTGCCATTCTCCGCTGTCTTTGGCTTGGAAACGTCGGGCTTTTCCACCTGCCAATATTAGCGCAGCGCGTTTATTCAAGCAGCTTTTCCCTCAATCGGCGGATTTCATATTGAGTTTGGTTTTGTCTAGATGTTTTTTGACTAGGTCAACGAGTTTTTGTCCGTCTTCTGGAATCTTGATTAAAGGTATGCCGCGGTATTGGGTGTCCGCTGAATTTTTAGCCATTATGCCTGCAACTGCGATAATGGGATCCATAGTGCCTTTCAAAGTCTCTTTGAGCCCTTCTTCATCTTTTGCAGTGACAATTTTGGGTACATCTTCCCTTTTCGCGATTAAGCTGTGGAAGCCTTCGATGAAAACCAGATCTAACTTTTCATTTTCAAGCAAAGCGATTATGTTGTCAAGGTCGTTTAGTGCCATCTGGGTCTTCTTTATGATGTCTACTTCTTCTGGGGAGATTGCAACGATGACTTTTGAGCCTGCTTGAGCGTACCGCCAAGTGTTGGAGCCTTCCTTATCCATTGTGAAGCCTGTATGGTGAACATGCTTAATTGACCCAATCTGGAGTCCCTCAGCTGACAAGCGAGAAATCAAGTATTCTAACGTAACCGTCTTTCCTGAACCGCTTACCCCGACGGCGGCAACAACTAAAACCGTGCAACCTCACGCTCCTGACTGAAAAAACCGCCGCCTTAGCTTTATAAATTTTGCTTGAGCGCCCCGCAGTTTGTGGAAACTCTGATTTTGCCATAGTTTTAAATCGAACCAAATCTTAACCATGTCCAATTACAATTAAACCAAGCTGGATATAATGCCCCAAACTTTACTTCGCAAAAAAACCGCTCCACTGAAAAGCGCAAAGATGACGAGTTTATCAATTGGGGACAAAAGTGGGTCTTCAGGGCCAAGTCTTAGGCGTTTTGGAAGGAAAACAAAGTATGCATTTGCAATTGTGGTTGCAGCTATTTTGCTTATTTCATTTTTTGCTACCGTATCCTCGTCAGACTCACAAATGTCACGTTGGCTAGGAATAGACTTTGTCCCGTCAAATCACCAAAGCGGTGGCTCAGGTCTTGTTGTTGCTGGGCAACCTGTTAACAGCTCCATCTGGCACGCTATTGCCGCTAACGCATGGGCTTATTTCCAACCCGGCGTAGGCGTAGACCCTAAAACTGGGCTTCCATATGCTTCGGGTACAAATTTCGTGGGTTTTACCTCTTGGGATTTAGGTGGTTACATTCAAGCTGTTCTTGATGCGCAGAAACTCGGATTGATAAGTGCGGAGGGCTCTTGGGGTTCAAGTGCAAGGTTGGAGAAAGTTATGGATTTTCTTGAAAATCGACCTTTGAATGCTACCACAGGTTACCCATACTGGTACTATGACGCGACAAATGGGCAAGATCTTCATTCATTGTCGGATAAAGAAGTTGGCATCGTTGACGGAGCTGACACGGGAAGACTTTTTGATGCCCTAAACAACCTGAGAATGTACAACAGCAGCCTAGCGCCTGTGATAGATAACATCGTTTACAACCAAAGCGACTACGCCGCGCTTCTGCCCAGCGTCGAAAAAGACGCCACGTCAAACAGCATATACGGATATTGCATTGACAGCGGCTTCGCAAGCTTCTGGCCCCAGCAAGTCGGTAATATCCCAAACGAAATCATGAGTAACATAGCGAACACACAAACAATAACAACCTACGGCGTCTCACTGCCAAAAGCTATCATCACCACCGAACCCATGCTATGCGCAATATTCGAACTTAACAACAGCAACGCGGAACTGAGCAATCTAATGAAGCAGGTTTACCTTGCTCACCAAGCCTACTACGACACAACAGGCAAGTACGTTGCTTTCAGCGAAGGAGACTCTTTCACAAGCCAATATATTTACGAGTGGGTAGTCGCTCCAAACGGCGAGGCATGGAAAATAACTGGCATCACACCAAACTCATACATCAACATGAACCCCATCATCTACAGCAAAGTCGCCTTCAGCTTTCTTGCGCTGTATAATTCGACGTTTGCTCAAAACTTGGTCGTTTACCTGCAAAATATTATCCCTAATCCATCCGCCAATGGGTATGCTGACGGTGCAAACAACGGCGGGAAATGCACCATTGGCACAGGGTGCAACACAAACAGTTTAATTTTAGACGCAGCAATTTACGCCACACAAAACGATCAATAGGATCGCTTTGGCGTGCTAATAATTTCGCGCAGAGCACACATTGGTTTCCGTTAAACGTTATATGGCTCATTGACGGTAAAAAGCTGGGAAGGCGCAATCTTGACAAAACTTGTCGCAGTAGTCGGCGGGAAACATTCGGGAAAAACCACCGTTGTTGAGCATTTAATCGCTGAGTTAAAAAGCCGAGGGTACAGGGTAGCCGCCATTAAGGAGATGGTGAGGATTCCAACGTTAGATACCCCAGCAACCGAAACCGACCGGTACACAAAAGCCGGCGCAGAAGTTGTGGTGGCAGTTCCCAAAGAGGAAACCGTGATATTCATAAAAAAACGGCTCTCAACAAACGAGATTCTACCATATCTGAAAGGAGTTGATTTCGCTATTTTAGAGGGGTTCGAACACGAGCCAATTCACTCTAAGATAATTGCTGCAAAAACCTGCGCGGAAGTTAAGGAATTTCTGGACAGCTCAGCCTTTGCGATTTCAGGGCTAATAATGGAATTCGAAGCTGAAAAAAATGAGGCAAAAGAATTTCGGCTTGCTATGCTTAGTAGCTTGACCCAAGCCAAAGATCTCGCCGATTTAGTTCAGAAAAAAGCCGTAAGCTGCAAAGACGCCTAAACTTTATTTCGGGCAGAAAATGAAACTATGTTTAAATTATTCATTGCATTACATTTAAATTAGGGAACTATAATGGCCAGAAAGAAAAATAAGTACAAACTTTTCAGTTTCTTCGGTTTATTCGCTGAACCTGAAGATATAGACGAGCATTACCATTGTCACTGCGACGGTAACCCTTAACTTCAAAGTTCAGTGAAGTGCGTTGTTTCTGCTTGCTCCTTAGACCCAAATAATATTCTTTTCTGAAATTTACCATCGCGCGGAAGTCATTATTCGCGGCTGTTGTCTTCAAAGACGTTCAACGCATCAGGGCTGAAAACCACGTATACTTTGTCGCCTATGTTGAGCCCTAGACTTCTTGATGGAACTTAAAGAAACTCTTGTTTTAATCAAGAAGCCTGCATCCACTGTGACTTGGGCGTTTGATCTCATTTGAACCATCTCAGATATCACTCCTTCAACAGTGTTGCTTGGAGTCAGAGCGGAATTGCAGTCAGCGGATTTTGAAAGCATAATGTCTTCGGGCTTAATGGTGGCAATCACATTTTTTCCGACCATGTTAGACACTTGAGATGCCAACATTAAGGTGCCGTTCGCCTCAATTTCTAAGAAGCCGCCTCGGGTTCTGACAGCTTTCCCTTCGAAAGTGTTGATACCGAGAAACTTGGCAACATACGATGAACTTGGCTTATCAAAAATCTCTGTTCGGTTGCCAATTTGCTCAATATGCCCGTTCCCCATTACAGCTATCCTGTCCGACATAACGAATGCTTCGGTCAGATTGTGCGTTACATAAACTGCGGTGATTTTTAATGCCTGCAAATAGTTCTTGAGTTCCAACCTAAAAGATTCCCTCAGTTGAGGATCCACAGCGGATACAGGTTCATCCAAAAGTAGAACTTGGGGTTCAGTTGCCAAAGACCGCGCCAAAGCAATCCGCTGTTTTTGGCCTCCGCTTAGTTGGCTGGGATAAAACTTTGCATATTCGCGAAGCCCTACAAAATCCAGTAGGTATTCGGTTCTTTTTCTAACTTCCCGTCTGGGTAGATGCAGCGCCTTTAACCCGTATGCCACGTTGTCTTGAACGCGCATGTGCGGAAAAAGGGATACTGTTTGAAAGACATAGCCGACTTTTCGCTCCGACGGTTTAAGCTGGACTTTTTTTGCGCCCGTTTTCCCGCTAACTAAGACATTGTTAATGAAAACGTCGCCTTCGTCTTGTCTGGTTAAGCCAGAGAGTATGTTTAGCAGCGTTGTTTTTCCACATCCGTTCGGGCCAAGAAGTGACAAGATTTCCTTGTCTTTAACTTCGAGACTGAGGTTTTCCAAAACATTTTTCTTTTTAAATGATTTTGAAATTGAATTGATCTTTATCATTTTTTGGCTCCGAACTTCTTTTGCTCAAGAAGCTTGATCGTGATAAGGACTGCAAACGCGATAATTATTAGGATTATGGATAGCATGACACCTGCCAAAGGGTCTGAATATAAGAACACATAGATTGCCAACGGCATTGTTTGGGTAATGCCTGGTAAGTTTCCTGCGAACATTAGTGTTGCTCCAAATTCGCCTAATGCTCTCGCCCAAGTCATCATAGCCCCCGAAATTATCGCTCGCATGGACAAGGGCAATGTGACAGTGAAGAATACTCTAAGACGCGAACCACTTAACATTTTAGCGCTGTTAATAACGTCTTTATCCATGGCTTCAAAACCCGTTTTGGCAGAGCGCAAAAGAAACGGGGACGCCACAAAAGTTTCCGCGATGATTACAGCTACTGTGCTCCCAGGCAGAATGTATCCAAAGTGCTTGAATATTGGGCCTAAGAGACCTTTTGGTGCGAAAGCGTATAACAATGCTACACCTGCGACTGCAGGCGGCAAAACTATGGGCAAATCTATCAGAGTGTCAATGATTGCTTTTCCAGGGAAATTTCGTGTTGCCATGACATAAGCAGTCGGCACCCCTAAGACCAACGCAATTAAAGCGGATATTCCCGACGTATAAAGGCTAAGTTCTATGGCTTCTATGATTGCGCCGTTGTGCAACTGTGCATTTACTTGGCTGGGCTCGATTCTTAAGAAAATCGCTACTATTGGTAAAACTACAAAAAGAAAGTATGTTATCACTATGAGAATCAAAATTGCAATTATAATCTTGTCCGGTAACGATTTAGCAAATGTGTGTTTCAATATTTTCGCACCGATTGACTATATAAAAAAAGGTTGGGCAAGCGCTTAATATACGCACTTTTATTGTCCGAACCCGAATTCCTTTAACAGGTTTTGTCCGTCAGTTGTGCTCCAGTAATTCATGAATATCTGAGCTATGTTCGCGTTGTTTGTTTCGCTGACTACAGCTATGCCGTAGTTGCCTAAGTGTTCACAGCTGAAGGTATTGCCATGAATTGAACTCCTGAGCCTGTCAAGTTGGCGTATGACCAGTCGGAGACAAACACTATTCCAGCGTCAAATTGGCCTACGTTTAGACCGACGTCTCCTACGATGTTTGAATCGGAAGTTTCATAGGATTTAACGTTAGCGTAGAAGCTGGCGTTGTAATTTTGGTAAGCAGTGCCTTGGTAGAGAGGGCTACTTGAGTTGCCCCATGTTGAGTCAATTTTCCATACGGTTGTGTTTGTGTATGAGCCTACTGGTACGCTGGTTGCTGCTACAACTAGTCGTTATGCCTGGTTTAGCAAGATCCGCCAGTGATGTAATTCCCGCGGGGTTGCCTGGTGGAAGGATTACGCAGAGGCTGTTTGAGGTAAATGCTGTTGCGTTGTTGTTTAATAATAAACCTGAGCTGTTTAGAGCGTTAGTCCATTTAGTGTCTGCTGACATGAAAACGTCGCATGGTGATCCTGCAACGATTTGTTGTTCGAGGGTGCTTGATGAACCAGAGTTGACTGTGATTTTGGCGTTGTACTCGTTTTGGAATGCAGCGGTCATGTTTGCGATGACATTAGTTAAGCTTGAGGCTGCGAAAACTGTCAAGCTTGAAGGCGCGTAAGTGGGTGACGGGGATGGCGACGGTGTTGGTGAAGGAGACGCCGTAATTATAGGGGAAGCTGTCGGCGTTGCGCTGGGTTTTGCTGTGGGCGAGTGTGTCGGCGTGGCTGTTGGCGCTATCGAAGGGGTTGGCGATGTTGTTGGTGCGGGTGATGGCGTTGGGGAGACTTTGGAGCTAGGTGAGAATGTTCCGTTGTATGCCAAATATCCAAGTGCTGAACCTACGATTATTATGATTACTAATGCTATTGCGAGATATTTCGTATTCATTTTTATCGTACTCGATGTTATCAGTCAGTAAAGTCGGCTTTTATAAAGGTTTCTTGCAAACAGCACACAACTACGAATAAAAATAGCGAAAAATTCTCAAGATGTTTTAGAAAGTTTCGCCTGCGCCCCGACTAACTTAGGGCATCTCTTTCAGTTCCACGTCAAGCTTCGCTTGAGCATTCCTATAACGCTCAACCAAGTCTAATCCTAAATCGGTAACCTCTGAAGACCCGCCGCCCATCGCGCCGCCCCGAACACGAATTACAAGTAATTGCCCAAGGCGCCCCTCAGCCAGAGTGATCCGGTGCAATGCATATCGGTAAGACATCCCTAAATTTTCGGCAGCCTTCAAGATTGAATGACATTTAGTTATCTCTTCAAGAAGCTCAGCTAAGCCGTCGCCGAAAACTGATTCATTCTTCTCGTTGACCATCCAAAGTTTCACTGCGTATTTGAGGGCACACAAGATTTGTCACTGGTTTTATTTACTTGTTGAGTCCACTTAAACTTTAATGTTCCTTTTTTGCAATTTTTGTTCGTTGCGACGTGCTTGCATGTGCATAACGCTTAATTACTTGTACTTATCGTAATTACGTGTAAGTGTAATACTTATAGTTGGAATGGTGAAAGAGCATGCAAAAAACCTCGAGTCAACAATACAAAATAACCCAAAAACAACAATTAAACTCACAAGTAAAACTGCTTAAAATATATGCACCAGACATCGCCCAAAAAGCCAAAGCAGGCCAATTTGTAATTCTAAAAACGCGCCCTAACAGTGAAAGAATACCCTTAACGATAGCCGCGTGGGACAAAGGCGCTGGCACAATCACGCTTGTATTCCAAGAGGTAGGATTCTCAACAATCGAGCTAGGCAAACTACTGGAAGGCGAAGAAATACAAAATTTAGCGGGACCCTTAGGGAACCCAAGCGACATAAAAAACTACGGCAAAATTGCTGTAGTATGTGGCGGGGTCGGAACAGCAGCTGCGTACCCAATAGCCAGAGCCTTGAAAGAAGCAAACAACATCGTTGTAACCATTATGGGTGCGAGAAACAAAGACCTGCTCATCTTGGAAAATGAAATGAAACAGGTCTCTGACGAGTTTTACATCGCCACTGACGACGGTTCAAAAGGACAGACGGGCTTAGTCACGGAAGTACTTAAGACGCAGATAACTCAAGGAACATCACCTTTCAATGTTGTTTATGCAGTAGGGCCTCCAATGATGATGAATGCGGTATCCGAAGCCACACGCCCCCATAAAATAAAAACTATTGTCAGTTTGAACCCGATTATGGTGGATGGCATGGGGATGTGCGGCGCATGCCGAGTTTCAGTCGCCGACAAAGTTCGGTTTGCATGCGTTGAAGGACCCGAATTCGATGCTCACCAAGTCAACTTCAAAGAATTGGTGATGCGGCTTAGAAGCTACTCAAACGAAGAGAAACTGACCAGTCAGATCACAGAGAATTTTGGGAGAGACTGCACATGTCACAACAAGTAGCTGGCATGAACAATTTTCCGGGTCGATTGAAAGCAGTTCCGATTGCGAAACAGGATGCATCAGCTCGAACAAATAACTTCTTAGAAGTCGAATTAGGGTATTCGGAGAAAGAGGCTTTAGCGGAAGCATCCAGATGCCTTACCTGCCCACAACCCCAATGCAAAAAGGGCTGCCCGGTAGGCGTCGACATTCCAGGCTTCATTTCGCTAATTAAACAACGTAAGTATCAGGAAGCAATTTTCAAGATTAAAGAGAGAAACAGCTTGCCCGCTATCTGCGGCAGGGTTTGCCCTCAGGAAGAGCAATGTCAAAAGCACTGCGTGTTGGGCAAGAAGGGTGAACCTGTTTCTGTCGGTCGTTTGGAGCGGTTTGCCGCTGACTTCGAGTTGGCAAAAGGCGTCGATGTTCATGTCGTGGAATCTTTGAACGGCAAACGCGTAGCCGTAGTGGGTGCTGGACCCTCCGGCTTAACCACTGCCGCTGACTTAGCTAAGCTGGGCTACAAGGTAGTAGTTTACGAAGCGCTTCATGTTGCAGGTGGAGTGTTGGTTTACGGGATTCCCGAGTTTCGGTTGCCAAAGCAAATCGTTCAGGCGGAGGTGGATTATGTCGAAAAACTTGGCGTAGAATTACACGCGGATGCCTTGATAGGTAGATTGCATACGGTTGAGGAGCTGCTTACGATTGGGTTCGACGCGGTTTTTGTGGCCACGGGTGCGGGACTACCCAAGTTTCTCTGCGTTGAAGGTGAAAACTTGAGCGGTATTTACTCTGCAAACGAGTTTCTGATTCGGGTTAACCTGATGAAATCGTATAACTTCCCCGAGTTCAAGACTCCCATACACATAGGCAAGAACGTGCTGGTAATCGGCGGCGGTAACGTCGCTTTAGATTCCGCACGGTGTGCACTGCGGCTTGGCGTCAAAACCGTCACTATTGCATATAGACGGTCAAGAGACGAAATGCCTGCGCGCAGAGAGGAGATTTCAAACGCGCAAGAAGAAGGAATCGCATTTAAGTTTCTGGTTGCGCCCACACGATTTGTTGGCGACGAGCAGGGCAAAGTTAAGGGTATGGAGTACGTTTCGATGGAGCTTGGCGATCCTGATGCGGCAGGCAGACGCAAAGTCGTCCCAATCAAGGGGTCCACGGCAATGATGGATGCGGATACGGTGATTGTTGCCATTGGACGCACGCCAAACCCGATAATTCAGGGAACTACAAAAGGTCTCAAAACCTTAGCCGGCGGCATTATAGCGATTGACCCTCAGACGGGAAAAACCAGTGTGGAAGCGGTTTACGCTGGCGGAGACATAGCAACGGGAGAAGCCACGGTCATAAGCGCCATGAGTTCAGGGAAAATAGCTGCCAGGGGCATACACAGCTACCTCAGCGGAACAGGCATAGACAAGACGGATATGCTGATTGGTGCTTTAGGTGCCAAAGCAACGTCCAAGCCGTCGCTTACGCGTCGGGATTAACCATCTTAAATGCTCGGTTAACTGCGATTTCAGCGATGCTGAAGGCGCAATGTGAAATCCTCTTTATGTTGTCGCGTATAGAGCAGATGGCGCAAACGAGCTCTGCGCTTTTTTGTGTTCCAGTGAATGCTTTGGAGGCTATTTCAACTTCAAGCCTGTCCATTCTTGACTCATGCTTCATTATTTCGACTGCGGCAGACACGTCTTTCGCGAAATACGCTTCTACTGCTTTAACGTAGAGGTCTGCAGCTTCTGTTCCGCCATCGATCATTAGCGCCAAAACGTCGTCAGGTATCTTTTGATGCGTCCCGCTAAGCATGACAAGATGCCTAGCGATATCTGCGGCATAGTCTGCGGCGTATTCCATCCGGTAAACAAGCGTTTGATGATCCATGCAGTCTAATGGGTCAACATGTATCTCGTTGGCAAGCACGGGGTCCTGCGCGGCGTTGCGCAAAATCCTAAGTATAAAGAAGGCGAAGTGGTCAACGTCATCGTCGAGCGAAAAAACCGACCTTGCTAATGCTACGTCACCGTTTTTCAACGCATTTATGGCTCCCTCACACATTGAACGCGAAATCATGTGCATGCGTTGCGTCGCCTGATCCAACGACGCCTTCGACTCGTCAATCAAGTTTTGGATATACACGCATTTCGGGTCAGCCTCCATGACTCTCATGTAAAGCCTTCCAGCCATAGCGCGGATCGCTTTGGTTTGGGGAACAGTGAAAATGCTCTCCGATGTCAGCATAATTTCCGTGTATCCGTTCAGAAAAGCCCCCAAAATTTTTTGGGAAATCAGGATTTCCTCGTCGCCGTGACCTACGCTTAGCGTTATCTCTTTGGGAACGGCTTTTCTGCTGGTGCTTGGGTAGACCACCAACGAGCGGTCCCGCTGAATGTTGAATGAGACTGTGTCGCCTTTTTTCAGTTCGTTTAGCTGCATCCATTCTTTGGGAAGTGAGACTACGAGTGACGATTTGCCGGCAGACATGATTTTTCTTTCCCGTTCCAAGTGTTTTCCCTCACATAAACGCAAGATGATTAGATTTAGTACGCTTCTTAACCAATATATATTGCGCGAAGGTCACCTGCAAAAAAAAATTGCAATACTTGCCCGCCACTACCCGCGTGCATACCTGCTTCTGCTTGCTGAACGCTTCGCCTACTCTATGCCTCGGTCACTTTCGCGCTTTTCAGAACGTTCACGTTGCCGTTTCCCTTAGTCACGTAGCCAACCTCAAAATGCCGAACGCCACGCTTATCCAACTCGTTTAGCAGGTCATCTGCGTCTTCTTTGGCCAAGGCAATCAGCATTCCGCCTGCAGTTTCCTTCGCTTCACCAGTCAACAACGGATATCCGAAAAGGTCCGCAAGAACAGGTGTCCCACGGATCACTGCTATCTGGTTAATCACGATGTCAACTTTGCCCAGCACAGCCATGTTTCCCGCGTGACCTACAAGTCCGAAACCCGTTACGTCAGTTGCCGCGTGAACTGGAACTTTCTGCATGGCTTCGGCAACAGGCTTATTGGAACTGATCATTCCCTCGATTGCTTCATCAACTGCCGCTTCAACCAGCTCATTGGGGATTTCTTGGAGTAATTCTTTTCCTTCGTCTTCTTTTCTTAGCCTATACGCAGCCATTGCAGGAGCAATCCCAAGAGGCTTTGTCAAGAACAAAAGGTCACCATCTCTTGCGCCCTTGGTGTAAACAATCTTATCTGGGTCACCCACACCCGTTGCTGCTCCGCCGATGATTGGCCAAGGGTTCCGAATCGTGTGTCCGCCAACAACTGGGGCGCCCATTTCACGGCAGAAGTCGCCAAACCCTTTCAGCATGCCAACTGCGAGTTCGTCAGGCATGTTTTCAGGAAACGCCATAATTGACAAAACACTAACAATGTCTGTTACTGCTAAAGCGTAAATGTCGCTAGTCACGTTGCTGCCTGCGATTCTGCCTTGAATTTCGGGTTCATCAACCATAGGTGTGAAAAAATCCAAAGTGTTTAGAACCGCGATGCCCTCGGCAATTTTCACGACGCTGGAGTTTTCCCATGGACCCGCCAGTACAGCCTCGCCTAGGTCACCTGACAACCCCGCCTCATCGAGCAATCTGCCCAGTTGATACTGCGGAAGCTTGCAGCTGCAACCGTGAACTGGAACAACTTTAGTTAACCTGTAAGACATGTGTGTTTTCTCCTGCCCTTGATTTAATTTTATGCGCCATTGATATTTTAGATTCGGTAATTAAAAAATATTTAAAAAGGAAAAAAATGAAAAGGCGTTTTACCTTTTCGCCGCTATTATTTCCATGAAAGCTTCTATTCTGGTTTTGATTTGCTCTGAATCGCCCATTGTGTAGTCGGTTTCAATTTTTAGCATAGGCAAACCTTTTGCTTTTAGTACTCGGTCTATTTTTACGCCTTCGACGTTGTAGTCGTGGCAGTTTTGCAATGTATAGTAGATGACGCCTTCTACGTTGAATTGCTTGGCAAGTTGGGTAATGCTTTCTACGCGTCTATTGTTTGGTGTGAAGCAGGCGCACGGTATCATCGCGTATTTTTCGTCTATGGCCCAAAGCAAATCATTCAAGCTTTCACCCTTCGGTTCTACCAGGTCAGTGAAGTATCTTGTTCCGACGCAGCTTTCTTCAGTAACCACTGTAGCTCCAAGTGACTCGGCGATACTGTGAACTTTCCAGTTAGGAACCGCCATTGGAGAACCCGAAATCATTATTCTCGGGGCATCCTTGCTTGCGACGCCTTTGCCTTCTTTTACGCGTCGGTCCAGTTCGTCACAAAGCTCGTTTACTTTTGCGGTGAACCGTTTGACGTCGTCCATGAAGCCTATCTGGTCAATAAGTAAGCCGTCTAAACCGCTGATTGGTGAGGGTGAATTTGCGCGCAAGTCCGACAGGCGCTTTAGGGCTCTGCGTTTGCCGTTTATTAGTTCAATAGCTTCTTTTAGTTTCTGAGCTGTTATCCTGTTGCCTGTGAGCTTTTCAATCTCGGTTTTGAAGGCTTCTAATTCTTTAAACCAGACCTCTTTTCCTTGTTTGGTGTCGGGTTTGTGGGGGACTTCCAGCACGTAGGTTGGTACAAGCTCGTTAAGTAACTCGTAGACTTTCTTTTTGCCGTCGCATGTTGTCTCTCCGACTACTAGGTCACTGGATTGAAAGTAGGGACAGGTCCGGTTTAATTTGAATCCGTAAAATGACTTGATTAGAGGACATAGGTTTCTGGGTAGAACCGCTTCTGCGTCTGGGACTGAGAAGTCTGCACCCGCGCACAAACCGACCATTGTGGCATCTGCCGCATAAGCTATTTCTTCAGGGGCATAAATGCAAAAAGCACCGACTACTTTTTTTCCCTTTGCTCTGAGGTCATTGAGTTCTTTGATTCTCAGGCCGTGGACTTCGGAGACCACAAAATCGAAGTAATCCATTTTTTTAGGCCTGTTTTTTTGGGACATGACTGCGCTGGTGTAGTACTGTCCTAAACCTTTTAGAAGTTGGTCGTGTCTTTCAAGATCCATTCCTAAACTTTTCCACATTTCGACGTATTTTTCTGCCATTGTTTTCACACACCGATGTGGAATGTTATTCGAGCAGCATTATTAATTTTTCTGATAACAAATATTAAAAAAATTGATGGCTATCCGTGTTTCTTGATTAAAACCCTAAACTCAGCCCCAGACTTGGAGGCTTCAACAACCTCATGCCCGTTATTCCTAACCCAACGCTGAACATTATCAAACTCTAACTCTCCTTCCCCAACAACCTCAAGTAGCTGTCCAGAAAACATGGTTTCCAGCTTGCGCTTAGTAAACGCCACTGGCATGGGACACATTTTTCCTTTTACATCTAACTTTTCGGTTACCAAACGCTGCCACTAGAACGTTATTACTTTGTCACTGTTAACAGTCCATTCAACAAGCTCATGAACAGTCGCAATTTTGACCCCGTCAATAAGGTCAGCTTGGGTTAAGCCGCGAGCATCAACGCAAACTACACAGGCTTTCACTTCGGCACCGCCCTTCATTAAATCCTCCAGCATTTGGCCGTAGTTGGTTAATCCTTGGGCAGGTTTTTGGCCTTTTTTTGCCAGGTAAACGCCGTTTTCGAAGAGCCAGATTCTTACTTTGTGCCCTTCAATGTCGCATGTCCATGCGAATCGAAGTGCGGATAGAGCTCGTTCCTTTGCGTAAGGTGCCTCATATATTATCAGGGTGAATGTTGCCATGTTTTCAGCCTCAAATAACCTAATATTGATTATTAAAAAAACTGATATAAGGTTTTTCTAAACAAAAAACAAATAGCCAACATCAGTTAAACAACTAACAGAAGGCACACTTCATCAATGGAAACAATCAGGCTCGATTACCTCCGAACATTCCTCACTGTGGCAAGAACCCGTAGCTTCTCAGCAGCCGCTAAGGAACTTGGAACAAGCCAAGGCACAATAAGCCACCACGTGGCGGTGTTAGAGGAATATTTTGACGCTGAATTATTCAAGCGAGCGGCCAACGGAGTGGAACTCACTGCTGCTGGAATAACGCTAAAGGAAACTGCGGAAAGAATGCTTCAACAAGCCCACGAAGTGAAGGCTAAAATTTCCTCAGCCAAACAAAACCTGTCGGGCACAATAAGAATTGCCGCAAGTACCATACCTGAAGAGCACCTCATTCCCAGCTTCACCGCTGAATTTCAAAAGCTACATCCCGAAATAAAATTCAAAATAAAAGCGGAGGACAGCCTCAACAGTCTAAAAAGCCTTGAAACTGACAGCGTCGATTTTGCAGCCGTCGGCACAATCCAAGGCTTCGAAGAGAAATTTGATTTCCTCCCAGTCGGCGAAGAAGAACTAGTCCTAATTGTTCCGTGCAATCACGAATTAGCAAAGCAAGAAACCGCAAAACTCTCTGAATTAATCAAGTTTCCCTTTATCAGTCGAGAAGAGACCTCAGGAACAAGAAAAGAAGTCGAGCGCCTGCTTCAAACCAGCGGATTCCCAGTTGAGCGGTTGAAGGTGGGGTTAGAGCTTGGAAGCACAGAATCCGTGATTACTGCTGTTTCGGAAGGACGCGGCGTAAGCATAGTCAGCGCGATCGCCGCCAAAAAGGCTCGAGCCGCAGGGCTAATAAAAATAGTCAAAATCAAAGAAGCAAAAAACCCACGAAAACTCTACATGGTTAAGTCGAAAAAGCCTCTTCTCAAAATAGCCGAAGCCTTCTGGGACTTTTGCAAAGGCTTCAAATTTAAAAATGAAGTTATTTCATGCCCCGCAGATTGAAGGTCAGCCGCTATTAACTCGGAATTTTTTCAATCTTCGAGCTTTACCCAGATTTTGCCGTCTTTGATCTTCCATTCGTACTTCGTCAGATTGAATGCTGGCTCTTCTTCGTATTTGCCTGTTTTTAGGTCAAAACGCCAATCGTGACAAGGACAAACAATTACCCCGCCATCCAACGCTCCTCCAGAGAAACCGCAGCCTTGATGTGGGCATCGGTTATCAATTGCGAAAATCTCGCCGAATCGCTTAATGAACAAGATCGGCGTGCCTTCAACTGAAACAAGCTTCATTGTGCCCTCTTTGAGTTCTTTTTCATCCAAAGCAGGAAAGAAATCTTCCATCTCGTTCACAGGTTTTCATCCCTCCAAAAAATAATGTTCAATATCAGATAAGGCTTTTTATTGATCTAACGGGCTGGTTGCGCTTAATGCCTATTCCTTTTATTCCATTTTCAAAAATCGAAGTGAATCCAGAAATCAAAAAAGCTATTTTTGAGGTTAGCTTCGTCTTGAACTTATGAAGTAAGAGACTCCCCCAATTGCGCAAAGGGCCACGAACCCGATTATTAGGTAAAGAGAGTACCTGACGTAGAGGGGCTGCCGGGTCAACCGTTAAGGTTAAAGATTGGCTGTCAGCCGCAAAGGTCACCTGGGTCTCGCTTGAACTCGCCGATACAACCCATACCCCCGACGAGTTTGGCTTCCAGTTGGCATCGAAGGTGCCGTCGGCTTTGAGTGTGCAATTTAGAGTTCTGACGGTATCGGTAGACGCGAACCTAACAAAAACCATTGAGTCGTTTGAAAGTGGCGATGGCGTTATGGCTCCTTGCACTTCCACATTTTGCCCAAGCATTATTTTATCTTTGGCGATCGTGATGTTAAACGCTGGAGTTTCCTTCACAATGTAGCTGCCCGAAGCTTCCAAGCTGTTCATCAGTATGTCGGTTGCATTAACTCTGTATTGCACAAATGCCCCAAGTTTTTGGCCTGGAATGATGCCGCTGCATGTTTGGTTGCTAACCTGCATGTCAACTGTGTTGCTGCTGTTCCAGTTGTCCAAGGAATAGGACAGCTGAGCCGACGCCAAAGTATCGTTAGGTGATGTGAAGGCAACTTGGGTTGCGTTGTTAGGGACTACCTTACTTGGAATTATAACCGGACTCAAAGTGGCATTTTCAAAGTCGGTTTTAATCATAAAGGATATGCTTCCTGAACCTACCTCGGCCATGAGCACTAGCTGGTAGAGGTTGGCTCCTTTATTGGGCGAAGTGTAATTGAGGAACATTGGCTGTCCCATGTACTCGCAGCTTGCATAGGCCACGCCTCTATAGCTGTTGGGTTCAAAGTTGTAGCCGCCGACCGGGCTGCTCAAATTGCCATACAAGCCGGCTTCCCAAGGCAGCGGAAAATCATCTAAAGTTGGGCTTTGCGCATTGTTCATCAAATAAAGTCTGGCCTCGTACATGTCCAGTGTGTTTGGAACTTTTACATACAAATCAACTGTTGACGCATTGGTTTCAAATTCGTAAGCCCAATTCGTTAGGAATGTAGGACTGTTGCAGTTTGCACCCACCATGTAAGTGGAATACCATTGGTTTGTCTGCAGGTTTTCCATAATCATGAATGTGGCTTCCTGAGCGCTTTCACTATCAACCAGGTTATTGTTTATGACAAACGTATAGTTGCCCGTAAACAAAGGCGTAAAGAGAGGGGTGCTGACATTTGTACCCAAGTGTTCAGGGAGACCCGCTGATTGGGTATGGCAACTTTCCAGTTTTCCCTGCGGATCGTAGACATAAAGATTATAGTCGGTTTTTGCAACCGAGGTCATGTTTATGTAGGAACCGTAGAAATAGATATGGTAGTTGTGGCCCTCTTCCAGCGGACAGATTATTGTCCAGTTTCCGCCAATCGCGATTTGATTGTTCTTGATCAACACGGGGAACATTGGTTTTTCAATATAAGTGCAGTTTCCCAAAGGACCGACGAAGTTATGCACGTAATTAGTATACTCAGTTGTTGTCGTCAACTGGACTGGGCCCGATTGGGTGCTGGATGTTGCCGCCAACGCAATGGGCGTAAGAATTAGCGCTAAGATCATGATCAGTGATAGATTCTTTCTGCGAAGTTTCTTTGTGGGAGGCATACTTCTAACAGCTGCAACCACAAGTTACGCATATGCTGACCATATCATTTATGAAGGCTAAATCAATATTTCAAACTACATTTTCCTTCAGCAAAAAGCAGTACTCTAAGCCTAGCCAAACCTCTGTGCTCATGGCGCAAACAAGAACCATTCCATCCGTCTTATCTGCCTAATTCACAATTCATATTGTGAAGTTGACTTGTGCTACCTTATTTTCGACATGTACGCCGTATCTTAAATCGTGCTACAGAAGAGATTTATAATGAAACCTCCTAACTGCTATACTAAAGGTGGGTTCATACGTTAAACAAAAAATTCAAGGTACAGAAACTCATCGCTTTTCACTATAGTGGGAGGTGAAAAATACAATTGAAGCTCAACTACAATTCTTTCCAAAGATTCATGAAAAACAAGTACGCTCTTAGCGAGGTCGTTGCAACACTAATTATCCTGGTTATTTCAGTGCTTTTGGCAGGTGTCGTCACCTACTACGCAATTAACGTCGTTAGCACACGAGTTCAAGAAGAAAGCCTTTCCTTGAGTGACGCGCACATATGGCTCAACCCAGGTCAAGCAGCAGGAAGTTCAACCTATTCTCAGGCTTCTTTTAAGGTCATTAATACTGGCGGTAGAGACGTCGTCATCACTAAGATTGAGATCCGAGGACAAGACGCCGCATGGTCATCCTGGGCAGACAGTGCCCATTAGACAGTCAATTCGTTATCTATTCAGTAACTAATTCACCTATACAAACTGACATGTACTTCCAAGGCTAGTCTATGGCAATCCCAACAGCTGACCCAGCAGCCAGACAGAACCAATCTATGCAGGCCTTAACAGGTCTTAGCTAGCAACGACTGCACCAGCATCTAACCGCCGGAGGAATATCATCTTCAACTACGCCACCACTGACTTGGTTCTCAAATCAGGTGACACAATGCTGCTCTACATAATCAATCCTGACAGCATCACCATCAACGACATTGGCTTAACCGTCAGTATAACCATCTACACTGCGCAGGCAATGTACTACCAAGAATGCAACGTCCAAGCCAACTAAGCAAAATAAAAACCGCATAACGCAAAATGGTCCAGAGTATGGGGGCATTAGAACCCCATTTTTACCTTATCTGTTTTTTTTAACTTAATCGAAACAAAATTTAAAAGACAACTTAGTTTTCGTTCGACACTTGTTAGTCTGCAGATGAAACGAAAACTCGTTTAGGAAGTGCGGTCGATTGAAAAAGAGATTGAAAGGTTCCGTTGCAAAGATATTTTGAGTTTACGGAAGCAGCTTAGAGGGCAGGGCCTTTTTCAAAGATTTCTAAAGTCCCGTCTGTTTGACGCAACAGATGAAACACCGGCGTTAAAAAAAAGTTCAATGATTTTTTAAAGCTGTTGTGATTGAAGGAAAAAAGACGTACAAACATTGATAACAGCTAAAAATCATCTGGGGTAAGTAAAATATGAACGTGAGAAGTCTACTCATATAAGACAATAGTCCACAATTTTCCTTAAGCCGTGTGATTTGGAATTCATATTGTGAAGTTGGCTTGTGCTACCTTATTTTCGACATGTACGCCGTATCTTAAATCGTGCTACAGAAGAGATTTATAATGAAACCGCCTAACTGCATGACTAAAGGTGGGTTCATACGTTAAACATCAAAAATTCACAGGTATCAGAAACTCATCGCTTTTCACTATAGCGGGAGGTGAAAAATACAATTGAAGCTCAACTACAATTCTTTCCAAAGATTCATGAAAAACAAGTACGCTCTTAGCGAGGTCGTTGCAACACTAATTATTCTCGTTATTTCCGTGCTTTTGGCAGGAGTCGTCACCTACTATGCAATCAACGTCGTTAGCACACGGGTTCAAGAAGAAAGCCTTTCATTGAGTGACGCGCACATTTGGCTCAACCCAGGACAAGCAGCAGGAAGTGCAATTTATTCTCAGGCTTCTGTTAAGGTTATTAATACTGGCGGTAGAGACGTCGTCATCACGAAGATCGAGATCCGAGGACAAGACGCAGCATGGTCATCCTTCGTAGACGCGACTCACGACGCTCAATTTGTAGTGGACTCAGTAACCAGTTCGCCTATACAAACTGACATGTACTTCCAGCCTACTATGGTACAACCGGGAACCGACCCTCTCACAACAACACCTGCAGGACAGCAATTTAGTCTACTTGGCGGCACAGTGACCACTGGTGGATTCGTATTTAGCTACGCCTCAACTGATTTGGTTCTGAAATCGGGTGATACAATGCTGCTCTACATCGTTAATCCTGATAGCATTACTATTAACGACATTGGCTTAACAGTCAGCATAACTATCTACACGGCACAAGCAATGTACTACCAAGAATGCAACGTACAAGCTGACTAAGACTAAAATAGCGGATGGGGTTTGAAAAACCCCTTTTTTGTTTCTTTTTTATTTGTCTTTTTTTGTATGCACAAGTTTACTTATCTTTAGTTTGCGGATTTGTTTTTTCAAGTGAAAAATAAAATGAGAATGAAGAATATACTGAAGAATCGTTTGGCTTTAAGTACAGTCGTTACTACATTGATTATTCTAGTGGTTTCAGTTCTTCTCGCAGGCGTCGTCACATACTACGCAATCAACGTTACAAGCACACGTGTCCAAGAGGAAAGTCTATCTTGACATACCTACACGTTGGTCACTTCATCGGGTGGCCCCACCAGTGGTAATCCCGCTCAAGCTGCTTTTGTGATAATTAACACTGGCGGACGAGACGTGGTTATAAATAAAATCCAATTCAGAGGACAAACCGCTGACTTTGGTGCTGTGGACTACCGGTATATCACCCAGTTACTACCTTAACAGCTTCATTCAGCTGACCTACAATATGAACCGCCGATGCTATCGCTGAATGTCTCGGTAGCAGGGTCATAACAGCTCTACCATGTTAATTGACCGCCGGAGCTGGCGACATTAACCCTTCATTCTGGCGATACACATGATTGCTTACATCCAATGCCAGACAGCATCACCATCAACGACATTGGCTTAACAGTTGGAATCACTGTGTTCACATCGCAAGCAATGTACTACCAAGAAGCAAACGTCCAAGCCGCATAAGCTAAAAGGAAGTTCCAATTCAACAAAAACCCCCCACCTTCTTTTTCTTTTTATAATAAATTTAATTTTTCAAATATAAATGATCTTAGTTCTAACTCTGAATAGTTTTTTGGATGTGAATCTGAAGGGTAACATGGCTTAGGAATCAGCAACTTGATCTATTATCGTATCTTGTAAGAAAACTCCGATGCATGGCTTATGAAATTCAGTTTAGCAGGAGCATTGGATGATATCAGTTTAAACCCAAGGAAACACTACAAACTGAATAAATCAATAAAGACTGAGAGTTTATTATTTCAAAAAGTTTTCTTTCGTTTTTATCTGTCTTTTTTTGTATGCACAAGTTTACTTATCTTTAGTTTGCGGATTTGTTTTTTCAAGTGAAAAATAAAATGAAAATGAAGAATATACTGAAGAATCGTTTGGCTTTAAGTACAGTCGTTACTACATTGATTATTCTAGTGGTTTCAGTGCTTCTCGCAGGCGTCGTCACTTACTACGCAATCAACGTTACTAGCACACGTGTTCAAGAGGAAAGTCTATCGCTTGAATACCTCCACGTATGGTGTTCCACAAGGAACTATCGAGGATAAGACTGGCGTTACACCCCCTGAGGCGGCTTTTGTGATAATTAACACTGGCGGACGAGACGTTGTTATAACTAAAATCACAGTCAGAGGACAAACCGCAGATCTTCGGCCTCACCATCTATTTCGAGGTAGCTCACCGTAACCACCGACCTTCTATATGTGCCTGGCACTTCTGGAGATACAGGCGTTTCTGCAGCCGCAAATATTGCAGCTGCAACTGGCAATCCCCAGCCTCAGGCGACATCACTTTGAAATCTGGCGATACCATGACCGTCTATGTCGTTTGCCCAGACAGCATTACAATTAACGACATTGGCTTAACTGTTGGAATCACTGTGTTCACTTCACAAGCAATGTACTACCAAGAAGCCAACGTCCAAGCGTACAATCCGTAGTCGTAGATTAAATATCCATAAATATAATCTACCCCCACAAAATCCCCCCACTTTCTTTTTTTGTTTAAATAATAGAAAACTTCCTTTTACACAGCACGCGGTCATTAATTTTATGATTATTATTCTGCAATGACATCAAACATATAGGTTCAATCCCTCGAGTTAAATGTCGGGAAATCAAGTTATCGATAACTATTTGGCAAACTTTCCGGCTACAGATTGTGGCGAACAAAAACTGTGAATACAATAGTGGGCTTCTTTGATGTTCATTTGCCGCGGTTTTTTGTTTCTAAAAACTCCACAAGTTTAGGTGTCCGTTGCTAAAAACAATGGCTAAGTCGTGGATAACGTCTGCCCCAGCTATCAAAGTAAGATAAACCAAAACGGAAATGGCTAAGGGAAAAAAGAAGTATTTTACCATCTGCAAAAGGCCCGCTTTTTCGAACGGCGGCACAAGGTTTGATTGTGCATATTTTAATGATCCTATGTAGGTCATTAAAGGAATTATTGACAATAGCGCTCCCTGGAGTAAGGTCAACATTAACCCGTCAGTTAAGCCATATCTAATTTGGAGCATTGCAGTGGTTGGGTTGCCTTCAACGTACCTGCCTGAGCTGACAGTAATGTAGGTTAACAAAGCTGCTACGACGTGGAGAAATAGAACGGAAACAAAAAGCGCGATTACGATTTTAGTCATTGCTTCAAAGCTTTCAACTCTCATGGCTATTCGGGCGGAAACATGTTTTCCTCGTCCTTTACTTTATTTGGGCTGGAAGCGTTGTCTGCGATCCTGAATCCATTAGCTTTTCTTGTTGGGGGGGAAGGCTTTATCTCACACCGCTTAACTAAGCTGTATTAATATTCAAGAAATTAACATAAAAGAGTTATGCACCAAAACAATGAAGTAACACGCAATATTGTAAAACTACATAATAAAAACAAAAACGACATCACTTTTTCCCTAATGATTCAAAGAGTGAATTCATTGGACTCTTCACTAATTTTCAAACCAATCGAAGAAGATGAGCATTACATGGCCGGGTTTGTTTGTGTCTTGCAGGTCTTCTTTTAGTTATGTATTATGTGTGACGCACAAACGGCTTAATGCACTTTCCCTGAACTTCTATTAACGAAAGGTACAGGTAGGCTGAAAAGACATTTGACGGTGACTTCGCGGAAACACACGCATCCCCGTTTCCTTCATTCCAGCAAAGCGTTAGCTGTACCTGTAACTTACCTGATTCTCTTCGTTTCGACTTTGCTTTTGATATCGGTAACTTACGTGTTTGCCGTTCAGCAGGTCAACGATCGGCAGCAGTCTTTGCAAGTGTTAACTGCACAACAAGATATGACTTCTTTAGATAACAACATCTTGTCTGTAATTTCTCAGCCAGGGTCAGCATCCGTCCTTGACTTCCGGGATTCAGGCGGACAGATAAACATTCAACCATCTTCTAACAATTTGATGTTGAGTGTTTTAGAGAACGCAGGAACCAACGAAACCATCTTCAACTCAAATATGGGCCAAATCGTATATGATCTACCTCCTTCACAATCAGCCGACTTAGGATTCTACATCGAAGGCGATAGCAGCGCAATTACGAACCAAAGTGGCTCATCAACAAGCCAGCTTTTCATTGCAGGCAGCTTACAGGGGCCTCAAATCCATTTAGGATACCGACCGGAATTAACCTATGCACCTGCTGGAACAGAAAACGGTCAAGCAGTAACAGACATTCGCATTTACATTGTTAACTTGAATTCGTCGACACCACTTTCGTTGTGTGGAGAGCTTCCGCTGAAGATCTCTTGCTTAAGTGCCCAGATGACAACTGCAACTTACCAAATTAACCATCAAACTGAAAACTTTGTAGTTACTTCGCAATTGAATGGTATATTTGGAAAGGTTTCTGTGCCGATTTCGAGCACTCCCGCTGGTGCGATTATTCACGTTCAGATTGTCATTTCCAACGTATCAGTCGAGGAGGACACACCGTAAACAATGCCGTCGATAATTCCAGGATGGGTTTATTCTTTGTTTGCCTCGCTTATAGTAGGAGTCATTATCGTCGCAAGCTGCTGCCTCGCCACGGCAAACGTAAAAAACGAAGCGGAAAGCCAGCAATTGACAAACATTGAACAATACGTTGCCACACAAAGTCTCCTTATTCTTTCGCACGTAACTCAAGACAACGAAAATGTAACGCAATATTTGGATCTGCCAACCCAAGTGGGAAACCAAGTTTATTGGATCTGCATTGCAAACGATTCTTCTGGAGCATGGGTTGGCTCAGGACTTGGATCAACAGTCAACCTGAATCCGTCAGGCGTCTGCATACCAGCCCAGGTAGTCGCTTCAGGGGCTTTCATTAGTACTTACGGCAGGCCTCTTTTGCAATGCTCTTGTGTAAACAAAACCGTCAGCTTAACTTTGTCAGGTGAATGATGAAAATGAAATTGGGAAAAAAGAAACGGGATGAAGAGGAAGCGAAAGTTAAAACTTCCGATGAGGAACTTGTGGCATACTTAGGTATTCAAGGCTATAAGGTGCCTGAGGGTTACGTTGAAGTTGAAAGTTACCCTCTTAATCCGCCGTTCTCTTATGCCTGGATCTTCCAAGACGAATCCGAGGGCAGCTACTTCTATGCAGTCGACGAACTGACGCTTACTCGAGAAGAGCGGGAGTCATACAACCAACTAAAGAACATATTAGAGTATGAACTCAAAGCGCCACGATTTGATGAAACTCTGGTTGACTCGTTCCATAGGCAACTTCCAACAATTATTGAAGAACATCAAAAAGCCTTCGAAGGAGCTAACCACGTAGGCATAAAAAAAATAATTTATTATCTCGAAAAAGATTTGATCGGCTACGGAAAAATAGATGGTCTGATTTGTGACCAGCAAATAGAAGACATAAGTGTCTTGGGCATAAACAAAGCCGTATACATTTATCATAGAAAATACGCTAACGCACGAACCAACATCATTTTTACAGAAGAGGAAGAACTTGACGACTTCATAACACGGATTGTGCACAGGCAAGGGAAACATGTTAGCATAGCGCATCCCATAGTTGATTTGACTCTTCCCGGAAAGCACAGGCTCGCAGTTTCATTCGGAAAAGAAACAACCCCAGCAGGAACCAGCTTCACCATCAGAAAATTCAAAGATGACCCTCTAACCATAGTCGACTTAATTATGAACGAAACAATCGACGAGTCAATCGCCGCTTATCTCTGGATGCTGATGGAAAACAAAATGTCAGTAATGATCGTGGGTCCAACAGGCGCTGGAAAAACAACCGCGTTGAACGCCATTGCATGCTTGGTACGTCCAGATTTCAAGATGGTTTCCGTTGAGGAAGTCCAAGAAATCAACTTGCCGCAAGAAAACTGGGTTTCAACGATTGCGAGAACTGGTTTCGGTGGGGACAGCACGGGAGAAGTCACACTTTATGACTTGATAAAGTCAGCCGTAAGGCATAGGCCAGCTTTGATTCTTGTAGGCGAAATTAGAGGCGAAGAAGCATACGTGCTTTTCCAGGCTTTAGCTACAGGCCACGGTGGAATGTGCACTATGCATGCTGACGATGTGGATACGGTCATAAAAAGGCTCACGCAGCCTCCTATGAACATTCCACAGAACATTCTCTCGCTGATGAATTGTGTCATAGTCGTTAAGCAAGTCAAAACCCAAAGCATCAACCTTCAAGAAAGAAAGGTTTCTTCACGAAAATTCGTTAAAATTGCTGAAATTACCGACAGCGGCCTTCCCCTTGAAGTGTTCAGCTGGAACATTTCAACAGACACATTCCAGGAAACCCTCGACAAGAGCTACTTGTTCAATAAAATCGCAAAGAATCTAGATGCACCCTTAAGCGTAGTTGAAGAAGAGTTTCAACGAAGAAAACAGATCCTTCTAAACATGGTCAGTAAAAACCTCCGAGACTTCAGAAGCGTGCACAAAGCGTTAAACAGCTCACTCAACCTTGCAGAGTTAGCCGTTAAAGAAGCTTCAAATGAGGAATCCTGAGATGAAGGTGCCTGGCGGATTTATCGGCAAGCTTTTCGGATCCATCTCAAAAGCTGGAAGCGAAGAAAAAGAAAAAACTGAATCGGAACTCCCATTTGCATTGATTGTTTTTACTCTTTTAGCTGCAAGCGGAGTCTCCCCATATGACAGTTGGAAGAAAATGCGAAAACTCTCGTTCCTTCCGTGGTTCAAAAAAGAAGCAGAGGAAATTATTCGCCAAGTCGAGGTTCTAGGCAAAGATCCCCTTACAGTCATGCAGCTTCGGGCAGAAACTACGGTGTCAAAGCAGTACAGAAATTTCCTCGGCGGATTTGTCTCATCAATTAGAAGCGGCGGAAAACTAGTCGATTACATGAAAAGCCAGCTAAAAGAAATCTTTGAGCTAAGAACTAACGGTCTCAACCGCTCAATAGAGAGGATTGTAACTCTGGTTGAAGCATACTCGGTTATGCTAATAGTCGTATTATGCACATACATTCTCTTTGTCGTTCTATCAGCTTCAAACATTGGTGCACTCACGGGGGGAATGTCCGTCTCCATTTCACCTACGATTTCTTACTTAATAGCATTCATCTTGCTCCCCTTCATGTCCGTTCTCTTCATCTTGATGGCTCACAGCATGCAAAAAAGTGCTTTCCCAAACTTGAAAGACCTTTATAAAAAAGCGTTGATGTTTGTGATTCCTGCTTTTGCGGTGATAGGTGCTTTTGGGTTGCTTCCTTCATTATCGAAAGGGTTAGGCCCAATAGGGTTACCTGAAGTTACCACTATTTGCTTGGTCGCTTCTTCAGTGCCGATTGCTATTCAATACCGTCAAATTTCCAAAATAAACTATAATGCTGAAGATTCAATTCCAGCGTTCATTCGAAACATATCCGAGTCCCAGAAAGCAGGTCTTTCCCCTGAGAAAAGTATCATTCAAGCCACAAAAAGGAAGGACTACGGATCATTCTCAAAATTTCTGGATCTAATGCGCAGTCAAATAGAGTGGGGTATTCCTCTAAGAAAGACTTTTGATAACTTGCGCACTAAAATTCGTAGCTGGTTTGTCATAATTAACTTCGCCATGGTAGTTGAAACCATAGAAGTCGGCGGGAACTCTATCCAGTCACTTGAAATACTTGCGGAATATAGCGAAAAAGAACGAGAACTTCAGATTAACCGCCGTGAACTATTGAAGCCATATGTGCTTCTTGCCCTTATGTGGAGCGTATTAATCGCAGTTACCACAGTAATAGTAGCATTTACAGCAAACATGATCTCTGGCGTGGTAAGTAGCAGTGTCTTAGCATCAACCACTTCAGTGATGCAAAGCCAACTTGGAACGTTTTCCGTTGGAATAATCATCCAATGTTGGATTTCAGGATTTTTCATAGGCAAAATCAGCGAAGGCAACTTGGGCGCAGGATTCAAGCACGCAGCTATACTGGCTTCGGTTGCGTACGTGTCCCTAGTGTTATCCCAAATGTTACTGGCAAAAACATTCAACCCACTCCAAATGGGATTGAATCCGAACGTAGGACCAAGCTAAGGGAGAAATAATGATTGCCAACGAGCTCTTTTGACACTTTCTTCGCATGCACAATCATAGTTGCTGCAGCTCTGATAGCTACCGGCTACCTATGCTCAACAATGCAGGTCCGAATAGACAATACCCAAAACATAAACGAACAAAACTACCTACAAGCCATAGCAAACCACATCGTAACAAACCCTGGAACCCCAAGCAACTGGGGAACAAGCGGCAGCAACCCAACTGATTTTGGATTAGCGGCAAGCTCTTCCACAATTCCATATGCAGTGGACATTGACAAAATCTCTAGACTGAACAGTTTAAACAACTGTTCCCTTTCGTATCTTGATATGGAAACCTCAAGCAAGCTAGATAATATTGCGTTGGGAGTCAAAATTTCTCAAGTCATGGACATAGATATTACAGAATCGGCTAACGTCTCTACAATTTATGGTGCATTTTTTACTCTAGGGATTTCGACAAGCATTGAATCTCAACCTGTAAGCGCCATTCTAAACTGCTACGTTGTATCAGATACGGCCGTTAGCAATGTGACAAGTAGCACTTCAAACGGTGGAGTTGATCAAGTCACAGTTCAAATTCCCAATACAGCGTCAAACAACGCCACAGTATTCGTTTTTGCTAGGGCGTTCTTTGACGAGAGAGTTACTTCTTATGCAGTCTACGACCTGTCCAACTCAACTCAAGAGACATCGCCCACAAGTGACTTTTTGACTTTAAGCCCCCTCAACTACTTCCTAAACATTGCCACAAACTCTTCTGGCGCCGTAATCCAAAACTGCTATGTCTTCTCCTATGCTCATCAGGAAGCACTAGAATACACATCAGGTGCCTTGGGTTGCGCAATTCCTGAAATAGTTGACAAAAGCCCTTTAATCATAGTTGTTGAAGGCGTAGAGAACAGCTCGCATTTTCAACAGTGGGTTTCTTACCCTGAAGTTCCATTCACCTCAGGGTCTGACTTTTCAGGTTCAGCACAAAACGTGTTCAGCTACGATGTCACCATAAACGGCGTTCTGTACAAGCTTGAGATAAGTTTAGGAGGATCTGCTTCTTGAGGCTGATGGACGATAAAAGAGGAGTGGTTCGAGTAATAGAAGCTTTTTTGGCATCTGTATTGTTAGTTTCCTGCCTCGCAGTTATTCCTGCCCAACCCACTTTTCAAGATTCCAAGGAGAACCTTGTTTCAACCGCCCAAAATGTTCTGCAAAGTTTAGACAGCAACGGGCATCTGGGGACTTTAATTGATGACCGTGACTGGAATGCCCTCGAAAACTCTATTGGTTCCGCCCTTCCTCTAACGACCTGGTTCAATCTGACAGTCTTTGACAAAAATATGAAGCCGCTGAACATATTTCCTATCTCAAACGGGGGGTACGTCAATGACAAAATTGTCTCAGTTGACTACGTCTGCGCCAGCGAAAGTAGTACCTATTCAATCTACATTCTTCAATTGCAGCTATCACAGGTTGGGTCTCCGTGAAAAGCCGCAATTTCAGACGCAGCAACTCGGGTCAAGTTATTGTAATAACCGCCTTAATGGTGGCATTGGTTCTGCTTTCAACAGCCATCTTTATTATTGAAACCGAAAAAGATGTTCCAACAGATGCCACCGACACAACCAGCATTTTCTCAACCTACCAGCAAGCCGCAAGAAACACCCTGATCAGTGCTTTAGCAAACGTGACCAACGGCGGCAGCCCCAACGCGTTGACAACAGACTTGGACGAACTAAAATCCGAAATCGCTTCCAATTCATACCAGTCTATACTTCAAACAAATTTCATTCTCTCAACCGATGCTCCATATCAGAACGGCATGTGCATTTCATGGGGTGCAAACGGGGAAGGGATATCGAGTGCATGTATTCTTGTAGAAATTGAGTCAACTGCGACTACCTCAACGTCCACATCCGAATATGTAGTTAACGTAACATCAGAATTGAATCTGAGTGGAAGCTCCCTTCAACTGGAAAACTCGACGCAAGTGAACTTGACCGTCAAAATGCAAAATGAAGGCTCGCCCGCTTTAGCCCAAAACCTTTCTTTTTACTACGAAAACGCAGCCGAAACATGGACAAAAGTGAATTCGCCAATCGTCAATGATTTCGGGAGCGGAACATATTCAGTGTCATTTAATTCTGAAACAGATCAATTATTTTTCCCTCTTCATGTGTCAGCTGTCTGTCAGGATCAACGAGGGATAGTTGTCGCGGCAAATGTAACATGCACTGAATGAGGGTAGATGGAAAAATGTTAAATCTAAAGAGTCAAAATGCTCTGTATCGATTAACTCATGGAGAGGAAACGTCGCATGCATCGACCAAGTGCAACTAAAATTTTACTCGCACTATTCATCGTTTCAATTATTCTTACCGTGACCACGGCCGCAGCCGAGAGTGATTCTTTACCAAAGATCACTGGCACATCAGTCAGCGTTTTGCCCGCAAACGTGATTTGGACAAAAACCTACGGCACATTGGGAGACGATGACCGAGCATACTGCGCCCTGCCAGCCGGTGGTGGCTACCTCGTTGTCGGTTCGTCAGAATCAAACCAAACAGATGTAACCGTAGGCTGGGCCTTAATGCTTGACCAAGAAGGCAACGCAGTTTGGAACAAAACCTTCCTTGTAGGGTCAGGCACAGAAATTAGGTCCGTGCTCAACTTAACCAATGGCTTCTTACTTGTAGGCAACGAATTTTTGTCTTCTGGAGATATGAATGGATTTGTAGCAAAAATTGATGAACAAGGAGACTTGATCTGGAATAAAATAATCGGTGGTAACGGAACAGACGAGTTCTACTCCGCTTTCGCCTCCTCAGACGGTTTTATACTTTTAGGATTGAGCTCACAAAATGGAGGCGCGCAATCTCAAGCTTGGATAGTCAAAATCGATACTAACGGCAATATCCTTTGGAATAAAACCTACAGCCCTACATCCGATTCCGTCGCGAAAGCAGGGGTTCAAGCATCTGATGGCAATTATGTGGTATGTGGCTATGCGGATCCTCGTGGACCAAGTGACTTCAGTTTCTTATTGATGAAAATCGATCCTGAAGGAAATGTAGTTTGGAATCAAACGTATGGCGAGAAAGGAAGCCAAGAAGCGACAGCCATTACAGAAGCGTCAGATGGATATGTGATGGTTGGGAACACTCAAGCCCCCGATGGCAACATGCACGCTTGGGTGATAAAAGTTAATTTCAATGGAACCTTGCTGTGGACAAAGACGGTTGGCGGCAAGAATGCAGATTCGCCATCATGCATTACTCCTTCGGGTGACGGTGGCTATTTAGTCGGAGGCTTCACTTTTTCCTTCGGCGCAGGGAACCGAGACTTTTGGCTATTCAAAATTAGTGATTCAGGCAATGTTATTTGGAGTTGCACGCAAGGGGACACTGGCTATCAGGAAGCCTACAGCGTAATCCCAACTAGCAAGAACCAGTGCGTTATTGTAGGATGGACCGATCCTCCTGGTCAACCCTCCTTGATCGGTAGGGCGCGATACATGTTCTACGTTGTCAACATCAATTACCCCAAAGATAGCAGCGACTCTTCGAGTTTGCAGTTACTCCTCTACGGTGCCATAGCGTGCGATGCTTTGCTTGCAATTTTGCTAATACTCCTTTTGGTTCGCCCCGGCTTGAAACTGCGCGAAACAAAATCCGAAACGGCGCGCTTTTCAAAACCATCAATCTGCTGAATTTTTATCAATAAAAATTCATTTTCAATTCATAATTAGTATGTAGTTTCAAGATTCGTAAGGAGTAAATAGGTAAAGTCAGTTTGATGTTTTCATTAGAGATGAATCGAACCGATGACATCCATCCTCTTAGCAGACGATAATACGTATATGCGAACTCTTCTGAAAAGAATTCTTGAAGAATCGGGTTACGACGTAATTGGAGAGGCATCCAACGGAGACGAGGCTATTGAAAAGTATCTGCAGCTTAAACCCGAGATTCTGCTTTTAGACATCGTGATGAACGAAGGAAAAATCGCAAAAACTGGCCTTGATGCCTTGAAAAAAATAATGAAAGAGGATCCACAAGCCAAAGTAATCATTTGCAGCGCGTTAGATGAAAACAGCTTGATCAATGAAGCGATGAAAGCCGGCGCAAAAGCCTTCGTAGTCAAGCCCTTTGAACCAGAGAAACTCTTAGAATCGCTAGCGCTCTGTACCGATCTGCGAGTGCTCACCGAGATTGGAAACATAGGCGCTGGGCATGCCGCAACGGTTCTATCAAAGTTGACCAAACAACCCATTCAAATAAGCGTTCCAAAACTTGAAACTGGGCCGCTACATCTAATTGCCAGACTCATCGGCGCACCCGACAGTCAGGTGACAGCAGTTCACATGGCTTTAGCGACGGAACCCGGTTGCGACACTTTAATCGTCTTTGATTCTGAAGAGGTAAAGAAGATTGCGTCCCTAATGACAAGTGAATCAACACCCGTGAGTCAGGACATCGCCATGTCAGCCGTTCAGGAAATGGGCTCCATAATGCTTTGTGCCTTTTACAGTTCTATTGCAAATTTTGCCGAATTAACGATTGTTCCTTCGAGGCCTAACGTTTTCAGCGATTACTTCGAAGCTATAATCGATGTTTTTTTGGCTAGACAACTGATTCTGGCGAAATCTGCCTTGATTTTCAAAATGCAATTCAACAGAAACGAAAGTTCTGCAAACGGGTACTTGCTTATGATTCCAACTCCAGAGTTCCGCAAACAGTTAACGGATGCAGGAAAAAGATGGGTAGAAACTGTTGACTGTCAGGAAATAACTGCGTAAGCCTTTGAAAGGTCTGATTTTTTATCATGTTCAACCTTCAAATGGTTGACTGCATCGTTCAATTAATCGATAAAGAAAAGAAATAGGGTCTCAGATATCACTGAATCGTTCATGCTTCTGATAGTTTTGAGAATAGCATTCCGAGAACATTGATGAATGCCCCGTAGTTTGTCCATATTGCTGCAGTCTTATCTTTTTTCTTTGATTCTTCATCATTGGTTCTTTCTTTTTCGTGAAATACGATCAAGACTTCTTTATTGTCACATATCATGAAGCAGGGCAGGTTTTGGTCATCGGCGATCCGCTCTGAATCGCTAAGCCATTTCAATTGACCTAGGAAATACGCACTTTTAATCGAAGTGTCACTGACTAACGTAACTTTAACTTTATCCGCGTAAATCTTCAGCTTATCTGAGAAATCACTGTAATACAGCTGTGCAAGGTAATCCCCCGCGGCGAAGACCTGGAATTCTTTTTCGCATCTTCCAAGCAATTCATCCGCCTTCATAAGCACCTGTTGTTCGCCCTCGAGCATTTGAAAGAGCTCTTTTTTTGCGGTCGCGACTTTCGGTTGAGGCATTGACTGCCAAAGCTTTACTACGCTTTCTTTTTCTTGCTCCAACAGCTTGATCTTGATTTTTTGCGCATCCACCAGCAAATCGATAGCTTTTTCAAGCGGAACAGCTGTGAATTTTAGTGGTTTCTCAAAAATAGAAAACACGACACCTCTCTTCTCTAAGTCTCTCAGGATCCTGTAGGTTTCTGTCCTATGAAGTGAAATTGCTTCTGCTATCTCGCCTGCCTTCATTTCACCGGCTCTAGCAAGATACATGTAAACTTTGATCTCGTTTTTTAACAGACCAAACCGCGAAAGTGTTTCTTCGATTGTTGACAGATGGTCGTTGTATGTTTGGTCTTTCTTTATCAGCCTGAAGGTTTCCTTTTCTTTATCATAAACTCTTGTTAATACCTGTTTTTCCAATGCAAGTGTCATTTGTTTGGGGGTTCTCCTTTTCCGTATTGCTACCCCCAATACTGATCATTTATATATAATATAATTACGACTTAGAAATCTGAATTCAGACTCCATGTTTTAAGAGTGTATCATTTTTCTCTTACGGGTATGGCTAAAACAGCGATTAACGCTAAGTATGTGATATATTGGTTGACAATGAAGTGTTTTACTACGTAATCCTTTTATATAATTGTCTTGAGTCTTAAGATACATCAAGGGCGAACATAATGGGCACAATAATGATAGTAGACGATGCTTCTTTCATGAGGGCAGTTCTCAAAAAAATAGTGCTACAAGCAGGTCATGAAGTTATCGCCGAAGCCGGATCAGGTGACGAAGCTATAATCCGATATCAAGAGTCAAAACCAGACTTGGTTCTAATGGATATTATCATGCCTCCTGGCCCAAAAGCAAAAGACGGTATAGAAGCACTCAAACAGATCGTCGCTGCGGATCCATCAGCCAAGGTAGTTATGTGCAGTTCAATGGGTCAGCAATCCCTAATAGTCGAAGCGATTAAGTCGGGCGCAAAGGACTTCGTAATAAAACCCTTTCAACCTCAAAAAGTAATAGAAGCACTTTCAAGGTACTGTTGAGGCTACCCCGGATGGTTTCATCCCTCGAAGGCTGCTGTAACAATAAATTAACAATTAACGTTCCTAACAGAAATAAACCCGCATTTGCCTATGAGCAGTTGGAACCAGCATCATGCATAACGATTGAAGCTAACACAGCGCCAAAGGTGGAAGAGGTTCGAGTCGACATGGCAGACATGAAAGTGGAAAGCGGATCCGTTGAGCTATTAACAAGCGTCGGGTCATGCGTAGCAATTTGTGTACATGATCCGCTGCATAAATGTGGGGGGTTAGCTCACGTAATGCTTCCATATTCTGGAGACATGGCAAACGAACCTCTTCCATCAAAATATGCTGATACAGCGATTCCCGCGCTGGTAAATGGCATACGGAAAAAGAACGAGAAAGAATCGTGCCTTTTTGCTAAAATAGCCGGCGGGGCAAATATGTTTGCTAATCTAAATTCCGAATATTTAGATATAGGCGGCAAAAATGTAAGAGCAGTAAAGACGGTGCTTTCAAAATATAATGTACGACTTAGAGGCGAGGATGTTGGCGGCTCACATGGTCGGAGGATAAGTTTCGACGTTAGATCAGGCGTAGTAACTATAAAGTGTTTTAATGGGGAAACTAGAAAGCTATGAACCAACAAATCAGAATCACACAAACGAAAGATTACTCAGATACCTCCGCGTCTTCAGATAAACCTGAATTAGATTTAGGCATTCTCTTGGAGCTTGGAAGTATCGGAGCTGGCCATGCAGCAACTGCGCTGTCGGAAATTCTTCAACAACAGATAACCATCGAGGTTCCAAAAATACGAAACATTCAGCCGCATTTGATTCCGCAGTTTTTCGATATGCACGATATGCCTATAGAAGCGGTTTACATGCAACTTTCCGAAAAGTACGGATGCGACCTTCTTTTAGCTTTCGAATTAAGTGAAGCGAAGAAAATTGCTGCTATGATGACTTTTGCTGCTTCAATTGAAGAATTAACTCCAGAAATAGAGACGTCTGCCATCTGTGAACTCGCTAACATTCTGATAGGCGCTTTCTTGACAGCAATATCGGATTTCATTCAAGTTGGTCTTTTTCCAACGACGCCCCAAAGCACAGTAGATACTTTCAATACAGTCATCGATTTCTTTCTGATAAAACAATCAATGCTTTCCCAGAATGCTTTGATTTTTGATACAAGGTTCAAAAGACAAAACGAGAACGCCAAATGCATATTGATCATTTTTCCAAGTCAAGAAATGAAAAACATTCTTAATCAAAAATCTATGAGTCTACTTAAATGAGTCAAATATTGAGGAACATTGAGGGAGCTAATTGGAAGTTGATTAATGTTGCAGGCTAAGACCGAATCCACTGGCGATTTCATGGAAAGAATGGCTTTCGAAAGAGTCAAAAAAATGATCCATGAAAATTCCGGCTTAGACTGTTCTGGCTACAGGGACGAATATCTCCATCGGCGTTTTAAAATTAGGCTTAGGGTTACTGAATCCGATAAATATGGTAAATACGTTGTTTACTTAAGGAAGAATCCCGAAGAATACAAGGACCTCCTTAACGACTTAACCATTAACTTCACGACGTTTTTTCGAGACGTAGACGTTTACACTTACCTCCAAAAAACATTGCTTCCCAAAATACTGCTATCTTCAAATCATGTTCGAATTTGGAGCGCCGGATGCGCAACCGGAGAAGAGCCTTATTCCTTAGCCATTTTGGTACATAAAATACTTGGCCAAAAGATAGAAAGCCATCCCGTAACCATATACGCTTCAGATTTTGATAAAGACGCTTTAGCTAAAGCTGAAGAGGGAGTATACCTTCAGAAACAACTGAGTTTTCTCGACGAATTTTCAATTAAAAAGTTCTTCACTAAGAATGGAGAAAGCTGCAAAGTAAATGATTTTGTCAAACGAATCATTCGTTTTGAACATGTAGATTTGAATACGCCATCTTTGCACCATTGCCTTGACCTAGTCCTCTGCAGAAATGTGATGATTTACTTTTCAAAAGAAAGCCAACAGAAAATTCACATGAACTTCTACGATTCACTTAAAGACGGCGGATACCTCGTCACGGGAAAATCTGAAATCTTAACGGGCGAACCAAGCACGAAGTTTCGGCAAATAGACCTTTTGGCAAGGGTTTATCAGAAACCTCAAAGATAACTGGCAAAGCGAAGCATGGCAAACGATTTTTGTTTTGCCAAATCGCTCTAAGTAAGAATTATGGCTGTGCCAGAAAAGACACACTCGAGCAAATAGCCTATGCTGTCGCAGAATGTCTTGAATCTGGCTGAGGAAAAACTTGTCCTTAAGGAGCGGAAAAAATTAAATTGGCGCTTGATACCGATCAATACAGACAGCTATTCATAGATGAAGCAAAGGAGCACATAGATACAATCACCCAATCAATGCTAATCTTAGAAAAAGAACCCGAAAACAAGGAGGTTGTTAACATGCTTTTCAGATCAGCCCACACCTTGAAGGGTTCATCAGGGATGATGGGGTTCAAGGATTTTCAGGAACTTACGCATAAAATGGAAGATGTATTTGACGATATGCGAAAGGGCAATTCTCCGTCATGCAACTTAATCAGTGCGCTTCTAGAATGTGTTGACGCCTTAACTGACAGACTAGACCGAATCAAGAACCAGGTCGATGGCGAAATTGCAGTCGAGGACCTCAAACGCAAATTGGAATCCGCGAGATCGTTACAGAAGACTGCGGAGACCAAAAACGAGCAAGTCTCAAAATCACCGCCCGCAAACAAAAGGTTAGAACTTGACGAATGGGAGAAAAAGGCAATAGAAAACGCGCAGAGTTTAGGCGAACAATGTTTTCTAATGAAGTTGAAGTTCAGCAAAGATTGTGAGTACAAGAGCATTCGGGCAAGCATGGTTTTGGATAAGATTTCTGAGGTGGGAAAAGTGATTAAGACCGATCCCTCAAAGGGAGATTTGGATGAGCAAAAGCTCGGTGAAGGTTTCAGGATCGCAATAACTAGTAAATTTGATCAGAAAACGGTTGCAGCTTCTGCCAGACAGGTTCTTGAAGTAGAACAGATTGATGTGTCTTCTTTCGAACCCATAGTTCCGTTGGTTAAAGACAGTTTTTTAACCCCTGCGTCTGCATCACTTCAGCCTTTGAACAACTATGTATTGACAATTGAAGACAAAAAAATAACTAAAGTTTGTGTGGATTCGCAATCTACCCAAACTGTTCGAGTGAAGTTTGACCAATTAGACAAGCTGATGAATTGGGTAGGCGAGTTAGTTATTAATAAAATTGCTCTTCTACAGATGACATTAGATAGCAGCAACGAATCGTTAAAGCATATAACCGAAAACATCGATCGTTTGACTGCTGATTTACAGGATCTGGTTATGCAGGTTCGCATGGTTCCTGTAAGCCAAATCTTTGACCGGTTCCCACGCCTGGTGAGAGACTTATCCTTAAAGAAAGGCAAGAAGATCGACATGGAAATGGAAGGACGAGATATCGAAATTGATAGAACAGTGCTGGATGAAATTGGCGAGCCGTTGATTCATCTTCTGCGGAACAGCATTGATCACGGTATAGAATTGCCTGAGAAAAGGATAAACGCAAGCAAGAACGAAACAGGAAAAATTGTTCTTTCCGCTCAGAGAAACGGGAACCAGGTAATCATTGAAGTGCGAGATGATGGGGCAGGAATAAACCCTGAAAGCGTTAAGGATGCAGCTCTCAAAAAAGGTCTTGCAACCCAAGCTGAGGTGGAAAAAATGAGCAAAGAACAATTGATTAACTTAATTTTCTTACCTGGCCTTTCAACATCAAGAGAAGTTACTGATACTAGTGGCAGAGGCGTAGGCATGGACGTAGTCAAAACCAAGATCACCGCTTTGGGGGGCACAGTCCATATTGAAAGTCAAATAGGGAAGGGAACAAGAACCACTATTAAACTTCCAATAACCTTAGCAATTATCCAAGCAATCCTGGTTAAAGATGCAGCTCAAACGTTCGCCATTCCGACAAGCCAAGTCTCAGAGATCGTTAGAGTTAACAGAAGCGACGTCAAGTCGCTGGGCCGGACAAACGCCATAATAGTCAGAGACCATGTCGTCCCGATGGTTCATCTGCACGAGCTTCTGAAGTTACCCGATTCAAAAGAGACAGAACTTGAGCTTCTCATTGTGTATCTTGCGGACGAAAACACGAAAATAGGCTTAGTGGTTGACTCTGTAGTGCAGCAACAAGATATACTGGTTAAATCTTTGAATGGCGCTTGCTCAGGAATCAAAGGCATAAGCGGTGCCACAATCCTTGGCGACGGACAAGTAGTTCTGGTTCTAGATGTAGGGCAATTTGTCAACAAAGCCTTCAAAAAAGGAGTGAATGTAGACTCATCTTGAACCAACAAGACCCAAGCCTCAAATCGATGACATACAGAATTATTAGTTAATTCTATTGACATATCAAAATTCGTAATATTACAGTTTTTAGAATGCTGCCTTTATCATCCAAATTCACTAGACATTGTCAGCGTGGAGATTGTAGAATGGAGCATGCTGAAGTCAAATCAGACAACGCGCGAAATGTCATTCTTAGTTACAACGACAAAATATATTATGTCAACGAAGTCAAGGTTCAAATTCAAGATGGTATAGACAAAATAAAAGCTGTTTTTCATGCCAAACAAGCCGGCGATAATTCACCTCACGACTTAGATATTGAAATCACTAAGTCAACTTACGACATGTTACTGGAGTATGCGAAGTTAGACAAACTTGATTTGATAATGATACTGCAGATCGAAGGAACAAATTCAAAATGGTGCTTGATAAGCGAGGCTTGGTTAAAGAACAACTTGACATACGGTAAGACAGGCAGCTCAGCTTACGTAGTTTAGATTCTAAGGCTTATTTTGAGAGTTTTGTTTCGAAATCAGAATTCATAATCTTTACTTTCTTTTCATAACCGACAAATAACAGTTTTAGTGAATAAGCTAAAACTAACTGGCAAGTACAGGTGAACATAAGTGGCAATTGTTAACAACAGAATGAGCGCTCTTGAGGAGATGCAAATGCTAACCTTTTCGCTTGATAACGTCTTGTACGGCGTTGATGTGCATCAAGTTCGTGAAGTAAAAAACTTTGAAGGCGTGACTCCTGTTCCCTATGCTCCTGATTATGTGAGGGGCGTCACAAACCTCAGAGGTGAAGTAATACCGGTAATAGATCTTAGAAGACGCTTCGGAATAACAGGTAAAACAAACGAAAACACTAACATCATGATTATAGTGCAGGATAAGCACCCGATTGGTATAATGGTTGATTCTGTCATGGAAGTTTTGACGCTTTCGAAAAAAGACATTGAGTCAAATCCAGACAGCTTGATCGTAGATAAATCCGAGGCAGTTGTTGGCGTAGCCAAACATGACAAAGATCTAATAATCTTGCTTGATTTCATCAAAATAGCGTCAAAAGACGCCACAAATATGAAAGATGACACTCGAGGTTTCCAAATTCAATCACAGGCCATGCCTAAGCCTTAGGACTTGACTTTCCCTCTGTCTTTTTTCATGCACGGATGAGGTCTATGGGTCAAATCAAGTTACTTATTGTCGATGATTCTCTATTCATGCAAAAAATTCTTGTTGATCTGGTTCAATCAGACCCGCAAATAAAAGTCGTAGGCACAGCAAGAAACGGAGAAGAAGCGCTTTCAAAAATCGAAAATCTTCATCCTGACATTGTTACAATGGACATAGAAATGCCGAAGATGGATGGGTTAGCAGCAGTTCAAAAAATTATGGAGGCGGACCCGGTCCCTATTGTAATGGTAAGTGCTTTGACACAAAGAGACGCAGAGCTAACTTTGAAGGGCTTGGAATACGGGGCGATTGACTACGTGCATAAACCATCAGGATCTTTATCGTTAGACATAGATATTGTTAAGGATGAGCTGATTTCGAAAATCAAGATTGCTTCTTTCTCGAATGTAAACAGGGTCAAAACCATAGTTCATGATACCTTGAATAGGAACATAAAAAATCATGATAAAATCATATCGTTAACTGCTTCAACTGGGGGTCCGCCCGCGATTACCGAGATTCTAAGAGGTCTTCCAGCAGATGTGCCGCCTATACTAATTGTCCAACACATGCCTAAAGGGATAACAAGATTCTTCGCTCAAAGATTAAGTGACGTCTGCAAATTTCAGGTGAAAGAAGCTGAAGAAGGCGATAAAATTCAAGGAGGGCTTGCTTTAATTGCTCCTGGAGGTTTTCATATGATCGTGACAAAAGGTAAAAGAATTGCTTTGACCACCGGACATCCTGTCAACTTTGTTCGACCGTCAGGCGACGTTACGATGATTTCCTCTGCTGAAGCGTTTGGTTCCAAGAACATAGGGGTAATCTTAACTGGTATCGGTGTTGACGGTGCCAAAGGAATCAAAGCTATCAAAGAAAAAGGTGGGTTCACCATTGCGCAGGACGAAAGAACAAGCGTTGTGTACGGCATGCCTAAAACTGCTTTTGAAACTGGCTGTATCGATAAGGTTGCGTCTTTGGATTTGATTTCGAAAGAAATCATCTGTGCATGCAATTAGTTTTAAATTTCATTGATTTAGAATCTGTACAAGGCATTCATAATTTAATTATAAGCAAAGCACCTAATCGAATCAGCATAAATTAAACTGGAAAGTAATCAACATGACCGCTGAATCTCAAGAAAAACCTAATCTGGAGAAAGGTAAAGTTTTAGAAAAACTTGAAAAGGAAAACAAACGCTTAGCAGAAGAAAATGAGGGACTTAAGAAACAACTGATCACAGTTCTCCAAGAGTCAATTGCAAGCGCCGAGAAAATGAACCTTCAAGTTGATGAACCGCTTCAAAAAGCGGCGGTAGCAGCAGACCTGGCTTTTCAAGCAGAAAACTCGGCGAGAAAAGTTGCTGAGCTTGCAATGAGTGCCGCGGAGATCGTTGGGAAAGTAGGCGTAACTGCAAAGAGCGTTGAAGAAGTCGCGAACAAAGTTGCTTCAAGTGCAGACGGCGCAACCAAATCAACTGCTAAAGTTGTTGAGATGGGCAAGCAAGCGGCCAATGTTTCAAACCAAATGGCAACAGGTATGCAACAAGTTAGCAATGCTTCACAGCAGGTCTCCATGGGTGCACAAAAACTGGCGGGTCTATCACAAAGTGCTGCACGAAGCACCGAGTCATTAAAGAAAGTTATGGACGAAGCAGGAACAATCGCAAGAGAAGCTTCAGCCGTCACTAATGATGCATTAAAGCGATCTAAAGATGCCAACGCGAAAGGGCAGAAAGGGCTAGTAGCTATTGAGAACATTAAGAGTGACATTACCAAAGTTTCAGACGCGGTCACCTCAATGGTTAATTCAGTCGAGCAAGTGGGCCAAATGGCTAACTCTGTTTCAGATATCGCAGGTCAGACAAACATGTTAGCCTTAAACGCTGCAATTGAAGCCGCACGAGCGGGTGAAGCTGGCAGAGGCTTTGCGGTAGTCGCTGATGCGGTTAAAGGCTTGGCGGGGCAGTCAAAAGTTGCGGCAGGGTCGGCAATTAACTTAGTTAAGGGAATCAAAGAGGCAGGGCTTCAAACAAGCAATATAGCTCAAAAATCTCAGGCAGGAGCAGTTGAAGGGGCAAACGTTGTTTTAGGCGCAATTCAGGAAGCTGAGGGAATTTCGTCGATAATGGGCGAAATGACTGGCAAAGTTAACAAATCTAGCTCGACGGAGTTGACCGCGGACTTGAAGCTTTAAGCACTGTCGTCAAAACAATTGAGGAAGTAGCAAGCATAGCCGAAGAAAGTTCTTCAGCATCAGAGGAAGCCTCCGCAGCAATCCAGCAACAAACAGCCGCTTCACAAGAAATGGCTGCGATAGCTAAAGATGTCTCTGGAACGGCTGAGAAAGTTGAGGAAGTAACCAAAAGTGTCGTCGGTGAAGCTCAAGAAATGGCTAGACTCGCGTGGGATGTGGCTGACAATGCAACGAAAATTGAGCAATCAACTAAAGAAATACTTGCAGAAGCAGAAACAGTGGGAAAGAACTCAAATACTGTAGTTACACAGGCGACAGAATTAGCAGCGGCGACTGAAAAAATAAAGAATGACCTTCAAGAATTAATTGAGTCAAGAACAAAAATCCTCAATAGCTTTCTTGAAAAGAGCGCAAGCTAAAAACACTCTTTTCATCCACATCCTTTTTTTAGGATTCAAACTTACTGAAATGGCACATCGAATAATAAACGCCATATAGCGGACAAAACAAAATAAGCGTTTTTTTTGGAAATGCAGTTAAATAGGAATTTCAGTGATGTTTGACTTGGCAACATAGTCCTTGAGGAACCACATTTTTTTGTAGAAAAAATCTCCCACGAAAAGGTTGGGAAAAAGTTCTGCGTCATCACGTATTCTTAACGCTATTCTTATAAGTTCATCGTTTGAGAGTTAATGGGCATGCAAGCAGAAATAGGCATAATTGGTGGAACAGGTCTCTACGATCCTGGACGCCTCAAGAACATACAGGAAATAACGGTAGAAACACCTTATGGAAAACCCTCAGACTCAATAACGATCGGGGAACTGGGCGGTAAATGTGTGGCTTTTCTTCCTCGCCACGGCAAAAAACATACGATTAGACCCACAGACATCAATGTTAGAGCCAACATCTTTGCCTTGAAAAAACTCGGGGTAAATCGCATATTAGCTCCAAGCACTGTCGGGTCATTGCGAGAAGATTTTCATCCTGGCGAAATCGTTTTCTGCGACCAATTCATCGACCGCACAACCAGGCGGGAACAATCATTCTACACAGAGGACAAAGTCTGCCACATAGGCGTTGCCGAGCCAATGTGCCCTGAACTGAGAGAAAATATAATTTCAGTCGCCAAGACCTTGGGGGTCAAAATGCATCCAACTGGAACTTACGTTTGCATTGAGGGACCGCGCTTTTCTACTAAGGCTGAATCAAAAATGTATCGGCAGTGGGGCGCAGACGTTGTCGGCATGACACTTGTTCCTGAATGTGTCTTGGCAAGGGAAGCGGAAATATGCTACGCTTCCATATCAACCGTGACGGATTACGACGTTTGGAAAGATCATCCGGTCAGCGTTGACGAAGTTATCAAAATAATGAAAACCAACATTGAAAATGTCAAACGCATAATCGCTCAGACAGTAGCCAAACTGCCCAGCGAGCCCGCATGCGAATGTAGAGAAGCTCTCAAAGGAGCCTTTGTTTAAGGACGAATTGAACATGAGCCAATCTAAAATGAAAATCGACTTAAAAACTAAAGTCAGGCGCATACCACAGTTTAAAGGAGTCGTATTCTGGGATATTACGCCACTTCTAAGAGATGGAGATTCACTTCATCAAAGCGTTAAGCAGCTTGCGGATCATTTCCGAGATGTCCCCGTTGACTTAGTGGTATCAAACGAGGCTAGAGGCTTCATCATCGGTGCTGCTGTAGCTTACGAGCTAGGCGTAGGCTTCGTGCCCATACGGAAGAAAGGCAAGTTACCTTCCAAATGCGTCGAGCTCATTTACAAAAAAGAATACGAATCCGACGTCATCGAGATACATGAAGACGCAATAGAGAAGGGACAAAGAATCCTGCTTATTGACGATTTGCTCGCAACTGGTGGAACAATGAAGGCCAACATTGATTTAGTCGAAAAATTGGGCGGCGAAGTCGTGGGCTTGGGGTTCCTGATTGAACTCAGCTATTTACAAGGCAGAAAACTAATCGAAGATAAATATGACGCATACTCGCTGATTCAAATCGAAACCACAAACGGTTAAAAGCGAACATCTTCTCTCTTAGCGGCAGCTTAACCTCAGATGAAGAATCGACCATGCTATTTCTGAGGTTCCTACTTCCACTTGCAATTACCTTACTAGCTATCGGCGACCCTTGAAAAAAACTGTAGAATCTGAGGAATCTTGCGTTGGTGTTCTAGATCAATTTAAGCGTCAGCGGTTTATGCTTTTGGCTGAAGACGACTTTGCAGGCAACTAACGTATTCGACGAAGTCTAGCGTTCCGTTTTTCGGAGCAAAGCGGAAATCAGTGTATTGAGAGTGTAGCTTTTCAATTATTTTTATCTCAATTAGTTTGCCGACTGAACCGAATGTTTCTTCGATTGCGTTCGCGAAACCTCCAATTTTGCAGGGAATATCGTCTTTGTTTATGCCGTAGGCGTTTTTGAGGTGACTGTAGACCGCCTGCTTTGTGTTTTCGCCTAAAGAGGTGAGAATATCGTTTACTGCCTCTGCGATTGCAATTTCAAAATCCATTTCGGAATGCTCATTTTTTAGCGAAAACTCAAAGCAAGGGCTTAATGTTTCAGTTTGGGCCATATTATCATTCCTCATTTTCAGCACGAGTTATTGTGAATATCGCAAGACTCAATATTTAAGTGTATTTAGGAGGCTAATTGCACTTGCAATTGTTGAACACACAAACATTAAAACAATCCTTTAGCCGCTATCGCCGATAATTCCCAATGTTTTCTTCATGTTTATGTTCGGAGTTGGTCATTGATGTATTTTTTTCGTTTCATGTCCTGTTTGCACATGTTTCTAGAGCATGTACCGACTTCGCCAGTACTGCTTGTTGCAGTATGGGCAAGCAAATGTTGGTTCTCTCATCTTCACTCGCCTTGACCTTAACACGGATTAACTGATTGATAAATGAATATGTGACTACAACAAATCAACAACAAAGGTCGCCACAAGTTATCCCACCAGTAGTTTATGAAACGCCGCATTAACTATAATATTGGACTCGATTTTATGCCCACATTGTGAACTCAGCAATTTTGCGGTCCGGCAAGGAGATCCGAAGGCTTGCGCCAAAGGGGCGTGAAAACAGCTTCCTCAGGAAAAATCAAGGATATGCAAGTGAAGTCATGTTACTGCTGCCGTGCCGAAGTCAGAGTCGCTTTCGTTCTTGAGGCAGCAAGCAGAGACGCAGTTCTTGCGCTATGGAGAAAATAGATATTCCATTCACTTCAATAATGAAAGTCAAAGAAGTAAAACTCGCTAAATAGTTAATTTACCGAGAATTGACTTGGCAGTTTGCATGTAAATCTGGAAGTCGCCTTCAGAAAACAAAACTAAAATAACGCTTTCAAGCTTGTCTTCCTTTTCCAAGAAATCCTTCACCGTGTTCACTGCAATGCGGCTGGCCTCTTCGATAGGGTAACCGTAGGCGCCCGTGCTGATAGATGGAAACGCAATCACTTTAAGTCCCTTTGCAGCGGCAAGTTTCATTGAGTTCCGGTATGCTTGCTTGAGAAGTTCTGCTTCAACATGGAAGCCGCCGAGCCAAACAGGTCCAACAGTATGTATCACATATTTTGCCTTTAAATTTCCGCCTGAAGTCATAACCGCTTTCCCAGTAGGTAGACCATCAGGCCACTCAGTCTCCCTTATTCGCCTGCATTCCCGATCGATGGTGGGTCCTCCCTTCCGATGTATTGCGCCGTCCACTCCGCCGCCTCCCATAAGCGAGGAGTTCGCCGCGTTCACGATTGCGTCTGCCTCAACATCTGTTATGTCACCTTGGATTATCTGCAAAACTGCGTTTCCAACTCTAAACTCCATAATATCACCTCTCGCCAATGGGGTATATAACTATGCCAATAAAGACGAAATCGCTGAACTCATGAAGTAAACTCCAAAGCCGATGAAGACTGCCGCACAAAAAAGAGTTATACCTGCACGAGCGCGTGCCGTCCAGAAACGTTGGGATCCGAAGATCACTAAGGCAGTTACCGTGTACCATGAAAGATCGCATAGCCAATGAATGCCTGCGAAAATTGAGACGCCGATTAGCCCAAACAATTGAGCATTTAGAATAAGCGTGGTTCCAATTGTCAACCACCAAAGAATAAAGCCAGCGTTAACTGCAGTGGTGTAGATTCCAGCAAAAAGCGAATCTTTTTTCTGTGAGGCTTGGTTTTCTTGGATTTTATTTCTGGTTCTGAATGTTTGAATCCCCATTAAAACCATTAGGAGCCCGCCGATCAATCCCACGGCAAGCTGGACAAATGTGGGAATGGCGACTTGGGTTAGTATGAAATAGATAAGGAACATCAGTGGGACCTCTACTATTGCGTGTCCAACCGCGATTAATGCTCCTGCAGATTTGCGTTTGGTTGCCTGCTGGATAGTTGCGGCGAATAATGGTCCAGGCATTAGAACGCCTGAAAGAGAAATCATAAAAACTGATGCGAAGAACAAGTATTCGTCAGTGATAAAAACCGTAGCTAAGCCCTCCCTCCGCTACCCTTTGAACCAACTGTTACCAAAAGAACCCGTGACCAACTCCACGGCTGCTGCTGAAGATCCACAGTTAGCCCAGCCTTCGTGAACATGTTTCTTATAGTTGCAGGGCTGTTGTACCTAAAGTTCCCGACAAAGACTGACATCCAACGCGGAACAACAATGTCTGCCAACACAAACCTTCCCTGCGGCCGCAAAACACGGGCAACTTCACTTATTCCTTTGGCTTGATTAGCCCAATGATGAAATGAAAGTGTACTAAAAGCAATATCAACCGAGGCTTCAGGAAAAGGCAAAGCTTCAGCCATAGCAACATGAAATTCTGCCCCAGGGAACAGCTGAGTCGCCTGAGCTATCATTTTCTCAGCCGCGTCAACACCCACAAGCTTTGCGTTGGGCCACTGCTGATTTGCTTTTCTAAGTAATCGACCTGTCCCGCAACCAACGTCCATAATGACCTGCGGGGAACGCTGGTCTTTAGCCAACTGCAAAACCCTTCTCTGAACTCTGTCGAAGAAGTAGCCTTGACTGATTGCAGTTTCATAGGTTGCTGCTCTGCGGTTAAAATGTTCTATATCCGCGTTTTCCTGTTTTGTTTTCATCGAATCTTCACTTAAACAGCCGTGAACGCATACGCTGCATGCTTAAGCGCTCGTTGTTAATTAGCCTATTTTAAAATCGGTGTGCATTCTGTATTTAGCTCTCTTTTTCAAGTTTTTGTCTGATTCCTATTTTTCTCAGTTTGGGGGTATACTTCTAAAAGCCCCCTTCGCTCATGGTGGCTGAAATCGCTCCCTTTCCCCAATTCAGAATGCTTTTTTTTGGATTACATCCTATAGAATAGCTCTTCCAGAATTTAATAAGTTCCACAATAATTAGACGAAGGCGCTGCCTAAGACCCTCAAGAAATGCAGAAGAACGCAAGATACAGCGAAAGCTTTGAAGAAATGCGAATGTACGACAAAGCAAGAGAGTTCAAGAGAAAAGGATCGGGCAATTAGTAATTAAAAAGACTGGTGTTTCTGTGAGTCTAAATGCTTTGCTGCAACAGGTGAAAGATGGTGGAATCGTAGCTATTTTTCGTAGTCATCAGAGTGGCGGAAAAATTGAAGATAGGTAATCGAACAAACTTGAGTTCTATCAGAGTTTGTGAACATTGCAATCCTGAAATTGAATGAATGGACTTTAGCTGATTTCTTTAAAGCTGTCCTAACTTAGGAACTCCTGTACTTGAAATTATTGAATAATTTGCATCTTTCAATTAAGAACTTTAGATGATTTTTTTCGAAACTTTAACAATGCGGCGGCTGTCGCAACAGCAACCATGATACTTGCCACGGTCCCATAAAGGTAAATCCTATCTGAATACAAAGGTGAGGAATGAGCTTGTTGAGGGCTAAGTGATTGTGTGGGTATAAGTGTTGTATCGTTCCAATAGATGATGCTATTGTACCCTTCAGAATCAAGGGCTTGCGATGGGTATACTATGTCTAAGTTATCGCCTTCCATTTGCAAGAGTGTGGAGACGCTCATACCGATATCAATAGTGAGTGAATCTGTATTCCATAATCCCCAGATTTTGTCATCTGGACCGCGAAAACCATAGCCATAATCCTGGGGGAGTACATACGCCATTCTGTCGCTAACAGTATTTATGGTTCTTGGGTTAGCTTGAACATACTGCCAGAACTGCTTTATCCCATTGAGCTGTCCTTGAGTCAAAACGTTTTGAGTATAGTTTGCGTTGCTGTCAAAAACTACGATGTATTTAGCGCCGTTGTTATATGCTAAAACCATGTCCTTGTAGAGTTCTGAACCGTTCTCCATGTAGGGCGGTTGATTGTACGCCCAAGTTATCATTACCCCCCAACTTTGGTTGAATGCGGTGGCTGCCCCTCTGCAGAGCGCCAGATTCAGTAGTTGACTATCATTTGCCCAACCGGTGCGCAAGCCGAACTCATCGAAAACCGTGTTATAACCTGCTTCGTAATCGTACCAGTAAAGCCCATAGTCTGAGGTGAATAATTGATATTCTGTTGGATAAGCAAATCTTTGGGAAATTGAGAATGACCCATTACGCAGCAGTTGATTCATCACATTAACGTATGTTGCAGCTGCCTCACTATAGTTAGTTGATGTTGTAACAATGGGGTATTTGGCTTGGTCAAGTTGTTTGCCGCCCTCTTCATCAAGGTAATATATTCCTAGAAATTTGTCCCCCCAATTGTTCTTTGCTTCTCGGAACCATTCGCTTGAGGGATATCTAGGATCATCGGAATAAACTATGAAGGTTAATCCCTTATCGTATACGTATTCGCTTATGATAGTAAGCCTCGTTAGATTGTAGTTTCCGGTGCATCCGATTACAAAGAAGTTTGTGTAAGAACTGATATTATCGACTTGTTGTTCAGTTGCGGCTACGCTTTGGAAGGCAACATCGATTCCAATATACACGTTAGACTTATTCGATGAGGTGACCGCTTTGGATGTTTGGATAAAGCTCAGAAAAAGCGGAGAAATCAGCAACAAAATGAGCAAAACTGAGAGTTGCCTTATCTTCATTGTTTATATGAGAAATTCTATTGATCTAATAAGACTTTACCAAAATCTTATGCACTGATTTTGGTAAGTGCATAAAAAATAAACACTTGCTGTCGTTGCTCAGTAAACCCGTATGAGAATATGTTCTGCTTCAAATGCGGTCAAAATATCGTTAATGGATAGTCTATATCAAGCATCTGGTGTTATTAAGACATTTTATGACCTTGAGACGAAAACTCTCATTTTCCACCCCTACAAACGCCCAATTCTTACACCAGGCGATTACATTGTCTTTTTTAGCCTTTTATAGCGTATTTTGGCTTAAAACAGCTCATTATAGCGTATTTTAGCTTAAGATAGCTTATTTTAGCTCACAGTTACAACCTATCCAAGCCCCAAACAAGAAAACCAACTCAAAACACAAACAAAAAATTTTGTGGAAAAAAATTTGAGTCACGCAAGGTGCAAGCAAGATATTCAGAATTAAACGCCGACGGTATACGAAAGCATCACCCAAACACAGTTCTTACTCACGTTTTTTTCCAAGAAGCCTTGTTTGCATCTCTACGATTTCGCCGCTATCCTTCGCCAATACATAGTTATCAAGCAACATACTGTTTAGCTCAAAAAACGTGTGACCCCAACTAAAAACCGACAAAACAGTCTCAGACTCTTCTTTGAAACCTGCTATGAATAGGGCGGCGGCGATGGCTTCAGCTGTTGTAAGCTTTGTCAATTTGCCGTAGTTAACTGGGTTACCTGCGATTAGAATCGGCAAGCATCGGCTGGTACCTTTGACGTGTTTTCCCATAACTTTCTGGGCATGTTCCCAACTGCAATCTAACGCTGCTAACCCAAACTGCGAAATCCTTTCCCTATCAGCCGGTGAAAACGCGATTTCGCCAAAAGGGTTAAGCACAATAGCCCGTTTGGGCAAGAACTTTACTTTGGTAACTATCCTTGCGAATCCTCGCCGTTTAAGTCTAAGAGCAGTGTTCTTTTTAGGATCATCTTGGGCAGCGTGATAAATGGTTATTCTCACGGGCAAAACTGGTTTAGGCGTTTCGGAGTTATTTTCCAAGTTGGTTGCGTACCTTTAAGTGGTTCATTGGTTCCTCGAAGACGTTTGGGATCCAGTCAATAATGTCTGATGCAACCATGTGAAAGCCAAGCTCGGCCTCGGCGAAATCGCCTGCTGCGCCGTTGACGAAAGCTCCAGCCGTTGCTGCTTCAAACGGGTCAACTCCTTGAGCCATTAAGCCGCTGACGATGCCGCTAAGAACATCACCTGTGCCGCCCACTGTCATGCCGGGGTTCCCAGAGAAATTCAGCTTGATGCGTTCAGGACTACAGATGCAGTCAACTTTGCCCTTTACAAGAACTACAGCATCGAGTTTTTTCGCAGTTTTCTGTATTGCCACGGCTCGTTCCTCCATGTTTTCAGGCAGCGTTTCACCCGTAAGTAGCGAGTACTCGCCAGCGTGAGGCGTAAGAACAAGCGGCGTCCTGAGGGGTCTTTTGAACTTGGCAAAGGCTTTAAGTCCATCGGCGTCCAAAAGCAAAGGTTTCCCCACGCGTTCAACCTCTTCAACGCAAAGCTTTACGAAATCGACGGTTTCAGCATTCAAGCTTAAACCCGGACCTAATGCTACTGCATCAACCATCGCAAGGTACGGTTTGACCGTTTCGATGTTGGCTGGATTCAGGTTGGTGCCTTCAAGCTTAATCGTAATCAAGTCAGGGGACATAGAAGAAATCACGTTCGCTGTTTTCGAGGGCGCAGCGAGATAAACGAGGTCAACTCCCGTTCGCATGGCACCCAGCGAAACCAAAGTCGGTGCTCCCGAATAAATTTCGCTTCCGCCGATGACTAGGAGTCGTCCGAAATCGCCTTTGTGCGCTGTTGGCCTCCTCGGAACCCTTGCAAGGTAAACGTCGCCTGGACCCGCATAACGCTCTATTTCTATAGGCAATCCAATGTCCTTTACTACAAGTTCACCAACGTACTCCGTTGCTTTCTCCAGCCCGACTTTTGATCTGTGAAAAGTTATGGTTAAATCAGCTTTAACCGCTGTGCCTAGAACATCGCCAGTGTCGGAATCTATTCCTGTTGGAACGTCAACTGCGATTTTGAAAGTATCTGAGGTGTTGATGCAGTTTACCACTTGGCTTACTGGCGGCTTGATTTTTCCTTTTGTGCCCGTTCCCAACAAAGCATCGATAACTATTTCAATGGTCAATTTTGGTATTGCTGAGCTGTCCGTCACTTCAACCAAGGCAATCTTGTTCTGTATTGATTGGAGAATCGCAAAGTTAGCACGCGCCGCATCGTGACCGATGTCTCTGTATTTGCCCACAACAACCACGGAAACATTGAAGCCAAGGTTCAAAAGATGCCTAGCGGCGACAAAGCCGTCGCCTCCGTTTCCACCTAAACCACAGAAAACAGCAACCTTCATGCCTTCGGGGAAGCGAGAAGCCACTTCTTCGGCAACGCGGCTTCCAGCGTTTTCCATTAGTTGAAGTAGGCTCATGCCGTAATATTCCGCGTTAGTTTCTAGGGCTCGCATTTCCCTGTTTGTGATTGGTTTGTTTTTGGCAAGCATTTTGACGTCTCGTATTTTATTGAGCGTCCCTTAAAAGATAAGCGTTGCTAAGCGGTATACAAAAGCATCACCAAAACACAGTAAAACCCCGTTGTCTTTGTGCTATCGCCTGCATTTTTCAATTTTTCAAACGTGCGTTACCCACAAAAGGTTTATCCAATAGTTTCGCGCTAGTAAATTTGAATTTTAAACAACATAAATTTAAAGACTATTTTATGAGGTATCTGTTTGAACAAAACCTATAATTTGACAAGTTCCGATGCACTTTTGATAACTGACATCCAAAATGATTTCCTAACTGGAGGAGCGCTTCCTGTTCCCGGCGGCGACGAAATTATTCCTCTTTTAAACGAGTTCGCAAGAATTTTCGCGGACGCTAAAGCCCCTATTTTTGCTTCCCGTGATTGGCATCCTCGGAACCATTGCTCGTTTAAGCAGCAGGGTGGTTCTTGGCCTCCGCATTGTGTCCAAGATACTAAAGGCGCCGAGTTCAGCCCCAAGTTTAAACTGCCAAAAGATGCGGTGGTTGTCTTTAAAGCTACCGACCCTATGCGGGAAAGCTACTCAGTTTTTGACCAAACCACATTTGCTAAAGAGTTGAAGGAGCGCAGCATCCGGCGGCTTTTCGTGGGGGGATTGGCTACTGACTACTGCGTTCTACACTCGGTTCTTGACGCACGGAAACATGGATACGAAACCATTGTTCTCATGGATGCCACGCGGGGCATAGACGCCCAGCCAGAAGATGTCGATAAAGCAGTAGAATCTATGCTTAAATGCGGAGCTGTGCAGGCGACAACCGCTGATTTCCCTGACGCTGTTGACACCTTGCCGATGGGTGAAGTTGAAGCTGACACCTTTGAAGACAAACCCAATGAAAAAGCAACGGATAGGAAGAAATCTCGGATGCGCCCACGCGGATCATCCAAGAGGCTCCCAACTGAGCGAAAAGGTTAACCTTCTTCGAAAAGCGCCGAACCTTAAATAATCATCCCACCGAATTCAGGCAAAGGCGCTGAATCTGCCAATGGCTGGGCGGTTTTCTCTTGAAATAGGTGAAACCTTGGTTTATTTAAGCCTGAAAAGAGCTTGACCGTTTCTGAAATGGGGTCTAGAGCCGTCTAGGTGGGCATAATTTTGGCCTTGTGCGCCTTGAAATTCGATTTGCATATCTAATCCGAGGTTTTTGCCTCCTAAGGTTGTCACGAAATGACATCGAATGGACAATTTTTACAATAAATAGTTAAATACGCAGACTTGGTCACCTTAAATTGTCATTAAACGCGCGAAAACAATGGACCAGATTTACATGTTGCGGTAACAGCAACCGAAAAAACCAAATTTACTCAATTGCGCCGTAAGAATAAGTACGTGCCTGTTTCTTCCAACTTCACTGTTCGCCCAGGACTTGGATGATTATGGTTCGTTTTCGCGGGTAGACATCAGTTTCCACGAAGAGCAACGACTGCCAAGTTCCAAAAGTGACTTTCCCGTTAACTATTGGCAAAGTCTTGTCAGGCGGGAGAAGCATCGATCGCAGGTGAGAGTGGGCGTTCGAAGGATGCTGATAAGTTGATCTTTTTGGTGCGAGCTCTTCAAGCAACATCCTTATGTCCTCTAAGCAGGGAGTCATCATTTTCTGTCAAAACCAGTATGCCTGTTGCATGGGGCGCAAACACGTGGACAATTCCGTTTCTTACGCCTGACGCAGAGACCTCTTCCTGAACCTTCTGGGACAAATCTACGAAATCTATTTCGCCCTTAGTCGCAAAGCTGAAACTGTAGTTAGCGACCTTAAAGTTTGACATGCTCTCATTCTTGTAACGTCAGTTAGCGCTGAAAAATATTTCGAAATGCCTGCTTTTTTCTGGGGGTCGCAGGCGCCTTACGCTGGCTGATTTTTTGATTGATAGGCTAGAAAGTTTCGAGTTTTCGGCATCCGAAGCTTAAAGAATTCAAGAAAGCTGCTATAATTCGGCAGAATAAGCGCTATTCCGAGCCATGACTGATATTGTTTTAACATTTATTTGTAAAAAATAACCATTTAGCTGTTTTTTCGCCCCTGAAAATTCCCACGTTTTCCCATTAGATTGGATGAAAAGTTAGAGATCATCCTAAAAATGTTTCAAATAGCCTCCACTTCAGCCTAAGTTATCTGATTTTCCTTGCCTTTGAACCTCTTGCTCTTCAAAGCTACCGTTTTTTGGGTTGAAAAGGCTGGCATCAGCGATTGATCGAATTATTTTTGCAGTTTCAGCTTAACGCGTTGCATGTATATTTAAGGTTCGGCTGGCTTCGAAAACTGGTTTAGCCAAGTCGGCTGAAAATTAGTTAATGGCTCCTGAAATAAACTGTGTGCCGTTGATGCTTTTGTATACGGGCTGGGACGGCGATAACACGATTTTCCCATATGCCTGGTGCGACAAAAAACAGAGGAAAACTCTTCCTTATTTCAAAGACCAAAAGATAGTACATCCGCATTGTCAAAAGTTATTTTGGCAAACAGCCCGGTTATCTTTCCTGTGGCAAGTGCAGGGCACTGAAATTATCTAAAAAAACAGATGAACGCCTGTTTGCAGTGTACAGGCTTTTAATGACACGAGGCTTCCCGATTATTGATAGTGCGTTGACGCGGCTTGACAGTTGCCTGTTGTATTTGAAACTGATTTCTGCTTTTCCTAAGCTGCAAAGAATTTGATATCGAATAGGTGCTGTGGCAAAGTAAACTGAGGGGGTTGCTCAGTCAGTGTGATTTTCTTAAACATCTGTAAGCACTTTACTCCCCGACAAAAGTGCAACCTGCCGGTTTTGTTCGCCTACGCGAATTGAAGTTGTTTTCGATGGTTTGTTATTCATCTTGCTGGTTGTGCCCCGTGATGGTAAATCGTAAGCGTATTGCTTATGTCACTGAGTTCACGTATGTGAAGTTTCATATCAAGCAATCGCTCGAATATAGCGCTGCTTACGCCAGCTAATCTTATGCAGGGTGCTTGTTGAGAAAAAATGATGGATCAATTTGCACTTTTTCAGTAAACAAAAACCGGCGTTTGCATCATAGTGATGGTTCAAGTAGGAATGGGTCGTGAATCTTTTACATCTCAGGGAATTTGAAGCAACCGAAAAACAGTTTTTAAGAAAATGAATGCATTGGAATCACGAGTTTGTTTCTGGAGCAAGCGTGGTTGATTCGCATAGATTTGAAAGCTCAAGAAAACGACTTCGGCAAAATAATTGAAGTCTGCCCTGTAATTGGTTGACTGCAGAGCAGTCGGTTTGGGTGAGTTATTAAAATTCCTTCACGTAGGCTAAGGACTCTGGAGCCGTGCTTGATAAAATCGTTATTCAAAAACTTTAAGGAAGACATCGCAAGGGAAGAAGCAGCAGTCATTTGGGTTTTAGAAACGGACGTTCAGGTGTTGGTTGAGCGTGGATGGCAATTTTTTGCGCGGTTGACGGTCGTGAGAGCCTAGTGACCTTCGTGATGTTTACCTTAGTTGCGGTGTCTTTGTGGCCTAATTTTTGTGCTTATTTTTTCTTTCTGTGGTGAGCTTTAAAAACAGCTAATTGTGCTTTTTGGATTTACAGTTGCTATGTTCGCGCCAGCATTTTCTAATTGCTTTCCCTCAAAAAAAAGAAGAATAATTTCTCGCGGTCAAAACAAAATCAAACGAACTTCCGATGAAAAAAATATGGTATGATAGTGGCACCAAATTTCCGGGGTTATCAAACGGTCAAGCAAAAGATTCTGTGGAAATCTGGGGCAACGATTGATTTCAAAATTTTTGCTGAATGTTTTGAGTTGTCTTTTCAGGGATCCAATTAACGTGGTTCCGTTCGCCTTGTTTCGTAAAAATGACTATTATTAGGGGGTATTTTACTCTAAAACTGTTGATTGGGGCTTGTTTTTCTTCGTAACAATTGATTTAAAAAAGCTGCCATTTTTTTGGTATGGAAACGAGAATCTTGGGGCTTAGTTTGACCTTAAAATTCTAAAAAACCCCTGTTTCAGCCTTTTCAAGTGTTCCCATAGAGACGTGGCATGGAGAATATCGTGGCCTCATATAAGTACCCCCGAAAATCTCCATGCGAAGGCAAACTCGGTTTTTTCGGTTGGTCTTCGAGGTTTTACGTGGTTTTTTTCGTGGTTAACGAAACTTTGCGGTTTTTTGACAAAAAAAATTGGAGACGAAGGTTTTCCCTTCAGGAACCTGTTTTGACCAAAATGCTTTCCAATAATCTTAAACCGAGAGGAGTTCCTAGTTTTATCTTCGGACTCACCCGCTAAGATTGTGTGCGATCCTGGAACTGTAAGGCGCTATGACCGAGAAATGCGGAAAAAAACTCCGAAATAGGCTGTCGTTTTTTGTTTTCTGTTTGCAGCTTTTCGCAAGTGAGACTGTGTTTTTTCCGAGTTTCTGAAAAGGACCTGTAGATCTTCATATTCACCAGAGTTTTGGCTGCAATTTTTTGTGTGCGGTTGATGTTGAGTTCTGTGTGTTTTTGGGTCAAGCGCTAACTTTGAACTGCTTAATGTAGTCTAAACTGGCAATATTTTTGCTGTGTGGATGGATACGATTGCATGATTGGTTACAATGGTGTTATACGTATTACTTGCTTTTGTTTTCGTCACCAGACTTCGCCAGCGTGCCACCATTCAGTACAAGGTGTACAAAAGCATCCCCCAACGTGTTTTGCCCAACTCTAAAGGCAACAATTTTTATTCTTTGAGCGTTGATAAGCAGTTGACGAGTGGAGTCCGATCGATTGAGTAAAGAGATAGACAGGGTTAGACTTAGGCGTTGGCGCAAGAGAGGCTTCTACAGTGAAACTGTACTGGTTAAGCTTTTGCAGAAAAAAGGTTACAACGCCGTTCGGGTTCCAGTAAGTAACCCAAGCCTAAACCCGCTCCCTGACGTCATGGCCCGACGCGACCTTCACATGTACGCTTTTGAAGTCAAAAACGCCACATACTACGCATATTTCCCCAAACAACAAGTCGACAAACTTTTCAGATTCCTAAACGAATTAATCCCCGCAGACAACGCCCATAAACACGCCGTGGTGGCGGCGCACTTGGGAAAGCGGTGGCTTTTCAAAGAAGTCGAATGGTCAGATTGGGAGAAAAATAAACTGCCTGAAAAAATAAGAATACTCAAACGCGATAGAGGAAACCTAAATCTGGACACAACCTACCCCTGAAGAAAGAAAGCAACTGTACCTCAACCTATATTATAGTAACGCGTAACTCTTTTTTCGCTAGGAGAGGCCAAGAGGAATGCAAACCCAAGACGAGTTTTTCGTTCATGCAGAGACGCTGGGAAAAGCCTATGATGTAAGTAACGAGAAACTTGAAGTTTTAAAAGATATCACCTTTTCTATTCATAAAGCACGGTTTGTGGTTTTGAGCGGGGCTTCAGGTTCGGGAAAAACCACTCTTCTCAATATTATCGGCGGAATTGATAGGCCGACCGCAGGAAAAATCTTTGTCGATGGTCAAGACTTAACAGACCAAAATGAAGATCAATTGTCAGATTACCGCTGCAATAGCGTCGGCTTCGTTTTTCAAGCCTACAATTTAGTTTCCACCTTAACCGTTGCTGAGAACATTGCGTTTCCCATGGAATGGACGGCTAAACCTCAGGAAGACATTGAAAAACGCATAAATGATTTGCTTGAATCAGTGGGTTTGCTGAACAGGGCTAATCATTTTCCTTCTCAATTGAGCGGAGGCGAGCAGCAACGTGTCGCATTTGCAAGAGCCCTAGCTAATGATCCGCAGCTTATCCTCGCAGATGAGCCGACAGGTAATTTGGATGATAAAAACGCCCAGAAAATTGTGCAGGTCCTTCAACTTCTGAAGGAAAAAGGAAAAACAGTTATTGTCGCGACTCATGACGCGCAAATAAAGCAGTTGGCGGATCAAGTTTTATGCCTTGAAGAAGGCGTCTTGGCGAGTACAAATGAGTAGCGCAGGTTTTCCAATAAACGATTTGCTTCGAAGGAGACTTCAAACAAGCTTAACAGTAGCAACTTTAGCATTTAGTGTTGCTTCCACCATGTTTCTGCTACTATTCAGTAGCCAACTTAGCAGTTTAACCTCAGCCACCAACGTTTTTACGGTGGGAATAAACGTGGTTTTCTCCCAGTTTATTTCATTCATTGGCATTCTCATCTTCGCCGTAGGCGCAATCCTCACATCCTTCATTGCTTTCTCAATGATGGCTCAAAGAACGCGGGATTTCGGTTTGATAAAGGCGGCTGGATGCCCAAACAACCTTGTTGCCGGATATTTTATGACGGAACTTTTAGCGACGACCGTGGTGGGATGTGGCTTAGGCTTAATTCTCGGTTTTATAATGGATTATGGCATCTCAAACTATGTTTTTTCGGAATACAGGGTGCCTAATCTTTGGTCGGGACCTATAGTTTTTGTCGTCTTCTTAGTTTTGGCATTGGTTTTCGGTATTGGGCCCCTTCTTAAAGCCTCAAGAATGCCACCGATTAAGGCTCTTTCGCCCGTAACCTACCATGGCTTAGCAAAAACGGGAAAACATAAGCCGCTGTCAAAATCTGGATTAACCTGGAGCATAGCCAGCAGAAGCCTGCTTCGTCGTCAATCAGCAACTTTTAGACTGCTGATTTTGCTGTCCATAGTTTTCATCCTGCTTACAGTATGTGTCGGGGGCGGAGTTATCGCAAGCGACACAACTACAAGTTGGGTTCAAAATAGCGTGGGCAAAAACTCCATAGTTATTGCCTCACCCGGCATGGGCACCCAATACGAACAGCTTCTATCGAAGTTTTCAGGCGCCCTTAATACAAGCGGTTTTGACTATTCCAGCCCAAATCTGGCTATTTCCAACTCAGTCGTAACCCAACTAAACTCTTTGTCAAGCGTGGATTTGGTTGATACTCGTTTGGTTTTAGACGGGCAGATTCAGGAGGTTGCAAACTTCAGTTTTAACGGCGATACCGGCTCGGTTGGTTATGTAGGTGGTAACAGGACAACAACCGCCATGGTGGTAGGTGTCAACCCCGCGGAACTCTCTAGTAGCTGGAATGTGCAGGGCAGATTCTTGAACACTAGAGATCAATATCAGGCTGTAATTGGCGATTCAGTTTCCCAAACTATCTACATGCCCGATTCAAGTCTTGGAATATCTCAGGCAAACCCGCTAGTTGAAGACATGTTATTCAAAAACACCCAATACAACATCGTCGGTGTCTGTGTTGACCCAATAAATAATGGCTTTGTCACATATGTGCCTATCCAAACTCTTGAAAATGCATCTGGAATTTTGAGCCCGAATCTTCTCTTGGTAACGCTTAAAAGCTCTGCTGACCAGTCAGTCGCGATCGTTCAAATCAAGAGCTTACTAAAGAATATAGATCCAAACTTGAACGTTTTCCAAATAAACAGCGTCGTGGAAAAAGACACAAGTTTTCTAGGGTCAAGTTGGGAAACAATAATGATTATGCCCTTCTTTACTTTGGCCGCTGCAGCCCTTTGCATGGTCAGCTACATGATGCTTATGATAGATGAGCAGCATCAAGAATTCGGCGTTTTGAGGTCTATTGGTGCGAAACCTCGGTTTGTTGTTTTGGTTTTGGGGGCGCAAAGTGCAGTTTTGCTGCTTTCAAGCTTTGGAATCGGAATTTCGCTTGGCACGATGCTAACTTACTTGTTCTTGTTGCCCCAGCCCGTGGTAACGGGTTTCACGATATTTGAGATTGCCGGGTTGCTTTTCGCTGCCTTAGCCGGAATCTTGCTTTGCAGTCTCTATCCTGCGTTTAAAGTGGCAAGATCTTCAATTCTAAAGATTATGAGTTAATTTGTTGAAGGTTTTAGTGAAAAACTTTAGGTTTTCTGTATAGGCGGATAGTTGATTTAAGAAGTCTTGCAGTTGTAGTATGGGAACGATTGGGACTTCATAGTAGAATTTGAACGCGCTGGGCATGAGTGACAGAATTGCAGGCATAAACTTGGCGTCGTTCCATTGAGTGCATCCCAATTTGAGCGAAGGGTTCGGCAATGAATCTGCCATTGCCTGTGTTCGGTCAATTTGCGAATCAACGATTTTCCTCAGAGCAGAGGGGGGAATAGCATGTTGCCAATGTTTGCAGTCGATGCAGATAACCAACGGTTTCTTGCAGCCGACAACATCTATTTCCCATCTTCGACCCGACTGCTTGAAACGAACATTGTTTGAAACTGTGAAACCGTTATTTTTCAGCACGTAGCCTGCAATTTCTTCAAATTCTTGCCAGCAAAGCAAGTTACTGATGTCTTCAACGTCTGCACCTAACGAGAGGGCTTGAACTGCAAGTGTGAGCCTGTTTTCGCTTTCGACTTCAATGCAGCCTTGTTTCAAATAAACTAAATCCTCGTTTTGCAATTTTGCTAGCAATTTTGACATAACGGCTGCAGATAGATGAGCTTCTCTTTTAACAAGTTCAGTTAAAACAGGCCCGTTTTTTGTTAATTTCAACAGAGAAATTAACAGATTACGCTCAACACTCATGACGAACCCGCAACCAAATTAACAACAAACCATCAACTATGAGTGAATTACATCCAAGGTGCCAAAAAAATCTCTCTGTCCTTCCTGGATCGGTATACAAAAGCATCAACGAAACTCACTTTTTAACTTCCCAACCAATTCAGGCGCCTTAAAGAATCAACCCATTGCTCATTCAAGTCTGCACCCACACCCATTTGACCTTTGCTGGAGAATTATCCTAACCTCACTGAAATACCTTCGTTACATTCTTCAAATGCCAAACTGAACCAGCCTTCGTCGAACGAAGAGCATAAATGGAATACGCGGTACGGAGCAATCATCAATTTCATGCATTTTTCTGAGATAAACCTGAGCCTATTTTAACTTTTACATTTAAAAAATGACCATTCGCTTGATTTTCGAGTGAAAAATGGGAACAGACAAATGAAAAATTCAAATTCGGCCAATTAGCGGGGTAGAATTCTATCTATGGATTAGTATTTTTGTCTTCTTACAGTGAAATTGAATGCTTTCAGGCAAAGTTCCCCTCATTATAGATAATATTGGGGCAAATTTCTTCCTCGGAAGACTATTTGAACTCTTTTTTTGTTATTTTTCCAGCTTTTCTCCTTTAGGCTGTCATGAATATTTAAGGTTCGTTTGTTTTCGAACAATTAATCAGTTTTAGCAGGAATTTTGACGAGTGAGGGGTGAAAAACTGGGTTTTGGTGATGCTTTCGTATACGGTTCTGTGCTTGGATGGCAAAGAACAGGGTCTGCCCTCAAAACGAACTGAACAACATAAAACTAATAGTTAAGAAAGATTGGATTTATTTTTCTTTTTCTTGGATTTCGCATTGGAGTTTCTTTATGATTTCATCGACTCTGAGGGGTTCTATTTTTAGAGTATATAGTTGGCGGGACGTGCGCAGTTTCAATTTAACATTGTCTTTGAGCCTTTGCACAGAACAGTATTTTGCTTTCGCGCTCATTGCGACAAACTTATCCACATCAGTAATTTCAGTTGGCATACGCGTTTCCTCTACAGTAGCGTTGAGGATGCAAAGGGAAGTTTTTATCTGTTTTGGTTAGGAATCAGCCAAGATGTAGAACTAAGGTCAAAGATCTTAAAGAAAGGGGGTTTTGCTTAGGCAAGGTGTCTTGCTTAAGGTTTTTTGGATTTGATTCCGAGTTTGAGATTAACCTCGACTGTGTATTCTTTGTCGCTTTTTCCAACGGCGAAATTCCAGTCTCTTACTTCGACTTCCATATCCTTGAATTGGTTGACTATGGCGTCTTTGTAATCGTTGGCTGTTTGACCGATCTTCTGTAGTTTCTCGGTTATGTTAATTGATGTTTCAGGCATAAATTGCACCTCCCAAAAACAGTAGGTCTTTACTAAAGTCATTGTCTGCAAACCGCTTTTAAAAATTTGTGGTTGCGTTGCTACAACACTGGAAAAAAAGACGGTTTTCTGAAAGATGAAGTAACCTAGAAGCTTCATCATGCCTTAGATTTCATAATATTTTTCTTGAAAGTTCTCTTTTTTGGCAGATTTAAGTTGGGGATTCCAAGTTTCCTACGAAGGCTAAATATCGGTGACGAAGCAGTAGATGTTGACATTACTGTTTTCTCCCGCAACGCCAGTGACACTTTGGTTGGGCATCATGTTGAAAGAGTCTTTTTGTCTAATGTTTTGGATGTGTGTGGTTTATGCCATAGTAAATCGAAGTGATGAACGAAGCTAGAAATATAACCTCGATTACGGCTGCGATGATGACTGCGTTCTGGAAGTTAGTGCGTTCCTGATTGGTCAGTGTAATTGACATGGTGGGTGACCCTTGCGTAGGGTTGGTTCCTGGAATTATATATTTATATATTGAGTTGTTCGCCGATAAAATAACGATGACGGGAGGAACAACTACCGCTATGATTAGAAATACGGCGGCGATTGTGAAAACACGTTTTCGATGCATAAAATCACATTAAATGTAATTCTTTTTCAAGGTAATAAGGTTTTAAGCGTAGACTTTCAGGCAAAGCATGTTTGTTCTGGCGAGTAAGGGGTTGCAACAAATTTTATTATCTATGCAGCCTCTAATATAGCGTAACATGCTTAGAAAAGTTGCATTGTCAACGTTTCTGCTGGCGATTTCCTTGTATATTTTCCTTCCAACACCAGATGAGCTCTTCATTTATCCAACTGTAGGCTTATTCCTAACCTACGCCTTCCACGTTTCATTTCTTTTTGCCATTTTCCTGATAACGCTTGTGTATTATGGCGCTGGAGTGATATCTCTAGTGGCAGCTTTACTCATCGGCGGGAAACCAATCTACCACATGTTCAAAACAAAGCTAAGAAAAACATCGGTTCCTTATTAGATGAGTTCGAGTTTTTTTATTCGAATAAACAGTAGATTGGTGGGCCGTACCGGATTTGAACCGGTGATCTTCGCCGCGTGAGGGCGACGTCCTAGCCAGCTAGACTAACGGCCCGAAATTTGCTTGCTGAATTCAAACTACAGATTTCCCCTTCATAAAACCTTTCCCCTCCAAATGTAACATAGAAAGCAGGTGCAAAAAAAATGCAGAACAAGATGGATGATTTCATTGATCGCCATGAAGGAACCCTGATTTTCGCGTGTTTCCTAACCAGCAGCCTTGTAGGTTACTTCCTCATGCATTTCGCAGGCTTCATTTCGTAGACGCCGCCTCAAGTAACCGCAACGCCAACTCCCTCCCGACATCTACACCTTTCGTAAGCTCCACTCCGCAAACCCAAAATTTAGTAACCAACTCAGCCAACCCAACTGCCACGCCTACCAAACAGCTGACTGCAACGAGGACGCCGGACCTTTCGGTCCAAGAAATAGCGTTAACCGTGGTCATAGCCTTCTTTGCTTTTTCACTTGCAGCCTCCTTAAAGTTAAAGGCAAGAAAATGGAAGAAATAGAAACCGTGATTCTCCACGCAAGCAAAGTCAAACTCGAATAGCCCCTGCAAGGAAGGAAAACATGCGCGTATACGCAATTGTCAAAAACCACGCCTACGGGACTTTTGGCGAGTGTTTTCTTTTGCCAGCGGAAATTCTTTTCCTTATTCTAAAGTAACAAAGGCTATTGTATCTCATATAGACGGAATAGGTGCTGTCGAGTGCGGATTTCACGTTATCGTCTTTTTCAAGCCCCAACTGTATTAGAAGTTTTAAACTCAAAGAGTTCTGAATAATGCCTAACCTCGTATAGCATACTGACTTGGGATCAAATTCTTTTTTATATTTTCTTGCAGCCTCAAAATCCAGAATGCGATTTTGCCTCGAGAAATCATTTTGATTTTTTAATCCGGTTGCTTCACGGAAGTTTTGCAGTCTTTTCCAGTTTGCGTTTAGTTGATTAATTAGAAAGTCAGTTGCTTTTGTGACAGATTTATCGTGACCTGGCACTTCTAAATTTACTAATTTCTCGAGATGATAAACGGTTGAAATGATTGTTCCTTCCCAGGAACCATTTGAATTTTGCATGTCTCGTGTTTGTTTGATAAGCTTGCTTATTTCATTAATATCGTCGCTATTCGTCTGCCCGAATATCTTCAATTTCAAAAGTAAAGAATCGTAGTCGTGCCGATCGGTTATTTCTTCTCTCAAATTTATCATTTTTCCGTTTGAATCCAAATCATTAAGGGCGCTGATGTGTTTTAGCGCCGACAAAATATCAAAAGTCACTCTCATCGAATTATTCCAGCAGCCGTCATTTTTTTGTTTCAACAAAATGTTTGGAATTTCAGGAAGGAGAATTTGAGACGAAAGTTTTGTAGGTAAATCTCGAAGCAAAAAATAACTTTTGGTTTTCAAGATTCTATCAAAATCTGCTTTCTGAGATTGGTAAAATTCATTCGCAGAGCTTGAATATTTTTGTGACATCATCAACGGAATTAAACCGGCAAGTGTCCAACGCAGCAAGAAAACGCACCCGTTACTTTTGTCTCACTATACTTTTCTTTATTTATAAATAATTTGTTCTTTTGAAAAAGATCGACGAAATGGGACTCTAAAATCCAAGTGTACATACAAAATCAAATTCAGAAACATTTAAAACACCTATTTTCATTCTTGGATGTGTCACTCCCAAAGCACGGTGCCGAGGTAGCTCAGCCTGGGAGAGCGCTCGGCTGAAGACCGAGTCGTCGCAGGTTCAAACCCTGCCCTCGGCACCAAAATCTCATTTAGCGTTGCTGTCAAGTTTATATTTGGATTCTCATTTGTTTCTTTGGGGTTTTGTTTTGGAACTTGATGTTTGTATTAAGGGTAGAAGAAGTGTTAGGAGTTTTACTGAAGAATCAGTTTCAAAGGAACAGGTCCAGGCTGTTTTGGAAGCGGGCACCTGGGCACCTTCAGGAATGAATAGGCAACCTTGGAAATTCATAATCGTCGAGGACAAGAAGGCAATCAAGCTTGTGTCTGACGAAACGAAAGTTTTAGTTAGACAAAACATGCCGCCGCTCGCTAAACAGTACAACACCGAACAGGACGTTATCTGCTACGACACGCCCATGTTGATACTGGTATGCGCAGAAAAAGACAAACAATGGGAAAACCTCAACCTGCTCGATTGTGTGCTTGCCGCACAGAACATGTTTTTGAAAGCGTACGAGCTGGGGCTTGGAACATGCTATATGGGATTCGTTAACTTGCTTAATTCCAAGCCAGAAGTGCTAAAGAAAATAGGGGTTCCGGACAACCTCCAAATGATGGTGCCATTCATAATAGGACACCCAAAAACAAAGCAGGGCGCAGGAAAACGAAACAAGTCAGAGATCACCAAATGGCTAAAGTGAGCTAACCGTTCTTTTTTTGGCTAATTCCAACATTTTTTTCTTCTGCAATCCACGAGTTCATCGTATTGTTTTAGCAGACAATTTCACCGAATTTATCGTTGTTTCTTGAATAGGAAATTGGCGTCCAGATCGTTGACGCTGAAGTATCTGGTTCTAGATGAGTAAAGCCGAGGCATGCCCGTTCAATATCGGACATTAAAAGAAAGATCTTAATTTTGAACCCACGTTTAAGGTTGCCAAATCTGCTGCATAAACCTACGATTTCGGCCGCCGCCGAGGGAACGATAACACCCTTCGGTCACTTCCGTAAGCGGTGTCCCGAGTCCACACGAAACGCAACTTTGTCGACATGGACGATTTTGCTTTATCTTTTTCTTCAACCAACAAGTGGATCATCGTGATCTTATCCGCAATTTTCGCCAAAATTGACCTTTTATCAAGATATTTCAAAGTGAAAAGGCAATAGCAATTTTTTATCATAAGGCCTTTCTTCAATTTAACTTTGGCTGGGCTAGGTTAAAGCGTTTGAAGTCGCGTAACCTTTCGTTGGTTTGCGGAAAGATTGTGGGAAATCCTTAAGGGAGAGGCTGCAAAAGGCAAATGCTATGATAACGTTTGAGATGTAACTCTGGACGGTTAGGTTAACTGGGCTGATTAGATGGCAAGGTCATTTTTTGATTCATTGAATCATTTTATTCGAAGACGTTACAGGTTCGTTATTGTTGCTTGGGTAATTGCAGTTGTACTTTCGCTCTTTCTTATCCCCAGCTTCTTCTCTTCAGTGTCCTACGACCTCACGGGCGGATTCGGAGCACCCTCAAACACGATGTCATCTAAAGCCGCCAACATAATTCAAGCGGAATTTCCCGACGGCAACAGTAGCGACTCTAGCATTATTGTTCTTGTGCAAAATGCTTCAGTGTATTCGGATGCTTTAAAGCAGGTTGTTCTTGCAATGAACCAAACTCTCTCCGATGATTCAAACGTGGGCAACTTCACTGGTGAACAGACTCTCTATTCAAGTGAAGCCGACGTTCTCAACGGCTCCCTCCCGACGATAATTAATCAGACAGCCGCCCTTCAACCAAATATAGTCCTGATCAACCAAGGGTTGTATTCATTGACTGGAAATCTGTCGTTGCTTTGCCAAAACCTGTTTCAAATGCAGGATGGAATCAATCAAACAGCGCAACTGGTGTGGGGCGTTCCCGCGGCATTTGTTAGTGTTTGGCAGGGCGTATCTCAGCAGCTGGGCGGATATGGTGACACTAACCCGTTTGACGCCAACGCGCAAGCTAACGCTACAACTTTTAGTGTGACAAGCAATTTTGGAGGCAACGCCCAATCAATCGGGTATTACACCGCATTCTTCAGCGCTTGGAACTCCAGCTTCTTGACTCTTCCAGCGAGCGCCTCTGTGTCTGGTAGGGAAGCCTACGCTGTAGGCCAAGCAGTCGCCGGATTCTTAAGTAGCCCTCAGATTAATACCCAAACGGGCCAGATGATTGGCCTTGTGTCTTCTGATTTAACTTCGACAAATTGGAACCAAGTTGCTGCGCTTGAGAACTTGACAATTACAAGTATGGTTTATAGTATTCCGGCGAATCTTGCATCCTCACTTGGCGCTTCTCCATCAAGCGTCGTGAATGAATTGTACAGTTTCGGACGATCGCCTTCAAACTCGACCATTGAAGATTACTCTATTACCCTCATAGAAAAAAACTACAGCAACATGACAACCGCAGAAGCTGGCTTTTCAGTTTCTGACTTAATGCACTCCGCCTACGACCTGGGCTCATTACCGACCAACGCGCAGACATGGAAGCTGGCCTGCGAATTAACATCAAACGCAACCCAAAGTGCCATGGCCAATTCACCTCTATTCTCCGTAAACTCCGCCTCATTCACCAGCCTTATCGAATCACTCTCGCCAAACGCAACAGCCAACGACATCAACCAAGCAATTAACAATGAAGTTTCAACCCAACCCTACATAGATTACCCATTCACGCTGACCTCGGCGTTGACACACAACTTTGTTAACTCACAAAACAACACCATGATGATAATCTTCAGTTTCGGGTCCAATCCAGATGACAACACTATTGCCCATGTGAAGACTGCCGTGCGAAACTCAGGGCTTCAGAGTTACGGAACCGTGTTTGTTACGGGCGGTGCAGTTTTGACGTCTGATGTCGCGAAAGCATTCATACCCGCGTTAGAAGTCACCATAGGTCCCGGAATAGCGATCTCACTCTTGATAGTCGGTCTGCTCTTTCTGGCACCAATGGCTGCTCTCATCCCCGTACTTCTAGGCGGAGTTTCGATATCGGTCGCGCTAGCCTCAATTTACGAGGGATTCGTAAAAATTGGCCATGGAAACCTCACGTTCCTCACGCCAACCTTGACTATACTTCTGATGCTGGGTTTAGCTGTTGACTACTCGGTTTTACAGCTTAGACGCACAAGAGAAGAACGGCTGAAAGGAAAAACAATCGAAGAGAGCGTAGGAATCTCCATCAAATGGGCGGGCCAAGCCGTGTTAACAGCAGGCATAACCGTCATCGTAGCCTACATCGTAATGGCGGTTGCAAACGTTCCCATTTTCAGCGATGTTGGAACAGCAATAGCTCTCGGAGTCGCAATCTTGCTAGTGGCATCTTTGACGTTGCTTCCTGCTTTGGAAATTGCGTTAGGCGACAAGATCTTCTGGCCAGGGCTGCAGGGAAAAATCAACGCAAAGTCTGATCAAAACAAAAACGTGCTTAAGCGTTTGGCTCATAATACGCTTAAGCGGAAAGTGCCTGTCGTCATAATTATCAGTATCATCGCGTTTAGCGCTTTTATGGTAGTGTACAATACTCCGACGAACGAGGAGTTCCTGAAGCTGATTCCGAACTTCCCAAGCAACCAGGGATTGACAGCTTTAGCCAACGATTTTGGAAGCGGAACCTTGGGGCCGACATCAATCGTCGTCATGACGGCTACGCCGATAACTTACGGAGAGAACCAGTTTAACCAGACGCTACTTAACCAAATAGATGCCATCACGGCCTCCGCTGCAGATTCCAAAGGCGTCGAATCAGCCTCGGGCACAACAAGACCATACGGTGATGCTTTCAACTACGCTTCGATCGATAACATGTCTGTGCCAATTCAGCAGCAGTACGAAAGCCAAATGTTCTCAACCATCGGCAAAGACAATAAAACCGCCTTGATCACTGTTAACTTGGCAGATTCAGGATCTAGCCCCGCCGCGATCAATTCGCTCAAAGGCGTCGAGGATAACATCAGCAAACTCTCTCTTATGCCGGGGTTGAAGATTTACTATGGCGGTGAAACTCAGTCAACATATGACAGCCAAACATTCATGGCAAACTTGATTCCTGAAGTCGTAGTCATCCTTGCAGCTGCAGTCTACTTGATTCTATTCTTCCAACTAAAATCCGCTTTTACTCCAATTCGTTTGATAGTTACGATTCTCTGTAGCGTCGTTTTCTCTTTAGCTATCGTTTCCTTCGTCTTTTACTACATGCTAAACCTACCAATCCTTGACTTCGCGCCGCTCTTTGTTGTGGTGACAATGCTTGGGGTTGGAATAGATTACGACATATTCTTCATAACGCGTATAAGAGAGGAAGTTCTCAACGGAAAAACAGATAACGAAGCAATCGTAGAAGCCATCGACAAAGTCTGGGTAACAATCCTCGGCTTAGGTCTCGTCCTCGCAACTGTCTTCCTCTCTCTGGTGGTCACCAACATCGCTGTCCTCGAAGAAATCGCTCTAGCAGTCGCCGCCGCTATCCTCATAGATGTAACAGTTGTCATCCTGTTCTTCGTGCCTTCCCTAATGGGGTTAGCTCAAAAATTCAATTGGTGGCCAGCTGGATTCACACGGAAGAAAAAGGTCGATAAACAGATGGAAAACATCAAAAGCAAGGCGCAAGAATCCATCTAATTCTTTTTATTCGTCGTTGAGAAACGCATGGTTATTTGGAGGCTTTTTCTCCGTTCGGCATAACTATTCCTTGGTTTGGCGCTCCGTACGTCACGGCTTTATCTTCGAGAAAAAGTTTACCCACATAGGCGCACGTTACAGTGTCAAGTTCATGGTCGCTTAATTGGTTTTTCAGATCCTTTATGCCTAACTTCCCCAAACCAGCCTCAGCTTGGCGAGGCCTCTTTGTTTTCGAGGTATTCCCAAAACGTCTTGAGCGCCGCCTGGGTAAACTTCTATTTGCTGCAAATCCTTTCCCGTCTAGTATCTGCCTCGGGTTTATTCCGCGCTGAGTGAGTTTTCTCATCGGACCCAATGTAACTGGAAAAAATTTTATACCTCTTTTCAGGAGCTCCCTGTCGCATTCTCTAAGGTGATTCCCTGTTCGTTCTTCAATAGATTTTCTGCCAGGCGGCAAACTTAAAGGCGCATCGATTGCCACCACGGCTGGTTGAACCTCGCCGATTTTTGTCAAGATTTCAGCGTCTTTATACAATAGAGAGGTTTCCGCTTGCCTCCCTGTAAGCAGGCAGTAACCGGTGGGTCTGTGTTCGACGCCTGCCAAATCTAGACCGACGATTTTCATTCTTCTCCTGAATATTGAACTTTGGTTTTAAATTAATATTTTGTTGGGTATTTTTTGTTTTCAAGCTTTGATTTGGCCAAATGTGACTTTTTCGCGCCCCGCAACGTACCGAGTTAGCCCCGTTTTTTCAACTAAAACGATTACATTCTCCATATTTTTAATGACAAAAGATGCCTTTTTGTGTATTTTTGCGTGTATTGACCGCAAGTGTTTTATGCTGATTGAGATGTAACATCAAAGAATAGGGATAATCATGGCAAAATGCCCAACCTGTGGAAAAGAAGTTAAAAATGCAACAAAAACTTGGAAGATGGCCGGCAAACCTGACAAGAAAGGGAAACGCACACAACTCACTATTGCACTTTACAAATGCTGCGACAAAACCTTCCGAGAAGTCATCGATAAGAAAAAGATCTAAACGATAGCTTCCAATTTTCTTTTTTTATTTTTTTTATTTTGCTTATTTCCGTTGTTTCGGCGATGCAAGTAGTTGTGATTTGATGAAAGTAACTTTGATTTCTATGGACTGCGAGTTATTAGGGTGCTGACCGTCTCTTTCTCTTTTATTATCGCTTCGACGCGTTGTGGATGGAGTCCGTTGACGACGAAGCAGTCGATTTTCAACTGCAAAAGCAGTTTAGGCAAGAATTTGTCAACGCTTGTTCGCTGGTCCATTTCTAAAAGTCGACTGGCAGACAACTGACTGATCAATTTGGCATCGGAAAACTTTTTGGGGTCGCAGGTGTAGATGCCGTCTACGTCAGTCACTAAAATGACCTTGGGCGCATGCAATTTTTCTGCGATGTAGATAGCGATGGAGTCAGAAGTTACGTCCCACGAGCTCTCAAGCTCATCTTCAAAAGATAAGGCTGCCGCAGGCAAAAAAACTGACAACCTGCCTGAATCCAAGACGCCTTGCACATTTTCAAGATTATCAACGGGAATTGAATCGGGCATCAAATCAGCTAGAAGTAAACCGTACTGATCCATCGCCAAAATGGCCATGCGATGGGTAGCTTTGCGTGACAAATGAAGTCGCATATCCAGATTGCGGACGATATCGGCAAATTCCCCGCCGCCGGGCACCACGACCAAACTGTAACAGCGTGACAACTCAACCAGTTTTATGCAGAGACTTCTCAATTTATCAGGAAACAATGCAAGACTGCCACCTACCTTAACAACTACTGTATCCAACTGATTTTTTCTCCTTCAAGTTTATTGGCTGTCATCAAGGCGACGGCAAAAGCGGGCGTGGCTATCGAAACATTAAGCGGCATCAGCGTTCCCAAATCGATAACGGTCTTTGCGCCGATTTTTTCAGCGGCTTTTCGAGCAACAAAATCTTTCCCGAGACCCGTGACTACGACGGGAACATCTTTGGTTGTCTTCATTTGCAGGTGTGAACAGACTTTGGCTAAGCCTTCAGCTACTTGTGCAACCTGCTTACCGTAGATATACTTTGCAATTTGGGTGATTTCCTTCTCAGTCAACATTTCCGTGTCTGCGCAGACCAATCTGGCAAGGCGTGCTAACGATTCCGACTTGGTTTTGCCTCTTCCATCGGCTGTCTCGCATGTATACTGCTCCTCGGTGATGTTTCCCAAGATGAGGTGAACATCAGCGGATAACGCGAACAATTCAGACGCGACCCCAGCCATTTCACCCCTAACTGGAACCGACTGGACAATCGCTGCAACATTCGTCCTTAAACTTCCCGTGTAAACCAATTCACCGCATATGAGCTTGTCCAAATCCGTTTTGCCCAAAGGAGCCACCCTACCTGATGAAACCGGGATTATACTAGCGCTTGTGCTTCCGACGTCAAGGACCACGCAAGTCTCAACTCGCTGGGCTACTAACCAACCCGTCGCAGCCCAGTTAGCAGCAGCCACCCCAAGCGGATCCTGCTCTGCATCTGAAGTGGATTCCAATTCGGTGTCGCTATTCAAAACTTGAATAGGTGTGTCCGGGAACGATTTTTTTACGTTGATTAAAATCCTGCGTACTCCTTCGCGCTTGGTTTGGTAAGCGTCGGACAGCTCGGCGGTCATTGTAAGACCTAAACCATCAAGAGTGTTGGCAACCAACCGGTGTCTCAGCGTTAAGAGGACCTCAGCAAGTCCTTCAGGGTTCTTCCAAACTGGAAAATACACGACTTCCAACTTTGTTTCTTGCAGCTTGCCCTTTTTCGTCCGCAGCAGCGCAGCTTTGGTGTTAGCGCCGCCAATGTCGAGTCCCAACACGTTTGCCAAGCTATTTTCCCCTGCGAATAATGTTGAGCAGCCGCTTTTTAGCTTCTTCGAATCTCAGATGAGCCTCAGACATGGATTCGCCCTGCCCAATAACCATTGAAACAGCTTCTGAAGTGGCGTCCAGAGGGAACGGCGGCGAAATAACCCCTTTGGTTCTTGTTGTCTTTTGGAAGGCCTGAAGTGACGGGTTTGCGGTTTTCACTTTCGAGAAGTAACTGAAATCTCTATTTTCTGGTGGTGCTGGAAGTTTGTCCTTAAGCACAGCGTTTACAATTGCCTCCGCTACGTTGAACCCTGCAACCCCGCGTAACCCAACAAACGAAGTTGTTAAGCGAGGATTGACATCCACCACAAATGGCTTGCCCTCCGTTAAAACAAAGTCAATGCCGATATAACCGCGTAACCCGGGTAAAGACATGGCGACTTTTTCTGCTGTAGCGAACGTTTCAGGCCTTAATGGATGATAAAAGGGAACTACGCCGCCTTCATAACTTGAAGCTGCATCAGGCGGTGCAAGCTGAACATTTTGTTTATTTAGGCTAATTGCGAGCGCCTTATCCTTCGCACATAGTAAACTAACGCTTGCAGCCCCACCGCGGATAAACTCTTGCACCAAGAATTTTTTGCGGGATGACACAATCTTTATCTTCGCTACGGCTGCCTCTATTTGGCTGTCTTCTTGGATAACACTTAATCCGCCACAGCCTGTGCTTTCTACCGGCTTAAAAACAACGGGATAACCCAGCTTGTTTTTGATTTCACTATGGATGTTTGTGTGTTCGTCGTCTACATTAAAAATTAAGGTTTGAGGTGTAAGTAACCCGTTTTTTTTAAGTGAATTATACAAAACAGCTTTATCAGTAATCTTGTGGATGGCGCCGGCTTCGCAATTAAGCGAAAGCTTACCCGTCTTTCCCTCAAGATCAACGAATGATTGAAGGATTTGTTCCGTTTCAGGCGCAATAACGTAGACAGCATCGTTGATTTTGGCGGCGCCTTCAAACAATTCTTCGTTTTCCTTGGCGTAAAAAACCCGTACTATGCAATCAGTATCCAAAGAAGCATTGAACTTTGAGAGGCGCGCGTCAAGTAAAACGGTTACTTCGTGCCCTGCCGCCTTAAAATCTTTGGCAAGACAGCTAAGCATAGCAAATCCTTCTGACAAAACGCTTGGGTCCAAGGGTTGCCCTGCGTACCCGCCACCTGAAACATGTTCATAAACTAAAATTTTCAAAGTATCGTCCTTTTAGAGTCGATGGAAACAACGCGTGACCTTAAAGCTTTTCGATTTTCGCTACATCTTCTAAAAAAGCCATGGCATGCTGTTTCTTGACGTGGGGCATGACGACTATTCTTAAGCAGTCGTAGCGTGGCACGTATGAGATGAACCAGCCTTGTTCCCGAAGTTTCTCAGCTAAGCGTTTGCTGCCGTTGTTGCTGCGAAATGCCACTATATTTAGGGTTGGTTTCGTGACGAGAGCGCAACCTCTCTCTGTCAGCCCATCAGCAAAAAATCTTGTAGTCTTCATGCATTTGCCTACGATTTTTCTGTAGCCATTAAAGCCGATCGACCTGAAGGCTGCCCATGTCGAAGCTACGGCGGCGCCAGATCTTGTTCCCGTAAAAGTGTTTTGGAACTGGTCAGTTAAGTAAGGCGTTTCAGTCTTGAGGGAATTCAACGCTTCGGCGTGCCTGAAAAGGATTCCGCCCGCTGGGATCGCCGCCATGCCCATCTTATGTGGGTCGACAGTCATGGATTCCACAGCCTCCAATCCGAAGTCAAAGGGGCGTTGAGCGTCAGCGAGGAACGGGATGACCAAGCCGCCAAAGGCTGCATCGACATGCAACCAAACATTATGCCGAGCTGCGATTTGAGAAAGTGCCTCGATCGGATCGACAATTCCTAGCTCAGAAGACCCAGCCGTCCCTACTAAAGCGACAGTGTTTTCTCCGATGCATTCTTCAACCTGCTTTGGATCAGCCTTAAAAGAGTCGTCTAAGCCAGCATAAACCGGTTTGAGGTTTAAGATGCTGCAGATTTTTGTGAACGAGAAATGAGCTGATTCAGGCAAAACCACCTCGGGAACTCGAACACTCGCCTTTTTAATTGCCGCCAAGAGCGCCGTCAAATTAGCCTCGGTACCTCCGGAAACAATGTGGCCAACGCAGTTTTCGCCGTGAAGAAGCCTGGTTAGAGCGTTGACGACCTCTTTTTCCAGTTGAACGCTTCCTCGAAAGAGCCCTGGGTCGCCTAAGTTAGAGTTTAAAAACAGCCTGTACGCTTTTTCAGCTGTCGGGTGCGATTTGGTGCACATTGAACACAGAATTTTGCCGTCATTGTATTGTTGGTCTAAGCATCGGATTTTTTTTAGTTCAGCCAGCACCTGTCTTTTGCTTAAGCCGCTTGATAGCACATTTAAGCCCTCGGCTTTTTAGCTTGCTCTTCAGCTCGCTTTATGACTTTTGCAAGTTCTTGTACGAGAGCTTTTTTCATTTTGCCTTTGACGCGGTCACCTTTTGTGCAGGCGGCACCGCGTAAACCTGCGATGTCAGCACCTAACTGGTAGATAACTGGCAAATCTTCTTTCTGTAGCGACCCAGCCAAAGCCGCTTCAAGGCCAAAATGGTGGCTGTCATCAACAAATTTTTTGATTTGCGTCTCCGACAGGTAGTTGAAGAGGTTTTTGCCGTCTTTGACTCCTGTGTCAAGCATTGCAACGTCCACTTGAGCTTTGAACGCTATCTGAGGAATCAACAACGGGTCGAGTGCGTCGATTCTTTGTGCGTCCGCATACCCGGCGGCTGCCACCTTGATTGTAGGGTTGCATCCCTTAGCTGCTCTCTTAACGTTCTGCAGTAGGTAAATCGCTTCTGCTTCGGTTTTGAATCCGTACAACCCAACTTTAACATAATCAACACCTAGCGTTGCAGCGCCAAAAGCAGCCAACGACACAGAACCAGGAAAATTTGAAACATCGCCAAGGGCGCAGCTTACCTCAACGTTTTTCGGTGCAAGATCTCTTATCTGCTTGATTACCCACGGAAAATTAGCACCTAATGCGCCTTCCTGTGGGTTCTTTACATCCACAATGTCAGCGCCTCCAGCAATGGCTTCAGAGGCTTCCTCTACGTTGGCGGGACTAATTAGCAGCTTCAATCTTGGGTCATTATCAAGCGCATTAATGAAGGCTTTAAAAGTTTTGCTCAGTAACGGCTATGTTTTTCTATTTGTTCACAATCATTCCAAAGATGGTGAATGAACCTGAAAATTATTCCGGTAATCGACATTTTGAACGGCGCTGTGGTGCATGCGGTCAAGGGCAAAAGAAGCGAGTATCGACCCATCCAAAGTGTTGTGTGCGATTCCTCAGTCCCCTTGCAAGTTGCTCAAGCATTCAAAGCACTTGGTTTCGGGGAGTTGTACGTGGCTGATTTAGACGCAATTATCGATTGCTCCTCGAACTTTCAAGCACTTAAACGACTTGCTGATGGATCGGGTCTTAATTTGATGGTTGATGCGGGCGTAACGTCAATGGATAGGGCAGAGAGTTTGCTGTCGAAAGGAGTTTCGAAATTGGTTGTCGGAACGGAGACTCTTCAAAACAAGGGCTTCGTCGGTGAAGCTGTCAAGAGATTTGGGAGTGAACGCCTCATCGTCAGTTTAGATTTGAATGGCGATAAAGTTCTTGCAAAGCCAGGGTTCGACGGCTGCGCGGATCCTTTGTGCCTTCTGAGGGAATTCAAATCTTTGGGTGTTTCGCAGGTGATTGTTTTGGATTTGGCGAGGGTGGGCAGTGGTGAAGGAGTCAACGTTGATTTTCTGGGCAAAGTCCAAAAATCCTTAACCCTCAATGTTTATGTTGGCGGCGGAGTTCGAGGTATCTCCGATTTAGTTGAGCTGAAAAATCTGGGTGTTTCAGGTGTTTTGGTGGCTTCTGCTTTGCATTCTGGCAAGATTTCAGTTGAAGAATTAAGAAAAGCAAAGCTACTCAAATGATCCTAGTCGCGTTTTGCCAAGCAGACAATTCCGCCTAACTGAGTGAGGCGCTTTCCTGCAGTTGAATCGGCACTGATAACACGTGTTTTAACGCCCCTATTTGCCGCAACCTGCATAAGCCTTTGCAAGCGGTATTTTTGCCGGCTTTTTGAAAGGTATTCGTCGGTAAGCATAAGGTATTCGGGTTTTGGCTTGCCTTCGCCTTGGGTATTAAGGATGAGGTTTTCGGCTTCTTGCAAAGAGAAAAGCACCATGTTGTCGGTAGCGTTTAGTCGTTTTTCGAGGATTTCAAGCAGGTTTTCTGTTTCCTGCGCTGTTGTTTGGTTGATTAGCTCTTTAAATGCCGTTGTTTTGGTTAAGGCGGCGACTTGTTGAGGGGAACTGGCGGAACTCGTTATGGTTGAGATAGCTGCTCTGTTTGCGCCTTGCATTAGCCAACTGTGATGCGCTTTTATGTGGTTTGTGAATTCTTGCGCGTAAGTGGTCTTAGGGGTAGACGCAACAATAACGCTTCTCAGACCTTCTTTTAGCGTCGGCCGCAACGCGTTTACTAAGGATTCATGAAAGTTATAGACGGCTTTTGCATCGTTTCTGCTCCCATTAAGTGGAATTATCTGCAGTTGCTTTGCAACTTGACTAAAGATCTGCCATAAAGCAGCATGGTCAACCTCGATTCCAATCAAAACTGCAACCGGATAACCTCTTCTATAAGCTTTCCGCGACATTGTATCCCAGCTATTGATTTGGGTTTGCTTTATTTAGGCTTCCTTTCGGATGCATGTCTGAAGGGTTTAGAACGGTATGTTTATGAATAACGAAAAGTCGATTTTAAATGATACTTATGGTCGAAGTTGACAACAAAGAAAACTTTACTGAAGAATTAAAAAAGAACGAAAAAGTTCTCGCTTTGTTCTATGCCACTTGGTGCCCTCATTGCATGAGGTTTGTCCCAGTTTTCAAAAAGAAAGCCGGCAGCTTTCGCGGCGGAGCAGTTGTTCACGTCGTAATTGACGACTACGATAATCCAATGTGGGATGACTACGAAATAGATGCTGTTCCAACAGTAATTCTCTTCGAAAAAGGCAAGATTGCCAAACGTCTCGACGGAAAATTCGGTGTGGGGTTAAGTGAAAAGCAACTCGTAGTTTGGCTTGAAGAACTCAACGCCTAAAAGCCATCGAAATAGCCGTTTGACTTTATCAATGATTATTGCAAGTTCATTATTAGGTGAAGAATTAATTCAAAAAAAAGAAAGGGTTTTTTGATTTAAGCGGCTGGTGGCGGAGGCGGCGGTGGAGCTGGTGTTGGGGATGGTTGGCTAGTTTGGAATACTTGCTTTACTTGGACAACGGTGGTTCCTGCCCAGCGGTCGGTCAATTTTTGGCGCCTGTCGTTTCCAGCAGTTACAACGGCTATCAACCAGTCGAGAAATAGGAAAAGCGCGAAGATTTTGCTTATGTTGCGGATGAATGATTTGCCAATTGATATTCTTCCGCCTTTTTCCAGTTGCACGTCTAAGCCCATGAGTCTTTTTCCAATTGTTCCGCCCCAGACGACGTCCAAGATGATGAAGTATAGTATCGAGAGTAATCCAAAGAGCCCAAAAGTTAGCCATAGTCCGCCGTAGAAAAGCACGGAGCCGGTGGCTATTGCTGCGACAGCTATTATTGCTATTATGATGCCTAGTATAGTTGTTACCACGAAGATTATTATTGCGTCGATGATGTAAGCGATTAAGCGAATTAGCCAATGCATAAGGTCAATCTGTCCACTACTATTGCTAGTTGTCATTTGATAAAAACCTCTAACTAGAATGTTGTACAAGCGCATTATTATCGTTTTCTATTTTCCGTTTTGGTGATTAGATGCCAAAAAGAGGCAGGTTTAAGGTTTGAAACCTATCAAGAGCGCTATTTCCAACCATTTCCAGTAGCAATCAACGTCGCTGAACCCTATCTCTCTCAGCCATTTAAGCTGTGTTTCAACATCTAAAAGCTTATTCGAAGGGTCCTCTACTTCGGTTCCTGTGGCTACAACAAATTTGTGATGGAGATTTTCTGTTGAGGACGCCACTCGTTCCAGGTTGCAGAATACGCCTTCGGAGTTTAGAAGGTTGAATATTTCGGTGTACAGTTGCTTCTTTCTCGGATGGGTTAAATGGTGAATTGCCAAACTTGATACAACGGCGTCGAAGCAGCCGAGTTGCTTAGCTGGAAGCGGAGAACCAAAATCGTGTTTAACCACGGTTACGTTTTTGTCGTCTGCAAAACGTTTTCTTGCGCGTTCAAGCATCGGGTCAGAGAAATCCACCGCTACGCCTTCAGCATTTGGTCGGCTCATTTTAACCAGTGAAAGCAGTCTGCCATCGCCTGTTCCTAAATCCAAAATACGTTTGGTATGCGATGGGATCTGTTCAAGCAAGACTCGTTCGCCTTCCGTCCTATGCGGAAGCTTATCGGCTCTCGCCAGGTAAGCAAGTACATGGTCAATTGTTTGCCATTCGCTCTTAGGCGTTCCTTCCATTTTTAAATTCCATCCATCGCCTTCTACAAGCGTCGAGATATTTTTAATTTGCGTTTGAATACTTTGAAGATTTGATCGAATTTTGAGCCCTTCATTCTTCTTGCCTGAAATTGTCGGTGGAAATCTAACAAGACTTATATTGGGTATGTTCCTTTTGAATGGGGAATATCGAGAGGGGTTTTTGTAAATGGAGTTTTGCCCAACTTGCGGCGTTCGTCTCGAACCCAAAAAATCAGAGGGTACAGTGGCACTTGTCTGCTGTAAATGCGGTTTCACTAAGGCACCTTCCACCAACAGAGAGCAAGCAAAGGTCGTTAGGGTTATTCAACCTACATCTCAGCCATTCATGACCGTCATAAGCGAAGAAGAACAAAACGTCAAAACCATGCAGACCATCAGAATGAAATGCGAGAAATGCGAAAACAACGAAGTGTTCGTGTGGCAAGTTCAGACCCGCGGCGGCGACGAAGCATCAACCCAATTCATGCGCTGCACTAAATGCGGTCACACCTTCCGAGAATACTCTTAGAAGACGCTTTTCCACTCAATTCATTCTCGATCAGTTTGTTTGTAGCTTGCTTTGCACAGTCACACAACTTTAAATGTGAATTGCAGCTTTGAAAAATGTGTCAATTATCATAGGGTTCAAGTGTAGGTTAAACTTTTGAGTAAAATCAATCCCGGCTCAAACGCAACGGACACAACGACCTCCGCGCTACAACACCCGGCATGCAGAATCAGAATATCCTCGAGCCCAAAATGCTTGAGAAAGGCAAATTCCATGCACGATGTGCAACGCATCTTTTAATTCAAAAAAAACCTACATCAGCCATGCACTGGCTCGCAATCAAGGAGCGGAACAAATGGAGAAACCCCTGATGTAGGGCGATTCTCCCTGTCGTTTTGTCCAAATGTTTTTTTGGCCTAGATTTTTTATAGGGAGTTAGGTGAAATTTATGGTCACTGATGTGGTGGCGCCTGTGACTGTGATGACTCCATTTATGTAGTTCCAGTGGGTGCCTTGAGATGTTTCTGCTGGATTACCGTCAACGGTTACCGATGTTGGAATTACGTTGGTTAGGAATGTTTGGGTGCTGTTTCCTCCGCCAACCGCGTACGTTATGCTTGTGGAGTTATAGTTGCTTATTACAATGTTGGAGCCAACGGAGCTCATAGTCAGGTTTGAAGTTAAGCCGTTGAATGTTAAATTGTAGAATCTAAGCAGGTCTCCTGTCTGGTTGTAGCTCGTTAGAGTTATTGGGTTCGTAAAGCTTGTTGAAAAGCCGCTTGCCCCCCAGAAGTTAGTGCCGCTAGGGAAACTAACCGTGGATGGTGAATAAGCAGTAAGGTTTGAGGTGAAGCTGAACTCATCGGACGAATCAGTTAGGTACATTGGTGTTGCTGCTGATCCGGTTGGGTACGTCAGATATGTGTAAACGTTTATGGTGGGGTTTGCTGCATTAGTCATATTGAAAGTGTAGATCCTCACACTGGCGCCACCCTGAAAATTGTCTTCTTGCTGTCTGTTAAAGAAAATATCTGTCCTGTTTCCATTCCTCACCCAGGACGCTGTACCTTCGCCGATCGCGTGTCCGCTTAAGGTCAAAAACACGTTAGGGTCGGTGCATAAAGTATTGTTAAAAGCAGCTGCCCAGTCGACGTCTGCTTGACTGTACGGATATCCGTATCCACCTTCCCCATTGAGAAAGTTGTGAGTTGTGACAATCACGTTTGCTGTGGGATTACTCTTGATAAGCGCTTGCATCCAGTCTATGACAGTTTGGTTGGCATCATAAGCGACATTAATGACCAAGAAATGGTAAATGCCGTAGTTAAATTGTACCGCTGTGCTTGTTCCGTTGAAAATGCTTGCAACCCAATAAGGTTCTTGTTGCATAGCCCCTACGTCGAAGGCTGAGAAGCCTTCTCCGCCTAGCCATTCGCCATTAGCATTCCCGTTCGGAAGGGTTTCTCCTAAAATATCATGGTTTCCTGCGCACCAACTGTAAGGAACTCCGTTATTTTTGAGCTGCATCATGGAGGTGTTGGCGGCTTGCCATTCAGTTAAGTTAGTCGGGTCATTTACAATGTCGCCCGTATGGATAACCATTGCAACTTTCAGGGCTTCACTGTTGTTTACTATCCAGCTGGTCAACGTGTTGAATAGGCTTGGGTTAGACTCACTTAGAAACTGAGTATCTGTGATTTGCATAAGACTAAACCCATTTTGGACGGGGCTATCCCAGTTTGCCATCGTTGAATCCAAGTTTACCACCTTTGAGTTCAACGAGGTGATTGTTGATTGATATGAACCGATTTGGTTTTGCAGGCTTGTTACTTGCGCCTGTGCGGCTGTCAGCTGATTTTGAAGAACTATCGCCTGCGCATTTGAGTTAATCTGATTTTGAAGCGAGCTTACTTCATTATTTGCGGTACTAAGCTGGGAAGTAAGTTGAGAAGTTGTCGCTGTAAATTCAGACTGAAGGGCCGAGTTGTTTTGGTTCTCAGATTTAACTTGTTTCTGGAGAGTTGCTATTTGGGCGTTCAGGGCGTCAATCGTTGAATTATCCTTGTTAACAGTCGCATTCAGGGTGCCGACAGTCGAGTTCAAGGATTGAATAACCAAGTCCTTCGATGCAGCTTGATTCTTAAGATTAGCATTTGAATTCTGCATCAAAACACCAATCACAACAACCGAAAGAATAATGCACAAACCAATGACGCCCAAAGCAGTCTTCCTGCTTACAAATTTATGAGTACCCATACAAACTTCTCCTCTAACCTAAGCCTCACACACTGCCTATATAAACCAACATTTCTTTTTATATTTTGTTGAAAAAACTCTTTTTCAGCAGCCCGATTGTCACCTACAATATTTTCTATGTCTTAATCTTGAGGTTCGATGCCGCCGGCTGATTGAAAAGAGGGATACCTGTGAAAATTCATTCTCATTTAAGTAAAACACGCAAACACGATTTCTGCGTCGAATCAAATAAAATTAAGGGTGAAAAAAAGGACCCTATTTTTTTCGGTCGAAGTTTTAAGTCTGTGTTTTACTCTTCTTTTCTTTACGGGCTTTTCTTTTCTCGTCTCTTTCTTTTTTAGTTAAGGGTTTATCTTTCTTCGGCATTTTTTGTTCTCCAAGTGTAATGTAATGCAAGTTAGCGCTTTAATAATTTTCGAAAAAATAGACAGGTTGACAACCAAAATCAGTTGGTTGTCTCTCAGTTTGGCTGTTGGTTGGGCGCAAATCAGAGAACATTTAGAATCACAGGGTTGACCCCGAATTACGTACAAACTATTCGGCATTTAATATTCCTAAAAGAGTACGACCGGGATCTTAGCGCGGCTATATTTGCTTAAAAAAGGGAAAAACGCTGTTTGGGCGTCCAGTTATTTTTTGCCTTTCTGGTGTTTCGCTGGGAGTGATACCTGCTTACGCTCTTTTCGTTTCTGATCTTTTTCGCGTTGCAGTTTCTTGTGTTGCTCTAAACCCTCAGCTTTTTTATCTCGTCTAGACAAAGTTGATCAACCTTACAAGCCCATTGGATTTGGCGCTCAAAAACCTTACTATGTATTTCAAAGGATTCATGGAAAAGTGTTTGGCCTGAAAAGCAGTTTTTTTGATTTTTTGGTGGTTTCATTATAAATTCAGGGATTTTAAGCGTTAACCTCGGGTTTCATAGACTATTACCGCGTCAGCTTTAATCTGCATTACCAAGTCGTGCCCTTCAACTATTTTTCTCAAGCAGCCTATGCTTTCCTTCGAAATGTTGGTCTTGATGTTTATGTGGTATCCATTGTACAAGGGGTACATGGCTTTCTGAGGAATCAAAGTAAAAGTGCTTCCTTCTAGATTTGGACACCTGTCAACAATTTCTCTAAGCAATATAGCGATTTCAGCCAACTTCATAAACGATCGTTATCTATTACTGGAACAACTAAATAAAAACTTTCAGTAGTCACCCTGAAAAAACATGATTTCTTTCAAGGATTCGAAACCAGCTGCGAACTTTGGCTTAAGGCTTTAACGTTTTTGGCCCTTAGCCGGAAGCTGCTGCCTCATCTGTTTCTTTTTCGCTTCTTTTTCGCGATCGATTTTCTTTCTTTGTTCATTCTGAGTATTTTTTGCTTTTCGTTTTGCTACACTTGGCATTAAGTCACCCAATATAAAGTTAAGAATAACGTACAGGTTAAAACATTTTTCGTATCTATTTGCTTTTAGCAAAAAATTCGGGTTTAAAATAAAGAAAAAAGAAAATTGTTAATTTGGGTTAAGATGTTCAGCTGATTAGCTTAATATCTTCTTGGTGGTCTGCGTTTTGAATAGCACTCACGGCAATATACTGGCCTGCTTCCGTCTGGTTTGAAAGGAACTTCACATTCTTTTCCACAGTCAGCGCAGGTTGCCTTGTGCATCTCTTTGCTACCGTATGACATTTTGTTTTTTCACTTCCTATTACGTTACTTTGCAAATCGCTTTGCACTCTTGCCTAATGTTGAACTTGCTATAAAGTCTATCCGTTGATTAATGGATAAGCGGCTCATTCGCCACGTGTGTCGTTTCTGTTGCACTCTGCTTTTGGCCGGTATTCCACTTTTTTGGTTCGCTGTTTATGGTGCTTTTCGCATTCTTTTATTCGGACAAGCATCCACTCGTTTTCCTCATAAACACAACCGCAAAGCAATGTCTTAGTCGTCAAAACCTTCAAACTCCAATAAGGCGTAAGCAAAAAAAGAAAATGTCAACCGACTCTCATATTGATTCTCCTCAAAATCAAAAAACCGCCCATATAAACAACTAATTTTCTCTCAAATCCTTACGTTTCTCGCACAACCTAAATAAACTAATTTTCCCTAATCAAGCGATGAACTTGAACTTTGAGGATTGCATAATTGTCTGTTCCTATGGTTTTCCAATGCCGCGGCTGCGGAGTTTGTTGCCGCATGCAGCCGCCTGACGTAGATAATGCGGAAAGGAAACGAATAGAAGCGCGGGGATTCAAGAATTTCTTGGAGTCCCCTGATGAAACAGGGATTCTTTGGATCCGCAGAAAAAAAGACGGTGGCTGCTATTTTTTAGACAAGAATAATAGATGCGCTATCTACAGCGTCAGACCCGCAGTTTGCAGGTTGGAGCCGTTTACCGTCACGGATTACGATTACGAGAAAAGCGTAGTTGAGCTGGAATTAAATTTTCCGTTTTCAAGCTGCTGCGCCGGGTGTTGTGAGAAAACAGAAATCTCGCCTGACAAGGAGACCGTGAAAGCCGCTCAAGTTATGGTGCAGAAAATCTTGGCGGTAACCGCTGAGGATATGGACCTCCCATTAAGTGACAAGAGGGTTCATTTTGAAACTCGGTCAAGAATACTTCGTAGAAAAATAGAAATGGCAAACCTGCAATTATAGATACGCTGTTTTTGCGCTTTTTCTGAGAAAAATCGGGCCAAATGTGTGAGGCATCTGCGAAAGAAAAAAGGAGCCGACCTAATCGTAGCCTAATATTTCAGGCAGGCGACTGATAATCGGTAGTTTCAAAATTGCGGCATAACTCCGCCTGTTTCTTTTTCAGTGGGCATCGGAGAAACGTTGGCAGCCTGCGCCATTTCAGCCATCTTTTTCGCGCGAGCAATTTGCGCTTTAACATCGTCTACTCCTGACTGCAATGTCTGAAGGGGAATAACTTCCCAGCTATTTTGGCTCCAAAACGGCAAGCTATTCATCTTCTTGCTTAGCTCTTCGGCAGACGGGGATTCTATAATCATTACTCCGGCTCTTTGACCCGCGAATAATCCGCCGACAATCACTTTTTTGTCTTCCCAATCCTTCAGCATCTGAATGCTCGGCAAAATAATGTATTCCGCAGCGGCCACAAAATCCGCGGGATCCATCGGACCACCATAGTCAATACCTCTACCAATCACTAAAAACCTCAACAAAATCACCTACAAACCACAATAACTCCAGCCACTTAAGGATATGTGACTGTAAAAAAGCATCAACAATCTTTTGGTGAACTGCCTAATCTTTTTTATGAGATATTTTTCAGATTTATGGAACGCCTTTTCCCGAGCAAACAGCGTCGTGCTCCAACCATCTGCTAGACGAATAAAGTAATCTATTTTAGATTTGAGAGTTACAATTAGGTAAATGCCTAAGCAAAAAGACATACTGAGAATAAATTTGCCAAAGGTTGAACAGTCTTTGACCCTGGTTGAAAATAACTGGGAAAAGATTGACGACGAACTTGATTTAGAAAAGATTGGGAGAAAGGATACTCCGTTCAACGCCGTGGTTAAATCGAGGATGATGAACGCCTACGGGCTGCTAGATGAATTACTGGGAAAAGGCGTTGAACCATTCTCAATTGAAAGCCTCGAAGATATATGTGAACTGAATAATCTGGTTCATTATGGCCTGGACTTCAAGCTGCGCCAAGAATACGTTAAGGCAATTAGAGCCAATGAAGAAAAATACTTTCGAAACATCGATCCCATAATAAAATGGTACCAAAACCACATGGAAAAAGAGCCCCATCCACTGAAGGTGGCGGCTGAAATTTACGTCGCAATACTGGGGTACCCTCAACTCTTTATCGAAGGTAACCACAGAGCAGGCAGCTTAATCGCCAGTTGGATCAACATGTACTATGGGTACCCACCCTTCGTTCTAAGCCCCAAAAACGCAATTGCCTATTTCAAACCGTCCGCTGAGATAAAGAAATTCGCGGACAAGAGCACTTGGAGAGGAAGATCACGACTGCCAAAGTACAGAAAGTCATTCAAAGAATTTTGGGAAAAGAACATAGATTGGAAATACGTCACAAGCTTTTCTGAAGGTAAGAGCTTAAAAGGCAAGCAGAAATAGGACCTTTTCTTATCGCAATTTGCTTGCTGTGGCGAACTATTAACCCAGTCAAACTTTGTTGCCCTTTTTCTTAGTTACGGGTTTTCGATGCCTCAAATATAATACGATAAGAATCGCTACAAGTATCAAGAGCACAACTGCTAACAAAGAAACCTCTATCGCTGTTGGGATCGATTGAAAACTTGGGCTTATTGTGAAGTAAGCGATGTTTACCAATGTCGTTTGACTGGTTAGAGTAGCATTACTGTTGTATAGTTGTTTTTCGATTCCGATGCTTAATTGATGCGATCCATTAGCCAGATGAGGCAACTGAAATGACCAATCTAACGTGTAAGTTGCTAAGCTGCTTGAATTCTGATTGAGAGTCCAAGGTACGTAACCTTGATAGTTTCCATCGACGCTGTAGTTTAAGGAGACTTCGTATTCGCTTGGGCCAACAAATGTGCCGTTACATTCCAGGGTATTAGAACTGTAAGTTGTGTTTACTGGCGAATAAAGAGTCAATCCGGAAGAAAACGTCAGGGGTTCACTTGAATCTGCGTTGACTTTCACAGCGGGCACCATAACTAAAGAGGCGATGAAAAAACGACAAAAGCAAAAGCGAAAACCTTACTGAAACTATTCATAATTACTCTAGAACCGGTTTTCGATAAAAGTCTTCTTATTAGGCTTTTTGGACGGCGGTTCGTGGTAACCTGGCGCCTGTTGGAGATAACATAAGTGCAAAGGGGCATTAAAGCCAAAACTTCCTTTTCTTATAGTTTATATTTCACAACAACAATATGAGGTGTATTAATACTGCAGATATAGTTCGAGAACAAAGCTACAAAGAGCAAAATCGGGCACAAGAATGAAAAAAGAAAACAAAAACATATTCTTACACATAATAGATCAGGATTACAAAGCGACCAAACAGGCCCAAAACGGGGGAATTGACATTTCTGAAAAAACCATCCAACTAATGGACCAAAAAGATGTCTCCGTTATTGATCAATTAAGAAAAATGCACGCTGACTTTGAGATAACCAAAGAGCCTGAACAGTTGGAATCAACTGATGAATTCAATCAAACAAAACCATCAGCCCTTTGTGAGACAATGAATTCAATCGATGTTTCAGAACTTTACTTGTCTTACCAGAAAGTTAAGGCGGAGGAACAAGAACTCAAAGACCACAAACAGGACTTACTTTCAATGGAGCAAGACCTTCGAGCAAGAATGTTAAAAGAAATATATAACAAGAAAAAAGCGATTGAAGTTCTTCATATAGAAATTTCGACCCTTCAAAGCAACTGCCAAGACATCTCAATAGCCCTCTTACCGACAAATAAGCGACCAAATAAAAACGGAAATCTTTGATCTCTAACCTTCGCCGAGTTACTAAATTACTTGAACATATCAAAACGCAATTGCCTGTCGAAAGACAATGATTGATAATTCATTAACTTCAAATAACAGAGTATGTTACGGACATTTTGTGGTCAGTTTTGGAGAAAGAGGACCTTAAGAAAAAATTCAGGGACTTTTACAACTCGTCAAAGAAAGAGTTCTGTATTGTTGATGTTCCTGAATTCGATTTTCTGATGGCGGATGGTAGAGGAGACCCGAATACTTCTCAGGATTACAAAGATGCCATTGAAGGTTTGTTTTCCACTTCATACACTCTAAAATTTATGATTAAGAAAGGGAAAATGGCGATAGATTATGGGGTTTTGCCTCTTGAGAGCTTATGGTGGGCAGACGAGCCTACGCGATTCAGTTCAGAAAACAAATCCAATTGGAACTGGACAGCAATTGATTATGCAACCAAAGTTTATCACTGATGCCTTGGTCAATGAAGCTTTAGAACAAGTTAAAAAGAAAAAAAGCCCTATCGCTCTCTCTAAACTGCGCTTCCAGAACTTCAAAGAAGGCTCTAGCCGCACAGATTCTATACGTTGGTCCCTTTTCCGCAGAGTCGCCGACAATAGAAAATATCCATACTTTCATCAAACAGAATGGTTACGAGTTTAATGGAAAACATCACGAGATTTACCTGACTGACGCAACAAGAACTACTCCTGAAAAAATGAAAACAATAATTAGGCAACCAATCAAGAAAAGTTGACTTCCGATTACTATAGCTTCGATTGCATTGTTGGCTTTCAGAAAAGATTGAAATCTGGTGAAAAACTTGGCCTCTTTTAGAAAGAGCCAGCAGCATTTGGCATATTTGGCATTATTTGTTGAGTGATATCCCAGGACTCGACAATTTTGTCTCCTTCAAAACGAAACAGGTGCATTTGGCGGAGCCCGCCTTCACTTGGTTTGCTTGGAGAAGCCATAAGTTGAGTGTAGGCAACAACATAATCCCCATCTGCAAGCAAATACCTCACCGCAAACTGAGCCTCCGGATATTTCGGAGAATACTCTTTGTTCGCAGCAATCATTGCGTCAGTTAGGGCACTCATATCGCCAAAAACGAACGGGTTGTGCGTTTTGCATTCCGGCGCAAAAAAACGCAAACCTTCCTTGAATTTTCCCGACTCAATTAACTTAAAATACTCTGCAATTATGTTTTTTCGGTCTTCCATTTTAACAACCACCAAAAAATTTACATTTTACTAAGAATAGGCTCTTTTAATAAATCTTTTTACCAAAATCAAGTTTGACCCCTAACTTAGTAGTGAAATAGTAAACGGAAAGCTTGTTTGTTAGTAAAAAAGGCTTGGTGTGTTGGTTGTAACCCGCCATTCATTGAAACATATCTGGGGACCATTTCTCCTATTTCGCCTCGCAGCAAATTAGGGCTTCTGCTCCGCGAATAAAACGGTTTAGTCTGGTAAAATATGATGCTGCTTGGATGCCAAAGCAATTTCAGTCATAACGCTTGCATAAATTATTAAAACTACTTGTTACACATCTATTTTTATGAACAAATCAGAAGCCTTAGCGGTGTTGAATGAGATTCGTGACGCTTTAAAGAAATCGGAAGCCTTAAACTGCGTTTTCCTTGACGGCTCACAAGTATCTCATGTATCCACTGGCGGATACGAAATAAAGATAAAATGCGAATTAGACAACACTTCAAAAGAAGCATTAAACGGGGTACTAAAAAGAAATGAACTGTACATAAAAGAACAAGACGGCAACGTAATTTTCCGCTCTCTCAAAGACTAGTGCGAAGTGGCCGACATTGAGACTATTTACCGCCCTCCTTCTTCTTAAATCCCACGCTTTTCAAAGGAAGGGGAACTTGAGGCGACCGCGAGGCGGGGAAGACAACATCGTCTTATTTGTAAGCTCTAATACAAAACCCAGATTCATCTTTTCACTTTTTTCAAAAATCTGTTATTTGTGGGCTGGTGTATTGGCTCTAATACACCGACATTGGCAAATTTCCACAGTTTCCATCTTTTTTGTTCGGGCACATAGCCGGCAGAAACCGAGGAGACGAAAGGTTGGACCACTGCATCATCAACTGCCCACATTGCGGCAAAATTATCTCCAAAAAGCGCTCAATTATGTCGAATCGCACAGACCAAAGTAACCTGCCCAGCATGCGGTAACAAAAGCAATTTTAAGCGCGCACCAAAAAAAAGAAAAAGAGATTTTATTTTCTTGCTTTCTTGCTGTAGGAAAATACCCCGAATGCAACTACGAGTAGTATGGCGGCGACCAGAACTGCGGCGGCAGACGAATATTCAGGCACTGTAGATGTTGGTGTTGGGGAAGTCGATGAGCTGACCGGAGTGAAGACAGCCTGGTAAGTGTAAGTGTTTCCGTACCCGTGGTTAACGTTGTATGGGTTGTCTGTCGGAGTATCTGTGAATGAATATGCGCCATGGTTCATTGGAGAGCCACCGATAACCCAGTGGCTAAAAATCCATCCGCTAGTCTGGAGTCGCAACCAAATTAAGTGTTGTAGCACTTGCTAATGCATACGTTCCCGGTGTGGGGCTTACGGTTCCTCCGACAGCTCCTAATACAACAACGATTGCGTCGGTAGCCATGTTCAATGTAACGTTGACCGGACCGGTAAATACGACAGTTTGGAAGTTTGCTTGTATAGCGTATTGAGTTTCGTTAAGGGTGAGTGAGAGGGGGTTATCTGTGTCTGAGTAGGATCCTGAAGCAGTGGCAATCTCCCAGTTTTGGAAAATAAAGCCATCTCCTGCGGTTGCTGTGAATGTTTGAGTAGACCCATCACTATAGTTATAAGAGCCTACATCTGGATCTGTTGTTCCACCTATTGATGAAAAAACAACAACAGTGTCCGTTCCCTGAGCTTTCACGTTTGGCACACATGAATTTAACGCTGCAATAAAAAGCCCCGAAGTCAGCAGAAACAATGCAAGAATCTTTAAATTCTTCGTTGTTTTTGACAATTTTCTTTCACGCCAAAATTTTGCATGCTTGCTTGTTTGAGATTGATTAGATTTTGTTATATTTATGTATGTGATTACACGAAGACACAACAAGTCAGAATTTTGAAACATTAGTGAATTTTTGTAAGACCGGGATTTTGTCAGCGTCTATGATATTTTCGCTGAAATGCCAAAAATACCTTGGGAACCGGCATATTACGAGAACAAGAGAAATCGCTGCCCTTCATCCCGACAGAAAAAGAAGTTGATGCGTTAGTTGCCGCCAGCACAAAAAAAGTCGGAACATGCGTTTTAGCCTTCAAAGAAACAGGATTCAGAATAAGCGAACTATGGCAATGCAAGTGGACAGATCTTGATGAAGAGAACTTCACTCTGAAATGCGTAGCAGAAAAGCATGGCAACCCAAGACAGGAAAAACTCTCAAGCCAACTGACAGCCAGATTACTAATGCTCCCGAAAACAAACGACTACATATTCGGCCACAGTAATCTGATTGCTTTTCGCTGGAAATATGACCGACAAAAAGCCTCCATCGCTCAGAGAATTCAGAATCCACGACTAAAGCAAATCAAGTTTCACTCGCTCAGGCACTTCAAAGCTACCAAAGAATACGCTATGACTAAGAAACATTCTTAATGTCAAGGAGCTTCTTGGCCATCGGAACATAAACATCACCCTCGTTTACACTCACTTGGTTCCAGTTGATGATGACGCTGAAAACTATCACCATGCAACCGCCAAAGATGCAAAGGAAGCAGGTGAATTGATCGAGCAGGCTTGACAGTATGTCTGCACAACTCCTCAAGGAATAATATGTTTAGGAAGGCAAAAAAACCTACTGAATAATCAAAAAGGCTGGTGTATTAGTGAAATAGGCTGGTGTGTTGGCTGTAACCCGCCTTCTGTTATTGTGGCATTCGGCTAATCGGGCTACCCGCGCCTTGGGTAGATTCCGCATCGGCGACTGTTTGCCCTTTCCACTTGCAGGACGGCCGTTTCACCGCTTCCAAGTTGGCGCACTCAGCGTCACAAACGCGTCATCGACAAGTCCAACTGGACGTTTCGTTTCTGCTCCGTTGCCAACGCTCTCGCGTTGCCCCTTCGGGGAGCTGCAATTCTACACGTGGGCGGAGTTTCCTCAGACCCATCAATTTGGGTCCGAAAGCCACACACCAACTCGCCAGCCCACACATGAATGCACATGGGCAGGCAATAAGAATTTCGACAAAGCCCTATGCAAGTTTACCCTCAGCGACGAAGAATACTCTGCCGCCGATTTCCACTTGAAAGGAGTCACCCGATTTGTGGGCTTTCAGTAAGAGCAGCGAGGGACGCCCCAGCTCAATGCCCTGTTCAACCGTGGCGTCGATCTCGTCGTTGCCGAAGTAGCGGTAGCGTGATAGGTAACCTGCAAGGCAACCGTTTCCTGAACCTGTTGCTGGATCCTCAGGGATACCAAACAGATTTACGAACACGCGAACATGCAGGTCGGTACCGCCATTGATGGTTTGGGCGCAAAAAATCAAAATGCCGCCGCGGACTTGGCTCGCCATTTCGCGGAGATGAGCAATGTTTACATTCGCTCGTTTGGCCGCATCCAAGGTTTTCAGGGGTACAATTATGAATGGCACGCCGGTGGAGACTTCTTGGATTGGGAAACGAGGGTCAAAATCCTCTTCTTTAAGCTGCAGAACTTTAGCCAGGCGCGAAGTAGCGAATATTTCTCCGAAAACAGGGGGAACCTGCTTCATCCAAAGCGTCTCTTGATCACCGTCGTTTTCGAAGCTTACGGGTATCTGCCCAACCCTGAGGTTCAAGACTACCTTGTCTTCTTTTTCATCTGCAACGAAATTTTTGATTACCCATGCGGTTCCCAACGTGGGGTGACCTGCGAAGGGGATTTCGGAGGTGGGTGTGAAGATGCGAACGTCGTAGCCTCCCATGTACTTATCATTTCCGAGTATGAATGTTGTTTCAGAGAAATGCATCTCGTTTGCTAACTTCTGCATCTGCGTCGTCGACAAGTTACCTGCGTTTACGAAGACCGCCAGCTGGTTGCCCGCGTATTTTTCCTGCCCAAAAACATCAACCAAATAAAACGTTAAACTGCTCATCTTAACCGCCTTTTCCATTGTTGCAATAAGCGCTTAGTTAAGCGGAACGGATAAAACTTTCCTCAAACAACACATCCTCATGAACAAAAGAGTCATACTCATCACAGGAACGCCCTGCACGGGAAAAACAACCACCGCCAAGGCCTTAGCCGCCAAACTCCCCAACAGCCAATACATCAACCTCACAGACTACGCAAAAACCAACAACTTGATTTCAGGTGAAGATAAAGAGCGCAACACCTTGATAATCAACGAGGAAGGCATGCAGGAAAAACTCGGCGAAACCATAAACGCGTCGGAAAACGAGAACATCATCATCGACGGACACTATGCCAGCGCCGTTGCGCCAGCCGAGCATGTCGCTCAAGTCTTTGTTCTGCGTCGCGATCCCAGAGAGCTCAAGCAGTTCATGGAGAAGTGTGGGTACACGGGCAGTAAGCTTTGGGAGAATTTGCAGGCTGAAATCATCGATGTTGTTTTGGGCGAGGCGGTTGAGGTGCATGCGGGAAGGGTTTGCGAGTTGGATGTCACGGGCAAACCTGTTGAGGAAGTCGTGGCCGAAATTTTGGATGTTTTGGAGAAACGCAAAACCTGCTTCGTGGGAATTGTGGATTGGCTTGGCATGCTAGAGCGGGAAGGCTTAACTGACCAGTACCTCAAAGTCTGAGTCTGCATTTTTCCGTCGGGCTGTCGCCTAAGTTATGCTTTGTGTTCGGCGCGTTGATCCTTCCATTAATTTTAGGATTGTAAAATATTGTCTGAGAGTGTCTCAGATTGTCTGAAAGTGTATAAGAGAGAATAACGCTGTCTTTTTGTGTCTTTTATTGTATTATTATGACTCGACCTGCCAATGATTCAAGCTTCCCCGCAAGAAAGCAATCCAAAATGCAAACAAAAAAATTTCCCCTGCCGAAAACGTGAAACGAGGCGAACGGAATCAGTCAAAACTCGAAAGAATCAAAAAAAAAAGCAAAAAGGTCAATTAGTAAAAAACCGTTGTAGCTTATTGCAGTCACATATCGTTATTAGATTGAGTTAGTTTAAGGGACACAGGTAAGCATCATGCAATTTCTTGTAACATTTACTGTAAGAGAATCAATTTCGTTGTCTGAAATAACTAGTGTGCAAAATAGAATAGGTGACACGGTGCAAAAAATACTGAAAACGGGGAAAGTCAAAGAATCGGGGCTCCTTATTGACGACCGAAAAGGGTTCTTCATAATCGAGTCAGATTCAGCCGAAGGGCTATGGAAGTTGTTAGCACCTTTCTATGACGTTGCCAAACTGGACATACAGCCAATAGTATCCTTCGATATTCTGCCCAAAATCTTTGAGGAACTGCAAAAACTCCACTACTAAAGCATATAGAAATGCCGCGATAGAGTGGAAATTATGAATAAAATCTATCTACTGTTAGTTATAGATGACTGTAGAGACATTGACCTTGAAGAATACTCCAAAACAGGGCATGTACACCAGATTAAAGGACCCATAAAAGGCTGGATACTAAATGAGGAAATAGGAATTGACACTATTAGCGGTTTTAAATTGACTGAAGAAGAAGCCAAAAGTTGGGCAATGGAACGATGTAAACTTGGCGAAGAATTACCCGACAAACCCGTTTCTGAAAAAATTGTTCCTTTTGAAAAACTCATCTACGTTGACCATCAAACAGTTATGGTTGAACCGGGCAAACGGGAAAAACATGTTAAATTCAAAGGGTATAGACGGGAAGATTTGGAACTGCCTGTGTTTGGCTACATAGAACTACTTGAACAACCAGAAAAATGATAAACAAAGACCGTAAGCGATGAGCGTCACATGAAGCTGCCCATTTTCTGCTTTGTGAGCAGCGTGATTTTTCGGCGGTTGCTGTAGCTTTTGGCGTGGTCGCTGAATTTGTCCGCTATCATGATTGGGCTGCCTAAGCCGACGTCTTCTGAAGCGGTGTCCAATCCTATGATTAGGTTGACGCCGACGGTTCGGTTCCAATCTCGAACCCAGACGCCCTGTTCTTGACGGCCTTTCTGAACGATTAAATCGAAGTGGCGGGTTTCTCCGCTGTAGCCTTCCAATGTGGCTTCTTCTCTGTTAACTTTGTAGCCTTCCTTTTTGAAATACTTAACAGCCAACCCTATGAGGTGTGCCCTAGGCTTCACCGTTACTTTATCCTCACTCATGCTCTCGCACCCTTTTCCCTGCATACCCTTATCAACCCGTGTGGGGAAAAGGCTTTCGGATGCCAAATTAATGAAGCCTACCCAAATCGTCAAATGCACCCAATGTCAAGGCTTAATGTTGACCACGAAACTGCAGAAAACCAAAATCTGTCCATACTGTGGCGCACATGTAAACCTCTCCAAAGCAAAAAAAGTGGCTTCGGCAGAGAACGCCTTCGAAGCTTCGAACTTACTTCGAAAGCTCAAAAGCGAAAAAGGATTCTCGAAAACACCCTAACGTATCTGACGCAGCATGCTGCATGCCATGCACAAATTACCAGAGGACGGCTCGCCACATTCAACACATAATTTGAATTCTTCTTTAGACGCGGTTTCCTCCAGTGCTGGCCTCAACCTCTCGATAGCTCGCTGCAATGTGAATTTGGTTCCTGCATGCTTCGCTTCCATGCGGTTCAGCATCCAACGCATGTCGTTGCGTAATGCTTCAGATGCGTAGGGGCATGGTGTATCTTGGAATTTGATTTTTTTCACGTATGCGTAAAGGGCGCTTTCGTTCTCCGGAATCTCGCAGAAAGGCTTGATTCTCTGAACCAATAGGGGATGCACTTGGCTTGTGACGGGTTTCTCTTTTGCGAGACGCGAGATGTCGCCGCGGAAAATGTTCATCAACACGGTTTGATCTTCGTCGTCAAGAGTGTGGGCTGTTGCAACCTTGTTTGCATTGACTTGTCTTGCGCCGATGTTGATCGCTTTTCGCCGAAGAACCCCGCAATACGCGCAGGCTGTGAGCTCCGTGTTGCCTTTAGCGCGGGTTTTTTGTATCATTTCGTCAAGCGTGAATCCGAAGAGATCTTTGAAGGAGACGATGTGATGGGGAATTTTAAGAGCTGTGCAACTTTCAGCTGCAACCGTTAAAGCTTCGTTTCGGTATCCTGCGATGCCTTCGTCAACGGTCACGGCGGTAAGCATGGTTTTGGGGCGGTGATGCTTCATCTTCGCCAAGATATGGAGCAAGCTCAAGCTGTCTTTGCCGCCTGAAACTGCCACAGCCAAATGATCGTTAAAGCTGAGCATATGGTAACGCGTGATGGTTGCCCGTACTTTATCTTCGATGGATTCTGTGAAGCATTTACTGCACAGTGTTTCCCCTGAGTATTGCCTGTGAAAGAAGGCTTCTCGAGTTTTGCATGCACTGCACAAAGGACCAGACAACGATTTTCCCAAGGTTTAGCTCAATCAAATGTTGATTGACTGTTAAGGTAAATAAAGAGTGCAGTCTTAAAGACTAGAAAGGCTCGAGAACATGGCTGTTAAGCCCACTAAACCTGCAGACTACAATGAAGTAACGTACACCACTGCACGGTGGGCTCTACTTGAGGAACTCAGAGGCGAAGCAGTCAAGGTTATGACAGCTTTAGAAGCGTTTCACTTGTCATCGATTACTCATGGAAGCATCGCAAGAGGCGATGTCAAGAAGGGAAGCGACGTTGACATTTTCATCAGCGAAGTGCAGAACAGCTTCCTCGTTGAAACCGCAATGGAAAAAGCCTCTGTGCCCATCAACAACAGGTTAATCGTTCAAGCTACCCCAACTTACGCCATGAAAGCTCATATCGAAGTCAGCGAACGAATCTCGGTTTCGTTCCCCTTGATGGAGATGCGCAGAGTTGAACGCGAGTTTTACCGCTTCGGAGGAGAAGCAAACCTATCCCAGCTCAAAGCGGATGCACGGTTTCCAGGTGTGGATAAGCGGCTTATGCTTATTGAACCGACGGAGACGGGTCATGTGGAAAGCAGTGTTATCGGCAGGGAACAGGTTGCCGCCAAAATTCTGGGCGTCTCAGCTGAGACTGTGCTGGACCGCGTGCACACATTAATTAAGCGAGATACGGTTGGGCGGACAGGGGTTTTTGTTAAAAGAGAATTAGCTCCCGACGAAACGTTTGAGCTGGCTCTGAAAAAACTGTCTGAGCAAAACCCGGCTGTTCGCCGCAGAATTAATTCTCAGTAATTTAGCCGGTTGCCTTTGTTTTGCGGGTGCTTCTCAGCTGATAAACTGCTACTATGCTTGCCGCAACTATAACGGCGGCTAAGAAGGGCAATGATGTAGAATAGGGTTTTCTCTGACTGATTCTCTTGGTTCTGAGGCGGCATTGCTGAAGGCTGGGATTCAACTGCTGAATTGGGTGGCACGGCTGTCGACATGGTCTGCGTCGGCGAGGGCAGTGCATTCATGGCTGCTTTGCTGTCCTGAGAGGTGAAGCCGAAGTACTCGAAGCCGTGAAAAACTCCGTTGTCGAAGTCGAGGCTAACAGTGGCGTTGTCGGATGAGTAAAACCAACGGTAGCTTGCCACAGTGTGGCCGGGTAAGAGGGGACCGCTGCTGGCGGAAAACGTCAGGTTTCCTGCGTGCGCCGTACCCTCGGTGCTGTTGAGTGTCGCAACAAGTCGTATAAGCGGTGCCAAATCCACTGCGCTTACCGTTTCGTACCTTGACAGGAAATCTACGGCTGCATCATTTAGGTTTGTGTAGTTGCGTGCAGTAACGACTGAACCTGACAGGGTGGTAAGAGCGAGTTGGTATAGGGCGCTGTCTTTGTAGAGGAAGACGACTAGGAGGTTGCTGTCGGTTGACGTCAGGTTGTAGCTGACTTGCTCGGTCACAGAATTGTCGTTTGGTTCCGAAGGAAGCGTCAAGATGGGTTCCGCTTGAACTTGGTAGTGGCTTAGGTCTATGTTCAAAACCTTCGTTAAGCAAGAATATGCCTGATTCTGCTCTGAAGACTGGGCAGATGACAAGCCGCCTTGGACAATGAGAAATGACCCCAAAGCTAAAACAATCAAGCTTACAGTAGCTAAACATGTGATTTTTGTTTTGTTAACCATCGCCGTTCATCGAGAAGCCATAAGTTGATGCGATATTTAGCTCTCCGTATGGAACAAACTGTTCCGCTGGTGGAACAGCCAGCAAGCGGATAAGCAATCAGAAGTCTAAAGAAAGCTTTGTTTCCAGTTTAATGTTTTTTCTAAATGGGTTCCCCTGAACCTTAGCAATGTTTTGCCCAATCAACCGATACCTCATTAATCAATTATGAAATCAACTGTTTTCAACACGAAAAAAACAAATTTCTTCGAAAAAACCAGTTATTCACCCTTGCGTCATGGCAACAATTATCGATTTAGCTGCCAGCCAAGGGAAAGAAAAAAATTAAAGGACGATTTTAGGCGGTTGGGTAGTAGATGAGTTCTTTTTCTTCGAGGAGCGCTTGGATTTTGTCGACCGCTTCGTAAACCTGCTCTTCTTTTTTGGCTCCCACGCAGACCAATTTGCCGGCTGAGAATATCAGGAACACAACTTTGGGTTCGTCCATGCGGAACACCGCTCCTGGAAACTGCTCGGGCTCATACATTACGCGGCTTAACTTATAGACAAGGCTTTCGAGGTCAATTTCGCCGCCCAATTCTGCGGAAGCAACAATGTTTTGGATGTTAACGATTGGTTTCTCTGTGATTTGGATGCCTTCGCCGCGAAGTTCCTTCACAACTTTTTCTACAGCGCTGCGTGATTCTTTCTCAGATTTGGCGCCTGTGCAAACCATTTTGCCTGTGCCGAAAATCAAAGTTGCAGTTTTAGGTTTTTTCAGTCGGAAAACTAAGCCTGGGAAAACGCTCGGGTTGTACTCCGTCTGTGGAAACTTTTCAACGATTTTCTGCAAGTCTATTTTCTGATTAAGTGAAACAGAAGCAACGATATTTTGAATGTTTATAATTGGTTTTCGTTTGCTCATGGTGAATTCACACGCTTGAGTATTTAAATACACAGGGGTATATAAAGCATCTATATATAGGGCATTCAACCGCTAAAGCCTCATCGCATTTGCGAAAACTCAATTCAGCTTCGGCGGTAAAATAGAAATAGGTTTTCTGTTGTCATTTTTCAGTCCTATTAGCTGACCACCTTCCTGAATAGGTACAAGGTGGCGCTGAAAGTCACAATTGCAATCAGTCCGATTACAGCGTAAGCAGAGGCAAATGTACTCCACGTCAACCCTCCCTCGACTAAGCTCCTTGTTACGTTTGCGACGTAACTTAATGGGTTGTAGTCAGAAATGGTTCGTGCCCAAAGAGGCATGATTGATGTGGGAAAGAGACCACTGCTAATGAACAAAAGTGGTAAGGCTATAATATTGGACATTGCTGATAGAGTTTCTGCGTTCTTTGTCTTCAAGCCTAAGGCAAGTGAAAGCCCAAACCAAGCAAGTCCGAAGAAGGCAAAAGTCACGAAAATGAGTAAAAGTCCACCGACTCCGGTCGCGATTCTAAGACCCAGCAGCACTGCGACTCCTATTATTATGGCTGATTGTGCCATGAGCACGAGTATGTCGCTTATCAAGCGACCAAGCAAAATGGCCGATCTGCTAGCGGGAGTTAAAAGCACTTTCTGAAGAAACCCCGAGTTAAGATCACTCACAATCGACTGGCCCGAGGGCATACCAATTACTAAATTCAATACCAATATCCCAGGCGTAAGGTAAGCAAGGTAACTCCCAGTGGGCCCTAGAAAAATGCCGAGTTTTTGAAGTAACTGCGAGAAAAGGATCAGAAACAGTAATGGCGTGAAGAGGTGGACAAACAGTAAAGTAGGGTTTCTCCGAAGTTTTGTTAAAGCTCTTTGGAACAAGGATTGAATGTCATAAAATAGAGTCATTTTCAGTTTACCTCACATTAATATTTGTTCGGTGACTTTTCTGCCGAGTTCTTCGGGTCTTATTCTTCGGCCCGTATGGTGCAGGAAAACATCATCAAGTGTTGGAGAGGACATGTTCAAAGAAGTCGGGCGAATGTTGTTGCGGTCCAACGCTGTAACTACGTCAGCTATTATTTCGTCTGCGTTCTTAGCATGAGCAGCAATGCCGCCGTCTGAATCAGTAACATCCACTACTCCCGGAATTTCTTGCAAAATCCTTTTTGTTTCGGATCTCAACAAGGAATCTTTTGGGTTCTTTAGTGAAAGAGTTATGGTGTCATGTCCGATTGCTTGCTTGAGTTCTGCTGGCGAACCACCAGCAACAATCTTCCCGTGATCAATTATTGAGAGCCGCCGGCAGAGTTTGTCTGCCTCCTCCAAGTACTGAGTCGTCAAAAATATCGTAATGCCTTCTTCTCTGTTTAGCTCGTCCAGGTAATCCCATATTGACGCACGAGCTTGAGGATCAAGCCCAGTCGTCGGCTCATCAAGGAAAAGTAATTTAGGCTTATGGATTAGAGCAGAGGCGAGGTCAAGCCTTTTTTTCATGCCGCCTGAATATCGACCAGCAGGTTTGTTTGCGAATTCCTCAAGCTGCACAGTTTTCAGCAACTTATCCACTTGTTTCTCTAAGGCGCTACCATGCATTTGTTGGAGACGACCTTGAAGACGGAGGTTTTCTTTGCCTGTTAGATCAACGTCTATTATGGTTTCTTGTGTGAGGACTCCGATGACTTTTCGGATTTCTTTTGGCGATTTTTCTAAATCGTAACCAGCTACTTGCACGTGCCCTGAAGTCTTTTTGAGGAGCGTGGTGAGGATTTTGATTGTGGTGCTTTTTCCTGCGCCATTCGGCCCCAGAAACCCGAAAAACTCGCCCTCTTTCACATTAAAAGAGATCCCTTCAAGTGCTCTTGTGCCGTCAGCATAGATCTCTACGAGGTTTTCGACCGAAATAATATCCAATGGTTCCATTATTTTTCACTTCATGTAATTTCCTGATACATGGTTGCGGTTTCGGATTAAGCTTGTAGCGAGCATATTCGTTACAACATTTATTTATTGATTAGTTGTAATGTAATCACATGCGCAGGCTAGTTGTAGAGTGGTCAATCAACGGAGCAATCAAACAAATTAAGGATAGAGAAATCGAGAAACTCAAAAAGTCCGGAGAACAGGACGATTCAAAACTAATCAAAAAAGCTGAATTTACTGAATTAGACAGGCTTGAAGTTATGTGAGATGTCAATCAACGAAGCAATCAAACAAATTAAGGATAGAGAAATCTAGAAACTCGAAAAAGTCCGGAGAACAGGACGATTCAAAACTAATCAAAAAAGCTGAATTTACTGAATTAGACAGGCTTGAGACAATTAAAAAAATCAAATCATTTGAGGTGCTTCACATTTTAAGATTTGATTCCTCTGAAACGGCAGCAATATTCAGATTAGAGCCCGAGGATAACTCTTTGAAGGTTGAAGAACTTTTAAAATCACTCCTTCAAAACCTCAACTTCGAATGTCAGCTTTTAGAACAGGATAGAGGCGCTTGCATCTATTTTATCAAGGGAAAAACGCTTCAGTCAGGTTCAGGAACAGCGAGCAGAAGAGGGATGTACCCTATGTTGCCTTTTGGTGTCAAGGATGGAAAAGTTAGGGTTACCCTTGTCGGGGATAGCGAGCAGGTCAAGGCGTTGCTTGAAAACCGAGGGGTTAACTATAAGGTGCTATCGTTAACGGATGCTAAATTCTCGCCTAATTCGCCGATTAGTCGCTTGACCGAAAAACAGCAAGAAGCCATTTCCTTAGCGTTTAGGCTCGGCTACTTTGATACGCCCCGAAAAATAAGCGCAGACGAACTTGCACAAAAGCTTGGCCTTTCAAGTTCCACGTTAGCTGTTCACTTGAGGCGAGCGGAGAGGCGACTACTCGCTGAAATGTTAAACGAGTAAGAACAGCCTTCACTACTTTTGATAGCTATATGTAAGGAATAAGAGAGTCAAGCTCTTGTCGACGTATGAGTTTTTAAAGAGATTTGAGACGTAGGAAGATGCTGGTCGACAAATTATGTGGATTGCGTAATTTTCAAGGCAAACTCTTCTGCATGTTTGAGGTCTTCGGCGTTAGGTCTGCCTTTATTCATTCCACCAAACCGACCATAGATACGATTAGTGTTAAAGCCCTTGCAATTAAACTCCCCAACAACTGTGTAGCCTTTAGATTGCAGTTTCTCTCTAAGTGCTGTGTGAAATTTACCTGTAACTTTCCCAAAGAACAGTGAATCAACACCAACGAAACTCGTTGAGAAAATGAATGCTTTCTTGTTGGTGACTTGTGGGAGTTTATCGGCAAATTCAAGCAGAATTTCGTGGTGTTTTTCTCCAAATATTCCTGACCCAAACCCCACTAAGTCAAACAGTTGAAGCTCCACTGGGTTAGTTTGTTGTGGAGTATTGACTGGTGCATCGAGAATTTTTGCCATAGATTGAGCTACTTTCTGAGTATTATTGTGATGAAAAGAATAACAAACTATCAGAGACTTCATGCTGTACTTAACCCACCAACTTCACTGTTAGAGATATACTGTAAAGTTCATTGGCTTTTCCAATGTGATTTTGACTTTTGTTGATCGTGTTTTCCTCTTCCCGTTTTCTACATCAAATGTTCCCGACACGGATTAACTTTGTACCACACAGGATAGGCTTTAGTTTTTTAGGAAAAAATTATTATTGATGTTTAACAGGCTCATTTTTATGCGCAGATTAGTTTTGGAGATTTTAGAGGAAGAATTAAGCAAAATCGAAAAAGACATGCCTCTTCAAAAGATAAAATCCTTCGAGGTACTGTATATGCTCAGGTTCGACCATGAAGAGTTCGCTTACATAGTCAAGGTAGAATTCAAAGATCCCTCAGTTAAAGTCGAGGACTTATTTCTCAAGGGGGCAAAAATACAACTTCTTGAACAAGATAAGAACGGAGTATTCACTTATTTCATCAATGATAAAATGCGAAGGCACACCGAAGAGCAGGGCATCATGCCATTTGACGTTTACCTATCCCCGCCATTTGGATTAAGAGAGGGCAAACTCAAAATTGTCTTTCTTGGCGACGAGAAGCAGGTAAAAAATCTCCTAGAAAACATAGACAAAACGGGCATTCGTTACAAAGTGGTTTCACTCATTGACGCCAAGTTTTCACCCGAATCGCCTCTCACCTACTTGACAGAAAAGCAGCGAACTGTGCTTGTTTCAGCGTTTGAGCATGGATACTATGAAACGCCCCGAAGAATCAGCAACCAAGAACTATCCAAAAAACTAAAGCTCAACAGCGCCACAATAGTAGAGCACAGAAGAAAAGCAGAGCAACGCCTCTTAACTCGAATAATAAAAAACGCTTGATGAACAACAGAGCGGCTCTACAGCCTCTTATCCTGACAAGTTTAGGCTCAAGGCGCACCCCTCAACGCTTACATAAATTACAGCACATTGAAATATTGTTCATGATAATTTGAAAATATCAGGTACACTTGCATATTAATCGCCAAACCATTTACATGATAGTAGCAAAACAGTAAATTCCTTTAAACTATTTAGTATGGATATACTGTTTTCTAGCAAGATTATTGCATAGACGACTCTCTAGACGATTCTATGCCTGTTGAAAAGGAGGTAAAAAAATGAGCAAAAGAGAAGCAACTAAAGCACAGGCCCGCTTGTCCGACAAATGCCCAGGGTGCGGTAGCGAGAACTTGGTTCACGATTATGACACCGGCGAAACTGTATGCGGTGACTGCGGCTTGGTTCTCTATGAGCAAATGATGGATAAAGGACCGGAATGGCGCGCGTTTACCCAAGAGGAGAAGGCTTCGAGAAGCCGTGTTGGAGTTCCAACATCATACTCTGTTCATGACAAAGGATTATCAACAGCCATTAGCCAGGTCGACCGAGATGCGTTTGGGAGAAAACTGCCCTTGGCGACAAGGCTGCAGATGTGGCGTCTTCGCAAATGGCAAATACGCAGTCGAGTGCATTCATCTATCGACAGAAACCTTGCTCAAGCCATGGCAGAACTTGATAGACTCTCAGACAAGGTCTACATTTCACCGTCAGTCAAAGAAAAGGCAGCAGTGGTTTATCGAAAAGCGTTAGATAAAGGTCTTGTTAGAGGAAGATCAATTGCCGCTATCGCTGCTGCTTCGCTTTATGCCGCTTGCCGTGGAAGCGGAACACCACGCTCATTGAATGAAATTGCTGAAGCTAGCCTCGTTGATAAGAAAGACGTTTCGAGGTGCTATAGACTATTGTTGTGTCAGCTTGATTTGCATGTGCCTATCGCTGATGCACGGACGTACGTATCTAAAATCGCAGAAAAAACGGGCATTTCAGGCACAACCCAAGGTACAGCAATCCAAATTCTCTTAGATGCAAGACGCAAACGTGCTGCCGCTGGAAAAGACCCGATGGGGTTAGCTGCTGCCGCCCACTACCTTGCTTGCTTACAGAACTGCGAGAAAAAGACCCAAAAGGACATCGCTGAAGCTGCTGGTGTAACTGAAGTAACCGTACGTAATCGCTACAAAACACTAAAAAAGCAACTAAATCTTGAGTTGCCTGATTAGGCAACTGTTTTTTTTTCAATACTCTAAACTTCTTGGTTTTAAACAAAAAAGAACGGGCAAATCAAAGACACAACTACCAAAAAATGAAGCATCAGTATAAATGACTGATGTACAGGAGCGGGTCCGACGGGAGTCACCTCTACATGCGGGCGATTTCATTCCTCAATCTCCCTTTTTCTTTTTTGTCTATTTTTACAAGTGCAAGAATTTATTCTGCAGACTATTTCTTTTTTAGAGTCAAGAAAAAAGTTTTATCGAACGCGCTAGTCGGCTACAAGGAACAAATTTGAAACAACTTATGCCTTACAGCAATTCGGAGCTAATTTTAGTCTGGTGGACCGGGCGGGATCTGAACCGTGCAGGGTTCAAACCACAACTCTCAATTTGTCAAAAATTTTCTAAATCAGACTATTTTCGTATATATTTACTAATCTACCAAGACCTATCAAAATCTGCGCCCCGTATAGAGAAAGAGTTTTTTCTGGTTTAACCTAATCATCAGAACCAATCTTAGGCTTTGAAGCGACATGATCAAAGGTTATGCGCTTGTTTTTGAGATAAAAGATTTTTCATTGGCTTTAACTTTTGGGTCATTTGCAAATGCAAATCCTTAACTTTAAATATTGACTGAAAAGCATCAAAAATTTTGGTGCTGTGCAGTTGTAGGTTAGAGTTGTGCTGTATGCTGTTCTAGTGAATGATTGTGTTGTGGATATATGTTTTTTTGAAGTCTTCGTAGAGCTGTTTGTTTGTATACCTGACGAGCACTATTGTGAGGATGTCTTTGAGACCTTGTGTTGACCAGTGCATCCATTTGTGCTTGCAGCGTTTAGAGACTTCTCCCATGAGACGCTCGATCCTGTTGGTGGTGTAGGGTATTTTGATGCCCTGCAGAGCAAGTTGCGCAAAGGTAACGACGAATCGGCTGTTCTTTTTAAGAAATTCTCCCGCTCTACTGTAGCCGTCTTCTTGTAGTTGCCTGGCAACTTCGTTAAGTATCTTTAGAGTTTTGTTGATTCTCTCTTGCAGACTATCGTAGTCTTTGTCTTGCAGATGCTTCTTAGTGGAGTTTACCAGAGTGAGGAGTGCTTCTTTTACTGCAACTTTGACTTTTGCTCGGTCATCTTTGCTCATGCCTTCTCCCCACAAAGTGAATAGCAAGTACTTAATTGCGTGTAGAATGCAGAGCTGAAGATGGTTGGCGTTTACAGCGTTTGTTAGGGCAGGTTCTTTGTCTGATATGAGCGTGTCTGTCTCGCAGTTTGGCCATTCGCAGTTAACGTCTAGATGGAGGAGTTGTCCGTTGTCGGGTGATATGAGGACGTGGACCATGTTCATTTCTCGGCTTGCTAATGCTCGGACTTCTGTTGAGTCTCCCATTAGCTTTGTCAGTTTAACTTCAGGCTGATTTTGTGGGTTGTTTGCTTTCAGCAGCCTTGGTGCTATTTCATGGACGAAACGGTGTATGGTTCTTTTTGGAACACGTATGCCTGTGGCTGTTTCAAATTCTAAGCTTGCGTCTTGGTAACTCATTTTTGACGCATATTCAGCCAGTTTAATCCTTAGGTCTGTTGAGTATTTACGTCGTTTAACGTCTAAACATTCAATGATAGGGCAAGTGACAGTGTTGTCGGTCTTCTTCTGACTTTTTGGGCTTTGAAGCGAATAGTTCCAAGCGGCGTCGTTAACTCTTTTGTGTAAGCGCCTGCTCTCTTGAATGAATGATTACGAGAGTACTTTGGACCACACTGATAAGCTATGATTTGTTGTTGGTATTCCTCGATTTGCCGGGTAAGTTGCAGCTTTGACTGGATGCTGATGTTCCGGATGATTTCAGCTAAGTCTAAATTAAAAGGTGTATCATTGTATTCCAGGCTTACTTTCACCTCCGCGTAGCTGTTTCGCTTTTACAGCACAACAGAGGCGAGAGTAAGCCTATAATTCTAACCTACAAAGGAACGGCACGAAAATTTTGGCCAATGCCAATCAAAAAGAGACGGCAGAAAATTAGAGTTACTTTCATTTCTTCGTTAGCTTTCAAATAAAATTATTGTACAGTTGTGAATTTCTTTAATTATCTCATGTTTGTTAGCTAAAAGATCTTGGCCTTTTTCGGCAAGGCTATATGTTTTTCCATGATGTGGATGACATTCTATTAACGCCTGTCTTTCCATAATCGCTAACTTCGCATAGATTACGCTTGGGCTTATTTTGCTGTGGTACTTTTCCATAATTAAATTGTCAATCTGGTAAGCGGTCATGGATTGCTGTTTTAGCATTTGCAGGACTGTCAAGTCCAAGAAGGCTTTTAGCATTCGTTCTTGGACACTTGGTTTAAAGCTCACATTCAAGCTAACACCTTCTATGGAATACTATCAAGCATACGCAGAAACAATAGATAGTATAAAGGAATATCTGAAATGTAGCCCAACCCAAGAACTGTTTAACACCTATACAAAATATCATAATGCGATTGCATTGGAGTTTAGCTGTATCAGTAGATGCGAATACTTATGGCTAGCTTTTTGCCTGATATCTTCCTGGGACAAATTTGGATAATGCCTTCTTGAAGTTCAAGAGCTTTGTTCAAGAACTTGTTTCGCCGATCTTCACTTTCCAGATGAAGCAGCACGCATGGTACCAAAAAACCGACATCATTGATGTAATGCTCAGAATAGCCCTCATGAACTGCTACGCTGAAGGACTCACAAACGCACTCCGAAAACAAAAAGCCAAAAGAAAAAGCACACCAACCTCTGAAACCGTCCTAGCCTACCTTAAAACGCAAACCATCAACGACACCCTCCAAGTCGCCAGAGCTCAGATTGCAAAATGCGTAACAATTCTTGCCAAAAAACGACTAGTTACAGCTAACGTCGCTGTAGCGTTTGATTGGCATGATGTGCGATTCTACGGAAAACACAGTAAGGAAGGAGTAGTAGGCACCAAGCCTGAACGTGGAACAAGCTATGCCTACTGCTACCTTACCGTCAGCATCATCACGCCCGGCAAACGTCTTGTGCTTGCAGTCGTTCCGCTGCTATCAAGAGATAACCTCTGGCAAATAGTTCTTTTGCTGCTTGACCAAGTATTGCAGAACATTGAATCAGTTTCTTACGTGGCCTTTGACAACGGTTTCCAAGATGTCAAGCTTCTGCAGGCGCTTATCGACCGCAACATTGGCTTCATCATTCCTTTGCGTGACACAGTTAAGCTCCGTAGGCGTTGGAGGTGGAAACGCTACCAAAAACGCTTCACGTACTGCACTAAAGGCGTCTGGGTTGACGTGGTTGAGGCTGTTGACTGTAAAGGTATGCAGTATTTTTTGGGCACCAATCTGCCGGGTCGGCCAAAGCGTATTTTGAAGCTGTATAAGAAGCGTTGGGGGATTGAGACCAGTTATAGGATGATTGGCCAGTTTTTTGCTAAGACGACTTGCGATGACTACTCTGTTAGGGTCTGGTATTTTGTTTTGGCTGTTTTGCTGTATAACGTGTGGGTTCTTCTAAACGTTCGGGCAAAGGATCATGTTATCGTGGTGAGGCTGAAGTTTTCTTGCTTGTGGTCTTCGCCTGCTGTTTTATGCAGACTGTCAGATTCGTTTGGATAACTGGCACCGTTGAGGTGTAGTGTGAAGTTTAAGGCGGAATGATAGGTGACGTTTTCTTTTTCTGAAGGTTTTTTGTTTATGTTTTGTCTTGCCGTCTGTTTCTACAGGCTTGAGGGCGCCACTCAACTGTTAGCTCTTTAAAATAATGCGCAGCCAAAGTCTTCAGCGCGCCTATTCAACCAAATCAAAAGGCCCCTGAAGCGAAATTGCGCTAATTATTCGCATCTACTGGTATTCTTAATCCTAATAGGAATAGGAATACATAAGAAATAATATAAGGAAATACCGCTGAGGAGATGCTAAAGGTGACTTCTCTGCCTTAAAGGCAGGCAGTTTATAGTCATCCCCATTAAAAGCCAAGGCTGAATTGTCTTGGGGGCGTGTCACCGCCTAGCCCTAAGGGAAGGGCAGAAAGAGGACAGTCATAAAAACCAAATTAACAAAGGAGATATAGGAAAATGATAAAAAAATCTATAAAAGTTTTCGCAGTAGCATCAATTATCCTCATTATTCTACTTACTTCTATCGCTTGCACAAAGTACGTACCACAAGCAAAGGCTGAAAGTAATTCAACAAATTCAAACATCAATACGACGATCTCCTTGAGAAATGCCTTCACTAATAATGTGACTCCGATCACCACCGGCGGCCCGGCTAATCTTGGACCGGGCTCGATAATAACAGGTCATACAGAAACAAATGTAACGGTTCTGCCTCAAAGGGTCTTAAACCTAAGTCAAGGACAAATGCAAAATACACCAGATCCTTCAACCAATTCAAATGTCTCAGCTAACGGTTTTTCTCCTTTAGACGACCCCCGACAATATTGGCATTTGACTGATTTTTGGCAGCAACCGTCAATTTTGCCATACGACGCCCCTCCACTAACGATCAGTGGAACGTTCATAGCTGTCCCAAATACGATCCAAGGCATGACTACAGGATCATATGATGACAAACTGTTCTATGAACCCCTGAACATTGCTTGGGGAACGACTAATAACTACCGATGGATCCAATTTGTTGTGATCTTCGACGCAGAAGACGATTTACCTACTTGGACTCTTTATTGTCAAGACTCTCCAAGCGGATATTACTACTGGCCATCAATTAATGCAACTTATATTCCATATGACCAATACCAATTTTCATTGTATTCATCGTCAAGCAATACTGTCACTTTTACTCTTGAAGACATAAGCTCAACATATGACAACCATTGTGCACCAGTCACAATTAATGTTCCGACAACTAACTTTATCGTATGTGATTCCTCTGCCTACTCTCCGGCGAGTTGCGTCGAAGGACTCATGCGACCTAGCACTACCCAAATTACAAATGTGCCATTCTTCCAAACGTATTTAGAATTCTCATATCCCTTTGAACACTATGGCGGCTCTATTCTTTTTGGAGATGACGGGCATCCTCCAACGGGAGTAAGACCAGATTGCTGTTATACACAGGGCAATCAATACGACATTTACTGGGAAATGCACAGTCAAACATACGTGTCAAGTGTTGTTTCAAATCAGTGGGGTCCTTATGGAAATGGCGTTGTGAACAACCCATACAATATCGTAGGTACAAAGGACGGTGATGACGCGGAAATATACGGGTCGGTTTATGGCAGCGGGGGATATATAACGGGACAGATGAACGCTCCTTCTGGCGGCAATATCTATATCCGCGGTTCTTCAGCACCAGGGTACTCCAGCGATCTCTACGTTTATGTATCTAATGATGACCAGCATTGGGTTCAAATTGGAAACAGCATAACAATCACACAAAATAGCGATTATTGGATATCTGTAGGCCAATATATGGGCGATTTCAATTGGATCTCCATAGCAGGCTACGATCCAGGCAACAATCCTGTGAATCTGTATGTAGACGCGGTTGCAATAGGCGCTGATCCCGAAGTGACGGTGCTCGTATTTGATGAGTCTAGTGGTAACTATGTTAATGGCATTCCGATTTCGATAGATGGCAACTGGGTTTCAAGCGGTAACGTTTTTGATTTGTCGGATCTCGATCACGTATTTCAAGCGCCAGACGCAGACGGTGGAGGCGCTTTCATCGGCTTCTACGACGGCACTGATTGGTATGGAAATCCCGCAGACATAACAACCTTGGAGGCCATGACGATAACGGCGTATTATAATTATATCCCGACTTACACATTGACGATGTACGCTACGGATCAATACGGGCAGGGCAGTGTGCCTGTCGGTATTGACGGTAACTTGGTTGGATACACACCATTGTCTATACCGATATCATTGGGATATCACACTATTGCAGTCCCTGGCTCTGGCGGTTACCTGCAGTTTCTTGACCTGCAAGATGGAGGCGCTTACTACGCGGATGGAGCATCTATTCCCATAACTTCTGACACGACAATCACTGCACAATACCTGTATTGGTAATGATTCAATGATGCTTTTGCTAATTTGGACATTATAGCATCCTAAGAACCATTCTTTTTTCTCTTATGTAAGAAGACGACGAAAGCCCTAACCGAACAGACCTCTACTACCTCAACCTCCTTTTTTTCTTAAATCCTTTTCTACAACTGTATTTCAGACAACATTCTCTTATCAGCGAACCAAATCGCAATACGGCTTCAGCCAACAGCAAAGAAACACCCCATTCTTTTTTAAGCGGTCAAGCCGCAGAAAAAGGCAGGAGATCTCCTTAGCTGCTTGTCTTACTTTACCATGAACTCTCTCTCATACGCCCAAACAGCCCAAACCACATTCACCAATTTACGAGCCACAATCTTAATCGCATCCTTGCTATTCCCCTTCCTCCGCCGAGCATCCTTAAACACCTGAGCAAGATGACCCTCAGGACAAAAATGAACATGCGACCAAGAAGCTTCAGTCAAAATCCACTTCAACCAAGCATCACCCTTCGTTTCCTTACCCGTAAACGCATGCTCACCTGATTGATGAACACGAGGCACCAAACCCGCATAATGCGCAAGCTTCTCAGGATTACTAAACCGTTTAATGTCGCAGATCTCAGCGTACAAAGTTAATGCAGACAGAAAACCAATCCCGGGAATAGTCATAAGCAGCAAAACAGGCTTCACCTGCCCATATTTCCTTCTAAGCATGGCTTCAATCTCCTTAGTTTGCCTGTCCATCAGATCCAGCAGCTCCACGTTCTGATTCACTTCAAAAATGCCAAGATTAGAAGCTGCTTTCTTCCTTTCAACGTACCCAAATTAGTCTCCAGGTCAATATCGCGTTTTCTAAATTCGGACTTGGTTCTATTCTTCATAGCTGTACAAAGTTTGGTCCGGTAAGCTCGGTGTCTGAGCAGGTTTCGTAGCCATCTTAACTCTTCAGGTGGAACATAACACGTTGGCAACCAATTCATCCTCGTTAAGTCAGCCAACAACTTACTATCTACTCGATCTGTTTTAACATCTTCCGCTCGATACTTTACCTTCACTGGGTTAGCAAGCAGCGGCTCATACTCAAGCTGATGTAGAAAATCAATCCAAGGCCAACAGAAACCAACAGATTCCAATGCTACTTTGCTTCCTTTAGGAACCGACTCCAATGACCTTCGAAGGTCAGCTTTGTTGGTTCTAACTCTTTCTGTTTTCACTACTTCCCCATTCAATTTCATGACTGTTACCTGAGTATTCTTCAGGTGAACATCTAATCCGACTACCACTCCACTCATTTCACGTATCCTCCGATATTATATGGCTTATCGGAGGTCTATCCAGAAAAAAGCCTTTACATCCCGTCTTTTTTTATGAAAGTAGCACATCGATTATTAAGATTAATTCCAAAGATGGACGAATTTAGCGGACGAACTAGGATTTTCATGGCGATCCACTTTTTCAAATGCGCGAGAAACAGGAATGTGTATTGAGGCTTCGTCACTAAGTTCCTGTAGAAAAGCTATATCTATAAAAACTTGGGAAAAGACAAAAAAACAATGTTCTATTTAGAAATAGCCTTACACTTTCTCTTTTAGGTATATTTCAGCTGGAGTTAAATAGCCTATTCCTTCGTGTGGTCTGGTGTAATTGTAGTAGCGGATGAAGCTCCAGTGCTCTTTGAAGAGGTGAGACTCCAGCTCGTAGGCTTTATGGAAAGCCTCAATTTTGCTACAAGTAGTTGGCCTGCGAACGCTGGCACAAATATGCTCAATGCCCAGGTCAGTGCAGTGAATGTCAAAAGCGGATGTTTCTCCTCTTGCAGGCTTAAACTGAGTTCCCTGATCTGTGAGAATCTGCTTTGGAGCACCATACCGCTTAACCGCCCTGTCAAGCAGCAACATAGCGTTCTCACCCGTAGGACTCCAAATCTTAACCGATCCAGTGATGAACCTGGAATGGTCATCGAGATAGCTTATCATCCACCAGTCGTCATTGCACAATTTGAAATCAGCTTGCCAGAGGCTGTTGCAATGCTCCCTTTGGAAACGTTTGGTTCCCCAGGTCTTTCTAGGCTCCGTTATGCGGTGGTTTAAACCTGCTTGGCAGATGATCCGGTAGGCCTCATTGTTGTCTACTTTGTAACCCTTGAGTCTGAGGCTTCCAGCAATCTTTTTGGGTCCCCACTCATATCTTTCTCGCAGCTTGACGACTTTCTTTTTAAGTGAGTCTTCAACGTCCAAACCCTTTGGCCTGCCTCTGGCTTTTCCTTTCAGGCCATCTTTGCCTTCTGCTTGATAGCGCCTCCACCAACGATAAAACATGTCCCTGCTTATCCTTGCAGATGCACAAATTTTTGTAACCGACCAACCTTGCAATCTCTTCTTTATGATCCACGCTTTTAACTGATCTGAATCTCTGTCCAAACCCTCTCCACTCTCGCGTTATATTACGATGCAAGAGTGTAAGGCATTTTCTAGATAGAACAACAAAAAAAACTAGACCAAAAACCTAAAATATCTTTGCACAGAAATAAAAATGTAGGCGACAGATTGAAGATTTGGATTAAAGCAGTTCTTCTTAACATACTTATGGCAAGTTTCTATGTTGTTGCAGATATGTATGCGTGGCTTTCAATTCACGCAGGCGGGGTTGATTACAAGATTTTGTCTATTACTATTTGGGCAATTCCAAATTCTTCCGAGCCACCTGTTGGCGTTCTTTCTGTTGTTGATAATACGCCCCTTTTGGTAATGATAGCCATCATAGTATTTAACGTCTTTATTGTATGGTATCTTGAAACCAAAAAAAAGCCTGGAAACTGAATGTGTTGATTTGCTATTTTTTTCCGAGCTGAACTTTTCACCATTAGGTGTAACCGCCCTAAAGCATTTATTAGGTCAAGAAAACGCGCATTGTTGTTGAGATTGTGTGAAAAGTCTCTTTCTTTGCTTGCTATTTACCGTTAACCTTAAATCTAGACTGAGCTTTAAAGCAACTGATGAGCCATGAGCGAACATGTAGAAGACCTCAACAGAAACCAGAAAGCCCTCTTCCCAGAAACGCTCGAAGAATATGTGGATAAAGAAAACCCAATCAGGTTCATTGGCGCCTTCGCTGACAGCCTCAACTTGGAGAAACTCGGCTTCAAGCATCTGTACCGGCTGAGGTTGGAAGACCCTCATACGACCCCGCGGATCTTCTAAAACTCTATGTTTCGGATACCTGAATCAGGTTCGTTCAAGCAGAAAGCTGGAACGTGAGTGCCATCGAAACGTTGAGGTCATGTGGTGTGCGCCAAGGAAGCTGTATGACTAACCGATGTGAGTTTGGTCTCGGGAATGGTGGATTTGCCCGAGTAGCTATGGGCACAGTTAGCGGGAGCAATCCTCTGGCTGAAGCTGCCCAGAAGCAAAACCGCAGGCGGCAGCGAAAGCGAACGCAATGTAGCACCGTGAGTTCCTTGAAAGAAGGTCGAGCTAGTGCCAATTATGCGAAGACTATTACAGTACCACACCCGCAGTCCACTTGTGGTGCTGCTTCTTCGGTGTCACGGCGGTCGCATGCGGGGAAAGCCATACAGGGTAACTTGGGAGACCCCACTTTGTCCAGAGCCGTTACCCCAGCTATCATGCTTGACGGTTCTGGTAGTTCAGGCTATAAGCTCTTTGAGCGAAGGGTCTGGCAATGCATCATGGGGAGTCGGAGAGGCTCACAGTATCGGTGAGGGCGGCGACAGCACAACGCTGCCTAAGAGAAGGAGCCTTACTTGTGTGCGTGACTGCTCTGAGTTCATAAACGAGTCCATTCTCCCGCAAGGGAGTAGGAGGTTATGCTTCGTTTGAAGTCCGTTAGAGAACTTCAGAGCAGTCTTTACCAAGCGGCGAAGGCGGATAAGAACAGGAAGTTCTACAGTCTGCATGATAAGGTGTGCAGGACGGACTTACTGAAAGAAGCATGGAAAAGAGTTAAAGACAACTATGGCGCGGCAGGCGTAGACAAACAGACAATTGACGACATAAAGAAAAGCGGTGAAGAACAGTTTCTTGCGGAGATAAAGCGTGAGCTCTTAACAGAAACGTACATGGTACAATGCGTTAAGAGGGTGTTTATTCCGAAGCGTAGTGGTGGGATGCGTCCTTTGGGCATTCCAACAGTGAAGGATAGGGTGGTGCAGCAGGCAGTTAGGCTCGTAGTGGAGCCTATCTTCGAGGCGGACTTTGCGGACTTTAGCTACGGGTACAGGCCAGGGAGGTCAGCGAAGCATGCAACGGTTGAGATTCGCAAGTGGCTCCATTATGGTCTATGCAACGTTGTTGATGTGGATATCAGGGGGTTCTTCGACCACGTCAATCATGAGCGGCTGCTCTGCTTTGTCGGGGATAGAGTGGCTGACGGCTACGTGCTTAAGCTTATCAAGGAATGGCTTAGGGCGGGAGTTGTCCATATGGAAGCGTGGAGTTTCCTGATGAGGGGACTCCTCAGGGCGGGGTTGTCTCGCCGCTCTTGGCGAATATTTTCCTTGATAGGCTTGATAGAAGATGGACTGAGCTTGGCATGAATGACAGGTGTAGGGAGAACGCGCAGATGGTTAGGTACGCTGACGACATGGTTATCTTTACGAGCGGGGAGGAAGCGGGGTACATCTGGTACGTTTTGGAGTATCTTTTAGGCGAGTTAGGTTTGGAGTTGAATAAGGAGAAATCGCGGATTGCTAAGGCGGCGGAAGGGTTTGATTTTCTTAGCTTTCACTTCATTAGGCGATACAGGGCAAGGCGTGGGAAGATGGTGACTTTGTTCTTCCCGTCTAAGGATGCGGTTAAGCGGTTCAAAGGTAAAGTTGGCGCTTTGACATCGAAAAGTGTAGTTCATCTGAAGGATGAGGAGAAGTTAGCTTTGGAGCTTAACAGGCTGATATTTGGCTGGTCGAATTATTTTAACCATTCCAATGCTGCGGAGACGTACAATCATCTTCAACGATTTATCGAGTGGAAATTCGCTAAATTCATGTGTTTTAGGCATCACTATACAAGGTTGTCGTATGCGCTGGGCGGCTTTCTGGAGTGTTAAAAGTATGGGCTTGCGAAGCTAAACGGCAGAATCTTTCATGCTGTAAATCCGCCGTGTGCTGTGTGGTGAAGCATCTCGGAGAGCCGTGTGCGGGAAAATCGCAAGCACGGTTCGATGCGGGAGGGACAGGAGCAATCCTGCCCTTTACCCTACTGATGAAAAAGCTGACTCCAGACTTCAAAACCATCGCTGACTTCAGAAAAAACAATGTAGACTGCATCAAAGGAGTATTCAAAGAATTCGTCTATCTCTGCAGGAGCCTGGATCTTTACGGCGCTCAACTAGTGGCGATAGATGGCACAAAATTCAAAGCCGTAAACTCAAAAAGCAACAACCTTAACGAGAAAACGGTCGCGTTGAGGCTTAAACAAACAGAAGAAAAGATAGCAGACTACCTCAAAGAATTGGACCAAAACGATACAGCAGATTCAGCTGAAGATGAAAGCGTCAATGTCGATGAGCTCAAGCAGAAAATATGCAAGCTTGAAGAGGAAAAACAGCGATATGCGCAGATTCAAGGTCAAATGAAGGCAACTGGCCAGAAGGAAGTTTCGCTTGTGGATCCGGATAGCCGTTTGATGCGAGTCGACAGTCAAAGGCCTGAAGTCGGCTACAACACTCAGACATCCGTGGATGCGAAGCAGCACCTAATAGTGGATTACGATGTTATCAATAATTCGACTGATCATCACCAGCTAGCGACTGATGCTAAGGCTGCGAAACAGGTGCTTGACGTTGATCAGCTGGACGTTTTGAGTGACAAAGGATTCTACGTTGCAAATGACCTGGTTGAATGTGAGGAAGCTGGGATAACGGTGTTTATGCCGATTCCAGCTTTCAATCCTACAAAGAATGTAGGCGTACCTGAGCCCGAGTTTTTCTCTAGGCAAGTTTGTCTATCATGTTGAGCGAGATGCTTATGTTTGTCCTGGCGGAAACGGGTTGGAGCTTTTGAGGCAAAGTTATCGAGGAAAAGAGGAATGTTGGGGTGGTCTTTATGGGACGAAATTATGTCGGTCTTGTTTTTTCAGGTGCAGGTGCACCAAAAACAGGCGTGGCAGACGTGTGTTCAGGCCGGAATATCAAGACGCTGTGGATAGGTTAAGGGCGAGAGTGAGCAGTTATGATGGAAGAGCGAAGTTGAATTTGAGACGTGAAATAGTGGAGCATGTGTTTGGAACTATTAAGCGAGCGTTTAATCAGGGCTATTTGCTCTTGAAGGGTCTTAGAAAAGTCAAAGGAGAAGTAGGCTTTACTATGCTGGCTTACAACATGCGAAGGGCTATCAATATTCTTGGAGTTGGTACGCTAATGGGTTTGATGAGGGTCTAAAAAGAAAAAACAAGTGAACAACGAGCCTCTACAAGGGCTTGAGTGCCAGATACTCTTAGGCATTAGCTCTGAGTTTTGACACAGTCTGTTTTGGGTTCAAATCCCATGGACCTGCTCCTCAATATACTTATCAAAATTCATTTTTACTGGTAAAATGGTGCTGGGATCCCCGCCAACTTAGCTGGATCGCTTTCGGGATTGTCGTTTTACTCTACAGTGAACTGCGCGCGTCATAATTCTACAGGGTTTTCATGTAACCATTGAGCAATGCCATTACAGAAGGATTGCTGGTCCTTTGGTGACCTGCGACTGCTAGGATGATATGTTCTTAAGACATGTATTTAACCTAGTCCATTTCAATGAACTTCTGGTGCCACCAAGCAACATCATACTTACAAAAGTCTCTATCTATTTCGAAGACTGGTTTCTGGTTATATCCATAGCTCAAATTGCTAAGATATTGGTCATAATATTTTGGTTTGTCCGAGCCGGAAAATATTACTAGTTGTGTAGGCTTAGCCAGTATAACTTCATTTTCAAAAAACCTCATTGGTTCAATGCAATTCTTCTTCATCTCAGGAGAAGTTCTATCATTGGATTTTGAAGCGCTACATTTTACAAGGTTTGATATGACTATTTTGCCCCATATTTCTTCAAGGGTGTAATCCTTCCATGTTATTCGGCATATTGCCTTGATTGCTTCCCAAAATGGAGAATTTAGAACCCAGTTTTTTACTTCTGGAACTTTCAAAACAAATACTGACGATGGAGAACAATTTTGAGATTGCCAATGCTACATCGGTTGATGAATCTTTCAAAAAAAGAGAAGGAGATAATCTTTAAGCCTAAAATCGTTTACTGGCTGGCGCTCCAAAGTGATGTGCCGGTTGTTGGATCGCTATAGCTTGAACCTATCTGCAAGATTTCTGCAGTAGATGCGGGATTTTGTATTCCTACTTTCACACCAGCTGTTGAAGGAGACTCACCACCTACCCATTGATTATTCCAAGCTGGGCATGCAGTCGAGCCTTCATAAACATCTGCACCTGTTATTGGGTCGTGACCATGATTGGTGCTTGAGTATTGTTCGATATAGGGATGCCAGTTACCGGGCGTATGGTAACTACTGTCGACAAACTGGTATGTCAGGGCTGCCTCGTAAGCAATTGTGCCATTGCCAAATGGGTAATCTCCACCAACTGTTCTCGCAAAGTTCTTAAAGTCGCCGGACGTAAGGTCATTTGATTCGATAACGACGTTAGGCTGGAGTCCTTTAAAGATGGAGCCAATTACTGATGAGACCGTGTAGTATTGATTTTGTTGTAGACTAAATGACCAAGCTGATTCAGCTGAATTATATTGGATGTACTCCGGATATTGCTGGTCGAGGGTTGGCTCCAAATGAGTTGATCCTGGATTTGGTTGCTCAACTCCGTTTTTCCAGTATTGACAAAGTAAGTAAGTCCCATAACCGGTAATGTCTGCAATACCTATCTGGTAAATATACGTGCCATCGTAAATAGATAGAACGGTGCATACGAAATCATTAGTTTGGGAACCCGCCCAACCAGTCCACTCGCCGTAAGTGCATGCTCCAGTAACGTAAATACCGCTTGCAATGTCGTTTGGATCAGCTTCGGCGCCTATTGCCCAAGTAGTGGCAGTCGCTGGTGACACAGATGTTTGAGAAGAGGTCAAATAAGATGGCGGGACTTCAACCCATACTGTAGCATTATATTGAAGCCAAATACAAACGTTTTTCATGATTCCACCAGTCAGAAGGTTCGGTTCATATGAAGTGCTGTTGCTTATGAGACCTGAAGTAGCGTTGTCATAATATCTAGTATCTAAAAAACCACACCCTTCCGGACTCCACAACTGAGCTGCTGTCGGGAGAGCTGGATAACTTGCATGAATATCGGCTGCTGAAAGCGGCACTGGCACGGGACTAAAATTGACTGTTTGCGCTTGAGCCTTTGGACTTAAGTTTCCCACCATGGTGATGGACATTAATATCATAAGAGCAACTGATAAGCTTACAAGATACTTTTTGTTCATTACATTCACCTCCACAATGTCCTAATCGGTATGTCCTAATCTCATTTAGCTCTATGTTTTTGGACAACCTGTCCTAAACTTAGGACAAGCGACTTAGGCCAACGTCTTGCTTTAGTTGTAGCAAAAAACCTTGCGATGATATCTAAAGAGAGTCTTTGCCCCAGATTTTAACGGTCTCATAGCAGAAAATTACGGCAGATATTGCGGTTCCAACGGTGGACAAAAAATATTCGCTGTCCAGGGGATCAGGCCTGAGAAACGTTAACTCGATTATCAAAATAGCAACTACGAATGCTGAATAAAAAAAATATTTTGGAACAATAAAACGACTAATCTTCACACAACTTTCCAACACAACTTTGCTAACGACAAAGCAACCTCCCTCTCTTTTTACAAGATCGGCTTGCTCTAGCTTGAAAAGGTGATATTGAACTAAAGATGGAGTGCTAAGCTTTAGTTGCCTTTGAATTTCTCTGATCCCGAGCGGTTTGTCGGTTTTTAGCAAAAGACGGTATATATCAAGAGTGGTTCCCCTTAGGACATCCTTTGTTTCGTCTTCGGAAATTATATCACCAGCGAGTCGTTAACGCTCTATAATACTTAACACTCCATTTGAACTTTTGCCTGAAAATTGACAGAATGGTGAAGTCCTGGCGAGAAAAATGCAGTATATGAAAGAAAAATTTAGGAAGATTATTAAGGTAAAAAAACCTTTAGTATAAATCGATGCAATTAAGTACGAGAAAAAAATGTGCACTTGCTTTAGCTCTGGCGTTAGTCTTAGCGAGCATATTGGCCCTAATAAGCTATCTCCTTTTTCCTCAAGTGAATAATCCAAGTACAATAATCTTGTACTCTGGTCCTGGAAATTCCGTATTATCCGAACTCTTTGCAGGGCTGCTTTGGATAGGTGTAGCAGGGATCTTAGCTGCAGCATCCGTTTTAGTAATGCTTTTGACATTCCGAACAAGAAATGCGCCCTTCGGGCGCAAAAAACTATGTTAACCATGCATACGGTATATCCTCATCATACCCCGGCCTAGTTACACCTACCAAATCCATGATTTGACCACATTCTGGACACTTGATAACTTCCTTTTTAGGCGCATAACGGACTTTTTCCTTACTCAAAGGTGTTAGCATTTTCTGGAGCCTAGCCTTCGTGCGCCTAGCATACAATCCATAGTAACGGATAATCTTCATGTTCCTATCCGGAATCAAACGCACCAACCGCCCAATAAACTCAAAAGCAGACAGAGTAACCCACTTCCGCTCAACCTTCTTCCCATACTTATCCTTAACATCATGCCAAAAAGTAACAGAGTCAGTCAACAAGTTAAACTCTGAAATACGCGACTCAGCAATCGCAGGGTGACGCACATACCTTGCCACATACTTAGCAACACCCTTAGGAGAGGCCACCCTGCGCTTAGCGTGCACGTAAAAGCCCTCAGAGTAATCAGCAAACAACCCATCAATCAACCGACTATTCTCCACTGACCAGGGCAAATGCGCCTTAACAGACTTCAACATATGATACTGCCAAATCCGCCTAAGTGCACCATACTCAAAGAAGGTTACAGGCACCCACTCATTCTTCCGGTTTAATCCACCCTCAGTCACCAGCACATGCACATGAGGATTCAGCTTCAAGTCATCCCCAAACGGATGAAGCACACAGATCACGCCTGGAACTGCGCCGCCCCACATCTTAACCACCTGCTTTAGCGTCTTACTGACCGCATCCGTCATAACCTTGAAAATGCCATGATCAGCACCAACCACATCCCTTAGCTGCATAGGCAAAGTGAACACCATATGCCTATGCGACACCGCATACAGCGAATGGCAAAGCTCATCAGTCCACTCATCTGTATACTTCTTACCGCATCGAGGACAAATACGGCTCTTACAGGCAAGCGGGACAATCTTGGATGTACCGCAATTCGGACACTTGAAAGTTAAAAAGCCACATTCGGGGTCTCTGCAGTGAAGCATCTTCTCAATTTCACTTATAACGTACGGTGACAGGTTAGGGTTTTCTGCTTTGAACCTTACCCAGTTATCATTACTCAGCAGGATACTTTTGATGGTAATTTTGGTAGCCGCTGCCCTTTCTACAGGTCAGCGGCTCAAGTATATAAAAGCGTTAACAGTAAAAAATATTCAAGAAACCAGTTCTTATCTGAACAAATATGCTGATGAGAGCACGTCCACGATAAACTTCTCACATGAAGATGCGTGCCAAAATAACTTGTTGCTTGACTGGATCATTCGTGTAAATGATGAACAGCAAGCCATTCATAATTTCCTAACAGTAGCCGACTCAACGAAAAAATCTCTAGCTCTTTTACGCAACCAAATATTGAATCCAAGAATTACAATAAACAGGAACGGTGCCTTTAATTTTAGACCCATACTAGTTGCCACAGCAATGATTATGGAAAGTGCAAGCAAAGCAAGAGGCACAGTCGAGCAAGTTCAATCCGAAGAGAAAGAATGGCTTCAATTAGCAGCGGACAGAGGAATCGGGGTGTAAATCACATTGGAATCTGTCAGATGGCTCGCCACTAACCGGTACGCCGCGATCGAGGAAATCAGAGAGTTGCTAGGATTCAAAACGCCTGAATGGGAGACATTGTTGCGTGCACTTTCAAAAACCGATAATAGCTGGCTGCAATTCATGGCCGGCGATTTAACCATCGATTTCAAAAAATCCTTTGACAGAAATGAACTTCGCATTTGCCTAAAAGTGAAAAGGACTAAAACATGGACTAAATCGGTTGAATATGTTTACGATCTGAACGGTTTCACAAAACCCAACCCGACCAAGAAAACAGGTCTAACCATGTGGCAGAATGAACTCGGATCAGGCATGCTTGGTTTAGTATCAGGGTTTCGTAGTCGTACCTGTTTCGTTCTCTTTTAGCACGCGGCGTGCGAGCTTCTCCTTTTCACTCAGTTTTTTTTTGATTCAGAGCTAATTTTGACAACAACTTTATTATTTGAAAGTTTTGCAACATATTCCCAGCCTTTGGACAAATAGCTATCGGCTTCGTCTATGGTTACGACTTTCTGCTTGAAGTTGTCAGATGTTGGAGCTCCCAGTAGTTTCTTTCTGACGAGGTTCTGCAGCTCCTCTTCACTAAAAGAGATCACATCCATGTCTTCTATCTCGCCTTTACCAAAACCGGCGACCGACAAAAATTGTCGCCTAAAAATGCCCTTTAGCTTCTCCTCTGTGGTTTCTTCGCTCATTTTGGTTTGCAAAAACTCTTCGCTTCTCGCATAAGCCGCCCGCATATCCTCAACAACAGACTCGGGCAACCTCTGCTTGTTAGTAGTGTAGCGGTTTTCAATATCTCCTTTATGCCCCATCCAAAAACCCCGATAATCCCTAAGCACTAAACCTTTTGATTCGGCCAACATTAATTGTGTATCAAAATAGCACCTTAAGACATACGGCCGCCAATCAAAGCCAGCAGCCCTCAGGGGCACTCGAATTGTGTCGCCTATGTTGGTGGAACGTATGAATGGCTTCATTTTAAGCTTGGGCGTTATCACAGGAGACTCTGGTGATAGTCCCTCTCCCTCTCTTATTCGTTCTTCCAAGTAATCTTGAAGGTATCCGCACCCTTCCTCGCTAAGAAACGTGAAGTATTGATGTCCTGCTTTACTCAATTCTCTGCGTACAACAATAACGGTGGGTTTTCGCTCGAAGGTAACAATGCCGTTCTGGATTTTAATTTCTGGCATGTCACCAATTGTCAGTCCGTCTTTTCCCGTGTAGTTTCCTAGAACCTCTAGCCTTAGCCCAGAATGAGCAACTAGGACGCTTGCTACTCTCGCTTTCTTGTCGCCCGAAAGGAATACTCTTTTTAGCTCTTCCTTTGTAGGAACTCTCTCATTTTTAAGTGAAGGCGACTCTCTTGCATCCTTTATCTTGATTTTTCGTCTGATTTCTTTTCCATTGTGAGCGAGCCATGATTTGACACATTTAATCACTGATTCTATATAGCTTCCAGTGTATCCTGATTTTTCCATTGAAGAAACGTGATCAAGCATTAGATTGTAAATTTCAAGTTCGCTTAAAGCGGCAAGTTTCTTGGGGTTTGTATCAAGGTTCTTACAGAATGAACCTATCCGTCTTAGGTACACGTCAGCTGTGCCTTGCGACCCCCTTGCCAGGTTATTATACCAGCGCTTAACGTCGGGGTCTTCAAACAAGTAGAGATACTTATTCTTCTGCGGGGCAGCAGACATAATTAAAGAAACAGCCATGTGGGCTAATAAGTATTGTTGTGACCTGAACCCTGTTGGGAGTGGACCGGGCGGGATTTGAACCCAATTCAGACTGTGTGAAAAGTCTCTTTCTTTGATAGCTATTTACCGTTAGCCTTAAATCTAGACGGCTTTTAAAACAACAGCAAGAGCTGAAAAGCCATGAGCGAACACGTAATAGGCACTTACAGAAGCCAAACGGTACTCTTCCCAGACACGATCGACCAGTATGTTGACAAAGAAAACCCCGTCAGATTCATCGACGTTTTTGTAGGAAGCCTCAACCTGGAAAAGCTTGGTTTCAAACACTCGGTACTATCTGACACTGGACGACCTTCCTACAACCCCTCAGACCTACTAAAACTCTACGTTTACGGTTACCTCAACCAAGTAAGATCCAGCAGAAAACTCGAGAAAGAGTGCCACCGAAACGTTGAGGTCATGTGGCTCATGAAGAAGCTGACTCCAGACCATAAAACCATCGCTGACTTCAGGAAAGACAACGACGACTGCATCAAAGGAGTATTCAAAGAATTTGTGTATCTCTGCAGAAGCCTAAATCTTTATGGAGCTCAACTAGTGGCGATTGATGGCACCAAATTCAAAGCAGTAAATTCCAAAAGCAACAACCTCAATGAGAAAACAGTTGCTCAAAGACTCAAGCAGACAGAGGAAAAGATAGCACAATATCTCAATGAATTGGACCACAATGATGCGGACGATTCAGACGAAGATGAAACAGTCAAGACTGATGAGCTCAAGGAAAAAATAAGCCAGTTGGAAGACAAGAAGCGGCAGTACGAGCATATTCAGGAGCAGATGAAGGCCACAGGCCAAAACGAGGTTTCTCTTGTAGATCCGGATAGCCGCTTGATGAGAGTGGATAGTCAACGGCTTGAAGTCGGCTATAACATTCAAACGTCGGTTGATGCAAAACAACACTTAATCGTTGATTATGACGTGATAAATAACTCAACTGACCATCATCAACTCACAAAGGATGCGTTAGCGGCAAAGGACACTTTGGGTGTGGATACGCTTGAGGTTTTGAGCGATAAGGGCTTCTACGTTGAGAAAGACATCGCTGACTGTGAAGGGAATGGCGTAACGGTGTTTATGCCCATTCCTAATGTTTTTAGCCCATACAAAAGCATTGGAGTTCCCGAGCCTGAGTTCTATTCCGACCGATTCGTTTACAATGCTTCTAAAGACCTGTATGTTTGTCCCACAGGCAAAGATCTGACATTTTGTAAGTGCGTGTATAGAAATGACCCCCTGCGAGGCAGGGTTTACAGGACGGTTGGTTGTGCTGTCTGCACTTTTAGGAGCAAGTGTACGAGGAACAAACGTGGAAGGACTATGGTTAGGTCCAAGTATTATGGCGCAGTTGAACGTCTCAGAGTAAGGTTGCAGAGTTGTGAAGGCAGACAGAAGCTTCGTTTGAGGAGGCAGATAGTTGAGCATCCGTTTGGAACGATTAAGCGTGCTTTCAATCAGGGTTACGTGCTCTTGAAGGGTCTGAGGAACGTTAAGGGAGAGGTTGGGTTTACGATGCTTGCTTACAACATGAGACGAGTCATCAACATTTTTGGAGTTAGGACGATAATAAATTTGATGAAGAAGTAAAAAAGAGAAAACAAGTAAAAAAGACTTGCAGACAATAGCTCTAATGCTAAATGCACTTAGGATTTAGCTGAGTTTTAACACAGTCTGAATTGGGTTCAAACCACAATGACCAAAAGAGTAAAATTAATTTGAATCACCCTGAAAATATCACTTAAACAAACTTCTTTGAGACGAGGATGAGTCGTACCGGGCTTAACCCCTACCCAGTATTAGTCCCTAATCTTCAGGAGTCTGACAGGCGCTGACGAGGGATAATAGCAACAATTTACCTGGTAAAATCATCTTTTAGTTCTTGGATCTATTAGATTTTCGAAATTTGTCTTTAATATGAATCAATAACAATAGAAACATTAAAAAAATCTTAAAACATGAATTACTGCTTCTCATATTTTATATAATAAGACTCAAGAAAATAGCATTATCGTAAAGGTTTGAGTCAAACCATGAAGAATTATAAATTTCTGAAAAAAGCAAGTACTGAACAAGGAATTCACAATAAACAGCATAAAACAACAAAAACGATAAGAGTTGTAGGCATCTTTTCCGCTATTCTCTTGATATCATTTGCATTAGCATTATTACCTCAATTAGCTCAAGCATCCACATTAACAACAACCATAAATGTTGGAAACGGTGTCGGCGGCATAGCAGTAACACCCAACGGTCAATACGTCTACTCTACCAACAGATTCGATGGCACAGTCTCGGTCATAAACACGTTAACAAATACCGTGGTGACGACAATAACTGTTGGAAACCAACCTATAGGCGCAGCTATAACACCTAATGGTGAATACGTTTACATTCCTAATTATTCCGACAATACTGTTTCAGTTATTACCACGGCTACAAATACGGTAACTGCAACGATAACTGGTTTTAACTATCCTGAAGGCGTGGTCGTATCACCTAACGGCCAAGTAGTCTACGTTACAAATTACGGCGGCAACACAGTTTCAGTAATTAGCACAGCCACAAACACAGTAACAGCAACAATAACGGGCTTAAATAATCCTGAAGATGTTGCAATGGCACCTGACGGGAGTTCCATCTACGTCAAAGAGAGCTACGACGATACTTCGGTTTTAGTAATAAGCACAGCCACAAACACAGTAACAGCAACAATAACCCTTAACGGCTACCCTGATTTTTCAGAAGGTGGAACTGGTGGAATAGCAGTTGCACCCAACGGCGAATCAGTCTATGTCACAAGTATCGATTGGCAGAACGGGAATTTGGTTTCAGTAATTAGCACAACCACAAACTCAGTAACACAAACAATAATCCTCGGAGGGATGGTAGATCCAGAAGAAGGCGGAACTGGCAGCGTTGCAGTTGCACCCAACGGCGAATCCATCTACGCTACGTACAGCAGTATGGATATCGGGAATTCGTTTTCAGTAATTAGCACAGCTACAAACACCGTAACAGAAACAATATCCCTTGGCGGCATGTATTATTTTTTTGGAGGATCTGGCGGTTTAGCAGTAACACCCAACGGTGAATACGTCTATACTTCAATCGGAGGTTATGAAAGCAGTTCTATTTCGGTGATAAGATTAACTTCACCTTCGATTTACACGGTCACGGTTACTCAGAGTGATAACGGCCAAATTTCACCCGGTACATCCACTGTTAATTATGGTGATACACCAATTTTCACAATAACACCAAATTCTGGCTACCACATCGCCAACATAACTGTCAATGATGAACCAGTAACTGTCACTAACCCTGCAGGTCAAGAATACCAGTTCAATGAAATTTCAGATAACGGATCCATTAGTGCAACTTTTGCGATTAACACATACAACTTAACAGCTGAAATTTACTTAAACAATATTTTCCAGAATAACCAATCATGGACTTACACTTCAGGTACAATTAAGAACCTTTCAGCTGATTACTTAGGGTTACCTCCTCAATTAACACTTGACCATTGGATCCTCGACGGCGTAACAGGAACAAACAGTTCTGTCACAGTCACTATGAACCAAAATCACCTCATAAAAGCATACGTGATCCCAACTACCTTCCAACTAACTATCAACTCAGCATCGGGCGGAACAACCAATCCCACGAACGGTAACCAATCATACACCTACGGCGATACCGCAGAAGTTGTTGCTACACCAGCAGATGGCTACAATCTCGCATTCTGGACAGTTGACAACAACCCATCAGGCAATAACAACCCTCTAGAGTTAACAATGTATGCAAACCACACGTTAACACCTACTTTTGTCGTAAATAACTACCCAATAACGGTTACAGTGAGCGCTAATGGTGCATCTAATTTGGCTAATCAGACTGTTGATTGGAATACTCCGCTTAACTTCACTTTCACTCCTGTCGTAGGCTATAATGTAGCAGATGTTGTGGTTAATGGAACTATTCATTTAGGTTCTGTTTCAAGCTATAACCCGACCATTACGGGAGCTACCACTATCGATGTGACTTTCGCGATTAACACCTACACAATCACGGTTACTCAAGGTGATCATGGAACTGTTGCCCCATCAACTTCAACAGTTTCCTATGGTGGAAGTCAAGTTTTCGTTATAACACCGCAAGTGGGTTACCATATTTCCTCTTTAGTAGTCGATGGTTCCGCAGTCACAGTTGCATCAACGTACACTTTCTCAAACGTTCAGGATGATCACTCTATCTCTGCTAACTTTACAACCAACACAATAACTGCAACAGATACTAATACATGCGAAACCTACCCCGTAGAAATAGGCGGAAACGTAACTACAGAACAGTTCTCAAACATGACCATTACCCCAAATCAAGACACAAGAATAACCACAGTAGATTTTACACTAACAGGACCCAACGGAACAGAGGGATTCTGCAACCTAACCATTCCAAAAATCGCCATACCCTTTGGAACAAACCCAGTTGTTTACATCGACGGCATAGTGGCTGAAAACCAATCATTCACCCAAGACTCTGACAATTTTTACCTAGCGTTCACTACTCATTTCAGCACCCACCAAATAGAAATCTTGTTCACAACCGAATCAAACCCATATATTCCAATACCAATAGCCACTTGGGCACAAAGCCAAACCTCAATTACCCTGCCAAATCCAACAACAATACCAACTCCCACAATTCCGCCTACACCAACAGCTACACTTAGACCAACTACCAATCCAACCTCAGCTCCAACAACAATGTTTGCAACAATGGGTCAATACGTTACCATTGCAGCAGCTATGATCTTGCTTGGAGCAGTCATCATCGGGATAGTGCGAAGAAGAAAGCGCTCAACCAAAACGCCGTTAGAATAGAAAAAGCAAAAGTCAACAAACAACTCTCTTTTTTTATTTTTCAATTTTTCTAAACAATACTTTAAGATAGCTTACGCGTGCAATAACGTGTAAGACAAAATTGTTAACAAACACAAGATAATGCAGATTGGAGGTCCTTCCTTTCTAGAAAAAATCGCGAAATAATACTCGGAGAACTCGCTCCTCAAAATCTTCCAACATTTATCAATAATAACATTCACTTCTACCTTCTCCAATTCAATTTTAAAAGCAAGCAGCTAATAAACATCATTCCGTGATCGTAACGGTGACAATCAGCAGCCACATCAGGCATTCTGTTTGTTCTCCGCTCGTCGCTAGTGTCACTAAATAACTGCTATGCATGTTGGTTATCGTAATTGGCGACAAAAAAAAGAAGGATAATATTAACGTTAAAAATTCGCGTCTGACGAAGCATGCCGAGGATTTGAACCCCAAAAACAATTTGGAGGAAGTATACTATATTGGGTTCGAATCTAATTATGAACCAAGCTGGGATTTGAACCCCCAGGGGCTAATATGTACTTTCCAACCTTTTTCTGGGCAATTTCCGTTGTGCATATTTTAAATAGTAGTTGGGTAAGTTGAGTGCAATTGAGGTCAGTCTAATGGCCGAGGGTCCAACATCAACACCGTACAATTGGGGAGGCATCTGGGCTAACAATGTATTATGGTATTTCATTGCTGGTGCTGTCATCGCAGTAATAATTCTAATCATTTTCTTCTTGCTAAAACGCAATGATTGAAGAGATGAAATTCTAAGTTAGAGTGTTAACTCCAGTTGCTTTTGGCTTTGATGCAACTTTCAGGATCTTCTTCGCAATAAGAGATACAACACGTTCTTGGGTTGGCTTCAACTGCCCACAGTTTTCTCTTAATCTGGAAAGTTTTGCCACACCACGGATTTATATATGGTGAGAATTCACTCAACTGAGCAACCGTCTTGCCGTCAGTAGTTTTTTTGAAACACTTCCAGCATTTTTCGTATTTGGGTTTGTGGTAGCTTTTGTGGCAGACTTCGCAAATGACCAAGCCCTTTTCTCTTGCGTAATGACATTTTCTGCACAGAACGTTCACGTTTTTGAAATCGAGGTACTCCTTATTTGAGTTCTCCTTCAACTCCTTGAAAGTTTTGTCGATTGTTTCTTTGTGGCTCTGCAGGAAGGATTTGCGGAATTCTCTGCGTAATGCTTTCTGGGAGTCAGGACTTAGTTTCTTCGCTGGGTTGTTGGTTTCGGTACTGCAGTTCTTGCATTTGTATTTCGGAGTAATGGTTTTTCGGGAATAAACTTGGGAGCCACACTTGGGACATAAATTAACATACCTTACCTGGACTTTCTGATTGGCTTCGGCGAGCAAATCAAGCTTTTCATCTTTGTTCTTCCCTGCAGCAAAATGTTGACTTATCGTTCGGGTTAAGAGTTTCTTGTATTCTTGCAACCCGTTAAAGTGTTCAACGTGGTGAATTGCGAGGTTCTCCGCTGAGCCGCGCCATTCACAAGTTTTGTCCTGTATGAATTCAAGACGCTTCTTCTTCCATTGCGGGGTTGCCCAAGGTTTCGCCATTCATTCACGCCGTAGTCCGCCACGAGCTGACTGATCAATTTATGGTTAGAAGGAATAAAAATCTTATAGCTGTGATGAATCTACTCCTATTGTTGGATTGATTCAAGTGGTCAGAACCACAGTTAACAGGTTGATTGATCAGTTCTTGCTGGCGTACTCGATTGGCGACGCTTGCAAAAGAACGAATTTCCTCTCTGAAACCAAACTCCAGAAGCTCGCATTCATTTCAGAGAAGGAAATGACTAAGACGAACGAAAGGGGTTTCGGCTACTATTTCATCAAGCTCTACTATGGCCCCTACAGCCAAGGTCTTAGAAATGACCTAAAAAGCTTTGTCGAATCAAAGATCGTGGAAACTGAGAAGGCTGAGGTAGGAACCAAGATAATTCCGACGGAAAAATGCACGCGTATTCTCCAAGATTTTGGGTCTATTTCTTTACGAAATAGAGCTTTCTTGAAAACCGTAACCGAAGTAAATAGACAGTATGCACCATTGGAATTCAAGAAACTGTTGAATTCTGTTTACCGAATGCAAAGTCCTTTAGCCTTGAGTGAAACGGCAGAGAGAACCAAAACAATCGCTCGTTATCCTCTCAGAGCCCCCCTGCTGAAACCAATCCAAGAAAATGCAGCAACCAAAGTCTTTACCCTCACACCTTCCGAAATTGCCACTTTGGAAATATACCTCGAAAAGGACACCTTCGATTCACTAACAAAAGCGGTAGAATCTGCACGAACGAAACCGCTACTGGGCTTCGACGAAGTGTTCTAAGTGTACACGCCTTTTTTCTCACAGGATTTTCAAAAACACTTTGCGAAACTCGTTAAGAAAGACGCTCTTCTAAAACAGCGAGTTGAATCAAAGATAAAAGACATGATGGAAGACCCATGTAGAAACTCAGAGGAACTCACAGCAGCGTTCAAAGGCAAACGAAGGATGTACATAGGCAAAGCTGGGTATCGACTCATTTACAGCGTTTGTAAGGAATGTCGAGCAAAAGGCTATGGAAAAATCAACTCTTGCTTGGACTGCAATCGCAAAGACGACGACGCTGTCGTGTTTTTTGACATTATACACAGATCCAATGCGTACGACAACTACTGAGTTTGTGGCAAAGGTGGGAACTGGTCAACCTGCTGGGGCGTAATAGAGGATTTTTCTTTGTGGATATTCTACAATCTAAGAAAACCATTCAGATTGCTCTCGCGTAGACAATTCAACAAAAAAATGGTGTAGCTGCCTTACGTTTTTATGAACCTTAACTGGTCAAAAAAATGGTATATGTGAGCATATGCATAGGTCTCTCCCGGACCTACTAATTTAACCAAAAAAGAAAAAGGGGAAGTATTGTTTTCAGTATAAAAGTGTACGTGGGAAGGCGGGTCCGACGGGATTGACGTCCCAGAGGAAAAATTATAATGCTTAAACATCCACCTTTTTTGTGACTTCCAAATATGTAATCAGTGATACAATTTTTTTTATCATTTGCTTGGCAAGATCAAAAAGTTAACATCAGATATTGAATGTGATTTGCTTGGCACGAAACAGGAAACTAAGGATAAGTGGCGATTTAGCTCAATGCATCCTACTGATTCTTCGCAAAGAAGGCGCCCAACCCCTGCTACAACTCCAAGAAAAAACTGCCCTGCAAACCTCAGGTTTACACAACCAGACTGGAGAACGACGTGCACGTTCAGAAACGTTGTGTGTAGCATCGACATGCGATGACCTGGTACGAAAAGAATTGATAAAACTTTCAGATAATGCTGCGTATGAGTTAACGGCTGTAGGCAGGGTGCAAGCGGAAGAAATCGCCAGTGACATGGAAAGTTTGGTCCACAGGATTGAAACCCAGATTTCAAGTCCCTCTGCTGCTGCGAGGAACGCGACCGCCGGTTACCTTGTTTTAGCAGTGCTGAAAATGTCGGCTGGTTTTTTTAGTGGTAGTGTCGGCTTGATCGCTGATGGTGCAGACACGACAGTCGATACAGCGTCTTCTGGGATTGTTTGGGCGGGCATAAAATTCAAAAAAGACACCTTGGGCACGGTTATCATACTTGGGTTGATGTTTCTAACAGCTGCTATTCTGTTTTATGACTCAGCAAATTCCATAATTCACCGGGTACATGGAACATTCTTGCCCATATCTATGCCTATGGTGGTAATCGTCATAGAACTCATAGCTATGCTATCGATGTTTGTCCTTTCGCTTTATCAGCGGGTTGTGGGAAACAGAAACCAGAGCCTTGCACTCATATCCCAATCTATCGACTCCAAAAACAGCGTTTACTCCTCGGCAGCTGTTATTGTGGGCGTAATCTTCTCTATATTTGGCATATACTGGGTAGATGCGATAGTTGGAGTATTCATAGCTGTTAGAATCAGCATTGATGGAGTAAGTTTAACCCGAGAAGTTAGCAAATCAATGAAGGGGCAACAGCCCGAGTTTTCAAAGTTCAAGTTGCCAATTGAAAAACGATTTGAGCAGCGCCGCTTGGACAACTTCCGAAACTGGATTTTATACTCAATTTACAAAGGCAAATTAAGCACTAAGCAGGAGCTTGTGGATTCGTTGGAAGAAACTTTCCGACCCAGCTATATGCCAGCAGTTTTTAATGAATTTAGGGTTGGAACAGGCGTTGACTTCGAAGATAACTTTTCTGACCTTATCAAGCCCTTAACCGAGGAGGCATATATTGTTTTAACAAACGGCGTTTACTCGTTGACGAGTAAGGGTAAAACCTTCATTAGAGATACAATAGATACTCTGAGGTATAAAGAAACCGAACTATAATGAGTACCCCAATGGCGATGTCTCTTCTGCGGTACACAACCAATGTTGAGCGCTTCAGCTTTAGTTTTTTGGGGCCAGCAGATCAGAATCGATAGTTCTGAGAAGAGTATAGTATTGTTAAAGCTTAATCTAAAAGCTAAAAAACCTCATCAGCCGCAAATTTCCGGGTCAGTCACACCCGTAAGCAATTTGTTCGATAACAACTTGACGTCTATATTAACCCATTTTTAAGCTAAATTCCCGAAGGATATATTTTAATTGCCCAAGTGGTCGCAATAAACTTAAATATCACTTATGATATCACATGTGAAGTCAATAATGATATCTATAGTGATATTTATGGATAAAGAAGAAAGAGACGAAAAAAAAGAAATGGAAAAGGAAATGCGCGAAGAAAAACACAAAAAACACATGATGTTCCACAGGCGAAACTGGCTCCGGCATAACGCCATGGTGCCAAAAGGCTTCCTCCGCTACCATGTGCTTGAAGCGCTCAACGAACACCCAATGTCAGGCTCAGAACTAATGGATCAAATCGGAAAACACACCGGCGGCGTATGGAAACCCAGTCCAGGCTCAATCTACCCACTGCTCGCCTATCTACAAGATAATGCGTACGTAAAAGAACTACCCACCGAAAACGGGTTCAAACGCTATGAGTTAACACAAAGCGGCAAAGAATTACTTGAAGAACAAGCCAAAATTAGAGAAAAATTCACTCAAGACGGAGGATTTATGACCCATCCCTTCTTTGACAGGTTCTTTAGCGATATACCTCAAGAAAAATCTCGCCAAATCCATGCTTCGGTGGAGCACCTTTTCCACGCGTCAATTGAGCTAAGTAAAGCTTTGAGAGAAAACTATTCAGAGAAAGAATTAGATGAAGCACTAAAAGCACTTGATGATGCATCAGCGAAACTTGAAGAAATAAGGAACAAGATTAAAGGCAAAACTATGAGTGAAAATAAAGGGAAGTAAAAAAATGTCGAAACAGTTAGACATTCAGGTTGAAACCCCGAAGAACCCATCCAAAAAAATAGAACTAGGCACACTTGCCGTAGAAGCCAAGGGACTCGTAAAGATATTTGGCGATAATCATGCAGTTGATGGCGTGGATTTAGCCATACCGACAGGCAGCATATATGGCTTGCTTGGACCAAACGGTGCAGGTAAGACAACTACCATCAATATGCTTGCGACACTGCTAAAGCCAGACGGCGGAACCGCTAAAATATTTGGCCATGACGTACAGCGTGAGGCACAAATCGTCCGTCAGCTAATCAGTGTAACTGACCAAGATGCCGCTCTTGACGAAAAACTATCCGCAGCCGAGAACTTGAGAATCTTTGGAATGTTACTTGGCTTAAGTACATCTGAAGCACGCAAAAGAACCACAGAGTTGCTAGAAGAATTTGGGTTAACCGAAGCTGCCAACCGACCAGTCGAGAAATTCTCGGGAGGTATGAGACACAAGCTCGATTTCGCGGCAAGTCTCATTGTGCAAGCACCGCTCATTTTTCTGGATGAGCCCACAACCGGACTTGACCCACGGACCAGAAATCAAATGTGGAAAATTATCCGAGAAATTGCTTCATCTGGGTCCACGATTCTCTTAACGACTCAGTATCTCGATGAAGCCGACCAACTTGCTGACCGAATCGTCGTTATCGACCATGGACGTGTAGTGGCTGAAGGTACACCTAACGAGTTAAAAGCCAAAGTCGGAAGCGCAACGTTGCATCTACGACTCGAAAACGAGAAAGATAACGCCAAAGCAATGAACATCGTTCAAACCGTACTCAACGCAAAAGCATCGACAAACGAGCCCAACCTCATCACAGCCCTCATAGCAGACCCTGAACGAGTAACCGATTTACTCCTCGCTCTGCGTCAAGAAAACATCCGCCTTTCTAGAGTGAACGTGCAAGAACCATCCCTAGACGAAGTTTTCCTCACCCTTACCGGCGAAAACAAAAATGAACATGAAAGTAAGCAAACCCAAAAAGGAGCGAACAAACAATGACAACAAAAATTGTTCCAGGCATCGAACGCAAACTAAAGAACCGCACAAGCATCCCTATGACTATCCGGAACTCATTAACCATGGCTTATCGCCATCTGCTTCTAATTCGCCGAAACCCAGAACAACTTTTTGACGTTATCGTACAACCCATTTTATTCACGCTATTGTTTACCTTCCTCTTTGGAGGCGCAATCTCTGGCAACATCACTAGTTATCTACCAATAATTGTGCCAGGCATCATGGTCCAGACTGCGTTGACTGCTACCAGCGCTATGGGCGTTCAACTCCGCGAGGATATGGAGAAGGGCGTGTTCAATCGTTTCAAATCCCTTCCAATCTCACACGAAACCCCCATAACCGGGGCAGCGATAGCAGACCTGCTACGCTACAGCATCGCCACCTCTCTGGTACTAGTCATGGGTTATATCCTTGGTTTCCGATGGGCTAGTATTGGAGGCGTTGTTGCTGGCGGCCTTCTGGTTATTCTGGCTGCCTGGTGTATCAGTTGGATATTTGCTTTAATGGGTGTCATCGGTAATTCCGCATCCAGTGTACAAGGAATCTCTTTTGCTATCCTGTTTCCGCTAACTTTCCTTTCTAATGCTTTTGTACCCACCAACACACTGCCCAACTGGCTGCAAACATTCGTTAAATTGAATCCAGTTACCTATCTTGTTGATGCAATTCGACAGCTTTTCAACCAAGGCACTATCGGCAATGACTTCTGGCTATCACTCATCGGAATAGGTGTAATTGTTGCCATATTCGCGCCCCTCACAGTAGCAGCCTATATGCGAAAAATACATTCAGAATAGGGATGAACTGGTCGGAATCTCCCGACGCCCTTATTTTTTTTTTCCATATGTCCATAAGCAGCTAGCTTCGACAGAAATCCGCCTAAAGAAACTCAAATTCCACTAAAAACAAGCTTTCACAAAAAAAAAACTCGATTTATACGCCATTAAAAATAAACATCAAACCAACAACAAAATCATCTTTATATAACAAGAAAACTCATCGAACAGCACCCCTAAATAACCCGATCCTAAAGCATTTTATACGGCGACTAAACAGATATTTTAGCCCACTCTTTCTCCAAAGCACACAAAAAACCATTGAAGTCTTCAGACAAACATCTCTTAAAACTAAGCCTACGTCTAAAGCTCCTGATCTCCCCAAAACATCGACGAAAATCCATATACTCAACAAATCGTAGCTTAACAAGCATTTGAACCTCAGAAACAGAATCATCAAGCAACGCAACATAAGCGCCATAACGAACAATATAGCCTTGGCAACTAGCTCTTCCAGTAGTTTTCCGATGAGCAATCTTTAGCTTACGATTAAAACGCTCCAAATCATTATTGGTTCGGGGAATCTCCCGATGGTCATAGTGATGAAACAGCCCCTCCCAATAACTAGCAGCAAACCTGAGAATATTACAAATAGCCATCCTTTCCTCTCGCCTCTTAAAATGCAGCTTCGTTAACTTCTCAAAGAACAGCAACATATCCGCTTCCACTTTCTCTGAATTGGCATCTTGTTTAAGTATGGCGTTAGCCTCAAAAATCAGCGTATACAACCGCTTAATTCGCCCATATTGCAGCTTGAGCGCATCAACAATCGAGAGTTTTCTTAGAAGCTTTTCAAGATCTGGGTTTGGATGAACTTTGTTGTCAAGTTCTAGTGAATGCTGAATCCTCTTAAGCCTGCGATAAAGCTTCAAACCGCCAGGTTCAAGCGGGTAGCATCCGTCATCCTGCAACGCAAACCTGATGGCTCTGCAGTATTGAAAAATTAGCTGGTTTGTGTTGTCACTTTGGCAAGCTGCCTGTTTCTCAATTGATTTTATGCCTCTGACTTTCTTTTTAAGATCAACCTTTAACGCTCGATCCATCTCTGAGATGGGTCTAGCAATGTTGCGTAAGAAGTGGAAGTGGCAGAGTTGATGCGGTACGCCTGGAAATTCTTGTGCAACTGCTAAGCGGATGCTTCTTTGGCCATCACTAATGACGCCTTTTACTGGAATTTCTAAGGCTTTGATTTCCCTTAGCAAAGTAGCGATGCTGTCCCTGTCGGCTGACTTTAGGTTTCTGGCTAGAAGTGTTTCTCCTGTCAGGGTATCTTTTAGTATCCAGAGGGTTTCGTTGCCTTTCTCTGGTTGAACACCGTCAAGTGCGAGTGTTATGCCGCCGTTGGTTCGGATCTTGTCTAGGTAGGTTGTGTCTTGTTGCCTGTTTGCTGTTGTCAATGCTAGATATGCTTGGCAGAGTAGGTTGATTTCTGAGCGGCAAATGTGAAGTTTCTTTAGGGTTTGTCTAATTTCGTCGATTGTCTGGTGCTGTTTAAAATGTAGGAATCCCACTTTGACTATAACGTCTATGCTGAACTGGTAGAATTTGAGACTTAGCATTTCTGCTTCTGTTGAGCGGTAGATTTCTTGTGGTTTTGGGCATGTTTTGTTTGTGCAGTGGTAGGCATAGCTGGTTGCTTTGAGTGTGCCTTTGAGTGTGAAGATGTATTTTTGCCATGAGATGTGGCTTCTTTTAAGTGGTTGGTGGCAGTTTGGGCACAGCTTTATCTCTGGGCTAAAATATACTGTTTTTGCCCTGCTGTAGTCTTTTGCTGTCTTCACAATAGCTTAAGGCTGCAGTCGGGCATAAAAAACTAAAGAAGCTTTCTTGCTCAGCAATCTGTATGTTGGTTATGGACTCATGGTTTTTTTTTGCTAATCAACCGATTTTTTCCCTTTTTCCTCTGAACTATGCGCGAGGGTGAACGAGTGGCGTACCCGTGGATAAGCAGCATCATGTCGGCTCCCAGGACACCATCTAACGTTCGGTTACTCGGCTATATGGGCAACACCGATCGAGCTTTTGTGAAGAAGCTCAACGAATTGGTCGAAGCTGGTGCGTTCGAAGTGTATCTTGGCGGGACCTTCAAGCTTGATTATGTGGTGGACGCATCCAAAGCTGTAAACTCACATAATCTGTGCAGGTTAGCTGTAATTCCGAACCTGAGTTAACATTTTTTGTTTCATGTTTTTTTATTCTTTTCCATACGTTTCAATACGTTTTCATACGTTTCTGTTCTTATCTAACCTTTTCTATGCTTTTCTGTACGCAACCCACAGCTAAAATAAATCCCAAATTAAAAAACCAACCCAAAATACAAAGAAAAATTCTGGGCAAAACTGCAAACCACCTCACGCCGATAAAGCAGCGAAAAAACCCTAAAGAAACGCCTACTTTTTGAAATAAACCAAAAAAAAGTTATTGGTTTGTATTGCCTGGATAGAGTGGAAACCTGAGCAATGCTGCGATTCCGCCCAGCGATAAGAGTTTTGCGCCTGCTTCGTGTTCGGTGCTGATTACGGTTACGTTTGCTCGTCGCCGCTCGGCTTCGTGCATAAGCTCCTCTAGCTTTAGCCGTTGTTGCTCGTCCGCGTCTCGGATGGAGGTGTCTGCAATCACGAGCTTTTCAACCGCACCTAACTTAACGGCGTTTTCTACTGCGTCAAAACCGTATGTTACGTTGCCTTCGCCTTTCCCAAGCCGCTTCATAACTTCCTCAATGGTTTCCATTTCCTCGACAAACCGAAGTTGATGCGCCGCTTTTAGCAAGACGCCGCTGCGTAAGGCCTCATCGATTCCTGCTGTACCTCCGTTGTTGACGCTTTTGATGTCAGCGACAGATTTGGATATTTCCGGGGCTTCTTCGTTTAGGTACCGCACGAAATCTGTTTTGACGTAGCCGGCACCTATAATGACGATTGGATTGTGGTTTGGGCTCCAGAGTTTTTCGAGGCTGTTTAATGCTAAGCGGAAGTATGCTTTTGTTGCTTCTACTCGTTTGTCTGCTTCGTGTTTGCCTGGGAGCCGCATGCGTTGTTCGACGCGGGTTTCGTATCCGTACTGTTTGGTTTCGGCTATGGCGAAGCCTTCGTCGTCGATGGAGATGATGAGCATGGGTTTCTCGGTTTGGCTTGCTTTTTCCAACCTGTCCAAAAGGTGGCTGGGCCACTCTGGTTTAACGATGGTCACTGGCTTATCCAGCGAGATTCTCAGAGTGTGGTGGGCGCCTGTTGGGATGATGTCGGGGGCGTGGCAGATTAAGCCGTGGACCCGTAGCCTGCCTAGGAATTTGTCCCAGCTGACGGATTCGACTTTTACGCCCATGAAGGCGGAGACGCGTTCAGCGCTTTTGGGGCGAGAGGTTTCTGTGTCGCTTTTTATGGCTCGGCTGCTGTAAGCGTAGACTTCGTCGCCTTTGTAGATGACGTTGTAAAGGTGCCAAAGGTCATCTGGCGTGTCAGGTACTACTTTAACGAAGCCTTGACGCAGGTTCTTCTCAATAATCTTCAACAGCCAGCACTCTTAGGCTTACTGTGCACGAAGAAATAAAAACATGCCACTGAATATCAAGGCTTTAACTTTCCGTTCCATCCCCAACGGCTTGACAGATAATTCAAAAGCAACAGATCAGCATCTGAGTGGCCGTTAAAAAAACGGATTTTAAGCAGACCGCAGGCTCACACGCTTTTACCGCAAGTCCAATATCACTTTAGTTCAAAGCCACCTCAAAACAATGGAGCACAAGTTCCAACATTCTCACAAGACACGGCACGGATCGCCAATATTTTGCAATTCAAACCCAATTCGAGCCCAATTAAGAGAGGAAAATAAGAAATTATGAACCTTACTGTTCAAATTACCCCTGACAACCTGCGGGTATATCAAAAAAGAACTATGCAGAATCCAAAAATGCAGCTAAAGTGGCTGGAGAGGAACCTATCAGGCAAGCGGAAACTCTTCTGTGGGCAAAACTTAAATTTTCCCTCCTCCCTAGGTTATTTGTTAATTATTTCAGGTGATTTTAATGGTGCAAAATCTTGAGGATTATTTATGCAAGTATGTGCAAAGTCAAACGGAACTCTTGAAAGGGTGTCTTTTAGCAGCCTTAAACAATAAAGACAATTACTTTTCTTTATTGGATGAAAGTTTAGGAACACGTGTTCAGTCAGTTGATTTAGCACTGTGTGACTTTTTGACGAGCGCTGGGCTTTTTCGAGATGAAATCAAACTTACTAGAGATGGACGCAATCGATACAAGCTTTACCACCTTACAGAAGCGGGCAGGGAGATTGCAGAACAAGCAAAAAAAGACGGCTATAACGGCAGAATTCCTCAAAGCGAACAAACCCTTTGATTGGCAGAAATAACATTAAATTCGACAAATAAAAAATAATATGGTTAGGGAATAAAAAAAAATTCCCTTTCTTGCATCGTTTTTTAGATTAGGTGTAGCAAGTTTATGAACAGCGGAATGAAGACGATTGATAGCGTGCTGAGCAATTTTATGAGTACGTGAAGGCTTGGTCCTGCGGTGTCTTTTAATGGGTCGCCGACTGTGTCGCCTACTACTGCTGCGGCATGTGCTGGTGAGCCTTTGCCGCCGTATTTGCCTGTTTCAATGAATTTCTTTGCGTTGTCCCATGCTCCTCCGCCAGTGTTCATGAATAGTGCGAGTGGTACTGCGGATATTGTTGCGCCGATTACGAATGCACCTACGGCTTCAGGTCCCAGAAGGACACCGACGATTATTGGAACAATTACGAGGATCAGTCCTGGAAGCACCATGCCTTTCAAAGCTGCTTTTGTGCTGATGTCCACTGCTTTGCCGTATTCGGGTTTGCCTGTTCCCTCCATGATACCCGGGATTTCTCTGAATTGCCGTCTGACTTCATCAACCATTTCACCGGCTGCTTTGCCTACTGCGCTGATTGCTTGAGATGAGAAGAAGAATGGCAGCATTGCTCCGATGAATCCTGCGATTAGCACGGCTGGGTTAGAGATGTCAACGACGAAGGGTTTGCCCGTGCGTGTCGTAACTTCTGAAGCATAGGTTTGGAATAACAGCTGGGCTGCAAGAAGGGCTGAGCCGAGTGCGAATCCTTTTGTTAGTGCTTTTGTGGTGTTGCCGACTGCGTCTAGAGCTTCCATTGTTTCTTCTGCGCCGCCTTCGCCTGACATTTCAGCTATGCCAGCGGCGTTGTCGGCGATTGGGCCAAAGCCGTCAAGGGCTAGTACCATGCCCATAACTGCGAGCATACCCATAGTAGCAAGTGTGGTTCCGTAGATTCCGCCGATGAAAGGCGTGATTTGTTGTGCAACGGCATGGGTAGTGTTCCATGAAATGGCGAATTGAGTGCCGAAGTAGTACGAAGTAATCAGTGCGATTACTAATGAGACAATCGGCAAAGCCGTTGTTTCAAGCCCCACTGCGAAACCCGTGATAATGTTGGTTGCTGCTCCCGTTTGGCTTGCTCTAGCGATTCTTCCAACTGGGCCTCGGTCACTTCCAGTATAGTAGTCAGTTATGTAATCAATTGCTACACTTGCGCCCAAGCCTGCAAGTAAGCAGAAGTAAAGGTAGAAGAATGTAAGGGAAAATTGTCCGTTGCCTAAGAGGTAAATTGTTGCGAAGAAGAACAAAATTCCGGATATGATTGTGGTGACCATGAGTCCTTTTCTTAGAGCTTTCATTGGGTGCTTAGCTTCTGCTTCGTTCAGCTTCACGAAAGGCATGCCGACTAACGTTGCAAAGATGCCTAGAGCGCGGGCGATTAGTGGGAAAATCAGGAATATGAGGTTCCCAGTGGCTATGCTGATTAAGCCGCCGATGATCATGCCGCCGATGTTCTCCCCAGTGGCAGATTCAAACAAGTCTGCGCCTCTTCCAGCCGAATCACCGACGTTGTCACCGACGTTGTCTGCGATGACTGCGGGGTTGCGTGGATCGTCTTCAGGAATGCCTGCTTCAACTTTGCCAACGAGGTCTGCGCCTACGTCTGCTGCTTTAGTGTAGATTCCGCCTCCAAGCTGGGCAAACAACGCAATTAGTGAGGCGCCAAAACCCATGCCGACGATTCCGCTTATTGAAAACGCTTTTATTTGTGACGCAGCGGTTGCGGCGCTGAGGTGGTTAAACATAATGTTGTAGCCGCCGTAAAACAGGAATAGAAAACTTACGCCTAAAAGAGATAAACCGACAACAGCCATGCCCATTGTTGCGCCGCCGTAAAAAGCGGTTTTAAGCGCTTTTTCCGCGCCATATTCTTTTGCCGCTGCTACGGTGCGAACGTTCGCTTTGGTCGCGTTGTCCATGGCTATGTAGCCAGCTGCCAATGAAGCAACTGCTCCGATGAGAAAAGCCGCTGCTGTACCTAAACCGAGAAACCCGGTTGGTAGAGCAACCCAAAGTAATACGAAGACAACAACGGTGATGATCGCGATTGTTGTGTATTGACGCTTCAGGAAAGCGTATGCACCTTCCCGAATAGCTGCTCCTACTTCTTGGGCTTTTGCTCCGCCGGCACTCATTTTGCCAATATGACGCATTAACAAGAGTGAGGCAAGTACAGCGATTACACCTGCAATAGGCGCAATCCAAAATACGAGGGTAGAAACTGAGCTAACAGATGATGTTACTAACGCTTGTAAGGGTATGAGCATGTTCTACAAGCCATGACCATTTTCCTTATATGTTTTTCTAATATGTTTGACCAACGCCATGTATAAACAAGAAATTTCTTCAAAAAAAACTAGTTTTTGAGGTGCTAATTTGGTTGCATTTTTAAGGAACCGCCGCCTATCTCAATTCATCCTTTAAAAGTGATTACCCGATGCCTTCAAGATTGATAGTTGTTAAGGTTGGAACCAGCGGCATAACAACCGTTGAGGGAAACCTTGACCAAGAAGAAATGCATAAACTAACCAGTCAAATAGCGGAAGCAACGAAGCAGGGCGACAAAGTTGTCCTTGTAACTTCAGGTGCTGTTGCAGCGGGCATCGCGGAACTTGGAATCCCTCCCAAACCCAACGACATTGTGTTTCAGCAGGCTGCAGCCGCAACAGGTCAAAGCGTTTTGATGGCTAAATACCGTGAACTCTTCAAATCACACGGACTAAAGGCTGCGCAGATTCTGCTTACCGCTGAAGATCTTTCAAACAGGGCATCTTACGTGCACACATGTAACGTGCTCAATATGCTTCTCAAGACGGGTGTTATCCCAATCATCAATGAGAACGATGTGACATCCGTAGCTGAGCTGCGGCAAAAAGAAGGTTACAGAGTAAACTTCAGCGACAACGACATCCTCTCAGTTTTGGTGGCCAACGCGATGGGCGCAGACATGATTATCATACTATCAGACGTAGACGGCTTATTCACCGCAGACCCTCAGGAGCCCGGCGCACAACTGATAAAAACGGTTGAAGCAATAACGCCTGAACTCAAAAGCTCGCTAAACGGGAAAAGCAAGCTGGGCAGAGGCGGCATACAAAGCAAAATCAAAGCCGCTGAAATCGCAACTTCCTGCGGCATCCCAATGGTTATAGCCAACAGCCGGCGGGAAAACGTCATCTTGGACATTATAGCCGGAAAAGACGTTGGCACATTCTTCAAGCCTCAAAACCCTCTGTCCGCGGTTAAACGTTGGATAGCTTACGGAGCCGCCGTCAAAGGGGAAATCCAGGTAAACGCAGGAGCAAAGAAAGCGATTCTTGAAGGCTCAAGTCTCCTGCCAGTAGGCATAATCAGTGTTGTGGGACAGTTCAATGTCGGCGACGTCGTCAGTATCATGGATGAATGCAAGGTTGAGTTCGCCAAAGGCAACCCTAATTTTTCGAGCGGAGAATTAAGCTTGATTAAAGGATGTCAAGTAACTGACGTCCAGCAGAAACTTGGTTCTGATAAGCCTAAAGAAGCAGTGGAGCATAGGAATATCCATCTGATCGGGGAAGAAAAAAATGATAACTGAAATGTGCATAAAAGCCAAATCCGCCTCTGTTGAATTGGCAAAGCTTACGGCGGAAGCCAAGAACACCGCTCTGTGCAGAATGGCAAACGCGCTTGAAGCTAATGCTGAGAAGATTTTGGTTGCCAACTTAACTGATGTTGATGCTGCGATGCATAGTGGGCTTAAGGCGGCGTTGATTGATCGTTTATTGCTTGACCAACGCAAGATTCAGGCTATGGCTAAGGGTCTACGCGAAGTTTCTGCTTTGCCTGATCCAATTGGCACAATCCTAAATACGTGGACACGCCCCAACGGACTGATCATCAGCCAAGTTCGAGTGCCTCTCGGAGTTGTCGGAATAATTTATGAGTCAAGGCCCGACGTGACCTCTGACGCAGCGGGAATCTGTATCAAATCGGGAAACGCCGTGATTCTACGCGGAGGCTCTGACGCCTTAAACTCAAATGTCACCATAGGCGAGGTTCTAAGGGACGCATTGATGGGAACTCAAGTGCCCGTTGACGCTGTCCAGGTAGTGGAGTCTGCTGATCGCCAATTTGTTGAGGAGCTCATGCAGATGCGAGAATACATTGATGTTCTTATTCCCCGAGGCGGCGCAGACCTGATCAAGACGGTGGTTGAAACTTCCCATATCCCAGTTATTGAAACTGGGACGGGCAACTGCCACATTTACGTCGAAGAAGACGCTGACCTATCAAAAGCCACACCAATTGTTATCAATGCGAAATGCCAAAGACCTGGAACATGCAATGCCGCTGAAAAACTTCTGGTTCACAGCAAGATCGCTGAACGTTACCTCCCAGAGGCGATTGCAGCCCTTAAAGAGAAAGGCGTTGAGGTTAGGGGCGACGACGAAACCCGCAGGATAGTTCCAGACGTGAAAGCCGCAACTGAGACGGACTGGTACACAGAGTACCTTGACCTCATTATAGGCGTCAAAGTTGTCAAAGACCTCGACGAAGCCATAGAGCACATCAACAAGTATGGAACACACCATTCAGACTCTATACTAACAACGGACTTTGACAAAGCCAAGCGGTTCATAAAAGAAATCGATTCGGCCGCAGTCTACTGGAACGCCTCAACAAGATTCACAGATGGCAACCAGTTTGGGTTAGGTGCGGAAATCGGTATCAGCACCCAAAAACTCCATGCAAGAGGACCCATGAGCGCACAACACCTAACCTCCACAAAGTATGTTGTTCTTGGCAGCGGGCAAATAAGAAAATAGCTTTTTTGTTTTCGCGCAAGGGTAGCCGATTGTTACGCAGGCAATTGAAGGAAGAAGAACAGTAGGATAGCACTGGTGCCTTCTTTTTTCAATTGGTGGTTTTGTCTTAGCTTATGTTGGCAGTGTGGGTATGAATGTTTTGAGTTGGTTAACGACTGGGTGGATTAGGCTGAGAACTATTTGTGGGTAGATGCCTACGAGTATTAGGACGCCTGCCATTATGAAGATTGGGACTAAGATGCGTTTTGGCTCTTTTATGGATGTTTCATCTTTGGGTTTCTTTCCATAGAACACGTAGATGAGGCGGAATAGGTAAGCGGTTTGCAGTACGCTGGTGATGATTCCGATGATTGCAAGCCATGCGAGGTTGCCTTGGATTGCTGCGCTGAAGACGAAGAATTTGGCTAGGAAGCCGCCGAACGGTGGGACACCTGCAAATGATAAGCTAGCCATTACGAGGGCTAAGCAGACAAGCGGCATTCTTTTTCCGAGTCCTGACATGTCGTCCAAGGTGGTGAAGCCGTGGCTGTTGATGACCCCGATTGCCATGAATGCGAGTCCCGTGGTGATGCCGCCGATTAGGAAGAAGTATAGGTTGCTTGTTATTCCCAGCGCGGTCACGCTTGAGATTGCTACTAGGTTGTAGCCGACGTCTGCAACGCAGATGTACGCAATTAAGCGTTTTACGTTAGTTTGTATTAGTGCGAAGAGGTTGCCGACGATCATTGTCACAGACGCCAACGCGGCAAGCATAAGTGTCCAATCTAGAACTGCGTTTGGACCCTTAGGAATTATGATGTACAAGAGTACTCGGATGAGAATATAGTAGCTGCCCTGGTCAACAAGAGCTGACAAGAACGTTGCGGAGGAAGCAGGGGCTGCTGTGTATGCGTCGGGCAGCCAGAAATGGAATGGAACGATTGCGGCTTCAATTGCGTAGCCTGCCGCGATAAATATGAAGGCTATAATGAGCAGGTGATTGCTGGCGCCAACAGTTTGCAATACTGTGCCTACGCCTATGTAGTTGAGGGTTCCGGTTAAGCCGTAAACGATTGATATGCCTAAAATCACAAAGGCTGAGGCGATGATGATCATTATGAGGTACTTGAGGGTAGCGTTGATGCTGAACGCGTTTTTCTTGTAGAGCATCAGGAATGCTGCGCCTGCTGTGGCTGCTTCCCAGAATATGAAGAGGGTCAGGAGATCGCCTGCGAGGACGGCGCCCAGCAAGCCGGCGGTTGTCATGAGCATAATGGCGAAGTATCTTTCTGAAGGTCGCTCATTGTTACCTACGCTGAAAACGCTGTAGAGGACGACGACGGCGCTGAGTCCCACGACGATTATTGCCATAAAGATCGATATGGCGTCGACCATGAAGGCGCTTGAGAACAGATTTGTGGTGCCGTTTAAGCCGAAGTTAAGGATACCTGGCGAGGGAAGACTGTAGTAGCTTAATGCAAGGTTAGCTACCGTTGCCCCAGTGATAGCGAAAACTGCTACAAACCAGGCTGTAGTAAGCGCAGTTGGGTTCGAGCTTTTCCGTATTAATCTGAAAAGCGGGATAGTTATGAGAGCACCTATTACAAGGGTAATAATGGGTAATAAAACGTCTATAGCTTGTACCATTTTAGTTCAATCCTCCGTGTCCGCCCATGCTTACTGTTTGAATCAGATGTATGAAGAACGTCGGGTAAATTCCAACGAGAACAACCAAAATCACCAAGATCGCAAATGACACTTTAATGTAGTTTGGCACATCAAGGACTTTGTGCACATGATCGGGTTTAGTTGCTTCAACAGCCTCCACATCCGCGGCTTCCATGGTTTCATCCTTGGGTTCACCAAAGAAAATCATCGAAACAAATCTCAGCATGTAAGCGAGTGAAAGCACTGTCGCTACGAGCATGAGCGCTGTGGGTATGATGTAGAAGGAGTCAACACGCATCACATCGAAGGCTCCGACGAAAATCAAGAATTCACTGATGAAACACGCAAAAGGCGGTGCTCCACCAATGCTTAAAGCCGCAATCATTGACGATACCGCTGTGAAAGGCATCTTGCTTGCTAAGCCACCCATCTTGCGGATGTCACGCTTTTCCGTTTGATGCATAATGCCGCCTGCGCTAAGGAAGAGAAGCCCCTTGCTTAATGCGTGGCTGATGATATGCAGAACAGTTCCGGTAATTGCGATGGCTGAGGACAGAAGCACAACTGTTCCTGCAGCTGCGTTAGCTGGGAAAAGTGATAGCCCGAACATTATGTAGCCCATATGGGCGATGCTTGAGTAAGCTATAAGCCGTTTTATGTCGGTTGAAACCAAAGCGATAAGTGAGCCGAAAAACGCAGAGAGGATGCCTACTATAGACAGGGCGTGCAGAAAGTTTGTGCCAAAAGTAATGTTTACTGCAGGGAAAACCATTCCTAAAGAGAGACGCAAAATTGCATAAGCTCCCGCGCTGATGATGACTCCGCTGAGCAGCGCGGACATTGGCGCTGGAGCTTCAGAGTGGGCGTCGGGCAGCCACATGTGCACTGGGATAACAGCCATTTTGACGGCGAATCCTGCGGTTAAGGCGATGAGTACCCACTGAACCCAGCTCGTGCCCGCCGCATTGTTGACAAGCCAGGCTTGTGCTGCGAACATGTCTGAGTTTCCTGAGAAAATGTATATTGCTCCGAGACCCAGGAGGACGAAGACGGCTCCTGCGTGAGTCCAAATGAACAGTTTGAATGCTTGCTTGTAGCTGTCTTTGTAGCCCCATTCGCCGACTATGAAGTACGCTGGAACAAGCATCAGCTCCCAGCAGAGATAAAAGAGGATGAAGTTGGATGTAATGAAGACTCCGACCATGCCAACAGAGAGCATTGCGAGGAGCGCGTAGTAGACGGCTAGGTGTTTTTTGCCACTCATGTAGTTTATTGAGAAGATGGCTGCTACCAGGATTAGGGCGAGGCTGACGAGAGCTATTGACGCACTGATGCCATCAGTGAACAAAGTGAAAGACACCGAGATGCTTCCGGTGCTGAACCAATTGTAAGATTCAACGTAGCGGTGCGAGACGCTGTTTAGAATCGTCGGTATAGTGGTTGAAACCAGCAAGATGTTGACTAGCGAGATTAAAGCTACAAAGATTGCTGCCCACTTCGCGGATTTCTTGCCGACTAAATAAACGAAAGGTATGCTTATGGCTGGAATTAGGAATACAGAGAGAAGAGCTATCGTCATTTTTTAGACCCCCACTGTTAACACAATTAGAATTACGATTAGTATGAAGCCGACGATGCCTGCAGCGATGTAGTTTTGGATGGTTGTCGACGGCACTTTTTTAAGTCTATTAGCAGCGCGTTCGGTTCCATAGACAAAGCTAACACTAAGCTTGTTAGCTGAATCTTCAATGTATTTTACTCCTATGCTGAGTTTTCCGAGCCCTTTTGCAAATGCGTAGTAGGCGTCATCAACAAAGTAGGCATGTTTTAGCATCGTCGCGAAGGGATTTGATCCGCCGCCAACGTTTCTAACGCCGAGAAAGTTCTTGAAGTAACTCCAGTAAAGCAGCAGAAACGTCGGAATGAGCAGCGCCAGGAATATCAGTTCTACAACATCAAATGATCCTAACAGCGAAATGTTAAGGCTGCTTAAGCCTGCAGTTATGGCTGATTTCGACATGAAATCTAATATTCCCGTCATCGACAGACCCCAAATGAAACACAAAGCCGTCAGAACTGCTGCGGGAACAAGCATGACTTTAGGCATTTCATGTACGTGTTGCTTCTTTATATGGTCTGATGGGGTACCCATGAATACTAAGCTGAACATGCGTATGCAGTAAGCAAAAGTTATAATTGCGGCTCCGTAAAGCAGGATCCCCTGTACCACGCTCGCGCTCGTTACACTTGTGATAATCAAGCCTTTGCTGAAGAATGCAGCGAACGGTGGTAAACCGCTCGTGGTGATAATCATTATACCTAGAAGAATGAATGAAGCGGGCATGTATTTTCGTAAGCCGCCCATCAGCCGCATATCTCTTGTACCGATCGCGTGTATAATGCCTCCTGCTATAAGGAATCCGAGGCCTTCGAAGAAAGCGTGGCTAACCATGTGGAACAAGCTGGCGAACCAGCCGACGGATACTGCGCCTGCAGTTGCCGCGCCTAACCCGGCCATCATGAAGCCGATTTGGCTGACTGTTGAGTAGGCGAGGACTCCTTTAATGTCAGTGGTAGTTATGGCCAGCGTGGCGCCAATGAGCGCTGTTATGACGCCTATCCATGCAACCGTTGGGAACCAGAGTGGTTGAAGCGCAATAATTAGAGGTGTTGCAACTGTGGCTATGAGGATAAATCTTGCAAGAAGATAAACGCCTGCCTTAACCATTGTGGCAGCGTGTAGAAGAGCGCTTACGGAGGTTGGAGCTTCCATCGCGCTGTATAGCCAGGTGAACAGTGGGAATTGAGCTGATTTGGCAATTGCGCCGCCTAAAACGAGGAAGAAAACTGTAACTAAGAGTCCTGTATTGAGGGTTTGAGCGTGAGCCGCGTTTGTAAGGGCGGTTATTATGCCCGAGAAGCTGAAAGTGTAGAGTGGCGCTTGACCATTGATGATCGGACCAGCGTACAATATGCCTATGGCGGCTAAGAGTGATATGTCGCCGATGCGAGTCATGATGAAAACTTTAACACCTGCATTAACCGACTCGGGACGTTTCCACCAGAAGGCAATTAAAGCGTAGGAGCAGAGCCCCACCATCTCCCAGAAAATAAACAATTGAAGCAGATTATCAGAAATTACTAAGCCCGCCATTGAACCGATAAAAAGCATTATTAGGAAATAATACCGGGTTAACCCTTCTTCGCCCTTCATGTAACCCCAAGAGTAAACGGCGATGATTAAGCCGAAGAAGGCGACGAGACACACGAATAATACGCTTAGTGGGTCAATGTAGACGCCTGCGCTCACGGTGCTGGGAATCCAGCTTATCGTGTAGTTGATAGCTTTCCCGCTTCCGAACCAGACGCCAGGCACAAGCGAAAAAGCCAAGCCAGCGACAACAGACATGATGCCGATAACAAAGTAATTGCGGATTTTGTCGCCTTTCTTAGCGATAACTGGAACAAATAGGCATGCTATTAACGGTAGAACCCAAACTGCCCATGCGGAAAACTCAGTTATGTCGAAGGTCATTGTGTTTCAGCCTCTGTTTCAGCTTTTTCTCCCATTGACTTGATGATTTGGCTTATGTCGCTTGTTCCATACTTTTTTGACACTATAACAAGCAACGCCAGAATTACCGCGCTGACTGCTGTGTCGGTGGAGAATGCGAGAATCAAGAATGCTTGTCCCAGCCCCTGTCCCGCAGAGGTGGTAAGCATAACGAAGTTCAAGGTGGCGCCGACAGCGATTAACTCTATGGAAATGAACACTTTGATGAGTTGACGATTAGTCAGTAAACCGAAGACGCCGATTGACAAGATAACAATTGAAAGAACAACGAAGTCCATTATAGAGCACCTTTCTTGCGTTCATACAAGATAATTGCGATACCCAATGCCACCGTCAAAAGAACTAAAGCCTGCAATACAACGTCCAGCCCATTTAGGTTCCAAAGCGAGTCACCGAAGCTGGCGGTGGAAACGCCATAAGATCCGCCTGAACCAGAAACCGAAATAAAAAGCGCAGGCAAAGACAAAACAACGCCTATTCCGAGCAGAGCAGCAAGTTTCTCAGGCGAGGTCTTCTTCACCCCCTTGTCGCCAAGCATTTCTCCTGACAGAAACAGAATAGCTAATGTGCCTACACCAACGGCAAACTGGAAGATCGCCGCGTAAGTTGAGCCGTTTACCCAGTAAAGCAGGGCTGTGAACATAAAAGTTACTGCGAATGCCGCAACAGAATATACTACTTCATCGAGGAACAGGGCGAAGCACGCTGATATTATTATACCGATTGAAAGGATTTCAAGTATCATTATTTTGTGGCCTCCGAAGGATTGGGCTTTATGATCAATGACTTTTTGTCGGTTGTTGCAAGTTCGTATTCTGCCGAACCTTTAATGGCGTTTCTTGGGCAGCTTTCAACGCATTGATTGCAGAAGATGCATTTGTTCAGGTCGAATTGGGGACGTTTCTTGCCGTCGACTTCAACGATTTCGATTGCGAATGCCGGGCAATCTCTGGCGCAAACCGCGCAATTCGTTTTCACAAGTTTCTGGACGTCGAATTCGAATTGGCGTTGGGTCCCGCTTAGGTCGATCATGTTGCATGTTCTGATAGTGTACTCTGGTTTACCTCTGTAATCATCTGGGAGCTTTGGTTTGACGAAGGGGTATTTGGTTGTTGCGGGTTTTGTGAAAATGTGTGATGCGGTTCTTTTCCACATCGGAGATAGTATGCCGGCTCTCTTTTTCTTTTCAGTCTTTTTTTCAGTCATGTTCACACCAGCGGGTAAACCCAAGTTATCATTGCAATGGTCAACATTAATGAGCCCACAGCTAGGGGCAAGATTATTTTCCAGTTAGCGGATAGCACTTGGTCGATGCGCAGCCTTGCAAATAGAGTTGTTATGTATTCGGTTATTATCACGACGGCTAAGAGTTTGAGCACAAACCACAGAGAGTACCAGAACGCCGGCACTCCCCCAATTACGGGTCCGTAAAATCCTCCGAGGAATAATTCAACGATCAGGGCTGAGCCAAAGACTATTTGCACATCACGGGTCAAATGAAGGAAAGCAAGTTTTGCTCCTGTATATTCAGTTTCGATTCCGCCGACCAATTCGCTTTCTGCGTCTGGAACGTCGAAGGGGTCCTTTTCAAGTTCAGCTTGAATGGTGATTAGGAAAAGCACGAAAGCCCACGGCGCCATTATGATAAAGGGAAGGGCTGTTACTGCTTGGTAGCTGGCAATAGCGAATATGCTCAGGCTTCCCGCGATGAAAGCTGGGGTTAACGCGATTATGAAGAGGGGTATGTCGTAGCCTAAGAATTGGGTGAGGACTCTTGCTGAACTGATTGTTCCGTAGGGGTTTGAGGACGCCCACCCCGAGAGAAACAGTAGAAAACTTGCTATTGTCGAGAACGTTAAGATTACAATCAAGTCGCCGGGAAAGCCGCCTGTCGAAATGACACTTGCACCGTCAACAGGCAAGAAACACATCGCAAAAACCATCATTGCGAAGGCCGCAAGAGGAGCAAACTTGAAGACGATTTTCTTTGCGTTTCTCGGTTCAATTTCTTCTTTAGTTAGCAGTTTTATGAAGTCGGCTACTGGCTGGAAAAGCCCGCCTGGTCCTGCAACCATTGGGCCTACACGGTTTTGTAAGCGGGCTTCGAGTTTTCTCTCGACCCAGTCGCAGAACAAAGTTAGAAGCAGGATGAATGTAAAGCCTGGGAACACTAGTATGCGTGCGATTAGCCAGAAGTCAACTGCCATTTATGTCACCTGTCTGTGCATGAGAAGCATGGGTCTAAGCTGACAAAGTTCGGCGGTACGTCGGCTATGTTCTCACCTATCGCTGTCTTAAGGAATGCAGGTATGTTAGCGTATGTTGGAGTGCGTATTTTTACTCGGTCAGGCGAAGCTGAGCCGTTGCCTTTTACGTAGTAGAATAATTCGCCTCTTGGGGCTTCCACGCGGTTGATGGCTTCACCGACGGGTACGTATCTTGAAACTTCAACGCGGATTGGCCCTTTCGGGAGGTGATCAAGCGCATACTCGATTATATCGATGCTTTGTTCAAGTTCATCCATGCGTACGTTCTGTCTTGACCAAGTGTCGCCGGCAGTGTAAACTATTTCTTTGAATGGGATTTCACCGTATGCTTCATATGGGTCATCTTTTCGGACGTCTATGTCGTATCCTGATCCTCGAGCTACTGGTCCCACGACGCTTAGCTTAATCGCGTCTTCCCTTGAGAGTACCCCTTCATTTTGCATGCGCGCACGTATTGAAGGCTCCTCTGTGTAAACTTTCTTGTAGAACGGCAATTTCTTTCGCAAATCCACCATGACAGTTTTGATCTTGGGGATATCTGTGTCCTTGAGGTCTCGTCTTACGCCCCCTATGGCCATAAGTGAACCATAAACGCGGTTGCCGCTGGTTAGCTCGATTAAATCCATTATTGGTTCTCTGTCTCTCCAGAAGTATTGGAACAAAGTTTCGTAGCCAATTTCCAAGCCAGCGTGACCAAGAGTGAGCAGGTGGCTGTGCAACCTGTTAAGCTCAAGTGCTATTACTCGTAAGTATTTGGCTCTGGGCGGAACGTCTGTTTTCAGAATCTTTTCGACTGCGCCGACGAAGCCGTATGCATGGCAAGGGTTACATATGCCGCAGACTCTTTCCACTAGATATATGTCTTGAACGTAGGTTCGTGTCTCAGCTGATTTCTCAATGCCCCTGTGTACGTAGCCGAGTCGGGGTTCAACCTTCGTAACAACTTCCCCATCAACAGTCACTGCAAATTTTTCAGGCTCCAAAAGCGCAGGGTGCTGTGGACCAATGATGAACTTCACCACTTTTTTGTCTTCAGCTATCTTTTCTTCGGGCGGCGCTGGGTTAAGTTTCACTTTCGCAGGATTAACGTCTTTTCTTAATGGGAAAATCCCTTCTGGCCAGTTTTCGGATAGCAAAAAGTGACCTTGAAGCGGGTTGCCTTCGAAGATCACGCCGAAAAGATCAGTCACTTCCAGCTCATGAAAGGTTGCACCTGGGATGATGTCGTTTATAGTTTGGATTTTCGGGTTTTCCTTAGGCAACTCGGCTTTTATAGCGAAGAACCCTTTCTCGGTGTGAATGTGATAAATCAAGCCAAGGTTTGCTCCAAGATCTAATCCGGTTATCGCGGTTATGCCTGTTTTTTCATCAGCTTCAACCATGGCTTTTAGAACGTCTCTGTGTAAGCTGCCGCTAGTGGATATTGTTGCTGTTCCGAGCAGTCCCGGTTGAATTTGCACTCTTGTCCCAAATTTCGATTCAATTACCTTAACTATATCTACATCACTGTTTGGCATCAGATTTTGCCTCCGTTATAACTTGTTTAGCTTCAGGCTGAGCCACAACAACTTGTGGTTCAGCAGCTGGTTTTGCCTTTTCCTTTGGGGGTTCAGGCTTCTTTGGTTTTTTCACTCTCGGCGCATTCAATGCGTTTAAGAGTTTTACAGCGCCGTCTATGATTGCTTCTGGACGTGGTGGGCATCCTGGTATGTAAGCTGTGACTGGAATTACTTTGTCGACGCCACCGACTACGTTGCAGTTTCCTTCGAAGACTCCGCCGCTGCATGCACATGCTCCGATAGCGACAACGAATTTCGGCTGCGGCATCTGATCATAGACCCGTTTTAGCCGTTCTGCACATTGTTGAGTTACGCAGCCCGTGACTAGAAGAACATCAGCGTGCCTCGGTGACGGCTCAAGTTTTATTCCGAAACGTTCAACGTCGTATTTGGGCGTTAGAAGGGCAACGATTTCTATGTCGCATCCGTTGCAGGCGCCAGAGTTAAAATGCAGAACCCAGGGGGATTTGACGCGTGCCCAAGTTACTGTGTTAGACATTTATTCTTTGCCTCCTTCGAGTAGAACCAAAGCTGATGCAAGAATCATGCCGAGGTACAAAAATAACAGAAGAGGATTGGTGTTTGCTAAAGCGAAAGAAGCAAAAGCAAGGACTAATACGGCTGAATCAAAAATAACAAAGTAAATAAGGTATTTGTAGAGCGAAACATTGATTTTTAGGCCGTGGAAAGTTACTCTTTCTCCGCAGGCGTATGATGCTTGCTCGTTTTCGCTTATGGTGGTTTTAGGCGCTGATCGTTTGCCTAGGGCGTAAATTGCATAAGTGCAGATGAATATGAGTACGAAGGCGATTGCGGCTTCCACAATCATACAACATTTCTCCATATGCTCTTTTGAGTGAATATTAGAGTTGCCTCAGGGACAGCGCTAAGTCTAAAGTGATTGTAAGCAAAACTAGATTGGAGGTGGTGACTAATGCCCAAAGAATAGCCAACGACTTTGCAGAGCAGTCTCCCACGCACAGCTATTGTTCTCCCTACTACCCCGAGATAGTTCTCTATAAAGTGCTCCACTTACATTTAAATATTAACAAATGAAATCCGCGCAAATTCCATAACCAAATTGTAAAAAAATCAGCTAAAAAACCGATTTTCTAGAAGCCTTTCAACCCAAACAGCGCCTTATGGATGACATAATTAGCAAATTTCTCAAAAAAACAAGGTGTTGCATGCATTTCGATGCCCTTTCAAATAATTCACTTTTTCAAATAGCTATTCAAGCGGTTCTAAAATCTTTTGAGCAGGGTAAAAACAATACGCTTTCATGAATAACGGGAAAATTTTTCCTTCAAAACTAAGAAAAATAGTGATGATAATTGGAGGAATTTTGTTGTTGATTATTTTAATCATGTCAGGGTTTAACTTTATTGGCTCAAACGTAACTTTGGTTAGTCTAGCTATTGTGACTATTGTTTTCGCTTTTCTGCTACCTATATTAATAAAACGCTATGAACGAAAGCTATTAAATAAGCAAAAACTTAACCCTCTTTAGGATGCCCCTCTACCTTCTTGAAAATTCCGGCAATAAAAAATGGATGTAAAAAATTTGGGTAAAGAACACAAGTTTAGGAAGGACTTTACGCCAGAGCAATACGCAGCTTACTTGGAGAGGAAAGCCAAAGATCCACAAGCGCTAATATCCAAAAATAATGAACAACAGAAGCCCAAAATCAAATCTAAGCACCACAAAAAGAATCTTGGCGACTCGTAATCGAAAAATGGGGGGGAAATTTGGTTAGAGTCCTTTGTTTCCGTATTTGTTGTGATGGGTGAAGTCTTCTATGTCTCGGCGAACTCGGAAATATTTGCTTGCGCCCGTGGGGTGGCCCAGGCGGCATGTGTAAGCGATTTTCATGTAGTCAGGTACGCCAAGAAGCTTCTTTATTTCTGTTTCAACAGGTGGAGCCGAGAAGGCGCTTAGAATCTGCATCCCGATTCCCAGAGACTCTGCAATTAACCAAATATTCTCCATCAGGCAGCCCAGGCTGATGAAGCCCAAAACGTCGCCCTGCGATGCAGGCGCTCTCTTCCGCGAGTCATAGACAACTATCAGAAGCGTTGGGCTCCCCCGAATGGACTGCGAAATTGGCATCGGCGACGCGTTCTTTACCGCGTCAGATATTTTCGCTGGATCAACCCATTCAGGAGGAAACATCGCACCTAAAATCCCCGTTTTTTTCTTCAGCAGTTCCTCTTTTGAGAAGGATAACTGCTCATAGTTTTCACGCAAAAACTCTTCAGAAATCCGTGATTTGATGCCACCTATCTGCTCCAATACCGCTTCGTCATTGACCACTATTATTTCGAAGTTCTGCATGTTATGTGCGGTAGGTGTCCACTTCGCAGCATCAAGAATTTTCAACAAGTCTTCGTTCGACACGGGATGAGATTTGTCAAAAGGGACACGTGCGGAATGTCTTTCTTGAATAATTCTTAATGATTCACTCATGCTTAACCCTCACTTATCTTAAGGACAGCCCTGAAATGAACCTTGGCCGTCATCATCCTATCAAAGGCAGTTGCAGCTTGATCAAGCGGAAAAACCTCAACCATCGGAACGACGTGCGTTAAAACACTGAAGTTCAGTGTGTCAGAAGCGTTTCCTCCAACCCATCCGCTCACAGAACGCACGGCACGCATTAGTTCGATGGGCGAAATCTGCAGTGGCTCATTTGCGAAAGTAATAATTATCAGTTGGCCGCCTCTTGCCAATCCGCTGACGAGTTCCGAAATGGCTTTGCTGTTGGGAGCGGTACAGAAAATGACTTTTGCCCCGCCCATCTTCATCAATTCTTCCGCCGCATTTTGTTTTTCGGAGTCTATGTAAATTTGGGCTCCAAGCTTACGCGCCAAAGCCTCTTTTTCTCCGCCGCGCGAAATTACTGCAACTCGAAAGCCAAGCCTCGCTGCGAACTGTATCCCCAAATGCCCCAAACCGCCTAAACCGTGGATCGCAATCAGGTCTCCGCCTTTGGCAATGCTACTTTTCATGGCGCCAAACGTTGTTGCGCCTGCACAGAGAAGAGGCGCCGCTTCCACTGAGCTAAGTTCAGTTGGGATTTGGGTGAGTACTTCCATTCGGGCAACCATATACTCAGCATATCCGCCGTCGCTGGAAATGCCGGTTGCCAAAGGACTCTCACAAGCCCAAAAATCACCCTTAAGGCACGATCTACAATGCATGCAGTGACCACCCCGCCAGCCCACGCCGACTCTTTGGCCAACCTTCCAATAATGCGACTCAGAGCCTAATTTGACAATTGTGCCAACTACCTCGTGACCTGGAGTCCTTGGATACGACAAGCCTGGGAAGTAGCCTTGTTTTACGATTGCGTCGCCGTGACAAACGCCGCAGGCATGTACTTTAAGCAGGACTTCATGATCTTTCGGCTCAGGAACCTCTTTTTCAACTAACTTGAAATCTCCGCCTGGAGCACTAACTTGAATAGCTTTCATAACCGCCATAAATTTCACATCTGATAAAACCGTAAAAAGATGATTAGATATAAAGTTTCGTCGACCCGAAACTTACGCAAATTGGCTTTTCAACGGCAAAGCTTATTGATGGACATATGCAGACGGCGAACGGGTCAAGGTTAATTGTGCATCAACACGATTTCCCCTGGGGCAAGCCAAATATCGCCGTAAAACGCGAATACGCGCCCCTTGAAAATACGCCAAAGATCAACAAAACCCATCTTGTTGAAACCCGCTTGTTGCAGGACGCGTTGGGCGCGAATGTTTCGTCTTTGGGTTGAAGCAAAAACCGCTTTTGCTCCATCGCCTTTAAGACACTGCAGCCCAGCGTTCGTGAGCGCGCTCGCGACGCCTTTTCGGCGAAAATCAGGGTGAACCGCAATCCAAAGTATGCAGCCGAATTTGCTGCCGCCTACTTTGAAATCGATTAATTTAGCGAACCCAACCAATGCCCCTTGCGTCTCGCACACAAGCACCTGCCCATCTTCCGAAAACAAGCTATGGACGGCAAAGAACCCCATAAACCTTGAAAAAGATAAACTTACAATTTCCTTTAGCTTGTCCGCATCGTTCTGCAACATTTTCCTAATCAAAGGCTGGTCGGACAAAAAGTGGGCTCCTTTCACATTGAAATAAGCAACGTACACAATTTAAGGTAAAGCGTTTCCGCTAAACGGGTGTGATCGGAGGCGGTGTCCCGGGGCTTGGAAGTGGCTGTTCATCAGGCTTTTTGTGGGAGAAGATTAGGCTTGTCGACCGCACGATTTGGGGTACACCTGCCAAGTCTTCAAAGATTAATAGACCTCTAGCCATCAGAGCAAATACGCCTGCTATGGGAGCAGCAACTCCGAGGAGCCCAAGGATTCCGACTATTCCGAATTCCTGTACACCTATTCCCGCTGGAGTAATGGGTATGAAAGCGAGTGCAGTTACCAATGGATGTATCAAGAAGAAGGCTAGCCACCACGACCACGACAACTGTGAGATTCCTAATGCGTAGCCTAAAAACCACCATTCAAAACCTTTTATGACCCAGCACGAAACGGTTAAACCAAGTATTTCCGGGATTGCTCTACTTGTACAGCTTGAGCTTTCTTTGTATTCCTCTAGCTTTCCCATTAAGCCGCCTGTGAATCTTTTGAGGAATCTCCAGTTGGCGATTCGATCAAATAGTGAGATGGCGCGCTTTGACCAAGTGAAAGCGGCAAGGATAATTGCCCCAACCATCATCAAACTTATTCCAAGGACGGCCAGAATCAATCCAATGTTGACGCCTGCAATCTGAGTTGGAAATATGGCAGCCCATGTTTTTGCTGGAACAGTGGTCACCAATAAAACAACCGCGCCAATTCCGCCGGCGACCTTAATTAGAAACTCAAATGTTTGGATACCTAAAACGCTTGAGAGGCTTTTTGATGTTGGCACATCCTGATCTCTTAAGTAGACTGGTGTAAGAATGTAGCCTGAACGTCCCGGCGTAACATCGCTGGTTAGCATCCCGGCATACTGAGCGAGCAGCGTTTTGCCAAACGAAGTGTGTACACCGTTTTTGGAGAGGACACGTCTTAGCCTGACTGTGAAGAGGAAGTTTATTCCAAAGTACATTAAGAAAGCAAGAGCCAAGTACTCAAGTTTGATAGTGAGTATGGTATTGTAAATGTAATCTACGCCTTTGAGAATCGTCGTTTCTCCAGGATGATAGGTGGACGGGACAGTTGTGCCTACATACCACAGCAAGGCTACCAAAATGGCAATCATAAAGATTGCTTGCAGCGAAATCTTAAGAATTTGACCAGAACGCGGCGATTTCTTCCTGACGACTGATTCGTAGTTTGTCAATGTGTCTTTCAACATCTTTTTTGACTGTTAAATGTCTTGTGGAAAAAAACCAGAATTTCAATATTGATGCGGGGCTTCAGATTTCACTTATGGTCTCACACATTCAGCTTTAAGCCGATATGGACGCTTGGTTGTTCTCCTGCGTTTATGGTACTCACACTCTTTAACACGCATCAACATCCAGCCGCCATCCTTGTAAACGCACCGGCACGGCAATTGGACGGGTTTGCGCTCATCACTTTTATCGATGGTTTTTTCTGCGTCCGTCATATTATAGCCGTTCCCATTGAAATATATGGCAAGCGAATTTTAATTTAACTGCTTAAAATCTCAGAAGCAATATTATTTGCTTTTTAAGTCGTTTACAGAAGGCTGCAATCTGAATGCTACTCCATGGGAGAATGTTTTTCAAAAACGGGTTTTAAAATAAAGAAAAGAAAGGAAGTTTTGTTTAGGCGTTGAGATTTGCTGCTGCTGTTGAAAGGTCGCAGATGTCGATTCTATAGTGCATGCTGTAGTCCATGTTGATGTTGTAGTTGCCCCAGCCGGGCATTGATCCGTAGGCGTTTATGATGCTTTTGAGGTCAGCTTTAGTTACGGTAGTTGAACTGCTATCCATGCCGAGCATGAACGGGTTAAAGACTGCAGAGGTTGTATATTCAGCTATAACCTTCCCAGTTAGCGACGGTATACCGGTAATTGCAAGAGTGAGAGTGCTCCATCCGGATGGCACAGTAACGTTCCCATAGGCATCTGTCGCAAGCGGCACTGCGTTTTGATTACTGTTGATCGAGATTATGCGCCCAGTGGTGTCGTCAGTTCTAATAGTGAAGGTTTCGGTGATGCTCCAAACGTTCCATGTACCATTGAGGAAGAAAGCGTTACCGTTAAAGTCTAATGCTGAAAAGTTACCATCAACTAGCCTTGCTGTGTCGAAGGTGTAGGTGAAGTTTTCGCGGGTTCTGACTGCTGCGATTGGCCGTGTCGTGTTTGTAGTCCAGATGGCTCCTGCTGCGTATCCTTGTATTGTGTTTTTAGGTCCGACCTGTGTTCGGGCCAATACTTCGATTGCACCTAATATTGGGGTTGCAGTGGGGGTAGTTTGCCATTCCGTCAAGGAACCGTACAGGCGTACGGAGTTCCGCTGAAGGCCAACGGCAGTTGCGCCTGTGGTTGGACCTGTTGGAACTGTAGTGTAGCTCATAAATGGATTTGCGAATGCACCTGCGCAGAGACTCAGTGAACTTACTGCGAGAATCGCTAGCAATATTATTCCAAATTTGCTTTTCATTTTTGATCAACCTTTTTATTTAATTTAGCTCTTGTTTTGCCGAAAATAAAAGGCTTTCTGGGGCTATTTTTTGATTATAGGCTAATAGACCGTTCATTTTAGTTCACGAACGTTTATCTATGTTCCTTAATTGTTTTAATGGCCTTGTTTCTTTGCGTAATGGTTTATCGGCTTATCCATAAGCTTAAATGATGTGGCCCGATTCCCGACGATAAAACCATCAGAACATTCCGCGCGGGAAGAGCAGAACATGAATTTAGAAGACTGATTATCTTTCTGCAATCCTTAAATAACATATGGTCGCAATGCCTATACAGGTTCAAATGAAGCGTCGAACTTCAATAGCCATAATTTTGGCCATCGCGCTTATCTTAATAGTTGCGTTTTCAAGTAGCGTAAAAGCTCAAACTACTATAACCCAATATATGATCCAGCTTAACGCCGACGGCTCAGCTAATTGGACCATTACTCAGGTTTCAAATCCTAACGGCCCGGTTGACACATTTGTGGGATTTGAAGGTAAGGTAACTTCGCTGGTTGATACTGCAGCGAATCAAACCAATCGTCAAATGGGCGTGGCAAGCACCACGTTTCAAATGAGCACAGTCAATTCGTCAAATAACTCTAAGACCACAGCCTACAGTTTCACCTGGTCGAATTTTAGCTTGGCAAGACAAGGGCAACTCGTGGTTAGTGACGTTTTCGGCGTAAACGGTTTCTTTGATCGTTTGTACGGGGACGGCGTACTCCAAATCATTTATCCAGCAAATTACACTTTAGAAACGGTTACGCCAAAGCCTGACCAACAAGACCTCTCTACGCAAACTTTGGAGTGGCTTGGGACTCAGTTTTTTGTGACTGAGAATCCTCAAATCGTCCTTAAATCTCAAGGCACAGCCAAGTCAGATTCTGTCCAGCCATTCTCCTTACGTCCAGGTCTCGGTGGTGGCAGTCGTGGTGGCGGTTGCAGCAATTGTTGCAATGTGGTTTTTCTTTGTGAATCGCCGTTCAAAAATCAAAGTGGCGCCAGTGATGCCGACTTTGACCTTGCCCGAAAATGAGGAGGAGAAGGTTTTGCGTGTGATTCGCTCAAGTGTCGGCGGGGTTTACCAGTCTGCTATTACTGAGCAATGCAAGTTTTCAAAGGCTAAAACGAGTCAGTTAGTGTCAGCTCTCGAACGTGAGGGGAAAGTTCGAAGGGTTAAAAAGGGAAGGGATAAAATAGTGCATATCGTAGAACAGACAAAGGCGAAGAAAAATGCAGGTTAAACATCTGAAAACTGGTTTAGTTATGCTGCTATTTGTTGCTGCATTATTTGTCGTTTTGCCTACTCACATTGTTAAGGCTCAAACCACCACGATAAGCATTTCTCCCCAAAGTAACTTGGTTGCGGTCGGCCAGACTTTAAAGGTTAACATCCAAATTAACAACGTCCAGAACCTCTACGGAATAGATATCGCCCTTACTTGGGATACATCCATGCTGAAACTTGTCAGCAACCAGACTTTCGTACCAGTTTCCAACGGCGCAGGCATCCTAAATGGCCCGATATTGTTTGTTCAAGAGTCCGCTGATCAATCCATAGGCGAATATAATCTTATAGCAACCTCCGAGAACCCCGCTGGGGCGTTTAGTGGAAGTGGAACCCTAGCAACGTTAACATTTACCGTAACAAGCACTGGATCATCTGCTTTGACGCTCATATCATCCACGTCATCTGCACCGCAGCTAGCTAGCTACGCAGCACCAGGTTCAGGCGAAACCTCCCAACCCATAAGCGCCATGGTAGTAAACGGTAGCGTCTACACCACATCAAGCTCAAGCTCGCCATCTTCAGCCCCAACTTCAACAACATCCGCCTCGTCTTCTTCCACGCCTTCCTCAAGCACCACGCCCACCGCCACATCGTCTGTCCCTGAACTTTCAGGCATCGCGATATTGATCGTTATCACAGTTACTTCGGCGGCTTTGTTGCTGTTGTCAGCCAAAACTAAGAAAAAGAGCGCTTGTTAACGACTTTGTGCTTTGAAATCTAACGCTGCTGTCTCTTCAGTCAGTCTCTTGCTCCATTAACTTGCATCATTTCTCAGCTGGTTAGCGCTAGGCATGGAAAAGCTTTTATTCTTAATAAGACGCAAAAAACATGAGGCAAAAAACTTTGACTCTTGAATCAAGCAAGACTTTGGGCGGTGTTGGCACTATTCTGCTGCTTATTGGAGTACTTCCATACATTGGCGAAATTACTTTTGGGATAATCGGAATCATCGGCATAATTTTAATTCTGATTGCATTGCACGGTTTAGCAAATATCTACAATGAAAAAGGAATATTCAACTATTCTTTGTACGGACTTATCGCCGGAGTAGTAGGCGCTGTCATAGCGGGCGTAGTGGTTCTTGTCGCAGTTTTAAGTAATCTGAAAACTCTGCTTCAAGATCTTTATCCAACATGGAACGGCAAATGGACGTCAATTTCATCGCTTTCCGGCATGACACCAAACACATCAAACGTAAGCACCAGCACTATCTTTTCGTTGTTAGCAGGAGCACTTGTGGCTTTTGTGATTTTTTGGATTTTCCTAATCCTCTGGGCGTTCCTTGCTAGAAAATCACTAAAAATGCTTGCAACCAAATCAGGCACAGGCTTATTCTCAACTGCATCTCTTCTGCTGATAATCGGTGCAGCGTTGACAATAGTCATCATAGGCGTTATCATAATGTGGGTTGGAGTGCTACTGATGGCTATCGCATTCTTCCAGATTAAAAAGCAAATGGAACAACCCCCTGCAACATACATGACGCCACCACCACCATCAACACCAACACCCGTCTAAAACCAAAAAACTTTCTTTTTTTTCTTTTTTGAATCCATTTTTGCCGCTTAATTTCTCGTATTTTACGGTTGACCAAGTGATGTTGAAAGCTGACAGGATGTTTGTAATATTAAGATTTGAGGTTTGCAAAAATAGATTAAGGCTGTGCACTCAATCTTCGTGAGGGAGAAGGCAAATGCGAAGAGTATCTTATCCATGGATTCCTAGAACGGGAAGACAACTGCTCATGAGTTGCGTCGATATGACATGTCTCTTCGGAATCGCCGGTTACGCTTTAAAACTTCCAACCTTCTTTAATCACCTTGTTTACTACCCACTATTACCGAACCTCGGAGACAGCGTATTCCTTCTGGTCAGTGCAGGATGGTTCGCGTTAAGATTACGTTCACTCTACGCCCGCGATGCTAAATTCACATCATAGCTGGCTAGTTTTAAGCTTTTAGATGCCTAATTTTCTGGAAGCTGAATAATGAATTTTGTTCCTTTCCCCTCTTCGCTCTCAAAACTTATTGTCCCCTTTAAGGCCTCAACTAAGCGTTTTACAACAGCTAAACCTAAGCCTTGACCTTTCGCTTTGGTAGTAAGCATAGGCGAAAACAACTTGGGCTTAATCTCCTCAGGAATGCCAACACCCGTGTCTTCAACTAAAATCCGCACATTATTGTCTGTTCTGTAACTGCTTATGGTTAATTTGCCCCCACTTGGCATAGCTTGTATAGCATTTACGATTAGGTTGGTTAAGACTCGCCTAATTATTGCATGGTCTGACTTGATGAAAAATGGCGACTCAATATTTAATGAAACTGCTAAATTATTCTGGCGACTAACAGTTTGCATAACGCTTGTTATCAAGGTTGCCAGGTCAAAGTTTGAATATTCTGGTTTTAAGGAACGAGAATAATCTTGCAAATCTGCAACAATTTTGTTAATGTAGTTAACATTTGTCTCTATGTCTTCTAAGCTCTCTATAACTTCTTTTTTAGTTTCTGATTCTGGCATCGCTTTTAACGATTCATTAAGCAAGTAAAGGTCTCCCGTAATTGCTTGTAATGGATTACGTATATCGTGACCGACCATGCCAGCTGTTGCACCAATAGCTGACAACCGTGTTATTTTCTCTTCTTCGGTCTTATCTTCAACCACTATTATTATTCCTTGTTCCGAAGGATACATGGAGACCTCGAATATGGAGGGCTTTTGGGTTTCTCTGCTTGTTACATTCATCATGAAACGGGCGCGTCTTCTTTGTTGAAGTAAGGTTAAGTAAGGCGCAAAGTCGACAGTCGTCATTTCAGGCAAGACATCGTTAATTCTTTTCCCTAACGCATTTTGGGCTTTAATTGTTGTAACTCTCTCTGCGGCTTTATTCCAATGTATAATAACTAAATCCCAATCTACCACAATGAATGCTTCATCAAAATCTTCGTACAAATCAGAGTATTTTTCAGTTCTGTTTGGGACTGAGCTCCTGTGAAGTGCATGATCTTTTTCTAACTCGCTATCTTCTTTCGTGCGAAATCCCATGTAAAATATTAATTGATTGCATTTAAGGTTTCGCGGAGAGGTTAATTGATGCCAATAGAGGTTCCCCTCAAATAAACTGACGTATTTTACTGCGTACAACAGATTTTAAATACGCCGAGCAACAATAAAACTAATTGGGAATTATTAATGAAAAAGAAATTCCTTTTGAGTTTTTGTGATTTTTGAGGAGGAGAACCTTCTTGAACAAAAAAGGAGTAGTCGCCTTCGCGCTTTTAGGTTTAGTTATTGGATTAGCCGTAGGATACTCGGTATCAATTGTAGTACCGTATCACTCGTCTGCGCAGAAACCGTCAATCTCGTTGAGTTCACATTCAGTTACTGCTGGAGGGCAATATACTGCCACTCTTACGGGTTTTCCAGCCAATACAGAAATCGACGGCTGGACGGTAAATCAGAATGTAAATACATGTTTTGCTGCAGGAACTACTGACGCAAACGGTAAACTTGTCGTAACAGGAACTGCACCTCAAACATCGGGATCATTGCCATTAGTTGCATGAGACAAAACGGAAACTGTCTGGGCGGCTACTTATCTAACAGTAACTAAGTAAAAAAATGTCAATGCTCATGAACGTTTGTTCAATAAGCACAAGAGTCCGCTTGAATCAACCTCTCTGTGCTCAAACTCTGTTTCTTGTAAGTAGAAGAGATGTCAGTTCATTCTCTTCGTTGATTCTGGTTTATTCTTATTTTTTTACCCAAACATGGGTGATTTCCCCAAATACATATTTGCGATAAACCTTTGCTTCCCTGTAAGCGTCATTTATGAAATCTTTCGCTTCTTGCGTGTAAAAATCATCGGGACTGGCGGTAGTAAGCGCCGTTAATTTACATTCAATAATTAGCCGGGCCTCTTTGAAAGACATATCCCCGGAAGAAGTTTGAACACTTGTCAATTCAACTTCTTTCATTTTCTCACTATCTCTTCCAGATTTACGTCCCAAAAAGAGTATTTGTTTCTTATATTCATCCGGAAAGTAAGACATCGTATATGTCTGCTCTTTTTGAATCAATTCAAGCGTATAACGGTTTGCTTGAAGAATTAACCAACTTGTAGGTTTCCTTAAAAGAACCCCCAAACCACCCCCACTGGCTGTCATAGAATTATAATGATCTTCCTTACCCGCAGTAACAACCGCAAAAACTTTTCCAACCAATGTGAATACATTATCGCAAATTTCTTCCGGAGAAATTTGTCTAAATAGTTGATCAAAACTCATCTCTTTGACATTTACATGATTTGCTTTTTTCATATTAAACCCACTATATGAATTATGATTTCTCTTAAATTAAAAGTCAGGGTATTTGGTTTCTTCTTGGGAGTGTTCCAACAGTTTTTTAATTAATTCTTGGTTTATTTTTCATCTTACATTTTTCGCCAAATCCCTAAAAGCACTGGGACGGTGTTTGATCCGTTGGGGGATGATGTCGCCGTCCCAGCCCTACGGCTTAGTAATTTCTGTATATCTTTACTTATTCTTGTTCATTATGTTCTTATTGTTCTAATCTAGTTATAAACTTTTAGGAGTTTTTCTCTTCCATATATCTTGAGTCGGGTAGAGTTAATTAGAAAATCTTTCGAAAAAACACCAAGTCTTTGGTAATGTTTTCATGGGCTAAATTAATAAACAGCATACCTACTTAACATAATATGTTAGGGGGCGTATGGAGTGTCTTCGAATCATTGGATAAAAATATCTGAAATTGGATACTTTGTTTTTGTAGTTGTTGTTGCTGTTGTTTTGGTAGGTACATACCGTAGTAATTTAGGAACAGCCGCTCTATTGGGAGCAGGGTCATTTGTAGGCTTAAGCCTTCTTGGATGGTTTATATTTGAAAAAGTACTGCCTGAACATTGATAAATAGAAAACCCCCACCCGCATATTATCGAGCCAAAAGCTCATCCTTGAAAGTATCCGAAAACTTTTATTGTTAGAATCGGTTTCTTTCTATTAAGGAGACTTAATTTTTGGTAAATTTAAAAGATTTAAACGGGAAAAAAGTTGTGACCACGGATGCTTACTCACTTGGTGATGTTGACGGAATAGAATTTGATATTGAAAAGGCAACAATAACACATCTACGGGTTGACTTGACGAAGGAAGCGGCAAACGAACTTAGATTCAAAAAGCCCATTATGGGGAACGTTTATGTCTGCATTCCCTTGAACCTTGTACAAGCATATGGTCACGTAATCAACTTGAATGTCCCTCTCTCTCATGTAAAAACTTTACGAGAGTGTCAGTGAAAAAAGCGCACTCTCTTTCCTAATTTTTTTTTTTGGACTAATGTATTTGGTTCAGTATCTTCGCGTCATGTTTTGAATTTTGGTCCTGTATTATAATCGTCTTTCGCTTTCGCATCCATTGGCTCAACAACTTATTTTTCTGTTCATTTTTCATCTCTCTCTTTACCAAAGCCCTTTTAGTCTGGGACGGTGTTGATTCGATGGGGGATGATGTCGCCGTCCCAGTCTGATTGGGAAAGATGAAGATTGAAAATTGACAGACCCCAAGCTGAGGCTTGCTGGCAAGAGTCGCATTGAAAATCGGCGCAACACTGCAAACAGCCGACCCTAACTAATCCCTACTAATGCTGGCACCGATCTAAACAGGATTGGAGATTTTTTTCTATCCCTTTCCACCTTTTGAAGGGAACCCGTGCATTAAGTTTTAGTTTATTTGCTAAAGTATTTTTTTAGCGGGTTCCACCAATATTCTTTCCAAGCATCGGCGGCCTCATTAATTTGGTCTTCTGGGACGTTCGACAATGCAATAACGAGTTCTGTTCCTTCAGGCACTTTATTAAAACATAATTCTAACTTTGAAGGGCCATAATCGTAATCGATGGATTTCCATTCCACAACTACCCGTTTTCCATCCTCTAGCTCTAGGAACTTCCCAGAAATGTGCTCATCTATCCCAGTGAATTTACCGCCAACCACAGGTTTACCAGAGGCTTTGTATCCTGTAAACTTGCTACGTTTTTTCGGGTCGACATAGGCATCATAAACTTCTTTAGGCGATGCTGGAATAATCATTTTTTGTTTTGTGTTTCTTACTTTTGATTCCATAAAAAAATCACCTTTAAAAAACATTATGAAAAGAGTTTTTAACTTTTTTGCCAAGTTACCGTTGACCAAAAATAGGAAAATGCATGGTGACGAAAAGTCAGCACGTATATTAATTGGCGTTTCGAATAATAAGTTAGGAGTCAACATTTTGACTTTTTTAATTGTGATCAAAGAAGAAACCATGTGACCTGAGGATATTGACCGCATGATACCAAATTACCCTGAAGAAGCACCGCCGTTGAAGCTGCCTTTGCGAATCGGCAGACTATTCGAGCTTGCTAATAACCTGTGGTGGAGTTGGCATGAGGAGGGGCGCGAAATTTTTCGTGCGCTTGACTATGCGCTTTGGAGAACCAGCGGGCACAACCCGGTAAAGCAGTTACGTAGTATGAAAACTCAGGATTTGGAGGCGGCGAGCAGGGACCCAGCTTTTCTCGAGCTCTACGACACAGTGATGGCAAAGTTCGATGAAGAGATGACAAAAGGCCACGAATGGTGTGGCGACATAAAAATGGATAGACCAAGGCAAATCGCTTATTTCTCAGCTGAATATGCCATCCATTATTCATTGCCGATTTACGCTGGCGGTTTAGGCGTATTGGCTGGGGACATCTGCAAGGAATCTTCAGACCGTGGTTTGCCAGTGGTAGCAGTTGGATTCATGTATCCTCAAGGCTACTTTCGCCAGCAAATTTCTCCTCAAGGGGACCAACAAGAAATTTACATGCAACTAGATTTTGACGACGCACCGATTTCACCGTGTGCTTGGCCATACGGTTGCGGTCCGCTCATTCCAGTTCAACTTGCCGATCGCTTGGTTTACGTTAAGATTTGGGAAGCGCATGTTGGTCGCGTGAACATGTACTTAATGGATACGAACGTGGATGAAAACAGGCCTGAAGACAAGATGCTTTCGGCGCGGCTGTACACAGCTGACCAAGAGGAGCGTTTGCGGCAGCTAATTGTTTTAGGCGTCGGCGGAGTGCGGGCTCTTCGGGAACTCCACATCGAACCCGTCGTTTGGCACGCTAACGAAGACCACACTGCGTTTATGATGCTTGAGCGGCTCAGGCTGGAGCGTGCAAACGGTGCCTCACTGGAAGCAGCGATAGAAAACGTCCGCAAAAGCACGGTTTTCACAACTCACACTCCAGTTGCCGCAGGACACCACGTCTTCTCATATCAGCTAATGGATCGCTACGCCGGCAGCCTTTGGGAACCCCTCGGAGTAAACCGAGATGTCTTCCTTAAACTTGGTCAATCCGACATGTCAGGCGCGGAAAGCTTCAATCTTACGGCTTTTGCTTTTCGTTTAGCTGGGCAAGCTAATGCGGTATCTAAGCTGCATGGCAGAGTCACGAGGCGCATGTGGCAGGGGCTTTGGCCAGACAAAAGGGAGGATGATGTGCCAATTAAATCTGTTACGAACGGTGTGCATCTTCCTACGTGGCAGTCGCCTGAAGTCGGGTCGCTTTGCCAAAAATACCTTGATTCCAAATGGGTTGAGGATCAAGATAACAAGGAATATTGGAGCTGCCTCGATACCGTATCGGATGATGAACTTTGGCAGATTCGTCAGAACCTGAAGAGGAAACTAATAACTGCGATTCAGGATCGAGCGCAGCAACGGTGGACCCAGGACCAAGTGACTACGCAACAAGTCATCGCCATGGGTTCGTTGCTTGACCCTTATGCTTTAACCCTCGCTTTTGTGCGCCGATTCACCGCGTATAAAAGACCATATCTGATCCTCTCCAACACCGAGAGGCTTAAACGCATTATAACTAACCCCGAGAGACCAGTCCAGCTAGTTTTCGCAGGAAAATCTCATCCGGCGGATTACCAATCAAAGATCCTTCTCAAGCAGGTTTATTCGGCGGCTTTGGACAGAGGGTTTCAGGGTCGGATCGCTTTTGTCGAAGACTACGACCTTAATGTTGCACGCGAACTAGTACGCGGCGTTGACATCTGGCTGAACAATCCCAGGAGGCTACAAGAGGCATGCGGAACAAGCGGCATGAAAGCATCCATGAACGGCGTTCTTAACTTGAGCGTACGCGACGGATGGTGGGATGAGGCATACAACGGCAAAAACGGGTGGGCGATAGGAGACCTTGAGGTTGATAATCCTGCAGAAGAAGACAGAAAAGACGCGGAATCACTATATAGTCTATTGGAAAACGAGATTGTCCCGATGTTCTACGATCGTGATCGCAAAGGGGTCCCTCACAGGTGGATGCAGATGGTGAAAGAAGCGATCAAAACGGTGACGCCGGCGTTTAACGCCTGCCGAATGATGGAAGAGTATAATCGCGAAATGTATTTGCCTGCCGCCGGACAGCAAGCAGCAAACATTATTCCGGCTGAAGGAACTAAAGTTGGAGAAACAAAATAACTTAGCCCAAAAATATTTCGACCTTGCAGATGCCCTAATGATAGTAATCGGCAGCGACGAGTCAATCATGGATATAAACATTAAAGCATCTGAAATAGTGGGTTACGCAAAATCTGAGGTTGTTGGCAAAAACTGGTTTGACACATTTGTCCCAGAAAAAGAAAGAGAAACCACAAGACGCCTCTTCCACGACATACTGAAAGGTTCCCTTCGCCACGTTCACAGCAAATACCCGGTTCTAACACGTAGCGGCGTGGATCGAACATTTGATTTCCACATTATATTAGTCAGTGACAAAGGCGGAAACACAATTGGCATGCTTTCCTCAGGCAACGACATAACAGAGTGGTCGCCGGCAAGAGAAGTTGAGAATCGTCTCCAAGGCGCGTTAGACTTCATGATTGAAGGATGCCAAATCATCGATTTTGACTGGCGCTACCTATACATAAATGACGCGGCAGCTAAGCAGGGACGAAAGAAAAAGCAGGAACTAATCGGCTACCATATGATGCAAGTTTACCCAGACATTGACAAAACCGACTTGTTCAGACACCTTAGAAACTGCATGACAAACCGCGTTCCTCATCAAATGGACAACGAATTTACTTTTTCAGACGGATCCAAATCCTGGTTTGAACTTCATATAGAACCTGTACCTGAAGGCCTCTTGATTTTGTCCATGGATATTACGAGGAACAAGTCAATTGAAGCTGAGCTTGCGGCTTATCGTGGAAGACTTGAGCAGGTTGTGGCTCAACGGACCGCAGAATGCGCAGAGACAAATGAGGAATTGACGAGGAAGATTCAGGAACAGCAGAAAACAGACGAAGGACTAAAGCTCAGAGCTACAATCTTGGATAACGCGAAGGAAGCGATTTTTCTCGCCAACGTCAAAGGCGATTTTGTCTATGCCAACGTCGCCGCATCCGAAGCCTACGGTTACAGCCTCGACGAATTCCTCAATGTAAACATTCGCGTGCTGATGCCGCCTAAAGACGCGGCTGCGCTCGAAGGTCTCTTGAGGCATATCATGGAAAAGAAGGATGCAAGCCTCGAAATGGTACACCTCAAAAAGGACGGCTCAGAAATGCCCGTGAAAGTTTACGCGAACTTGGTGAAAACAATGCATGGGCAATTCATTGTTTTTGTCGTTCGAAGACTCTTCCGCCGATAAATGAGACTGCAAACAACTCGACGCAGCTATCCCAACAGAAGCGTCTGGCGGGGAAAAGCCCAAAATCAGCTCTGCACGGTTGGGTAGGGGTGTTCTTTTGGCGGAACAGTTTGTTCTTTAGGGAGAGTAATATTTTACCGTATCCATTTAAGCTTAGAAAGCTTTAGCGGGATGCGATGGTATGAAGAGAGAACTCATCAAAAGTCTGGCATTAATTGCAGTTTTATTAGCAACCCTTGGGATGGCGACCATTCACGAATCCAAGGCCTCCAAGACACTCACTGTTCCAGAAGAGTACCCAACGATAAGTGCAGCGGTTAGTCAAGCATCCGCTGGCGACACTGTCTTTGTTCAAAGCGGCGTTTATCACGAAAACGTGGTAATCGATAAACCTTTGGCGCTTGAGGGGCAGAATAACACCGACACCAGCATTATCGGAAGCGGCGGCTCAACTCCAACGGCAGTGCTGGTTTTGGCGGCAGACAACGTGAAAGTTTCAGGCTTCACAATTGAGAGCCTAAACTACTCGCAAACCGCCATGTACGCCTACGGCATCTGGGTTGAAGGCGACAACTGCACAATAACCAGCAACATCGTGCAGAACACTTACACCGGCATCTTCTGCTCAACACAAGCCTACACAACCATAACCCAGAACACCGTAAAATCCAGCCTTAAAAACGGCATCTGCTTCTACGGCGGAGCAGAAAACACCGTTTCAGACAACAACATCATAGGAAACGCGGTGTCAGGCATCGAAATGAGAGGTTACTCAGATGTGATCTCCAAAAACAATATTGTAAGCGACTACCGAGGAATCGGCTTAGGCGTATCTTACTCATTAGTTTTTGGCAACAACATCGAGTCCAACACTGAATCAGGCATCTTTCTCGCAGGATCTGAAAACATCATTTCTGCAAACGACATACAAGGCAACAAATACGGCGTCTTTGTCACATTGCAACTCACTGCACCCCTAAAACAGAATTTACCAAAACAACTTTGTAAACAACATCAACGCATGGGACAACTCCTCAGCCATGACAGAGTACTGGGATAACGGCGTCAAGGCAGGCGGAAACTACTGGAGCGACTACCTAACCAAGTACCCTGATGCCTCTCAAGCTGGCTCGTCAGGATTTGGAAACACACCGTACGTGATCAACACGAGCAACATGGACAATTACCCACTCATGACCCAGCTCAATACTGCAAACCTGATCAACCCACCAAAGACAATCAATCCGCCCACCGCACAATCAAACAGCATTGTTGCTTCATGGTCACTGGGTACTGTTGAACCCAGCCTCGTCTCCCCAGATTCAACCGGCAATAACCCCGCTATCTTGGGCTCCGAAACACCCGTTTACAACAACACCCCCGGATTAGTTCAGGGCAAGTTCGGAGAAGCACTAAACTTCACCGGAAACGTCTTTGCAACAGTACAAACTTCACCAAGCCTTCTAACACCCAACGAAATAACAATTGATGCTTGGGTGAACATTCAAGCAATCAAAAGCGGCGTAGCCTACAACAACATCTACATCGAAGCCGTTCGAACCACAGCCGCTTTGCCAACCAGAACCCTTGGGCTCGCCATTAACGGCCAAACCCCAACAAACGCAAGCAGTCCAGTCATAGGATCACTCCGCGGCTATGTTGTGACACCAAGCGGTTTGAACGAAATTGACACTGTGGCACCGCTTCCTAACGACACGTGGGTCCACGTGGTTTTCACCCGTAGCACAACCACAGGAATGCACATTTACGTCAATGGACAAGAACAAGCCGTAACCGTTGCCTCCGGATCCGCCAACCCCACAGGTAAGATCCCGAACCCAACCGACATCTACATTGGACACGACTCAAAAACAGAAATTCAAGACTTACAAATCAGCAACACTGCGGGACAGCAAACCGAACCTTTGTGGATGCAATGGTGGGTGTGGGTAATCATAGTTGCAGCTGCATTAGCAAGTGGCTTGGTACTTTCCATTAAACGGCTAAGAGGATCAGCTTAGAATTCAAAATAGGCGGCTACTCGACAAAAAGTTGGGGATTTCTAAGTCAACTTGTCTATTGTAACTGAAACTGTCTGTGTTGCCCCGCCCCGCACTACTGTGAAGTCGACAGTTTGTCCGGGTAGCGTGTTTCGTTCAAGGTATGAGAGAAGCGAATCGGTGTTGGTTATTGGGGTTCCGTTGGCGCTTATTATGATGTCGCCACCGATGATGTAATTCTGATCTAAAATTGTGACTTGGGTTTTGCCGCCTTGGAGTCCGTTCTGAGTTGAGACACTTTCTACTAGGTACCCATAAGTCACATCTGTATGCATTGCTTGGGCAAGTTGGTAGTTCATGTCTGTTCCTGACGTGTCTATTGACGGATGGTTGTTGTATGTTCCTGTCGTTACGATCGAGCTGAGTTCACGTATAATGGTGGCGGATGGAATTGCGAAGCCCAAACCGTTTGAGTTGCTGACCGCCGCTGTGGTTATGCCAACGACTTCGCCAGCATAAGTAAGGAGCGGCCCGCCTGAGTTGCCAGGATTGATGGCGGTGCTTGTTTGGAGGGTATCGGGGATTGTTGGACCTTGGCTGCCGTCGGGTTCAGTTTCAGTAAGGGTTCTCTCCAGCGAGCTGATTACGCCCGTAGTCAATGTACCCTGCAACCCGTAAGGTGAACCAACCGCGACGACGGATTGACCGACCTGCAAACCGTTGGAACTGACAAGGGTTAGAGGTGTTAACCCGCTTGGCATGGGGGTGATAGTGAGGACTGCGATATCTGCCAGCGGGTCGGACCCTATTTCTGTTGCGGGATAGGTTGCTCCGTCAGCGAAAGTTGCTGTTATGTTTGAGGCGCCATTGACGACGTGGTTGTTGGTAACTATGACAAGTTGATTGTTGACGGCGGTTATGAAGCCTGAGCCTTGCTGCTGAGAGTAACCTTCGAAAAACAGCGTTTGCGTAGGCACCAAGTCTTCTATTACGACAACTGACGACTTAACTTCGGCGTAAAGAGAAGATAAGGAAACGTTTTCACCTATCACGTAGGTGGCATTAGGATAAGTGTTATACGTGTCGTTTTGAGAATGTGCCGCCAGTTGATTCTGGATGCTTGTAAGTTTACTGTTGAAAGAAGAATAGCTTATGGCGTAGCCGATAAAGCCGCCCGCAACCAAACAAACGAGCAGAAGAGCAACTATCAATACTGCTGAAAAACGTTTCTTTTTCGGTTCTGAAGGATGCTCACGAGGTTGTTCAGGAGGTGGCTGCGGTGGCTGTATTGGAGGAATCTGAGGAGGAAATTGGGGAATTGCGGGGGGTTCCATGAAAAGACTTGTCAGCCTCATAAAATTAAAGGGTTTTGAGGGGGGTAATTAGTTTCAGTCAGAATGCTTCTTCAGTTGAATAGATTGGTTTTTGGCAGCTTGGGCATACGTCGTCGCTTGGCTTGATTGGGTTTCCGCATCGTGGACAAACATTCTTCTTTTTCAATGCATGCGAACCTTGCTTTTCCTTGATTATTTTTCCATCTCTCAGAAGAAGCATTCTTTCGGTGTGATTCGCGGCTTCTCCATCATGGGTAACCATGATTATCGTGGTGCCTTGCGTGATGTTGAGGTTAGCCAGCAGCTTTATGATTCCCTGCTTGTTTTGACCGTCCAAGTTTCCTGTTGGCTCATCAGCTAAGATTATTGCCGGGTCATTAGCTAAGGCGCGTGCTATAGCAACTCGTTGCTGCTCACCAGCACTGAGCCGACTTGGACGATGTTCTTCTCTTCCCGAAAGACCAACCTTCGCCAAGAGTTCACTTGCTTTTTTCTTTCGCTCATCCTTAGAATTGATTTTGCCTTCCATTGGTAACTCAACATTTTCCCTCGCGTTAAGGTAAGGCAGCAGATTAAAAGTTTGAAACACGAAACCCATCTTGTCTCGTCTAATCTTGTAAAGATCGTTTTCTGGCATGCCGGTAACATCAACGCCATCTAAGATAATCTTGCCATTAGTCGGTTTATCGATGCAACCAATTACGTTAAGCAATGTTGTTTTGCCTGACCCTGAAGGACCCATGATCGCAATGAACTCTCCTTGATTCACCGTGAGGTTCAAGTTGGAAAGGGCGGGAACGCCTCGTTTGCCTAGCATGTAGGTTTTGCCCAGCTTTTCGAGTTGCAAAACTGGCTTACTCATATTTCATCGCCTCTGCTGGTTTAATCTTGGCTGCTCTCCACGCAGGGTAAAGGCTACCTAAAGCTCCAAGTGCTACTGCAGCCCCAAATATTATTCCGACAAGTTCGGGGCTTACCGTTACAGAAGCAGTCAATGAAGAGGTGAACCGCGCGACTCCTGCTGCACCCGTATTGGAGCTTCCAAACAGATTCATCGGAAGCAACAGCGCTGCTAACTTTGGCGCTGCCAAAACTCCGATTGCGATGCCGACGACGCCTGCTATTACGCTTAAGAAGATGCCTTCGATTAGGAATTGGCTCATGACTGTGGCATTGCTGAACCCTATCGCTTTTAGCGTGCCGATTTCGCGGGTTCTCTCGCGTACGGTATAGAGCATGACAAAGAGAACTATGAGGCTGGTAGCTATAACTACTATGACGATTTCTTCAACGGCTGTCTGGTTAGACGAGGTAAGCGCCGCAGCCGCGCTTTCTTCAACAGTTGTGGAGTTAGATTGGCTGGATTCAAGCGTTGCACCGACAGGCTGGCTGGCTGTAACTTCAGGATGAGCCGAAGTTATTGCAGTGCTTACTTGGCTTACAAGACCTGGGTTTTGTGCATAAACGATCAGGCTGGTTACGTTTCCTTGGTTGTCGGTTATTGCTTGGGCATCAGCCAGGTTCATGTACAGTACTTTCGAATCCAAGTTGCCTAGAGTTTCCAAAGGCGGTGGTCCCAACAATACCGACAACTTGGAAGTTTTCACCTAGAATACTTACCGTCTGTCCCACAGTTACGCCAAAGTAGGTTGCGTCGCTTTGGCTCAGCAAAACGTCACCGGTTTCGCCCACCTGCAAGTTTTGCCCTGAAGTAACGTTTGTTGGTAGCATTCCGTAAGTGTTGATGAATTCAGAAGTTAATGGTATACCTTCAACTACGTAAGTAGGAACCGACTCCGTGAATGTTCGGTCGCCAAAGGGAGCTGTAACTGTTTCGTTGTGAGATCCCTCGTTGACTTGGAGTTCAGGCTCGACAGCCGCAACGCCGCTGATACTGCTGATGTCACTGTATTCGCTCTCGTTCATCATTGATGGTTGTCCTGCGCCAAATTGCCTGAAAAAGCCGCCTCCGGTGGTTCCACCGGCATATCCGCCGCCGAAGCCTCCACCGTATCCGCCGTTACCCGTGGTCCCTGAAGGCGGGGTGAAACCGAAACCTGACATGCCCGATCCTAGGGAAACGTCGATTTGAGACAACGTTTGGTTTATTGATTGACCAGTTTGGTTAATAGCGCTGCTAAGACCTGATGTGACGTTGTTGGCGGTTTTCTGGTTTGCCATAACACCGGCTGGAATTGTAACTAATATCGCCATGGAAAAACCAAGCGCTATTATTACAAGTAAAGCTCGAATCTTTCTTCTTGATATGTTTCTTATAGCTCGATTCATTACACCCATCGGGTACACCTTTCATTTATCATAATAAGGCAGTCAGATAGAGAACGAAGGGGTATTTATTTTGGGCAGTTTTTTTGGGCTTATGGCCTCTGTTGATTCCCATTCTCGTTTCTGACTGCCTTCCACAAAGTATTACGTAAGACTATTAAACGATTTTTCATAATGTTACCCAAATCCCACCCAATTTAAACTTTCGACATTATAAGAGAACACAGGTTAGACCGAATCTTACCTTAACAATGAAGATTGCGGGTCCTGAAGGGAAAGACAGGTTTATTACCTGATTCAGATTAGAGTTTCAAAGAATCTCTTCAGCAAGGAGCCCCCCAATGTCTAGTAATGCTCGCTCGCTAAGATACTTATTAGGATGGCTTATCGCAGGAACACGAGGCGGTCCTACCCGAGCGAAAATAATAGAGTCACTAAGGCAAACGCCACAAAACGCCAATCAACTCGCCATATCTTTAAAGATGGATTACAAAACAATGAGACACCATCTTGAAGTCTTAGAAAAGAACAAGATTATTAGTTCAATCGGAGACAGGTACGGCGCCACCTATTTTTTGTCACAAGTGATGGAAGACAATTACCAAATGTTTGAGGAGATTACGAAGAAAATCGGGAAAAAGTAGAAAAAGGAGAAAACAGAACATGGAAAAACAAATGAGCAGTAAAAGACTGAGACTTGGCTTGATTATCGCAGTTTTAGCGATAGTTGCAGTTGTAGCGACGGTTTTGGCACTAACGTTCATTCAGCAGCACATTGGGTACTTCGGGAGGCACGTCACTTCTCCAGGCATGGTTTCAGGAGACCTCGAGTTCTTCTACGTAGCCAACACAATAATCTCGACAATCAACATCGCACTGCTGGTTATCTTAATCGTAATTTACGTTAACATCTACGTTAAAACCCGTTCACCATTCACAATTGGACTCGTGATATTCGCGTTTGTCTTCCTCGTCAGAGATTTAACCTCAAGCCCGTTTATAACTAAAATTTACGGATTCAGGGCCTACGGACTAGGACCATTCGCGTTTCTACCAAGCTTATTCGAGTTAGTCGCGTTATCTGTGCTGTTGTATCTGAGCGCGAAGTACTAGAAAAAAAACTATAAAAATGTGTAATTGGCGCGACAAAACTTGCATAGATGTGGCTTTGGGTCGAATGTGGAAATAATTATTAATCAGTCACTACACAAAATAGAAACTCGGGTGTACGGTAACAATGAGTCAAGGCTATAATTCAGAGGATTTACCTTTGCCTCCTCCTCCGCCTTCGGCGGGCAAAAGAAACATGAAAGTAATCGCGTTGGTGGTGGTATGCGTTGTTCTTGCCGCCAGCCTTGTGGGTTTTATTGCGATTAACCCAGCGGCGAACAGTTTGCAATCTCAATTAAACGATAAAGATAGTTTAATTACCAATTTGCAAACACAAGTTGCGAACCTCACAAGCCAGCTCTCCTCGGCTGACAGCGACAAAACAACCCTTCAAACTCAGGTTACATCGATAGATACCGAGTTAAACAACTTGACCGCTCAATTGAATTCTGCTCAAAGCATATTGACGATGCAGTCATCTGAAGCCATTATTAGTTCAGCCGCAGAGACTACAGCGAACTATACTGTGGCCTTTGACAACACTGTTCCGTACTCAGGTTACGTTGTAGTTCAAGCAACATCGAATTCAACCACAACCTATGTTCAAACGATTTACGGTGTTTCCGGCGTCAACTACAACCAGAACGTAACAGTGGGAAAATCGGGAACCGCCGCATTTCCTGTGCTGCCGACAACATTAGAAATAAGAGTTGGAACCACTGACAAGATCGCAGATGCAATAACGGTAACGATTACATACTATTATTAACCCCTTTTTTTGGAGTCGTTCCACAAATTTATTATTACTCAAACGAAGATTAACCTACAACCGGCTTAGATTGCCGACAAAACATTTGCCGAGCCTATCAGTTACTATGGCAAAAAAATCATTAATCAAATGAAGTTTTCTGCAAGATGAACAAAATTTGGGAAAAGATGGAACCTGAAAAAAGAAAAATCCTAACCGTCATTCTAATAGCGGTTGCGCTTAACGCATTCACTTTTGCCCTTTCGTTCCCCCTTGCTTTCCAACTTCCTAAATCATCGGAATACGCGAGGGATTTCTCGGCGTACTACATTGGAGAATGGAGACTATTTCATAACCCAACACAAGTTTATAACGGAGCATTCATACCAAAAGAGTACTCTATACCGCCTAAACCTCAAACTTTCAAGTACACGCCGTCATTCTTAATTCTTTTCGCGCCCTTCCTCGCATTAAGTTACCCTAATGCGCTCGCCGTTTTTGACATATTGGAGTTCGCTCTGATCGGAGCTTTGGCCTTCTTTGTTTTCAAACTTGTAAAAGATAAAAACTTAGTTGTCGCCTCAGTCGCCGCAGCGATTGTTTTGATAGAGCCGCTTCCCTCGTTTGAATTCAGCAGCTCAAGCGTTAACCTCCTCATGATCCGCGTGCAAAGCCTTAACGCTCAGACTTTTTCTCCAACCTACTTCTGCGGGTACATGTTGGGAAACGCCCATGTCCTCCAAACCATCCTTCTAGTCGGCGCCTTGTACTTTGGATACGCCAAAAAGCCGTGGCTTTCAGCTTTGATGTTTGCTTTTGGCGCACTTGACCCCAGAGCAGCTATTTTGGCGTTGCCGTTGCTGATTTGGTATAATAGGCATTCGATTGTTCGGTTTGCCGCGGGTTCGGCTGTTTTTTTGGCGGCTACAAATCTGCCGTTCTTTTTTTACTACGGGATCGGCTACGCGTTTTTGCATGCTGAAGTAAACGGAAACATCGTTTCGCAGATGTACCCTTACGATTGGATTCCCATCTACTCTGTTGCAGCGTTAACCATAGCGGAATTATTAACGGTACTAGGTAGTCGAGGAATTCACCTAAATATTCTCTTTAGCGACAAAACTAAGACCTTGGAAAAAACGCAAACCACATAAAAAATCAAGCGGGATTTGAAGGGCAACGGCATCTTTTCAATTAACGCTCTGCAGGCAATGAAAGCCTTAACCGGCAGTAAATCAAAGACAAAAGGAATCTTCTGCTCCAAAGATTTAAGTTGTCTCATCAACCGGACCTCTTAGGGCTTCTTTTTTGTTTTCTATTACCGTTGACAGGTATTGCTTTTTAGATTATTTTGGACTTTAACCATTCTCAACCATTTCTAACCGCAATTTACAACTGATCCAAGCCCCAAACCAAAAAAGCAACCAAAAATGCAGACAAAAAAATTTTCCTTATCGGAAGCATGTAACTAAAATTCGCCCAATGCGATGTTCTTAGATGTTTCTAGACGTTTATGGATGTTTTTAGATCTTTTTAGATGTTTATAGATGTTTTTAGAGACCAGTTGCGACCAATCCAAGCCCCAAAGCAAAAAACCAACTTAAAACACAAAGAAAAAAATTTGTGGAAAACGCGAACTCTATTTCCTTTTCAGGGTTAGCAGCAGAAGGGTCTACCCTATCCATACAGCGCCAGGTGGACTAACAGATGCCCGCATCTCAGCATACGAAAAACTCTGCGGAGGTACCACTACAAGCCCTCCCTCGGGAGTTTGCTGCGCGTTGAAACCAGCATAACCCATGTATGAATAACTGTCGCAGGTATTCTCTGTCGGAATAGGACTATAAAGCAACACATGCGCTGTTTGAGATCCGTTGAAAGGCGAAGTAAAGACGTCTGGGAACATCGTGACGTTACTTGAACCCATCTGGTAATCCAAGCCCTGGACATTGCCAAGAACACTTGGGACGTACCGCGCAGCTTTCAAATCCGCGGTGAAATTCAATTGCACATCAGCCATTGCCAAACCCACTACGATGGCGGATAAAATCAAAAGAAGAGAAAGCAGAAGAGTCACATGTATGTTGTAGCGGCTCCAGCGTTTGCTTTTTGGTTTAGGCGCAGAGATGTGCCTAAGCCTCGTGTCTAATCTCGGGTGGGTTGAAAGTATTCCAACTCTATGCAGAACTGAAGAGGAGACAAGAAGATTCGACGAGAAATTGATTAGAACGCTTTCTTTTGGCAGGTTCTGGATCGCCTTGCAGATCTTTGCGAGAGCGTCTCCTAAAGTTGAAGGTTTTTCAAGAAGTTCAATTGCCCGTTCATCGGCAAGCATCTCCCTCTCTCGCTGAGCACATGAAGACGAAATATACGAGAGCGGGTTGAAAAACGAAACAGTTGTCAGGGCATTAGATATGACCTTGAAGAAGAAATCATTATTTTTAACGTGTGCCAACTCATGAGAAGCGACAGCGACGACTTCATCTTTGCTCAATATGTTAAGTAGCCCGATTGAGAAAACGATTGTTGCTTTTCGACCGTACCCAATTGTGAACGCGTTAGGTCGCAAATCTTCAACCACTCCGATTTTGGGCGCGGCGATGGCTAATTTTTTGGACGATTCAGCTACCTTCACCTGCAGCCAAGGATGCTCTTCAGGCGACAGCAGGATCACGTGTAGAACTCTTCGGGCTAATCGATCATCGGCAAGAACCATCGAGAAAGCAAATACTGCGCCTGCAATCAACCCGATATAGCATACTATCCCTGTCACCGAAATTACGGTGCTTGTTAGAGTGATCGGCATGTATAATGTGTGTGTGGCAGGCAAAAGAAATGGACCGACAGATGCCGTGCTGGTTACTGTTATGGCCTTGATTTGCTGGTAGCTCGTTTGGATTGCTGTCGATGGGAAAGCGGCAAGCATGACGGCCAAAGGAAGTACTAATGGGATAATGTATAGGAGGCTTTTTGTTCTTTGACCAATAAAGCTGCAGTACTTAGTTAGGATTTTGACGCATAAAAACGAAACAACGAGGAATATGACTGAATAGTAGAAATATGGTTGAAAGATCTGGTTCAGGACGCCTTCAAAACCCATTCGAATGCACCGTCCAAATTTACTTCTTCATAGATATGTTCTTGTTCAATTGATCTTTTAGGGCAGTACGTTCTTCTTCGGTTAAACTTGTTTCGTCGACTAAACAGTTAGCAACCACTTCGCCAAAATTGTCAATAAGGCTTGAAAGAACCTCGCGAACAGCGGATTTTTGAAAGGACTGCTTCTCAAGCGCTGGCCAATAAACATAGAAGAGTCCACCTCTGCCCTTCTCTATTTTGCGGTCAAGAAGATGCTTCTCAAACAACCTATCCATAGTAGACATTACGGTCGTATAGGCTAAGCCTCTGGTTTTTTTGAGTGCTTCAAAGATTTCTCTCACTGTGACGGGCGTTTTCCTCCAACCCCAGATTGATTCCATGACGTTGGCTTCTAGCGGCCCTAGGAATGCTTCTAGTGCTTTGCCGTCTATGTTGTATTGTGAGAACTCGGGTTTTTTGTCTTCTGTCATAGCGTGAACCACACTACTACCAACCTTAGTAGCTCTTTAAGCTTTCGCAACAAACACCAATCAACTCAATTAACAAAAGAAAGAAGGGGAATGGACCTCGACCCCATTTAGGATGACATTCCATCAACAGACGGAGCGGGCCTAGTGCCTAAGACGACTGAAATGCTTGTGTTCTGGCCGTTCCTGATTACTGTCAAGCTGACGGTCTGCCCCGGCGATGTGTATTCTTCTAGGTAACTTGACAAATCGTCGGATGTCCTAACTCGGTTTCCGTTAATTGCTACGATAATGTCGCCGCCTAAAGTTATTTGGTTGCCATCAATTGTTGCTTGGGTAGAGCCAACTTTGACTCCTGCTTTATCCGCTGGTCCGCCGCTTGTGACCTGCTGTATCAAGACGCCGTATGTTACACTTGTTTTCATTGCTGATGCGATGTCGTAGGTCATGTCTACTCCGCTTATCCCCAGGTACGAGTGTTGGCTGTAACTTCCTGTAGATAACAAGTCGGTGATTTCTCTAAGGATCGTGTCTGAAGGAATGGCGAATCCTAAGCCGTCTGAGTTACTTACTATAGCGGTGGTTATGCCTATGACTTGACCTTGGTCGTTGAGTAGTGGTCCGCCTGAGTTGCCAGGGTTGATTGCCGTGCTTGTCTGAATTACATCCGCGATGTCGTAGCCCCCTGTGGTTTCTTCAGTTATTGTTCTGTTAAGGGCACTAACTATCCCCGTTGTCATGGAGCCAGTTAATCCGTAGGGGCTTCCAATTGCTACTACTTGTTCTCCAACCTGCAAGGTTGATGAGCTGGCTATTGTCAGAGGCACAAGCTCGCTTTGAGGTGCAGTTGTTGAAAGTACCGCTAGGTCCGAATAAGGGTCTGAGCCAAGCACCTTTGCAGTGTACGAACTTCCATCTTGGAAGGTAACGGTCACGTTAACGGCATCATCCACTACATGGTAATTTGTGACTATGACATCTTGACCGTTCAGGCTGTAGGTGAAACCTGAACCTTGAACCTGAGTGTAAACAACTTGATTGAAGATGCTTGTCTCTGGTTGAAAGTCTTGGACAACCACAACTGAGGGCGCAACTTCCTGATAAATAATTGGAAGCGAAGTATTGTCAGTTAATGCGTTATCACCTGTTTGGATTGATCCGGTTGTGGATGCGGTGGGTTGAATTGGGCTATTAGTGGCTGGGTGTCCTATTGCGTAGCCGGCCACTCCTGCGACTAAAGTTGCTATGATGAACATTGTTGCGATCATAATAGCAAGTTTAGTCCTTTTTGGTTTTTTGGGTATGGGTAACGTTTTGTTTCCTCCTCACACAAATAGTTGTTACTATCAATGGTAGTAGCAACCACATTTAAACGCTATTCCAGATGACACCCAACTTCCAACTAACCAAGACCATCGCCGCCGTGCACATGCTATCATTTAAAATAGCAGCTACTACCTTAAATAGTAGCAGTGTGATATGTAGATAGCAAGGACAAAAAGGTAAACCCACATGATAACCAACGGTCAACCCCTCAAACAGCTACTCGGATGGTTAATCATCGGAACAAAAGGAGGAAAGACACGCGCTAAAATAATCAAAAGCGTGAAAAGCAACCCTCGAAACGCAAACCAACTGGCCACACAGCTCAAAGTCGATTACAAAACAATTCGCCATCATTTAACAATTCTTGAGAAAAACAAGCTGATCATCCCCGTAGGAACGCATTATTCCACGGTTTATTTCCTGTCTCAGCCGATGGAAGAGAACTATTCGGTTTTTCAAGAAATGACGAGCAAGATGAATGACACTAGGAAAAGGGCTATAGTAAGAATAGCTTAAAATCTATTTTTTGTTTGTCCAAAAAAGGGATGAGTAGGGAAGAAGCTGCTAGGCTTCTATGCTGCTTAGTCGTTTTCCTGTGTAGTCAGGGGCTACTTCAGGTAGTTGTTGTTTGAGTTTTCTTTCTGTGGCTACTTCTGCTTCTTTCAGGATTGCTTCTGTCTCAGGATCTATCCTGGCGGTATTAAGTTGTATGTCTGCGGTTTGGCATGTTGAGCCAACTATGTCGCCCAGAAGATTTCCGATGTTTCCAAGTTCTGCGCTTGCTTCAGGCATGATATCGCACATTCCCGAACGAATGCTGTTTATAACATTTTTGGCGGGGCTTAGAACTGATACGATGTCGCCCATTTCTTGAACTGTGTTGAGACGCATGGATACGCTTTGCATTGCTAATGAGGCGGTTGTTAGCATCTTTTCGATTTTACGTATCTCAGAGAGTTCTGTTGCAAGAATGTGAGCTCGTGCCTCATCTCGTTCTGAAAAAGCTTTCACGACGCGACCGAAGATGTCAGCGTCGCGGTTTTGAAAACGTTGCACCGCGCTGTCCAACGTTCTTGTTTGAACGTCTATGCGTTGAATCACCAGAGTGATTTGTGCCTTGAGATTTTCCTGTGGTTTAACAACGTTTTTGACTTTCGATACAAGCGACGGCTGCTCTTCTTTCTTTTTCCACCTATCAATGAAACGGTTACCCAAATTAGTCAACTCACTATTGTCTGTCCTAGAAAAACCAGCAATAAAAGAGTGATTGAGTTATAAGGTTAAACTTCGAGGTTGACCACAACTCATATTTAAACTTCGCTTTAAAGAATCTGTCCAGCCGGCTGCTTGATTTACGTGACGCTTCAACAGACGGACTGCAGGCTACCGCTGTTTTGTATATAAGCTGTGCTCAGCGTTGAGGTTTTTTGTGTCATTTTTTTGTGTTTTGTGTTACGTTTCGAAGGTACGCACTGGATGCTAGATGACGCTATATTGATGCCTAAAAAGTTTAGATTAGTCCGTTCTAGAACTCTACAGCAGTCCTTCCTCTGCGATGTGGACTGTACGGAAATGTCTATCTAAATCCGCTTTTGTATCAAAAAGCTGCCCATCTAAATCGCATCGAAACTTGCCTTCTTTAGTCTTTTCTGTTTTTGAAATAACTCTTTTAGACAAAAACACCAACACTCTCACTAAAAATAATCGTTATCAACCTTAAAAACCATTTACAAAAGGTTAACTGAGCGAGGTTGCTTCAAAATACATTTTGAATTTTAGGGTCAGACGGATAGTTCTTCAAATTTTTCGTGACTTCGCAGGATGGCGTGTGGGAAATGTATGTCTGTTGCAGGCAGTGACCCGAGAGGTGGAATATAATCGACACGCAACATGAATAATCGCTTAGATTGAATCAGCAGATTAAACGAGTAGTTTGTTGGTGCATTACAGCTATCACAAAGAAATAAGAACCACAAATCCGTACCACAAAATATGAACAATTACAAACAAGAGGCGCTGGAACTATTAAAGAGCGGCGAAACAGGTGAAGACGCACCGCTTTCGTACATAAACCCCCACAATTACACTCAGCACAATCTAACATTGAAAGATGGCATTGAAGGATTAATTGAGCGCAGAGCGATTAACAAGAAAATTTCGTTTAAAGTCAATCCAATACGTGCGTTTCAAGATGAAAATTTTGTATTTGTGCACTCAGAGTTCAGCGTCCCAAATGTTTCTTTAGTAGGCTTTGATATCTTCCGTTTTGAAGATGAAAAAATTGTGGAGCACTGGGACAATTTTCAGCCGAAAGCTGCAAAACCAAGCCCCAGCGGACACACCATGACAGACGGACCAACCGACGTTTCGGACATTGACAAAACAGAAGCGAACAAAGCACTTATACAAAGTTTTACGGATAACCTACTCAATTGGCGCAAGGAGAAGTTCACGAACTATTTTGATGGAGATAAGTACATACAACATAATCCATCAGTTGCTGATAATCTTACGGGGTTGTTAGCCGGATTGGAGGCTTTGGCATCGCAGGGGTTAGCTGTGAAGTTCACTAAGGTTCATAAAATTTTAGGAGAAGGAAATTTTGTACTCGTCGTTTCGGAAGGTACCTTCGGCGACAAGCCATCCTCGTATTATGACTTATACAGAATACAAAATGGCAAAATCGCTGAACATTGGGATACCATGCAACCAATTCCTCCACGTGAAGAATGGAAGAATTCAAACGGCAAGTTTTGAAATGTGCATTCTTAGTCTCTCTTAGAGCTCAAAAGCAATCACGGCTTCGCTATGGATGAACCCTCTCCTCAAATATCGCGATGACATGCCGTGAGGTCTTCCGCAATTTCAAAGCTACACAAACAATCCCTTTAAGCCGGACCATTCCATAAAACCACTGACCTAACGAACCCCGTAATGAATATTTTACATTTATCAAAAGAAGCCTATTAGCCTTCAGATCGAATGAGGGTTATCATGGGTACAACCTTGATTAAACGCATATTTGTCAAGAAATTCCTACTAAGTATTTTCGATTCATAATATCTTTATAATTAATCCATTCAGATTTCGTTAGATTGGAAGCCACGCTATTGCAAACTACAAATCAGCAGCAACAAATTAACGTGAATTTGACACATTTGGGTTCTTCAAGTTTGACTGATCGCATCCATATTTTGCATGTTGACGATGACACCTCAATTCTAGAAATTTCGAAGCAGATTTTAATAGACATTGGCAATTTCGAAATTGATCACGCCGTCTGCGTCCAAGAAGCATTGAGGAAACTTGAAGCATGCTATTATGACGTGATTGTTTCCGATTATGAAATGCCTCAGAAAAATGGACTAGAATTCTTGAAAGAACTAAGGGAAAGCAAAAACGAAATTCCCTTTATACTATTCACTGGAAAAGGAAGAGAGGAGGTAGCGATAAAAGCCCTAAACCTCGGGGCAGATGCCTACATCAATAAGCAAGGCTGCCCAGAAACGGTTTATGGCGAATTATCAGACGCTCTTTACAAAACATTAGATCGCAGGCGATCGAAAAAACTGCTTGCTGATTCTGAACGGAAATATCGTAGACTTATAGAAGACATGGTTCAAGGAGTAATTATTGTTCAGGGGCCTCCGCCACGCATTGTCTTCGCCAACTTCGCAATGGAAAAAATGACAGGTTTTTCAAGTCAGGAACTATTTGCTTTTTCGCCCGCTGAAATTGCGAAGCTGATTCATCCAGATGATAGAGAAAATTTCCTGAAACGGTTAAGCCAACGATTGGCAGGAGAAAAACAAGAGGAAGCAGCGTATGAATTTAAAGGAATACGAAAGGATGGCTCAATGACTTGGCTTGAGGTTTGTAGCAGTCTCATAGAGTACAACGGTCAGCGAGTTGTACAAGGCGTCTTTCTGGACATTACGCAGCGTAAAAACATCGAAATAAAACTGGTTGAAAGCGAATCAAAATATCGAAGCATTTTCGACAACGCTGAAGCTGGAATGTTCAGAACAAAGATCGATGGATCCGAAATCCTTGAATGCAACGAAAAGTTTCTCAAAATTTTCAACCGGTCCCAAGAAGAGGTGAAAGGTAACCCATCAATAATTCATTGGGCTGACCCTCTTGAAAGGCAAGAAATGCTTCGCTTGCTTCAAATCAATGGCCGGATAAACGGCTTTGAATGCAAGTTGTTAAACAAGCAAGGCGAGATAAAAGCTTGCACTGGTTCGATTAACATTTGTCCAGAAAAAGGCATCTTGGAAGGATCAGTCATAGACATAACAGAGCGAAAAAAAGCTGAAGATGCTTTGATGGAAAGTCAGGAACGTTATCGCAGCTTATCCTCTGCCACTTTTGAAGGAATCGTGATCAGCCAGGAAGGCAAGATCTTAGACGTCAATGAGCAATTTGCGAAGATGGTCAGATACGAAGAAAACGAACTTGTCGGGGCAAGTGTATCCGATTTTGTCGCTCCAGAATCGTTGAATCTCGTAATGGCTAACATGAAGAAAATGGTCGAAGGACCTTACGAGCATTTAGCGAAGAGAAAAGATGGTTCCGTTTTTCCGGTTGAAGTACGAGCTAGGTGCATAACCTTCAAAGATCGTCCAGCAAGAGTAACCGCAATCCGCGAAATAATTGACTGCAAAGAAGCAGAAAAAGAACTTGAGAACAACAAGACATAGTTTGAAACGCTTCTAAATTCAGTTCATTCAAGAATCATTGTCATGGACCGAAAAACCCATGAAATAATCGATGCAAACCCAGCAGCCTTTGGTTTAATGTACGAGCCTCATAAGCCTTGATAGGTTAGAATAGCGTCCGCGTACGATACAAGCGACATATTATTATTTGGTTAAAGTATGCAATAAGAGATTGGGAGAGGCGTTGGTCTTGAAAGCAGAAAACGTGTTCAAAATAGCGGTGACCCATTCCAGAGTTCGCGAGTTCCTGACGAGCGAAAGTTGGGAGTTCCAAGGAACCGATGAGGAAATGGAGATGGACTCTTTCAGAAACAAGAAGACCGGAAAGAAGGTGTTTGTCGAGGATATCTCGGAGGACTTTCCAGTGACTTTTCTTATGGGTGAACTTAGCGTCGCGGAGTTCAGCATCATTACCAATGAATTGACGCAGGAAATTCAGTTGCTGGAAGTTGACAGTAGTTGGGAAGGTAAACCGACGACTATCGTGGTTGCGATGACAGAAGAGCAAGTTAGGAACATGTTCGGCAGAAGAACTAAGATGAAAAAACTTGCGGCTGCCGCGCGTCTAAGTGATCTCAAATGAAGAGGCATTAGTGGTGGGCCGGACCGGGCTTACCCCCGAAACAGCCTGTGTGAAAACTAAAATCGCGTCCAAAAAGTTGCTCTATATGTGTATAAATAGCATCTTGTAACCAAAATTATTCACATAAAACAAGCATTTTTCTGAAATTAAAAATAGTTTTTACACAGTCTTGAAACAGTCTGAGTCCCTTTGCTTAAACTTTAAAAGTTATTTCTTTTTGAGTTTAGCCCATGTTTTGGAGTCGCTGGCGTGTTTTGCTGTCATTACCCGAAAAGAAGTAGCGAATTTAGCGTTGTTTTTTAAAGCCCCCAGCTTTGTGCAGCGGTTTGGTGCGGCGGCTCTTTCTTTTCTTTCTTCTTTTTCTCGGTGACCTTAAACCTGTTAATTTTTACGGTTGTAGCATCTTCAACGGAGACCCAGTGAGTGAGGTTTAGGTCTCGATGGTAAACAAACTTGTTCACTACATGCTCCAGTTCTCTCACAGAAACCTTTTCCGAATTCACCGTTACCTTGTCCTCAACTTGGGAAATGGGCACTTTGAGGTGTAATTGAAGAAAGCTGGTTAGGTTTTCTTTTTCGCTTTGCAAATCGCCTAAATCGACTTTGAGTTCCATTTGAGATTTATTTTTCTGCCCAAAAAGCAAAAGTGTTCCCTCGATAAGGGTAAGCTATTTTGACATTAAAAAAGTTTGAGTAACCCCACAATTGAAGAAGCGATCTTCAAAAACCAAGAGCAAACGCACAAGACAGTACTAAGGACCATTGCAAAATACGAAATAAATTCTGAAGGCATAAAATACGGAGACCTCGATAAAGGCGACCCAATATTATTAGTTTACCGAAATAATGAAACTATTCATAACTTGACCGCGGACTTTGAGCTCCAAAAAGGAGACTTCGTCTACGTACTTGCCGATAACCAATCTGCTGCATCTTTCAAAAATAGATTGAACTCATTGTCCTCCAGAAACAAAAATATAAAACAATAATCAGTATCTTAGTGCATTTCTAAGTCTTTTATAGTTGAATTCAGAAACGCCTAATTTTTCAGAAAATAAGTAATGTGCAATAAGTTAATCTTAACGAAAAATAATATTCTATGCTGAGCAGTTTCAAAGAGGTTAAAAGTATGGTTTTTGCAAGAGTGGCCTCTTGGAAGTTCAAACCTGACCAAAGAAAAAGAGGTTTGGATGTGTTAGCAAATTCAGTCGCGGAACTTGTGCGTAGAACGGAAGGTTTCAGAGAAAGTCTTATCCTACTTTCGCGCGACGATGCGAATTTAGGCATCATAATAACCCTCTGGAATAACGAAGAATCGGAAAAGATTTTCGCTGAGGACGTTTTCAAAAAAGCCGTTCAAGAACTTGAACCTTTCGTCATGGGTCCACCAGAGGTAACACATCACACAGTTTACTCATCTGAACTAAAACAATAAATCGTGCTAAAGAGTTTTTTTGGCTAAACGGAACCTTAATTTATCGACGGAAATGGTACTCCTTCAGAGTGAGGCGTTTATTCTTATGTCTACTGTTAAAGATCCTGTTTGAGAATTGCCTTTCGACCCGTCTAAAACTCAGATTACCCTGTAGTTGCCCAGAGTTTGAGTTTAGTAGAGTTAACTGTTGAATGAGCAATGCTATTAGACCTTAGTCGTAATTGACGTTTTAGGGCTGAAACAAAGGTTTTATTAGCATATAAGCTCAATACTTGGCTCTCAGGATGATTTCATGCTAAATTACAGCGTGTTATCAAAAAGCCCCTCACATTTTAAGAATTTCTCAGGCTTAGAAGTATCAGAATTCGACACCCTGAACTCGCAGATAACAGCCAGCTACCAAGCTTTCGAGCAAAAAAGACTCGCTAGAACAGATAGAAAAAGAGCAGCAGGCGCAGGCCACCCCTTCAACCTCACACTAACAGACCGACTGCTAATGCTACTAGTCTACTACCACCTCTACCTCTCATCCAACCTTATGGCTTACCTCTTCAACCTCACACAATCCAACATACTAAAAGACATCAGAAAACTCGAACCCCTCGTATGTGAAGTTCTACCCTTGCCTAGAAAGATGCATACCAAGGTCAAGCGGCTAGAAACTATCGATGAAATCGAAGTGATGTTTCCGGGTTTTAGGGCTTTCTTGGATTCAACTGAACAGGAGATTCCAAGGCCAAAAAATAGGCGCAGACGCAAAACCCATTACAGCGGCAAAAAGAAGCGGCACACCGTTAAGACGCAGTTAGCTGTTAACGCGGACGGCTTGATTGTTCATAAGAGCAGGCATGTTAGGGGAAGCATGCAGGATTACCCACTTTTTATGCATAGTCACCCGTCTTTGCCTTGGCTGATTCGAATGGGGGGTGACCTTGGTTATGAGGGCGTGAAGAAGGCTTGTCCATGGCTGAATTTTGTGGTGCCATGTAAGCGGAAGGGGTCAGGTAAGCGTGGTGTTAAAGGAAGTGACCTTTCGGTTGAGCAGAAAGCTTTCAATAGGGTGTTTAATGGGGAGCGTGTTGTGGTGGAGCATGTGAATTCTAGGTTGAAGAAGTTTCTGATTTGGGGTGGCGAGTTTAGGAATCGCCTTAAACACTATGATGTTATGACTGATGTTGTGTGCGGTTTGGTGAATTTTAGGATATCTAAGGCATTGATTGTTTAGGAGAGCTGGGCAGAAGCGAGGGAATCGACAGAAAAACTCGGAAAATAATAACGCCTAAGGTCTACTAGGCTCATGAAAGTTCCGGTGGCGAGTACCAAGCCTGTGAAGCTCAGCCTTAGGGCAATGCTGAAATTGTTAACCATCATACATAGGAAAGTGCTTACAACAAAAAATGAAGCTAATCCTAGAAAAGCAAGAATAAAGTCCGGGTGGTCTTTCTTTTTTTGAAGCTCCACCAGTCTGTTAGAGCAGCCTATTGTGAAGAATATGCCGGTTAATATTATTGCGATGGAAGTGGCGATGACTTCGCCGTTGACTATTGTTGGAACAAGCTCGGTCTGGACAGAGACGTTGTTTAGCCAGGCAAAAGCAAGCGCTATTGCACCAACGGCCACTATGATTGCGTTTAATTTTCGCACCACGTTGCCTCTTTTACTTTGGAATAAACGCTGTTTGCTTTAAAAGCATTATCTATTTTGGCTCTGACTTTATGAAAGAGCCTCCTGAATGTTTTTCTGGATCTATGTATCGCCAAGCCTAAGGCGGATCTAGGTACTGCGAGCGCGACAGAATCTTTTTGGACTTAATAGTATTGCATTAATGGGTTTCGTGGGTCCGTAGCTAACTTTACAGAAGATGGGACCACAACGCTTTGCCAATCCTTTTCGGGTTTGCCCTCTTCAACTTCGTTAACATTGACGCGGTGTATGTGAAGAGCGTATTCCATCGCTTGGTCCTGTGGGTTCTCAAGCTGAAGCATCTGCTTAAGGCTTAAGTGTTCAAAGACCCTTCTAATCGGCCGCATTGAATTGCCATGACACGAGATAGCCACATTGCCCGGATGCTGTTGAAGCCACTTTTCAAGCTGCACAATAAAGGGCAAAGTCCGGCTTTCCACCATCTTGAGGCTTTCACCTTCAGGAGGCGCAAAATCGAAACCCCGGTGAACTTTGGCAAACCACTCAGGTTTTTCAGCTGCAATCTCGACCTTGCTTTTGCCCTGCAACGTACCATAACAACGTTCAATCAGGCGGTCGTCCACGAAAACTGGAACGTTGAGGTGCGGTTTTAGGACAATTTCAAGGGTTCTTTTAGCTCGCAAAAGATGTGAGGTAAACGCGTAGTCAATTCTTTCTTGTTCCAACTGTTGAGCAACTTCTTGCGCCTGCAAAAGTCCCTTTGAAGTTAAGTCAGGGTCACGCCAGCCGGAGAATATTTGGTTGCAGTTATCGGTAGTCTCAGCGTGTCTAAAGACAAACAGATTGCAGATCATAAACTATTTTCACCAAAACGTTGTCAGCTCTGAGGACGCCGCAAATTCTCTTAATTCTTTTATTTTATGTATCTCTATTGAGTTGCTGGCGTGCTCCATAGTAGTTCTTACACCCTCAGTGAACAAGACTATATCTTCATCATCAACCAGATGCATTTTATGAAGTTGGTTTGCAACCGTCAATAATCTATCTTTTTCTTCACGGTAATTTATCAACACTGGATAAACGCCGAATATGAGTTCCAGTTGTTTTTTAACTTTAATATCACGAGTGACAGCAATTATCGGCTGTGCAATCTTGAAGCGAGCTATCATTCGGGCTGTATAGCCTGAGTGCGTCAAAGGTACAACTGTGTGAATCGGCATACTTTGACATATTCTCTGGATTGCCCTGCTTACCGTATCAGAAATGTTGATAAACGTTGTATCCTCAACATTGCTTTTGACGGCCTTCTCGGTTTCGTTCGCTATACGAGTCATCATCTCAACGGCATCCACAGGATACTGACCCATAGCTGTTTCTCCAGAAAGCATAATGGCGTCTGACCCATCTAGTATTGCGTTTGCAACGTCACTGACTTCAGCTCTGGTTGGACTGGGTTCATTAATCATCGATTCAAGCATCTCGGTTGCAGTTACAACAAGCTTACCCTTCTGATTGCACAGTTTGATTAGGGATTTCTGAACCAAAGGTACTTTTTCAGGTTCGATTTCAACTGCCAAATCGCCTCTTGCAACCATTAATCCACTAGCGGCGTCTAAAATTTCTTTGACGTTTTGAACGCCCTCAGAGTTCTCAATCTTGGCGATTATTCCGCCTCCAAAACCATTGGTCTGGGACAAGTTTTTCACGTCTTCGGCATTCCTTGTGAATGAAAGCGCAACGTATTCCACGTCTTGTTTTTTTGCAAAACTTATAATCTCCAAGTCTTTTTCGGGGAAAGTGGGAACTGAAAGATGCTTGTTGGGAATGTTAACGCCTTTTCCATCTTCTATGACGCCGCCGTCCAAGGTGAGAAGCCGAAGTTTGCGATCTTTCAATTCAACTACGCGTGTTCTAATTTTTCCATTATCGATGTATACTTCGTCATCAACTCTCATTTCGTCATAGAAATCGTGATTGAAACTGACTTCTTCCCCGTTGAAGCCAACTTCCAAAATATCTCCTTTGCTGAAGACCTTTTGTTGAGATGCCCTGATTCTAATTTCTGGTCCTTTGATATCAATTATTACGGGGATATCCGCAACTTCCCGCACTGTCTCTATAACCGACTGGTATTGAGCGAGATTTCCATAAGCAGTATTTATCCTTGCACCGTTCATGCCCGCTTGAAACATTTTTTCAATCACTTGCTTTGAAAAACTAGCGGGACCCAAAGTGCATATAATCTTTGTTTTCTTCAACAAAACATCGCCACGCATCCTAGAACAACACACATTCCAAGTTAAAGTTAACGGAGAGCAATTAAGACTTAAGCCTGAAAATTTGGTTATGGCTGTTTTCAGAAAAGACAGCGATAGCTTCTTGAAATAACACGAGTCTTCTCTGCTTTGATTTAATCAATTTAGACATATTTCAAATAAAGTGCACTTGGCGCGAACTCAAATACTTTAAGAAACATGACTATCTCCTCCTTGACTCACTTTGAAAATGTAGCTGCGCCTTCACAATCACAAGAAGTTATAAGGGTCTACCCCTATTCTCCCTTTATTTCAGGTCGTGTCCATATTTTGTCCAAGATAGCAATAACCAAAAAACAGCCTATAGAAAAACCTAAAAACCTAAACCTACTGAACACTGTTCCCTTTGAAAGCGGCTTTCATTTTTACACAGAACTCGGAAAATACAATGGAATAACCGCATGTAGCATGGTTGAGTTCGCTGAAAAACTCCAAACAGTACCCGTTCAGTCTGTCATGTTTCATTTTCAGCGTCAAGATTTTCAAAAATGGTTCAAAAACACAATTGGCGATGAAGAACTAGGAAAAAGAATTGACCAGATTAAAGCCAGTCCTCAAGAAGAGGACTTGAGGAAAGAGCTTTCCCAAACTGTTCAAAACCGCATTGCCGAATTACAACACCCGTAAGCATTTCTCCAAGCCTGATAATATAATAATGTGCACTCTGCTCTCTCCCTCTGAAAAAGCCAATATTGAATATCTTCAACACAATATATTATGTTAGGTAAGTGGAAAAGATGAAAATAGCGTTTTTCGAAGTCGAAGAATGGGAAGAAGAATACCTCAAAAAGAAGCTGAACGGTCACCAACTGAAATTTTCAAATGAAAAGCTAAGTTTGGAAAATGCCGCTCAAATAAAAGATTTTGATGCCCTTTCAGTGTTCATCTATTCTAAAATAGATGAGCAAATCATTCGGGAAATTCCAAATTTGAAACTAGTAACAACAAGATCCACCGGCTTCGACCACATCGATTTAGAAGCATGCAAGAAACAGGGAATTACAATTTGCAATGTTCCATCTTACGGGGAGAATACTGTTGCTGAGCACACGTTTGCTTTGATTCTGTCTTTGTCGAGAAACATGTGCAAGGCATGCATTAGACGTTTTGAACAAGATTTCTCAATAGAGGGGTTAGAGGGGTTCGACTTGAAAGGAAAAACTATAGGTGTCATCGGAACTGGTCAAATCGGTTTGCATGTCATCAGGATTGCAAAAGGCTTCGGCATGAACGTTGTAGCATATGATGTCCGTCAAAACAAACTTCTATCTGAGGTCTTGGGTTTTGAATATGTTTCGCTGGAGAACCTTTTAGCTGGCTCAGATGTAATTACGCTGCATGTGCCGTACATGAAAGCCACGCATCATCTTATGAACAAAGATACGTTTAAGCTTGTTAAGAAAGGTGCTATTCTAATAAACACTGCAAGAGGAAGTATTGTGGATACTGAAGCATTAATCGAGGCTCTTGACAACAAAATACTGGCTGGTGCGGGTCTTGATGTCTTTGAGGGCGAGGAAGTTATAAAGGAGGAAAAGCAGCTGTTATACGAGCCTAAGAATCTCGAAGTCTTGGCCAGCTTGGTTAAGGATCACATTCTGCTGAGCAAAGACAATGTTGTTTTTACTCCTCACATAGCTTTCTACAGCAAAGAAGCCCTAGAAAGAATACTTGAAACAACAGTAGAAAACATAGCTGCTTTCGTTTCTGGGAAACCACAAAATGTTGTTCAACCCAACGCGACATAGTTATTGGCAGAATGGCGGACAATTATTGGAATTTGTCAACTTGCGGCGTAACGAAAGTGAAAATAATTATGGAATCATAAGGTGAACTGTTTGAGAATTGCGTTTTTTGTGATGGAGTATCCGCCTGCGATTGTTGGTGGATTGGGAACCTATGCTGAGTATATAACGAAGGAGTTTGTGGCTTTGGGACGGGATGTCAGCGTTTACACGCTTAACCCTGGAAACCTGAAAACAAGCGAAATCTTGGGCGGGGTGGAAATTCATAGGCCACTCCTTGTGGAAGCTAGCAATGTATTTCCGTTGTTTGTGGCAAACGACCTTAAAAGATGGGGTACAAACATAAAATTCTTCACCGACATATTCGCTTACAATATGTTGTCAGCCGCAAAAATGATAAACGACGTCATAAAGAAGGAGAACTGCGACTACGCCGTAGTTTCAATTAACGACTGGTTGAGCAGCATAGCAGGAATAATCTGCAAGAACGAGTTGAAAATACCTGTAATATTTCATGTGCACTCCACAGAGTGGGGAAGAAGCGGTGGAGAAGGCTCAGCAACTGTGAATCATCTGGAGTCTATGATGGCTGAAAAAGCAGACGGCATCATCACTGTAAGTCACGTGATGAAGGAAGATTTAGCTAAGCATGGGTGGCCAGAGTCAAAAATTCATGTGGTTTGGAACGGCGTTGATCCAGAAAAATACGATCCTCAAAAAGCCAAGTCAGAAGATGTGCAGAAGCTCAGGCAGAGATATGGAATAGCCAAAGATGAAACTATGATACTTTTTCTAGGTCGTTTGACGTGGGTGAAGGGTGTTAGGAATCTTGTTCAGGGGATGCCTTTGGTCTTGGCTGAATATCCAAAGGCGAAGCTGGTGATACTTGGAAAGGGCGAGGAACAGCAGGATATAACTGAACTTGCGGATCGACTTGGCATTAGTAAGAACGTAGTATACCGTCCTGAATTTGTGTCTGAGGAAGAGAGGATTTTGCATTATGCTGCTTCTGATTTGTGCGTTTTCCCTTCTGTCTATGAGCCGTTTGGCATTGTGAGCTTGGAAGCTATGTCTATGGAAAAACCTGTGGTGGTCGGCGCTAAGGGCGTGGTTGGTTTTCGTGAGCAAGTCATTCCAGCGGGTCCGGAGCAAAACGGTGTTCACGTGGATGGTGGGAGCCCAGTTGACATTGCGTGGGGCATCAAAGAGGTGCTCAAAGACCCGTCTAGAGCCAAGCAGTGGGGTATTAATGGGCGAAAAGTAGTCTTGAAGCATTTCACTTGGAGAATTGTTGCCGAGCAAACTCTCGCCATCTATGACAGCTATGCCAGCAAGAAAACGACTTGAGACCGCCATTCGAAGATTGTGAGAGGTATCGATGAACAACTTGCAATACGAAACGTTAGCTTGGTGAATTGTCGCATGAACTCAAAACTTCAAACACCTATCATAATTGTAAACTTCAAGGCATACTTAGAGGCAACTGGCAAAAAGGCGGTTGAACTCGCCAAACAAGCCGAAAAAGTAAGCAAAGAAACAGGCATCTACATTGGCATGGCACCTCAGTTTGCAGACATCTTCGCAGTGGCTCAAGCCGCAGAAATTCCCGTTTTTTCCCAGCATATAGATCCAATACAGCCCGGTAGCTATACGGGGCAGGTTTTAGCAGAGGCAATTAGGGAGGCTGGCGCTACGGGTAGTCTGATTAACCATTCTGAGAGACAGTTAAAGTTGTCAGATATAGAAGCAATAATAAAGCTTGCGCGCGAAAAAAATCTTGTCTCTTGCGTGTGCACCAATAACCCGAACGTGAGTGTAGCAGTGGCTGCTTTGAAACCAGACATAATCGCTATTGAACCTCCTGAACTTATTGGAACTGGAGTTGCAGTTTCCGTATCTCAGCCCGAAGTTGTCACTAACACAGTCAGGCTTGTAAGAGAAGTAAACCCAGAAATAATCGTTCTATGCGGTGCTGGCATCAGCCATGGTGAAGACGTTGCTGAAGCCTTAAAACTTGGAACACAAGGCGTGCTTGTTGCAAGCAGCATCGTGAAAGCGAAAAACCCACATGGCATACTGCGTGAATTTGCAGACGCAGCGAAGCAGAGCGCGATAGTCGACGCCAAGCAACAGGTCTATTTAGACGGTGAAGAGAAAAGCTAAAACATTACTATGTGTTTTGTCGATATGAAGGAATGAAAATGAAGATTATAGGCGTTGTTACAAGTGGCGGAGATGCGCCAGGCATGAACGCAGCTATTCGAGGCGTTGTTCGCATTGCTAACTCAAAAAACATGGAGGTTATAGGGTTCGAAAGGGGCTGGGAAGGCTTACTAACAAACTCGTTTAGACGATTGGCTCCACGCTCCGTTGGCGGAATATTACATCTGGGAGGAACAATCCTTCATACGTCAAGATGCCTAGAGTTCAAAAAAGATGAAGCAATCAAGAAAGCTGCCCAGACTCTTGCATTAAACAATGTCGATGGCCTTGTTGTTATTGGCGGTAACGGCTCTCTCCAAGGGGCTCTAGAACTAAGCAAAGAAACCGGCACGTCAATCGTGGGGGTTCCAGCGTCAATCGATAACGACGTTTTCGGAACGGACGAAACTATAGGATTCGACACCGCAGTAAATACGGCAGTAAACGCAATCGACAAGATTCGAGATACAGCAGTCTCCCTTGAAAGAATCTTCATAGTTGAAGTCATGGGGCGAACAAGAGGGTTCCTTGCACTAAATGTGGGGGTCACCGTTGGAGCCGAAATGATTCTGGTTCCAGAGGTAAAATACGAAAATGAAAAAATCTTCAACACTATCAAAGAAAGCAAAGAAAGAGGAAAAAGATCAGCCATAATTGTTGCAGCGGAAGGAATCGGAGACAATCGTCAGCTTGCGAATGAAATCGAGAAAGCCACTGAAGCAGAGGTGAGGCTTAGCGTTTTGGGCTATACCCAGAGAGGTGGTAATCCGTCGGCGAGAAGCAGGCTTCTGGCCAGCCTATTCGCGGACAAAGCGGTTGAACTAATATCTGAACGACAAAAAAGCAGGGCGGTTGTGTTGCAAAATGGCAAAATAACGAGCATGGAGCTTGAGGAATCATGCAAGACAGAGAAACCAATTGATTTGAGCCTACTAAACCTTGCAAGAGTATTGGCGACATAAAGCGTTTTAGGCCATTCGACTAAAATTATCCGAGAAAAAGAGGTTTTTCCATGGTAGGAAATCAACCCACCAGACTCGTATACGGTGAAGATGACGATTCTTTTTGGGAGAAATATCCCGTTCTTGAAACTTTTATGCACGCTGCGGATTCTTTCGTTAAACATGTAGGTGGAGACGTACAAATATGGGCGGCTAACAGGGACTGGTTTCTTGAAGAATGGGGAAGAGACACTTTCATTTCATTTACGGGGATTCTTCTCGTCACTAAAAGATTTGATGAAGCGAAACAAGTTGTAAGAGATTTTGCTACATATGAGAAAAACGGTTTGATCCCAAATAGGATAAAGAAGAATACGATTGAATACAATAGTGTGGGTGCTCCACTGTGGTTCATCCAAGCAATGAAGTCGTACTGGAAATATACGGGCGATTGTAACTTTGTGACAGAAATGCTACCTGTTCTAAGAAGGATAATAGATGCGTACAAGCATGGCACAAGTTATGAACGTTTTGGAAAGAAACAAACTATCAAGATGGATGAAAATGACGCGCTTATTGTAAGTCCACCCCAAGCAACATGGATGGATGCCGACCCGTCGGGCACTGGCAAAACAATCGTGACTCCAAGAAATGGTAAGGCAGTCGAAATCAATGCCCTTTGGTATGATAACATGAGATTTTTGGCAACGTTAGAAAGGCAGGAAAAGAATTTACTTAAAGCAAAAGATTATGATTCACTCGCTGACGACATTAAAAAATCTTTCAATAGCAAATTTTGGAATTGGTCTGAAAATGCTTTGCTAGATGTTATTGAAGGAGACCCCCATGGAGGAGCAATTCGACCTAACATGGTTCTCGCTGTGAGTCACGGGGGAGACCTACTTCCCCAGAACCGTCAGACTGGGGTAGTCGAATCAGCAAAAAGGGATTTGCTTACGCCCGGAGGATTACGCACACTCTCGCCCAGAGATTCCCAATACAGAGGAATTTATGATACCTATCTACCTGCGAATAAAAAAGATCTGGCATACCATCAAGGCACTGCTTGGCCATGGCTAATTGGACCCTATTGTGATGCTCTAGCAAGTGTTCGCCTATATCAAGGGGAAAGCACTACATCCATTCGCGATGAAATTACCCGAAACATTGGCCCCCTTGTGAGGTTTCGTGTGGAAAGCCCCTATAAGTCCCTTCCAGAAGTGTTTTCTGGCGATCCACCTTACACGCCAGGAGGAACCACTTCTCAAGCATGGAGTGTTGCAGAGGTTCTTCGAATACTTGAGAAACACAATATCCTAGAAGAAAAACCCAGCAGAATAGATGCTTAGATCAGTGATAGCAGTTTCAGAATAAGGAACTGGAAATGCGACACCAGAAATTTTCATTTTGACGTTTGTTTTGATAGATGCTATTCAAGTATTCTCAGGACTTAAATCATGAAATGTTTTACCAAAGTTAGTGTCATTTTCCTGCAATATTTTTCGGGTTTCCTCCTTGTAGCTTTCAACGTTTGGCTGATCAAAAGGATTTACGCCTAACAGATATCCCAAATAGATCGTCTCTATCATCTTGAACTGCAGAAACTGTCCTACGGAATATTCCGATATGCACGGTAGCTTTATCTCCACAAATGGGCGTTTACCTTTCCTGAAAGCGGCCTTTGTCCCGTCTATTATTGCGCTCATTATACTTTCCAAACTCTTACCTTGAATTCCATCGACAAGTTTAGAGTACTCTTTTAGCGTTGGCACATTTATGTGGGAATTACTATTTTCGACGCTTAGAAACGTCGTAAATTTGTCATATGGCCCTCCCAGATAAAGCTGCGCCATTGAATGCAAATCAGTTGAGCCAATTGAAATGTCTGGAGTTATGCCTATGTTCACTTTTTCCGCCTTCCTGTTGAATTCTTTGCCCAAGCTTTCAGCCATTAATTGCCTGCACCATTTGCCCAAAGACTCTAAGTCATTCGCGAATAGAAACAAGTCAGAAATGTTCTTACCGCTCTCATAATGTAAGTACTGGATAGCTGCGCTTATCGCTGCAGGGTTTTTTTCAATATTTGTTTCGATACAGGCGGCTTTCATGCATTTTGCTCCATCCAATAACCGCTCGATATCTATTCCCAACAATCCAAGAGGAAACAGACCTACAGGCGAAAAAACAGAGTACCTTCCACCAACTTTCTTTGGTATTTCTAAAACCTTGATTCCTTCTTTGACTGCAATGTTCCATAGTTCTGAGTCTTTATCTGAAGTAACAGTAATGCAATTTTTGTAATCTTTCTTGTGCCTTCTTAATAAATCTATAAGCACCTCAGCGTTAGCTATCGTTTCCGTAGTAGCTCCAGACTTACTTATCACATTCAGTACGATGTTGTCTCCTCTTTCTAAAACAGGCTTGACAAGAGTGATTATGTTGTCAATGTTGTCCGAGTCAACTGTGTCGGCATATAACACCTTTGGAGCCGCCGTCAATTGATTGTACATCTTTCCAAGAACAGCTTCCTGAACACCTATCGTTCCTAGATTGCTGCCGCCAATACCAATGACAATGAGGTAAACCGGCTTCAGTTGCAGATTCTCGCCTATAACTTGTCTAACTTTGCCCAATATGAGTCTGTCATCAGGCAGGAATAGCGAAGCCAGATCACTTTCGTAACCTTCAGAAATAGCAGTTGCCATATTTTTAATCTCAGGTCTCAATCGTTCTGCTGTTTCGCTAATCACATGTTGAGGGACAATTGCATCTTCAAAAGAAAATTCTATATCCTTCACCCAGAAGTCATCTCCAAAACCTTGTTTACCCAAAAATCTTTGAGTACTTCGCCTTTCCGCCTAATTCTTCTTCAATCCTGAGCAGTTGATTATAGTTACAAGTTCTCTCGCTTCTTGCGGGAGCGCCATACTTGAATTGCCCCGCATCTAAGCCAACAACCAAATCCGCAAAGAAAGTTTCTTCCGTACTTCCTGATCTGTGAGAAACGATAACGTTCCACCCAGCGTCTCTGGCTGACCTAAAAGCAGCTAAGGCTTCGGTAACGGTCCCGATCTGATTAAGTTTCAGCAGCAAAGCGTTGCAAGCATCTAATTTGATTGCTTTCTTAATTCTCTCGACATTCGTAACCAGAAGATCGTCTCCAACAATCTGAATTTTTTCCCTCAACTCAGATTTCAACTTAATCCAGCCATCCCAATCATCTTCACTCAAGCCATCTTCGATTGAAATTATCCTGAATTTTTCACACAGGTCCGAGTAGAAATCCGTTAATTCAGCAGAAGAGTAATCTTTCTCCATGATGCTATAACGCCCCTTACTATAGAATTCAGATGATGCAGCATCTATCGCTAGACCGAACTCTTTTGTGTAGCCAAGTTCTTCTATCGCTTCTGATATGAATTTGAGCCTTTCATCAACGCTTTTCAAGGGAGGAACAAAGCCGCCTTCATCCCCGACCAGTATCGCGGAGCTGCCAAATTTTTCTTTCAGGTTTTTCTTTAAAGTATGGTAAGTTTCCGAGCACATTCTTAGCGCGTCAGAGTAAGTTTTAGCTCCAAAAGGGATTATCATGTGCTCTTGAAAATCATTGGCTATACCAGCGTGCACTCCACCGTTGATCACGTTCATCTGTGGGATGGGTAAAGTCACACCTCTTGAATCAACAAGCTCAGCGACATATTCATAAAGCGGCAAGTTTGACTCCAATGCTCCCGCTTTGCATACTGCCATGCTGACCGCGAGAATAGCATTGGCCCCCAAGTTGGACTTGTTAGGCGTTCCATCCAAATCTATCATCAACTCGTCGACCTCTTTCTGTTTAGTACAATCCTGTCCTACAAGCTTCTCTGCTATGATATTGTTTACATTGCTAACAGCTTTCAGAACTCCCTGTCCCAAGTAACGCCTTCCGCCGTCTCTGAGTTCCAAAGCCTCGTGCTTGCCTGTGCTTGCACCAGAAGGAACAGAAGCCCTTGACAGCCCTCCTTTTGTGAATACGTCAGCTTCAACGGTTGGGTTGCCTCTCGAATCAAGGATTTCCCTTGCCCTGATCTTATTTATCCTGGACATGATCTCGCTTCATCAAGATAATGTGATTTTGCCACTTTTATCCTTTGACACCTCGCTTATGCTAGCGGATCTGAGAGTATCTCTTCGGTCTGGAATTTAAAATTCGATTTTGATATTAAGGTTTATTTAGAGCATGTTCTCGTACCAGTTCGATTTATGAGGCTAGCAGGTTAAACTTATAACGTAAAGACCTATTCAGTATAGCTGGTTTTGGACAATGATTCAAGTTAAGAGACCTTTGCTTAAAGATTTGAACCTTAATCTCGGTAAGAGGACTAGGCTTCATCGAATCTTGTATGAGCATGGAGTGGGTAACGGAATGGCGCTTATTCTTCCAATTGATCATGGATTGGAGCATGGCCCGAGAGATTTCTTTGCAAATCCAGAAAGCGTTGATCCTGCCTACCAGTTGAAATTGGCAAAAGAGGGCGGTTTTTCAGCCATAGTCCTTCACATTGGCCTGGCTGAAAAATACATGAAGGAGTTCACTGGTGAAATTCCCTTGATTCTTAAACTGAATGGAAAAACATCGATCCCTCCAGATACTTGTGCCTTTTCACCTCAAACCGCTTCCGTAGAGGATGCAGTTCGTCTTGGCGCTGACGCTGTTGGATATACCTTGTTTGTGGGCTCGCCTGCCCAAGATAAGGATTTCATTCAATTCGCCAAAATTAGGGAGGATAGCCAAAGGTTTGGTATGCCTCTTATTGTTTGGGCTTATCCAAGGGGTGAGGCGATTGAAGCTAAGGGCGGTAGGGATAGCCTTTACGCTGTTGACTATGCTGCACGAGTAGCCAACGAACTGGGCGCTGATATGGTTAAAATGAACGTTCCCAAATATGATAAAGAGCGAAGTCGACTGTATCCTAAACCGTATGACGCGCTCCAGCTTAACACAAAAGAAGCCCTTGAAAAAGTAATTGGGTCAGCAGGAAAAACGATGGCGCTAATATCTGGGGGAGAAGAAATGGGAGATGATGAACTCTTAGAAAAGGTCAGAATCTCTTTAGGTGCAGGAGCAACTGGATTAGTATTTGGAAGAAACCTTTGGCAGCGACCCTTCAAAAATGCTTTAGAAATAACCGAACGAATCAAGATCTTAATGGCAGAGTTCGCAGATAAAGAGAAACTTTTGAAAAATAATGCCAATTGAGTAATCAGAAAAGAAAAGGAAAATTGTTTGCTAAGTTTCTCTGGCAGCTGCCTTCTCTAGTGCTGTAACACCTGGCAACTGTTTGCCCATCAGAAACTCTGTTAACGCGCCGCCAGCAGTGCTAACATAGGAAATCTTGTCTGCTATCTTGAGCTCATGTAATGCTGCAGTTGTGTGGCCACCACCTGCAATGGAGAAGGCTTTCGAATTCGCGATTTCTTCAAAAATTCTTTTCGTTCCGAAGATAAATTCGCTATTTTCAAAAACGCCCATTGGTCCACTGACCACAATTGACTTCGCAACCCTAATTATCTTGGCATAATCCTCAACCGTTTCTTTTCCAATATCAAATATTGGAAAATCTGTTGGGAGTTCATGAACAGAAATCTCTTTTCTTTTTCCATTGACTTCTACGGCCAAATCTTTTGGGGTTTTGATTTTATCTGGATACTTGTGCATAAGTTCTTTTATGCCTGATACTATGTCCGTGAAATTTTTGTTCTCTAAGAAAGACATGTTCTGTTTGCCCAGGTCAAAGCCCATCGCCACTAGGAAAACGTGGCCAACAACTCCGCCTGTGAGTACAAAATCTGCTATTGTGTTGTTTAATACGTAGCTTGAAATTTCAAGGGAGTCATCTGCTTTTGCTCCGCCCAAAATAAATAAGCATGGCTTCTCTGGTTTTTCCAAAATCTTTCTCAAGGACTTAAGCTCTCTTTCCATTACGCGCCCTGCAACACTTGGTAACACGGCTGTGAAGCCTATGATTGATACGTGTGCTCTGTGGGCTGCCGAAAAGGCGTCGTTTACAAACAAGTCGGCTAGCGGGGCAAGATTAACAACCAGGGGTTTTTTTGCTTGTTCTTCAGGCGTTCCTTCTTCAGTTTCCGCATCGAACATTCTAACATTTTCTAAAACGAGGACTTCTCCGCTCTTCAATTCTTTGATGGCCGCTTTTGCTTTTTCTCCGTAAAGGTCATCTATGTATTTGACTGGTTTGCCCAGAACCTTAGCAAGGATTTCAGCGTGTTGTTTTAAGGGTATAAAATCTGAATCACCCTTGCGTCCTTGATGCGCCAAAATAACAACTTTTGCCCCTTTTTCAGATAGCTCTTTTATTGTTGATTCTCCATGCGCTCGAATTCTCGAGTCGTCTAGAATTTTCTTGGTTTCGGGGTCTATGGGCGAGTTGAAGTCAACTCTAACAAGTACTACTTTGTTCTTAACTTCCACATCGTCTAAAGTTAGAAACTTCGCCATTCTCACATCTTCATGGTAATTAAAGGAAAATTGAGTCTTAAGCGTTTTGGGTCATGCTCAGAAACCAGGCTTTTCTTTTTGTAGTTACTCGGCACGAGAGGCGCCTAAATCTGTCAAATCCATTTACCGTCACTCTTATCCTCATCTCACCATAACTCGCTTATTTGAGAATACGTGTATCACTGGTAGTAATGCATAAAAAGAACATACTGCACTGTTAGGTCGGTGAGTTATTTTTGGAAACTACTGATGAGGAACGTGTGGAAAGACCGAAGCTTCCTAAAAAGAGAATATTGAAAAAGTTTCAGAATCGAAGGAAAAACTAGCGCATATTCGCCTTTGAAGTTCTTTATTTGTTTTTTCTTTTTAAATGGCTCTGTCTCTAATTTAGCTGATTGTTTGCGTTTTCATGTTACCTTGTGTCTATGAGCTTTAGTAGGCTTCTAGTTGATAGGTTTGTGTTTCGCAGTTTGTGCATGAAAAAGTGCATGGCTTTTCTGCGTAGCCATTCAACAGTAGCCTCAAAGGAGAGCAGGCGCCTCATGATAGAATACCTCACGAGTCTACGCCTCAAAACGTCAAGGAGAGTACAAGCCAGAGAGACTAGGTGCGCGTGTATAAGCGCCGCTTCGCTCTCCCTGAACCTGTACTCACCCAAACCTAAAGCCTTAGCCTCCTTATAGAAATCTTCTATCCTATGCCTCTCCAACGCATGCGCAACTATCTCGTATAGGCTAAAATCAGTCAAGTCAGCGCAGAGAAAATGAACATCCTTAGTGCCTGCCTTCGCATTCATCACTATTGACACCTTGCCTACCTTAGGCATGAACACTTCAGCTCTTGACGCCGCATAGACCTCACCGTTCACAACAACGTCAAAGAAAGCTCCCTCACAGCATAACCCATCAAAGAGCTCGTCTAGACGGAACGCTTTCCCAAATAGAACACGATTCTGTTGCTTTTGATCTCGCCTATCCAGTTGTACCCCTGAGCCCGACATTGAGCAACGGTGTCTTGGCACATAAACCAGGAATCCCACATGCAAATGGTCTGTTTAGCTCTGGAAACATGGTCTCGGATTAGTTCGCATGCAAGCTGGACTTTGGTCTTGAACTCAACGTTTTTCTCTTCGCATTTTCTCTCGTTTCCATAGAGTTTGAGGCCGTCAGAGAGGGCGACTTCATTGTTAACGTAAAGCGAGGTCACATAGTCATGGCTTAGCACCGTTCCCATCGTTGAGGAATGGTTGTAGCATGCCATCTCGGTGTGTATGCTGTACTTTCTGCAGACCGAATCATCAATCACTTTGTACTCGAGGGCTGAGTTTAGCTCTGCTTCATTCAAAAGCAGGTCTCTTCCTTCCTTGACTACCGCTTGGACGTCCCATTTTGATTCAGTGACAAAGCGGTTTAGGCTACTCTGATCTTTTCTGTCGATGAACAACTCGTTTATGCTTTTGACGTCATGCTCACTTTTGCCGGCGACCATGAGGCCCAGCTCTGTTCTGCAGAAGTTCTCGTATTGAGGTTTGGTGAAGAATGGTTTAAACTTTGAAAAAAGATGCTTCAATCTGCGCGGTATACCCGCTATGAATCCGAACATGCAGTCATGTATCTTTCAATGGAAAGATAAGCTTTGGACACGAAACAACGATAAAACGCAAACACTCAGTTAGTTTAGCCATTATGTTAAGGTTGTAGGTTGTGACTTTAACTATTGAAGCAATATTTTTAAGCGCAAACTTGAGAAACGCTTATCGATGTTAAATGGCAATTTCGAATGAATGGTGTCTGCAAGAATCATGAAAACAATAGCAATCTGTTTTTCTTATCATAAGAATTTAGCGACAAAGAAAGAGGACATAAGACATGTCAGAGAAATTAGCTAATGCAGCGCCACTTGGATTGTTGGGGTTCGGACTTACTACGGTTTTGTTGAATCTAGTTAACATTGGCCTTTTCCCCCTGGACTCCATGATTCTTGCCATGGGCTTAGTCTATGGCGGAATCGCCCAAGTAATAGTAGGCATAATGGAGTACAGACGCGGCAACACCTTCGGAACTACAACGTTCACCTCTTATGGGCTCTTCTGGCTGTCCCTCGTGATACTCATTGTGCTACCCAATACAGCAGTCTTCACAGGAATCAAAACCCCCACGGGAACCGCCATAGGAGCGTACTTCATTATGTGGGGCATCTTCAGTTTTGCAATGTTCTTTGGGACACTCAAAGCCAACCGAGCACTGCAATTCGTCTTCATAAGCGTGACCGTGCTGTTCTTCCTCCTCGCGGCAAGAGACCTGACGGGAAACACAGCATTACTTGGAAATTTTAAGATAGATGAACTCGCTGGCTACGAAGGCATAATCTGCGGATCAAGCGCAATCTATCTAGGCATTGCTGAAGTGCTAAACGAAGTCTATAACAAAACCGTGATGCCCATTGGCGTTATAACTAAAATTCCAAGCTAAGATTAAGCGCGCTAGTTTGTCCCGAAATTGAAAAGTTTATTTTAAGAAGCGAAGTCTCGTATTTTGTGTAACGTCCAAGCTTAACAGGTGAGTCCTATTATCTTCCAGATACTGTTGTCGAAGTGTGGCCAACTATGATTCATACCATAATATTTGTCTGGCTTCCAGAGGCACCGCAGCCCCATCAAAATAAGGAATGATGCGTGGCGTATAGTGTTCTGCTGGCCGAAGGGCTGGGATACTGGCACGATAGAGAATGCCATTCTCTGTTCCAGCAGCCTCAGCTACCTCCATGACATGAATTTCGGATTGTCCATTACCCTGAGGCTCAGCGAATAGCTGAACCTGCACTGCCTTCGGATCAAGCTTATCAAGATACACTTTTAACGTCATAATATATTTGTCACCTTCCTTGTGCACATCCAGCCTTCCGAAGTATAATTTCTGCCAATATGTCTCCAGTAACTCTCGCCAGTTGCATAATCGCACTGACTCATTTGCTCCGTCGGCAGAGCGTTTATGATAACTCTGGGCAGCCTCGAGGTATAATCTATCAACATACTCTCGCAGCATTCGGTTCGAACTGAATTGCGGGGTGAGCTCAGCCATACTCGTTCGTATACGTGCTATCCAGGCGGTAGGGATGCCTCGGCCATCACGTTCATAGAAACACGGAATAATCTCCTCCTCGAGGAGACGGTAAGTATCAGCCGCCTCTTGTGCATCCCAGTTAGGGTCATCACCATGCTCCTGCCCATCGCCTATGGACCAGCCAACCTCGGTCCGGTAAGCTTCTGCCCACCACCCATCCAGCTCCGATAAGTTCAAGCCACCGTTTACCAAAACCTTCATCCCGCTGGTACCGCAAGCCTCCCAGGGGCGGCGGGGTGTGTTTATCCAAAGGTCCACGCCTTGTACCAACTGCTCAGCCAGAGCCATATCGTAGTCAGAGAGGAAGACTACCTTGTTTTGCACATCGGAACGAAGCGAATACTCCCACCAAGCGCGCACCAGGGCTTTGCCTTCTTCATCGTGAGGATGGGCTTTACCGGCAATAACGAGTTGAACAGTCCGATGAGGGTGGTTCAGTATCTTGCTTAGCCGATCGGGATCATGGAGCAAAAGATTTGGCCTTTTGTATGCAGTGAAACGCCGGGCAAAACCCATTGTGAGAACGTCAGGGTCCAGTATTTGGTTGGACTGCTTTATGAGTTGCACCGAGGCACCTGCTCTCGCTAGCTGACGACCAAGACGTGCACGCACGTAATGGATCAGTTGCTCTGCTTCTTCCCTACGTAGTTGCCACAACGACTCATCGGTTATCTTCTTCAAATCGTCTTTAATCGTATCCATGGTATTTAGCCAACGCTCTTTCCCGCAGGCATTAGTCCAAGTCGTATCAGCCGGTGCAGAGTCCCATGACGGCATGTGAACACCGTTGGTAACGTGGGTGATTGGTACCTCGCCCTTGGACCAGCGAGGGAATAATGGTTGGAAAATTTGTCGGCTTACCTCTCCATGAAGACGACTGACACCGTTGACCACTCCTGAACCCCGCATGGCCAGAAAGGCCATGTTGAGTGGTTCCTGTGAGTTCGCAGGATCCTGGCGGCCTAAAGCTAGAAGACCGCCCAATCCAATACCCAGTTGATCCGCATAATCTGCCAGATAACGGCTAACTAGTTCTGGTGCGAATCGATCGAAACCCGCCTCAACAGGTGTATGCGTGGTAAAGATGTTGCCCGCACGAGTTGCGGCCAAAGCCACCTTGAAAGGCTGATGTTCACTCAACATAAAGCTGCGTGCCCGCTCGACCACAGCTAATGCCGCATGTCCCTCATTGAGGTGACATACTTCAGGTTGAATACCAACTGCATTGAGCAGTCGCCAGCCTCCGATTCCCAGCACAATCTCTTGTTGCAGGCGCAGTTCTGGTCCTCCCCCGTAGAGTTCGCTGGTAATCCCACGGTCAGTAGGACTGTTGATAGGATCATTACTGTCCAGGAGGTAAAGCTTCACCCGTCCCACTATGGCTTCCCAGGCACGCAACCATAAGGCGCCACCGGGAAAATCTATCTTTATCCGGAGCCACTGTCCATTCTGGTCGCGTACTGGCATGACTGGAAGCTGGCCGGGGTCGTTGTAGGGGTAAAACTCGGTCTGGTCACCATGGGCATCTACTGCTTGACGGAAATAGCCCTGCTGATAGAGAAGACCAACTCCAATTACTGGAACGCCCAGATCACTGGCAGTCTTAAGATAATCGCCAGCTAGAATCCCGAGACCGCCCGAGTAAATCGGCAGAGCTTCACCAAGTCCATACTCCATGCTGAAATAGGCTACTTTTAGTGTCGATTGAGAATGGGTCTGTTGAAACCAAGCCTTCTCTCCTATCGCCTCGCGATGTTCTTCCACAAGTTTATCCATCAGTCCCCGGAAAGTGGAATCGGTCGACAGCGCTTTAAGGCGATCCGTTTTAACTGTTTGAAGCATGAGCCACGGGTTAGAGGTCATACTCCATAACTCTGGATCAACATATTGCCATAGCTTATCAGCGGCGTGATTCCATGACCAACGAAGATCGAGGGCTAACTCAACGAGTCCTTCGAGTCCTTTCGGCAAGGTAGGTAACAGATAATTGCTGGGTACAGTCATGATAGTCTCCTCGCTATTTATCCCTACCACAGGCTCTTAGCCCATTCTCAGGTCTTAAAATATTTTCATTTTCGTCAACAAAGCAACAAGCCGAAAGGTATCCATGAGCTATACGCCCCAGTCCGTTAATTGCTATTCTTTTCATATTCTCCCCCAGTCCCTATCCTGTTATGCCTCAAGTCGCTTTCTCGGTTGAGATTTTTGCCTGTTTCTCATCTCGTTGTTTGCGGCCAAGTCTTTTTTCGATTTCCAGCACATGTAAGATGGTTTTAAGCACAGCATCAGGATTGAGACTTATGGAGTCTATGCCGAGCTCAACTAGGTACTCGGCCATCTCCGGATAGTCCGAGGGGGCCTGGCCACAGAGCCCCGAGTGCCGCTTGTTACGCTTACAACCTTCGACTGAGAGCCGGATCATTTCTTTTACTCCGACGTCACGCTCGTCATAGTCAAAAGCCACGATTGCGGAGTCGCGATCCACCCCCAGCACAAGCTGGGCAAGATCATTGGAACCAATTGAGAAACCGTCGAAATGCTTGGCAAAGGCATCGATCTGAATGACATTATTTGGGATTTCACACATAACATAGATTTCGAGGCCATTTTTGCCACGCTCCAAACCAAATTCCGCCATTTTCCCAATTACCTTAGCGGCTTCCTCAACTCGCCGACAGAAGGGAATCATGAGCTTAACATTGGTAAGCCCCATCTCGTCTCGAACCCGTTTCATAGCCGCACATTCAAGCGCGAAGCCCTCAACATAATCGGGGTGAGCATAGCGCGATGCCCCACGAAAACCCAGCATCGGATTGTTCTCAGCAGGCTCAAAGAATTTCCCGCCCAAAAGACTCGCGTACTCATTGCTCTTAAAGTCAGACATACGCACTACTACTGGTTTCGGGTAAAAAGCCGCGGCAATAGTGCCTACACCCTCTGAAAGGCGTTCGATAAAGAATGCAGCGGGCTGGCTATAACCTTGGGTGATACGATCGATGGCTGAACGTTCCTTGGTATCGGTTACACGTTCGGGATGTACAAGAGCCATAGGGTGGATTTTGATGTATTCACTGATAATAAACTCCATGCGGGCCAAGCCTATCCCATCATTAGGGATAAAGCTTGTTTTGAAGGCCAGTTCTGGATTACCCAGGTTAATCATTATCTCGGTGTTGGGCTGTTTCAGAGAGCTGAGGTCTGTTTTGTTCACCACAAAGGGAATCTCGCCTTGGTACACCTTGCCAACATCTCCCTCAGCACAAGAGACAGTAACTTTTTCCCCGCTCGGGATATTTGTTGTAGCGTTTTCAGCTCCAACTACCGCGGGTATGCCCAGCTCACGGCTAACTATTGCCGCATGGCATGTGCGTCCGCCCCGGTTAGTGACAATGGCTGCCGCTGTTTTCATTATGGGTTCCCAGTCAGGAGATGTGGTATCGGCCACCAAGACTTCCCCGGGCTTAAATTCAGAAAGGTGAACTGTGTCTAAAATTTTGTGAGCTGTACCGCTGGCAATTTTTTCGCCAACGGAGCGGCCCGTCGCCAAAACCTTTCCAGTGCCCTGAAGCACATACTCTTCAAGCATGCTTACTTGCCTTTGCGAGATAACAGTTTCGGGTCGTGCTTGGACCATGTAAAGCTGTCCATCTTTGCCATCTTTTGCCCATTCCATATCCATGGGCAAAGGATGTCCCGCTTTCAGCGTGTAGTGCTTTTCTACTTTTACCGCGTAGTCCGCCAAGATGAGTGCCTCTTCGTCGGAGATGCAGAAATGCTCGCGGTCAGCTTGGGGTGTAGGAATGTTGTGGGTGGCTTCACGGGTCCCTCCTTCGCGGTAAACCATCTTGATTTCTTTGTTTCCGAGTACGCGCCGCAGGATCTTTCGGTAACCTTGCTCCAGAGTTGGTTTGAAGACATAGAACTCGTCCGGATCCACCGCGCCCTGAACCATATTCTCGCCGAGTCCATAGGCGCCGGTTATGAATACCACGTCTCGGAAGCCTGACTCCGTGTCTAATGAGAATATGACGCCGCTTGCGGCCAAATCCGAACGAACCATCTTCATGACTGCAATGGAGAGGTATACCTTGAAGTGATCGAAGCCTTGGTCAATTCGGTAATGAATGGCGCGGTCGGTAAAAAGGCTGGCAAAGCAACGTTTGCAGGAATCTATGAGCAACTCATCACCGTATATGTTTAGGTAGCTCTCATGCTGACCAGCAAAGCTGACGTTGGGCAAGTCCTCTGCGGTGGCAGAGCTGCGCACTGCTACGCTCAGGTCATGCCCATACTCGTCCTGAAGAGTGTGGTAGGCCTGGAGTATCTCTTGCCTCAAGTCGTCGGGGAAGGGAGCCCCATAGATAATCGCCCGTGCTTCTTTTCCACGGTTTGACAGGTCTGTCATATTAGCCGGATTAATACCTTCCATTGTTTTGTGGAGGGCATCCCAGGCATTGGCCTTATCAAGAATGTAACGATAGGCCTGCGCAGTTATGGCAAAGCCATTAGGTACTTTTACTCCCTGCGGAGTTAGCTTGCGATACAGTTCACCCAGGGAAGATGTTTTGCCTCCTACTAGAGCTACGTCATCAACCCCGATTTCCTTGAAGAACCGTATGTATCTATACTTCTTTTCCATTACATTCTCCTACTCCAACAATAGCTATTACTTACCTATTATTTAGTTAAGCCCTTGCCAACATTCTCAATATCTGCTAAACAGGTTTTGTTAAAAACATGAAGCCTGATGTCCAAATTGATAAACCTTGGACGGAGAAAGAGGAAACAAGTTATTAGAAGATTGTGGATTGCTTAGGATTTGCTTTGACTATCAGCTTAACCTTTGAAATTCGAGATATAACTATTTGATGTACTGATAAACGAGAAATGTTCGATGCGTGTACTGAAGAAAGGAGGCGTGTTGGCACTATTCAATTACTTGAATTGAACCAGTTGGGCATTGGGCTTCGCATGCTCTGCAGACTAAGCAATCATCTATTTTGACTGGGACCGATTTGCCGTTCTTCATTTCGTAGACGCTTACAGGGCAAGTGTTTACGCAGTTTTCGCATCCGGTACAAGTATCGTTGTTGACAATTATTTTAACCACTTTCTATTATCTCCAGATTTTTCCAGAAGCTTGAAAGCAGTTAATATATTCTTTTGCAAACTTTACGCGTACTGCCCAATAAAATTCCTAAAAAACAACAAGAAAGCAGTTCAGATAATTCCGTGATTACTGCAAGCCTAACCGTTTCAAATAATACAGCTAGCAGATTACACTTTGGAATGGAAGAGCTAACTTTAGCCTCTGGAAACAAGAAGTCTGTAATAAGTGAAATGAGAAGATAAAGCGCGGCGCGCGCCAAGCTTAATCTGTAAAGGCACGTACCTTTTAGTCTGCCAAAAAAAGGGCACTATGTCTCAGCATCCAGACTCTCCTCAGCAAATGGTCCTTTGGTGTGAATGTATCGCGATTGAATTGACGAAACATTCATGGATGAAAATCTGGAACACTGTATGATAGCAAGGAAACTTAGCTTATTTCTCAGCCATTTCCCGCGGATGCTTACCTGCTCGCCAATGCTCTTCAATCTGTTCAAGACTTTCAAGTTTCTGGCAAAAGAAAAATTTGAGGGTTTTTAAAGTTTAAGCGGTGCTAAGCGGTGCTCGATTAGAGTTTGGCTTGTTTGCCAACAAGTTCAATGAGTTCTACCATGCGGCAGCTAAAGCCCCATTCGTTGTCGTACCATGCGAAAACCTTAACGAAGTTGCTTTTCTCACCCAAAACCATGGTTAACCCCGCATCGAACACAGATGAGTAGGTGCTGTGAAGTACATCGGTCGAAACGATTGGATCTTCAGTATAGTCCAGGATGCCTTTCATTGGGCCTTCGGCGGCTTTCTTCATTGCTGCGTTAATGTCTTCTTTAGTAACTTCTTTGCTAAGAACCGCAGTCAAGTCAATGATGGATACATCTGGAGTCGGCACACGCAACGATATACCATTCATTTTTCCAATGCAGCTTGGCAAAACTAAACCGATTGCTTTTGCTGCGCCGGTGCTAGTTGGGATAATGTTAATTGCGGCTGCACGCGCTCGTCTTGGGTCTTTGTGGACGATGTCCAAGAGTTTTTGGTCGTTAGTGTAGCTGTGAGCAGTAGTCATGAAGGCTTTTTCTAAGCCGAAGTTGTCCTGAAGGACCTTGGTGATGGGTGCTAAACTGTTGGTGGTGCATGAGGCGTTGCTGAGTATGTTGTGTTTTTCAGGGTCGTAGGTTTTCTCGTTTACGCCCAACACTATGGTGACGTCAGGGTTTTCTGCAGGCGCGGAAATGAGAACTTTTTTTGCACCAGCTTGAAGGTGTTTGCTTGCACCTTCGCGGTGAGTGAATAGTCCTGTGGATTCCACAGCAAGGTAAACTCCAAGGTCTTTCCAAGGCAACGCTGCAGGGTCCTTTTGGGACAGAACTTTGAGGTCTTTGCCGTTCACAACCAGTTTGTCTGCTTTGGCTTCGACGGTTCCATTAAATCTTCCATGCACTGAATCGTACTTGAGCAAGTGCGCGTTTGTTTTCGTGTCAGCAAGGTCGTTAATTGCAACAAAGTCAATGTCCGCGTTCCTCTCGATAGCGGCACGATAAAGAAGTCTGCCAATTCTTCCAAACCCGTTAATTCCTACCTTAATAGTCACTTAAACTCACCATTCTCCAAAAGTTCATCTCTGAATTACACTTAAGGGTGCGCCAATTTTTTAACATACCGCTTGCGTCATCAAGATTGAATCACAATCTCTTTTTCCGTCTGTTTTTGATTAGGCCGAAGAGGTCATTTTTATTTTTTAGTACTATGAATTATTTTATAAGCAGAGTTTAACTATCCTCTATGTAGAGTGGCTCGGAAGTTGTAAGCATGGCCGCGCGCGCAGAAGACTTGTTTCACACGGTGTTCTCAGCTGAACTCAAACAATAAATCGTTTTAAAAGGCGTTTTTTGTCTGAACGAAAGCTAATTATTGGTGAAGGTGGCACTTTATCACAGCGAGGCTTTTGTTTTTATGTCTGTTAAGGATCCTGTTTATGGAATAGCGCGCGCGAATCCGCTTAGTCTCACTTTTTCAGAACCCGAAAAGCGGCTTCAGCAATTTGAACCAAAGAAAAGGGTGTGACAGAAAATGAGTATTTTTAGAGCTTACGACATACGAGGAATTTACGGTAAAGACTTGACGGAAGAGATTATGACCCGAATAGGTCAGGCAGCCGGAACTTTGTGCCCCGGCACCTTCACCATTGGAAGAGACTTCAGAGAACACGGAGCCCAACTTGAAGAAGCGTTCGTTACAGGATTAAAAAAAACCGGGTCAAACGCAAATCTGATCGGAACCTGCCCTGCGAGTCTCTGCGTCTTTGCAAACTGGAAAATGAAAAACAACGCAACCGCCTACATAACCGCTTCCCATCTCCCGGCGGAGTGGAACGGCGTCAAATTCTTCCATCAAGACGGAGTCGGCTTCTTCGAAGACGAAAACAAAAAACTGGGAGAAATAAGCGCCTCAGAAAAATTCAAAACAGGCACAGGAACAGCAAAACCGCTCGAGGGGATGGACGCAGCATACGCTAATTTCGTGGCTGAAAAAATAAAACCAGAGAAAATAGGCGTGGTCGCTGACTTCGGAAACGGAGCCGCATGCTTACTGGTACCGAAGATACTCAAGAAAATCGGTGTCAAAGCCACTTTCCTTTTTGATTGGCCCGACCCGAAGTTCTCGAACAGAGACCCCGAACCGAAACCTGAAGCCTTGACCGCTCTCTGCAAGAAGGTTGTGACCGAGAAGGCAGATCTTGGAATAGCGTTTGATGGCGATGGCGACAGAGCCATTTTCGTTGATGACACAGGCAAAGTCATCGCGACCGAGCAAAGTGCAATCCTCTTCATCAGGGACATAATGAAAACTCAGAGAGGCCCTGTCGTCGCCAACATAGAATGCTCAGACATTATAGAGGACGAGGTTAAGAAATATGGGGAAAAAGTGTTTCGAGTACCAGTTGGGCACACGTTTTTGGTGCAGGAAACCAAGAAACATAACGCGGTTATTGGTGTTGAAGAATCTGGGCACATATGTGTTCCAAAGTTCTTCTGGTTCGACGATGCAATAATAAATAGTATGTACATGGCAGAAATAGTCTCTAAGATGGGGCAGAAGCTGTCAGAAGCCGTGAAAGAGCTGCCCTCAAGACTTTTCGAAAGAATCGAAATAAAGTGCTCTGACGAAACGAAGTTTCAAGTCATCAATAAGATAAAAGAAAAGGCATTGAAAACATATAAAAACACAGACACCATCGACGGCGTCAAAATTGTTTTTCCAGATTCGTGGGCTCTGATCAGAGCATCAAATACATCACCAATACTCCGCTTATCGATAGAGGCACGAGACCAAAAAAGACTTGACGAGCTCAAGAAGGAAATGACAAAACTGATAAAGAGCGTCAATGAATGAGTCAAGACTCCTTAACTACAGAAGAGGCAAAGAAAGCCAATGTTGATGAACTATTAAGTAAGCTTTCGGCGGGCAAGGGGGGTCTTTCTTCCTCAGAAGCTGAAAAACGACTTGTGCAATATGGTCCTAATGAGATTCAGGAGAAAAAAGTTAACCCGCTTCTAAAGTTTCTTCGCTATTTTTGGGGTCCAATTCCATGGATGATAGAAGCAGCAGTAGTAATGTCTGCAGTCATCCACAGCTGGGCTGATTTTGCAATAATTTTAGCTCTATTACTGGTAAACGCCACAGTCGGATCCTTGCAGGAACGCAAAGCAGGAGACGCCATAGAACAGCTAAAGAAAAGACTAGCCCTAAAAGCACGAGTTCTGCGAGACGGAAAATGGCAGGAAACACCGGCGGAAAAACTGGTGCCAGGCGATGTTGTTCGAGTGCGTTTAGGAGACATCATTCCCGCCGACGTGAAACTAATTGAGGGAGACTACCTTTTAACTGATGAATCTGCATTAACTGGCGAATCTCTTCCTGTAGAGAAACATCTCTCTGACATTGGATACGCAAGCTCCATTGTAAAACAGGGCGAAATGAACGCGCTCGTTGTTAACACCGCCGCCAAAACTTTTTTCGGTAAAACCGCCAAACTCGTAGAAATAGCCAAAACTCCAAGCCACTTCCAAAAAGCCATTAGCAGAATAGGCGATTACCTGATTTTCCTAGCGATAGGACTAGTAGCAATAATCGTTGTAGTCTCGATTTTTCGAGGTCAAAACATCTTAGGCATCATTCAGTTTGCATTGATCTTAGTTGTTGCGGGGATACCTGCGGCACTTCCCGCGGTTCTCTCAGTTACGATGGCCGTAGGCGCAATAGCTCTCGCTAAGAAGGAAGCGATAGTGAGCAAGTTGGTTGCGATTGAGGAAATGGCAAGCATGGATGTGCTGTGCTCAGACAAAACAGGTACTATCACTAAAAACGCGCTCACTATGGGTGGAACCAAACCTTATGCCAAATTCACAGAAAACGACGTACTACTTTTCAGTGCGCTCGCTTCAAGAGAAGAAGATAAAGATCCAATTGACCTTGCAATTTTAACTAAAACCAAGAGTACACCCGATATTGCTGTTAAAATTGAGCACATTAAAGTGACTGGTTTTAAGCCCTTTGATCCTGTCATAAAGAGAACAGAGGCAACCGTGCAAGGAGAGGATGGAAGCCAATTTAAAGTTACCAAAGGGGCGCCTCAAGCGATTCTGGCATTGATAGAGGACAAGAAATCAATTAACGACAAATTGACCGAGGATGTTAATGAATTCGCTAAGAAAGGGTATCGCGCGTTGGCTGTTGCTCGAACTGATAAGGAGAATAAGTGGCAATTTGCGGGTTTAATTGGTTTATTTGATCCGCCACGGGAAGATTCTGCTCAGACAATAAAGACGGCTCAATCGATGGGCGTTAACGTGAAAATGGTCACTGGGGACCACATTGCTATTGCCAAAGAAATTTCGAGTCAAGTAAACCTTGGTAACAATATTGTGTTGCCAGCCGCTTTTTTGGATAAGTCTGACAGTGAAGCTCAAGGCGTGGTTGAAGCGGCGGAAGGTTTTGCAGAAGTCTTCCCTGAACATAAGTACAAAATTGTGGAGCTTCTTCAAGAAAAAGGACACATAGTGGGAATGACAGGCGATGGGGTTAATGATGCGCCTGCTTTGAAGAAAGCTAACGCCGGCATTGCTGTTGAAGGCGCCACCGACGCTGCAAAATCGGCAGCAGCAATAGTTCTGACTAAACCTGGTCTTTCAGTTATTATTGATGCGATTAAGGAGAGTCGCAAGATTTTCCAGCGTATGACGAATTATTGCACGTACCGCATCGCTGAAACGATACGAATTCTGCTTTTCATGACTGCTTCTATCCTGGTTTTCAAGTTTTTCCCAATCACTGCTCTGATGCTTGTTTTGTTGGCTCTTCTAAACGACCTGCCGATTATGACTATAGCTTATGATAACGTGAAGTACTCGGATAAACCTGAGAAATGGGATATGCGAAATCTGTTAAGTGTAGCGACGTTTCTTGGAGTAATCGGGGTATTCTCAACTTTCGGAATTCTCTACATCGGATTAGATGTGCTGAAGCTAAACCTACTGGTGCTTCAATCTTTCATATACTTGAAGCTTGCAGTGGCGGGAAATATGACTGTGTTTGTCGCGAGGACTAAGGGTCATTTTTGGTCTGTGAAGCCTGCTAAGCAGCTTCTTATTGCATGCATAGCTGTTCAAGTTACCGCTATAATACTTACGGTGTACGGGATTTTGCTTCCTGCGCTGGGTTGGGGACTGGCCGCTTTTGTGTGGGGTTACGCGTTTGCATTTTTCTTTATGACTGATTTGGCAAAAGTGCGCCTATACAAAGTTCTGAATCGCGAGGGCAGGAAAATTGGAAGAAACGAGGCAACCAACGTGCTCAGAACGGTAACGCCCGACGATGCCTTCACTTTCTACAGGGATTACGGGCAACCTCTCGGTGTCACCTCAAAAAGCTTGGATGAACTTGCCGCCAGCGTGAAGACTATCGAGCCATCTTCAGTCAAGTTTCACGTTGAAGAGGGAGACTTTGAAAACTGGTTCACGATGCTGGGAGACAAATCGCTGGCAAGTCAGGTCACCGCATTGCGCGACAAGAACATCTCTCCCGATAAACTAAGGAATAAAGTGAGCTCGATGATCAATAAGCGCGTCGAGCAGTTGCACAAGATCGCCAGTTCAAAGGAAAAAGAGGCGCAAGCGCCCCCTGCAAGGCAGGCCAAGTCTTGAGCTGAATGGGCATTTCATTTCCTCGTCTCCGTTTGAGGCAACAACTTTTAGGTGCCTCTCAAAGACGATTCCACCCAAGGGCACTCACGCCAATAGATTATACTATGAAACTAACTTACACAAGTTTATAGCACCTGTATCATAGTGATGATTGTAATGTTGAGGTAATCGCAGCTCATAGTCCAGAGTGTAGTACAGGAATATCAGATTTTACCTCTACTAGCAGAGACTCAGTGTATTCGGGTGACTGCATGATGGCCTCGCGGGTAAGATTAACAAAGACCTTCGGCTCATCCCAACTAACTTGCTCGATCAATTTCGGCGAAACCAGTACCTCTTTTCCCGGCCACCAGTTCCGTGTATTGATGATAAGATAACGAATCGCCCACGTCTCGTCCTCAACAATAAAATCTTCAACGTTACCAATCTCGCCGTTGGAGGCTTGGATATGATAACCACTCACAACGTTAGTGCTGCGCAAATGGGGATCCCACTTTTTTTTCTCAGCATCCTCCCGAGAAAAGACACCGCGATTATGCACGATGTAGGGATAAGGTCCCCACGGGTATGGTCCCATCCAATACGTCGGCCAGCCATAATAAATATAGTATGCGTTCTCGTATTGTTGGGAGACGGGCTTGTCGCTTTTCAATGGTGGACTGTCCTCGATTTGTTTTTTCGTTAAATTAATGGCGATGTTTTGCTCTTCTTTATTCACTGCAAGCAACGCATGCGGGGAAATCAGCACCAGCCTGTCCGAAAGCCAATTTCCTGAGTCGGCAACCAAATAGCGAATTGTCCAGTACGTGTCATCGAAATAGAATTCCTTGACTCTGCCTATTTCCCCATCAAGGCTGTCCAATCTGTAGCCTTTTAGTGTTTTGATTTTGTGTAACATGATGCCCACTTATTTGAAGTCTCTACTCTAAAAGAGAGTTCCAGCTTTCTTAAACATTTGTGGCTGTAGCCGGACAACAGCAGAGTCACCGTTGCTACAAGACTCAGGTGGTTAGAAAACTTTGATCGCCCAATTTAGGGATTAAATTTCCCGTTGACGTCCTCTCCGGCGATGTCCTCGTTGTAGTTTTCGTCTTCATGAGCTTCTTCTTCAGACTTATCTTCTGCATCTTCTTCACGGGCTCTTTCTCTGGCGCCTGCATCCCGTGCTTTGTCTTCAGCTTCGCCTTTTGGAGGAAAAGCATCATCTAACCAGAGTTTAAACTGTTTTTTGCCTTCAGGATTAGAAAAAGCCCAATCACACAATTCACTGAAAACGCTATTCAGGTCAACTTGGTGATCGTTAGCTAACTGTTTTAGGTATTGTTCCCGCTTAGCAGGAATAGATATCGTCAATCTGCTCATTTCTTACTCGTGCCCTTTTGTTTCGTGATGTGTTGTATCTCTGTGTCTCTCCATCTCTGAGTTGGTCTTGAAGGTTTTTCCGCATTCTGGACAAGGAATCTGGTTTGGTTCTACCCCTCCTGCTGGTATCTCTTGAGATGACGGCGCGCCCAACGTGTGGGGCTGATGAAGATCTTTGCCGCTCATGGCTTCTTTTGAGAGCTTTTCCACTAATTCAGCTCCTTCCGTAGTAAGCTCGTATTCACGGTACACGTTATGATCCGTCTCTTTTGTATGTCCTTTCACTAAGTGGGCTCTTTCAAGCACGTTCAAATCTACCACATTTTGGTGTAACTTGCCCTGTTCAGTTCCTTCAGACGAAACCAGTACGTCAAATGGCTGAACTTTTGCTACCCTGAGCAGAAGAGATTTGTAACGATTTATCCCTTCCTCAAACTCTAATTCTTTGCGCACGTTATCTTCTACAGCTACCTTACTCAACATAACCTTCAATTCTGACGACATACAAACACCAACCCAAAAACATTAATCAAAACACACTAACAAGTATTATGAATCAATCGCTGATTTTAACTTACTGCTCAATCTTGAAAAAGTTTTCAATTACTCGAAAGTGTTGCTGCTTGGCTTAGTTCTCCAAATTCGTATCTTCAAAAACTGTTAGCTTCAGCAGAAGATTTTCGTTTCAAACTAGTGCTCTTGGTATTCGTCTTTCACAGAGTGAAGTATACTTTTTGTGATTGTTGAGATTGTTTTTTCTTACTCGAATGTCTATTCAACGTATAAAGGAGCGTTCTTCAATGTTGAGAGTAGCTCCTGAGTTTGTAGATCGGATAGGGCACATTCTTTTATCTCTTTCAAGAATGGTACTTTGTCGGTTGCGTTTTTAAGTTCATGTAGTCTTTCCCACTCGACATTAATGTTTTCGGAAAAACTATGCTCATCCACGCTACTATACCAGGTTCCCTTCTCCAAATCTTCAGGGCCTTGAACATCGGTGAATGGACCTAGAAGAGTTTTTGTTTCATGATTGAGCAAGAAAATAACTGTGTTTAATTCTAATTCTTGGGGCACTTTAACTGGTTTACCTGCGCAACTAAAACTTTTGTTGCTAATACACTTGGTAATCGAAGCATTATCACAAAGAAAAATATAGCCTGTCTGCATGCATAACAATACCGTTTTTTTCTCTTAAAAATGCAGTGGACTTAACCAAGACCTTTTTCGCTTTGCAAATCGTTTAAATCTACTTTGAGTTCCATTTTGGGTTTATTCTTGTGTCCAAAAAGCAAAAGCGCTCCCTCTGTAAGGGAAAGTCATTCTGATATTAAAAAAGTTTGAGTTATTCGCTATTGAAAGCAATCTTCAAAAATCAAGAGCACACCAACTATCGAAGAAAATAGTCATTCCCACAAAAAGTAAGGGTTTAGACTCTTCGTTTGCGTCCGCACTCTTGCGTTTTGAAATAAGGTAATGCAAAAATAACTTTGAGAAAGGAGTCGATTTGCTGTAATTTTGGAAAACTGATAAATTAGGCTCAACTGTAACTGAATGTTTAAGGTGTCTCAAATTTGGTTTCTGAAAAAGTTACACATTTTCATGGATGCCAGATAGCAACAACCAACTCTGTGAAACAGCACAAACTAAGGAAACTCATAGCGTACCTATCAGACAAAGAGGGGAAGGGAAGGGAGTTCATCTCGCTGTACATACCGAAGGTGAAATCAATAGATGAGATAGTCGCAAACCTCAAGTGTGAATCTGATTCAGAAGGTACAAAATCAGAGAGCGGAAGAGACGTCAGGGATCGCCTTCAAGACGCCCTCAAAAACGTAATCCAGCGAATAAAGTTGGAGAAGGAAATTCCCGAGAATGGGCTTGCATTATTTGCTGGAACTTTTGTTGCGAACAATCTTGAAAGGGAAGGTGTGAACGTTGAAGAGATTATTCCACCAGAGCCGATTACTGCTTATCTCTACGAGGTTGACAACCATTTCCATTTAGATCCTCTAAGGGATATGCTGAGAAACCAACATGTTGTTGGGCTAATGGCCGTTGATTCTAAGGAGGCAAGTTTTGGGCTACTAAATGGTGAACGTTTTGAATTACTTGAAAATATCACTTCTGGGGTTCCAGGAAAATCTGGAAAGGGTGGATCAAGTCAGAGAAGATACGAAAGAGAACGCGACATGGATGTTAACTACTTTTTCCACAGGATCGCTGAACATGCAGCAAAGGCATTTCTCGAGAACCACAAAGTTACGGCGCTGATAGTTGGAGGTCCAGGACAAACTAAAGAGGATTTCTTGAAGGGTGATTACCTCAATTATGAACTAAAGAATTCGATTCTGGGCACTGTGGATACTCAATCCGCCGGCAAAGAAGCGGTAAGAGAGGTGCTTGACAAGTCAGCTGAGACACTGAAGAATATGTGTGCTCCAGATGAAAAGATGATCGTGCAGCGTCTTCTAGCAGCCATTGGCAAACAAGATGACTTGGCTATTTACGGATTAGATCCAGTGTTGAATGCACTAAAGAATGGCGAAGTTGATGTTGTATTGGTGACGGATAGCACTGATATGATTGAAATTATTGTAATGTGCAAAAAATGCGAACTATCAAAAGCGAACATAGTAAATAAGAACAATAAGAGTCAAGCTTTGCAAGAAATGATATCGAGCCCATGCGCGAAGTGCAACTCGGCAGAATACGAGGTGGAGGAGAAGGACATAGTTGATGTCTTAGAGGATTTGGCTTCACAGACAGACGCAAGGGTTGAAGTCATATCTACAGAGTCAGAAGAAAAAGCAAAACTTGTAGCTTTGGGAGGCTTTGCTGCTCTTTTGAGATACAGGTCTAAAAAATAGAGGTTTTTTATTGGTGGAATCTGAGCAGCCATCAACGAAGTCTGGTGTAGAGAAGCCATTTTCAGAATACGCCAAGACTGGGCTATCTTCAGAAGAGGCAGCGAAAAAGCTTCAACAGAATGGTCCTAACGAAATTTCTGAAAAGAAAGTTAATCCTTTTCGCAAGTTTTTGGGCTATTTCTGGGGACCCATTCCTTGGATGATAGAAATTGCCTCAGTACTATCTATAATCATTCAGCACTATGACGATTTTGCAATAATTTTCACGTTACTAATCGTGAACGCCGTGGTGGGATTTTGGCAAGAACGGAAAGCCGACAACGCCATAGAATTATTGAAAAAGCGACTTGCCCCAAAAGCCCGAGTGCTAAGAGACGGAACATGGCATGAAATACCCTCAAAGGAACTTGTCCCAGGTGACATCGTACGTGTCCGCTTAGGTGACATTGTCCCTGCCGACGTTAAACTTATAAAAGGCGACTACTTGCTCGCGGACGAATCCGCATTAACTGGAGAATCCCTGCCGGTAGAAAAACATGTATCTGACGTAGCATACGCAGGAGCCATCATTAGACAAGGCGAAATGGACGCTTACGTCGTAGCAACAGGAACAAGCAGCTTCTTTGGCAAAACCGCCAAACTCGTGTCAGAAGCCAGAACCGCAAGCCACTTCCAAAAAGCAGTCATAAAAATAGGAAACTACCTGATCATCCTCGCGGCAATAATGGTTTCCGCAGTTGTCATCGCATCGCTCTTTCGACATGTCAACCCATTAGTTATCACGCAGTTTGCACTGGTTTTGGTTGTAGCTTCAATACCTGTAGCGTTGCCTGCCGTTTTGACAGTCACCATGGCAGTTGGAGCAATTGTCCTCGCCAAAAAAGAAGCCATCGTTAGCAAACTGGTTTCAATTGAAGAAATGGCTGGAGTTGACGTGTTATGCTCAGACAAAACCGGCACCATAACGAAGAATGAACTTACCATTGCAGAAACGCAACCCTTAGGCAAATTCGAAATCAACGACGCCCTCCTGTATGGAACCTTAGCTTCTAGAGAAGAAAACCGTGATCCCATTGACGATTCAGTCATCACCAAAGCCAAGTCGATAAAAGCGGTTGCTGACGTTCTTGGCCGATACAGCGTGGTTGATTTTAAGCCCTTTGACCCTATTTTGAAGAGAACTGAAGCTACTGTAGAGAGCAGTGATGGCGGGCACTTCAAAGTGGCCAAGGGTGCTCCGCAAATTGTTTTGTCTCTTGTTTCCAACAAGACAGAAATCGAAGATAGAGTTAACGAAATTGTAAACACTTTCGCAATCAAGGGTCATCGAGCGCTAGGCGTAATTAAGGGAGACGAAAAAGGCAATTGGCAATTTGTTGGTCTGCTTGCAATTTACGACCCACCCCGCGAAGACTCTGCTCAGACAATAAAAACAGCCCAACAGATGGGCATAAACGTCAAGATGGTCACTGGCGACCACATTGCAATAGCTAAGCAGATTGCTCAAGAAGTTAATCTGGGCACAAATATAATACCCGCTTCCGATTTCATAGACAAACCAGACAGCGAAGCAAAAGACATTATTGAGAATGCGGATGGTTTTGCCCAAGTTTTTCCTGAGCACAAATATCGCATAGTTGAGTTACTTCAGGGAAAAGGGCATATTGTCGGCATGACAGGCGACGGAGTTAACGATGCTCCAGCATTAAAGAAAGCGGATGCGGGGGTTGCAGTTGATGGAGCAACTGACGCGGCTAAATCCGCAGCTGATGTGGTTCTAACGAAGCCGGGGCTTTCGGTTATCATTGACGCGATTAAAGAGAGCCGTAAGATTTTTGAACGCATGACCAATTACGCCGTCTATCGCATCGCCGAGACTTCTCGAGTACTGATTTTCATTAGTCTTGCAATTCTTTTCTTTAACTTCTATCCGGTGACGGCAGTTATGATAGTCATTTTGGCATTGCTCAACGACATACCTATCATGACCATTGCATACGATAATGTGAGAGTGCAAGAGAAACCTGTTCGCTGGAACATGCGTGGCGTGCTGATAGTTGCTTCTCTGCTTGGCACAACAGGTGTCGTTTCAAGCTTTGGGCTCTTAATAATTGGCTTATACGTATTCCACTTGAGTGTTGGTACGTTGCAGACGCTGATTTTTCTTAAAATGGCTGTTGCTGGGCACCTGACTATTTATTTGGCGCGAACTGGAGTGCGCCACTTCTGGAAACGTCCCCTTCCAGCTAGTATTCTTTTTGTAGCCACAGAGGGAACTCAAGTTGTTGGTACGTTGTTTGCTGTCTTCGGTGTGTTTATGAATCCGATTGGGTGGGGATTCGCCGCTTTCGTCTGGAGTTATGCATTGCTTAGTTTCCTGATAACGGATCAGTTGAAGATTCACTTCTTCAGATTAATGGGGCACGAAGAAGTCTTATCTAACAGACAAAAACCTCATGTTGATTCGTCTGCATTTTCTCTTATTAAGCAATTCTTTTTCAAAAATTCAAAAAATCTTCCAGCTCTAAAAATTACGAGAGCTAAACGCCTATCATCTATGGAAAGAGCAAAATAAGAGTTTAACACCATTTCTAGCAGCTGCTAATTTTTGGGCAATAACATCGTGCATTTTTCTGTTCAAGACTTTGTTTCGCTATTCTCTTTGACGCTTCCTGAAAGTTTAGTCTCTTCCAGTTCTGACATAATCTCTATGTTGTAGACTCGCCAGACGTCTTCTCGCGTTATTATGCCTATCAGCTTTGTGCTGTCCCCTGGCTCAACAACGGGCAGGCGTCCAATCTGGTTACTTGTCATCTTTCCAAAAGCAGCATAAAGACTCTCATCGGGAATCGTTGTAACCAACTCTTTTGTCATTACGGAGCTTACCTTTGTAGTAGCTCTCTGGTCTGGATTAATCTTTAGAACATCCGTAAGTGTGACCATACCTACCAGCCTGCCATTATCATCCAAGACTGGATTACCTTTTATTGTGTTCTTTGCCATTACCTCTGCGACCTTTGAGAGCGGTGAGTTGAGGGTAGTTGTGATGACCTTTTTGGTCATTGCGTCTTTGACAAAGAGCTTTTGCAGCAGAGGAGTAGAGTATTCACTTCTGTGGGCTGGAGAATCAGATCGTGATTCAACCTGGCTTCTATAGATAGTATTCTTTCCGGTGATTATATAGGCAATAGCAGTTGCTATCATTGAGGGAACCAGCAGAGTTAATCCTCCAGTCATTTCGCTAACCATGATTATGACTGCAACAGGAACCTTGCCTACGCCTCCAAAAAACGCCATCATCCCCACTATAACAAATGCGGCGATGACAAGCCCGGAATTCGGGAAAAGCCCGTTTAGAAATATCCAGAGTGCTGCACCTAGAAAGCCGCCTATTACCAAGGCTGGCGCGAAGACTCCGCCGCTTCCTCCTGAACCTACCGTAAGAGATGTAGCAACTATTTTGGCTACGATGATTATTGGGATCAAAATTATAGGAAGTAAGAGAAAGTTGCCGCTCATCAATATCTGAAGCCAACCATAGCCCATGCCGAGCACTTGCGGGAGAAACATTCCGATGATACCCACTAGTAATCCGCCTAAAGCTGGCTTCAAGAAACGCGGTATTCTTAGACGCTGAAAAAGAGCCCGCGTGCCGTAGAACCCTTTGACGTACACAATGCCGACTAACCCGCAGATTATGCCCAAGACAGCGTAAAAAGGCAGAACAACTGGGTTGTTGAAAGCCCCTAGATTCAAGTAGCCAAATATTGGCGTCCATCCGGCATATGACGCGAATATACTGTAGCCCACGGTCGAAGCTATGAAAGCGGGCAGCAACGTCTCCACCTCAAAATCTTGCATGTAAAGAATCTCAGCGCTCATTATGGCTCCTCCAAACGGCGCCTTAAAAATGGAGCCAATTCCTGCACCTATACCAACTGCAACCGCAATTCTTCTGTCATGTAAACTGAAATTAAATCTTCTGCCCAGGAAAGAGCCGAAGCCTGCCCCCATCTGCGCTGTCGGACCTTCCCTGCCTGCACTTCCTCCAGAGCCAATCGTTATTGCTGAGGCCACAACCTTAACCAGAGGTATTCTGGATCGAATTTCACCCTTTTTATTGTGAAAAGCATCTATTGCCGCGTCAGTTCCATGACCCTCGGCTTCCGGTGCCAAACCATAGACGAGTATGCCACAACAAAGTCCTCCAACAGCAGTAACCAACGGAATCAAGTAAAGACGAGAAGCGACTACTCCTAAGCTTCCGCCTTCTCCGAGTGGCGAAGGTGCAAAAAAACCAGTTACTCCCCCGAGTAGGACCGCGCTTGCAAGTCTGATTGCTTCATAGAAAACAATGCTGCCTACCCCGCTGACTACCCCTATCAAAATAGCGATCGGAACCCATTTCCTAAGATAACCAAACTCGCGAGAAGCACCGGGTGACTTCACGTTTTTTTCCTTCTCGAATATTCCTTGCACATTGAAGTCGGATATAAACGGCACGCACGGAAATATGTAAATAAAAATAATAAATGGAGCGATCGGTTATCTTTGATGAGCGTAGACTCGGTTCTCAGTCGACAAGAGCGAACGAATTATTTGAGAGGGAAGAGAAATTTATAGACATTGTTTCAGGTATTGATTAGCTAAGAGAATAATTGATTTTTTCGTATTGAAATTGCGCTCGATTTTTTGATTAGACCTTCTGTTGTGCTGAAAAGGATAGTGCGACTATTCTTTTTCGGTTTTGTTTTTTGGTTCGTTGTTTTTGTCTTTTATTTTGTGTTTGGGCATTTTTGGAAAAGAATTGTATAACGCGGAGGCTCTTGCGCGTATAATTTTTCTTGTTTCAATTGTAACGGGCGAGGTTGCGATTAGCTGGTCTAGTTTCTTTTTGTTTTCTTCAATTCTTTTTGTGAATTCTGCATTGGATATTTTGCCTTCTGATTTTAGTTTTCTTACTTCTTCCATGTGTGAGGCTATTAACTCGAATTGTTCGTCAATTTCTGTTTCTGCCACGGCTTCGGTTTGCGGTATTTTTTTCCTTACATAGCGAAACAGCAAAGGCACTTGAAACACGATTGAAATGAAGGCTACTCCCAGCACCATTGTATCTATTGTGTTGATATCTCCTTTAGAAATTACTGCGGAAGTTGTTATCGTAGCTACTAACGCTATGGACAAAGCGCCTCGGACTCCTCCAAGCATGGCAACGTTGCGCCAAACCGCGGATATTTTGTCTCCGAACTTGTTGAACACGGCGAGTATCGGGTACACTGTAGCCGCTCTAGCTACGGTTACGGCGGCGTAAGCGACTGCAATAAGTAGAACTGATTGCGAAAGAGTGATAATGTTTGTCTCGAAACCAATAATTAGAAACGCTATTGAGTTGCCTAGGAAGGCTGCTATCTGCCAAAATGTCGTTACAGTTTCTTTTGACGCTGGTTCCATGGCTGATCGCATCGTGAAGTTGCCAAAGTATAACCCTGCCACGGCGACTGCTATTAGCCCTGAGGCGCCTATTCCTGTTGCCAAAGCGTACGACCCGTACACCACTGCAACCGCCAAGATGGTTTCGGCCACTCTATCTTCTATCAAGCTTGAAAGTACTTCGCCTAGAAACGCGATTACCAGCCCGATTAAGACGCCTGCCCCAAGAGTAAATCCGAAATTGAGCACTGTTTGCGTTACCGAGATCTCATGAAGCCCGACAGTTGAAAGGATTATTGTGAAAAGAACAATGCCGGTGGCGTCGTTGAAGGCCGCTTCGGTGTCAAGCAGCGTAGATAGTTTGGAAGGAACCTTGACCCGTCGAAAAACCTCCAAAACCGTAACCGTATCCGTTGGCGCAATCAACGCGGCGAAAAGAAAAGAAACATACGGTGAAAGACCAACGATCTTCCACAAGATGAGCCCACCGACACCAGTCGCTATCAAGACCCCAACGGTTGCTAAGGCTAACGAAGGCTTGATTACCGCCCGCAGATCACTGGCGCGAAGGTGAATCATGGCTTCGAATATCAATGGGGGAACAACTACGCCCACGAAAAGGCCACCTCCGCCACCTTGGAGAAGTTGAGCGCAGAGTGATCTCAATTGAGAAATCAGGGTCTCGAAAGAACCTCCCTGCATAGTAAACGTGGACGCGACCACGGTGATTATAACTCCTGTTAAGACCAAAACAAGAGTGTACGGTATCTTGAGCCTTGTGGATAGGACCGCGGCTAAGAAAGCTATAAGCAGGAACGCTGCCACAATGAGCTCTATGCTGGGAACCAAAACACTCGCCTACCCTTTTGGTACAACTTTTGTTTAAAGCTTGTTTTTCTAATTCTTCAAAGCCCTTAATCAATCTGTCTTGGCAAACATAAAGACTGACTGCAAAAGAAAGAAGGACCTCAACGAAATTAATCGGATTCGAGCTTGAAGCAGTTTGGGTCTCTATGGGTTCCACACCAAAAGATGGCGGAACGAAGCCCAACCCCAAACAGGGGCGGAAACCGATAACGGGCCTGAGGGGATTTGAACTCACTTTTTCTATCTTTTTCTATTTAAAATGTCAAAAAAGAAAAAGGTTGATGGCACGTTTCCAATAATGCCCATCTAAGCTAGTTTCATGCTGTTTTGTCCTGGAGATGCTGAGAAAACCGCATTGACTTTAATGATGCCAACGCTCTTAATCTGCATCTTCATGCTATCCATGATTTTCTTTGAAAAGTTTTCGAAGATAGGTCCTGACGTTTGGAACCCTGAAAAGTTCCCTTTCAATTGATATCCAACCCTTGGTCCTTTGAAAATGGCAATTGCAACCTTTTTGTTCTTTTCCAGATTTTCTTTTGTCTTCTTAATGAATAGCTCTGCAAAAGCAATTGTTTCTGAATCAACGGCAACTATGCTCCACACTGGGACAACATTGGGGGCACCTTCTGCATCGACCGTTGCCAGCATCTTTGCTGAATCTGCTGCTGAAATAACGTCTAAAACTTCTTTGGGTATGTTAACCATTTTTAATTCCTCTAACGGAAATGGGTAACATTAATTTCCTAATATACGTTTAGAAAACTGTAAGATAGGGTGATTTGATGAAAATAAGAATTAAGATGTTTTCAGATTATATTTGCCCCTTTTGTTATCTTGGCAAAGCTATTATTGATGGATTTAAGAGTCGATTTGATATTGAACTGGAACATGTTGGAATTGAAATTCACCCAGAAACACCCATCTGCGGAGTCGACTTAAGGAAATACATTTCTGAGACAAATGAAATGTACCAGCATTTGAGAAGTAGAGGCAAAGAATATGGTCTGGACTTTTGTGATGTTAGGACACTGCCAAATTCAAGAAAAGCTCTGATAGTCGGTGAATATTCCAGAAAGCTTGGCAAAAATGAGAAATTGACTGATTCAGTATTCAAAGCGTATTTTGAAGACTGCCTTGACATCGGAAAAGAAGAGGTTATTATCGAAATAGCAAAGAGAATTGGTTTGACAAAACACGACGTTGAAAGTGCATTGAAAGACCCTCTGCTCCAAAAGATATATGCAAATAACTGTCTTGAAGCCAGAAAACACAATGTTACAGGTGTTCCCACGTTCATTATAAATGATAAATACACAATTGTAGGTGCGCAGCCCGAACAGACTTTTGTAGAGCTATTTGAAAAGATAAAGAAAGAAAACACAGGCTAGACTGTTTCTCAACAGACCTTCCGCTTCTTTGCTTATTGGTTGCCCCGATCGTCTGATCAGTCTTCAGGAAGAAGACGATAACCGCTAGTCGATCTGCAGTCAGAGGTTCTTGTTTAAGATTTTTTCTATTAGGGGAAAACATGGAACACCTAATCTCTGAAGAAGAGTTGATTGAGCAGCTGAAGCCTAACTGTGAAACCATAAGCAAAAACGCTGCGGGCCTATTCATAAAACCGAAAGGCAGTTTGGCGCCTGGGCGTCTCGTGGCGATGCTTAAGAAGCTGGAGAAGCTTGGTGCCACCTACTCGCCGTCGACCAACACGTTTTTGCTGCCGAAAATTGAGGAAGCAAAAAAAACAGAGACACCTACCCCGGTAGCGGTAGAAAAAAACTTAGTGGAAGAGGCTTTTCTGAAGCTCAGAAACTACTTTAAAGGAGTGAAAACTCCGTTTTCGGAAATAGAGAGCACAGTAGCTTTCTTAATGAAACAAGGCTTTAGCCGAGTCGCGATAGCTGAAAGATCGGAGGCAGCCGTCTCAACTATCTACAAATTTTCGCCCGCTAAGAATTCTGAGGCTAAGAAAACTGATTCTGAATTCTGAGGTTAAGAACGGCTTGTTCAAACGTGAAATGTAACACTTTACTAAGCACAGCATAGCAGAACAAGTTTCTAAACGAGCTTGCAAGAGACCCAGCTGCTGCAGCGACGTACTGGCATGGCCTGCCGAGGTTTGAAGAATCGCCAAGGTAGGAGATCTTCAACGCTAAATCGAAGACAACTTCTCTCTAACTGGCTTTCGTGCTTTCCTCTCAGACGGTTTCTTCCAGGGTACGGCGAAAGCTAAAACGGAAATCATTGAGTACTTCATGGGGCACAATTTAACTGCAGATCTGCATCAACAAGAGACGAAAGCTGGACAGCCAATACGAGTACGAGTACGCCTTGACCTTCAAGAACTACCAAAGTTTTCTCTAAAACGGCTGGTCAGCACGTTCTATTAAGGAATTTTTAAGCTTTTTTTAAAAACTTGGATAAATATACGAGTTTCAAGAGGTTCGTTTAGCTATCAACTAACCGAACCGTTTTACCATGAATAAAAGGGGAAGGGGAGCAAAATATATTTTTGCACGCGAGAAAAATTGCCCTTTAACCGCACTAGTATAGTAGAATTATGATTTGATACTCCACTATGCTGCTATAGAAATATATTTCTACTTTTTCGCCCAAGTTCCAACTTAACTAGTCCAGCCAGGGCTCCTCTTCCTCTTTCTCTTCAGCTGACTCCAAAACATAATCGTCATTGGGCTCATCCTCACCTGCTTCGGGTTCTTCAGGTTCTTCAGCCTCATCTTCTTTTTCCTCACCAGCGCCTTCTTCCTCTTCTTCAGATTCAGGCTCTTCCAATATGCTTTGTTTGTTGTTGGCCTTTACTTCTGGCTCCTGGCCTTCTGCCTCTTCAGCTACTTGGTTAATCTCTGCAGACTCCGTAGGCTGCGCTTCTGTCTGTGGTGCTTCTGTCTCAGGCGTTTGTGTTGGATCAGCAGTATATTTCTGTGCCCTCAATTCTGCTAATCTACTTAGAACTTTACAGTATTCAATGTGCAATTCAGCATAGCCTATGAATAGCTGAAAGTCTCCAAGGTCCGCCCGGATCTTTCCCGCGTTAAAATCAGTAACCATCATAGCAATTGCTTTCTTTGCTTTATCGGGATGGCGTTTAAAGCTAATATTATAAGGGCTGTGTTGTGAGAGGTGAACTAAGTGATCTAAAACCTCATGTTGCTCAAGGATTCTCTTGGCATCGTCCTCTTCCTTAATGAGCGATTTAAGCCGTGTCTGAAGTTCATTAATGTCTTCATTGTTGTCTATCACCGGTTTGCCTTCCAAGTTGGCCACGTCTTGCCGAATCAGCTCCACTATTCTCGGCCCAGCCTTCTTGCCAAGTTTTTCCTTCACAATGGTCTGATATCGTTTGTACTCGTCTTTTGCAATGTAAATAGTTGTCGCTTGACCCTGCTGAACCATGCCTGTTCACCTAAAAGAAAAAATGTATTTTTTTTATGGTAAACTCTATTTGTAATCTATGGTAAGCTAAGTAACTTACTCCAAATCTAACGGCGGAGACTACTACTTTCTCAGATTGCACGATACTTGGAAACAAAACGTTGGTGGACGAGTGCACATTGACATTGGATACGCTGATGAAAAGTCTGTTGACGAGTGGAACGTTCCTGATACGACTCACTTAATGCTGGACAAGAATTATGCTCCAGATTTCGTAAACTTCGTAAAGAAAAAACGCGGAATAGAATAAACCTTGCACTTCAGTTAATTGAAAATGCAAAAAGATTCTGCTTATCAGCTATTTTTATCCGAAAAGAAAGAACATTAGAAATAATGAAGTACCTCGACTATTAAGTCGGGAAATATCAACAAACTTTTTCTTTCTTTTTTGTACTTCACATCGTTCACCACTTTCTCTTCTGGTCCATAAGAATAAATGACTTTCGATTTCTATCTTGCAGAGTTAGCCTTCGTTCGAGACTTTAGTCACCGTTCGTTGACAATCTTAAGGAACGAAGGAGTTTGACCCGAATTAACTATTTTTTCTCTTCGGGTCTACCCTTGACTAGCTTCACTGTCAAACTGTCAACAAAACCAATTTTTTCAGAGAGTTTTTGGTGGTATGCTATTGCAAAGTTTAGGAGTAGTTGAAGCTCTTCAAACTTGAAAGTGTAAATATAACTATTTGTTTGAGAGTTGTACTCCTTTTGGGTGTGATGCCACGTGCCATTTTTGATTTTCTTACCAGTTGCTAGTTCTATTATGTCTGCATCTAAAACTGGGTCAACGCTTGGGTTATCGTTAGTATCCAATCTCAATTGAATCCTGTAATTCTTGTGCTCAATCCACTCATTAAAGAAGCATCTACTGTCTGTTCCTTTCCAATTTTTCTTCCGAGTCAAAACCGTTTCTTTTCGAGTTTCCAAGTCGATTAGTGTAACGCTCAGTATTTCTACCATAGAATTCAGTCCGTAAGAGCAGCGCGCGCGTTTCTGGGAAGATCCAAAAACAAGTTCAAGAGATTGGTTGATTAGAAGTGCAGCAGAACTGATAGATAGTGGCTGTAAGGATGAGAAGCATACGCTTGCGGCGTCACTTCTGCCTGTCTGCGAAAAAATATTATTGGAATTTCTCGAAAAGGACAGGTCACAACTGGGCACTTCAAATAATCTGATAATTGAAGTCGTGAATTCGCCAAAAGAAGCCATCATTTCCGCAATCCTAAACTACTCTCTGAAAATCCGGCGTCTTAACAAACAGACAAACCTTAGTGAAAACATCAAGAAAGCAATAGAACCATTCATTAGCATGCCGCAAGATATGGCATTTTTTGTGGCTTTAGGATACCATCTGACCGTTATTTATTTTATAGACAAGGACTGGGTTACTCAAAATATTAATCGTATCTTCGTAAGAAAAAACACAGATCTATTCAAAGGAGCCATGATCGGATACCTTGCCGGAAGCTCAGCAGTTTATCAGGAAATCTATCAACTAATGAAATTAAATGAAATCTATCAAGAAGCAATTAAGTGTAATTTCGAGGACAAGCATGCAAATGAAATGCTAACTGGTCACATTATAGTTAGCTATCTGAATGACTTTGAAAAACTGGAAGAAAAAAACAGCTTGATTCTCATGATGATTGAAAAGTGTGACGCTATACAGTTTTTGGCTATCGCAAGATTTTTTTCTCCCGCTGGTTCCCAGTTGCCTGAATCACAGAGAACCAAAATAATTCCGCTTTGGAAGGAACTGGTTGATGCCATTCTTAAGAAGGACGATGTTTCTGATTTTCAAGAAGTTTTGGTTTCGCTGATTAATTGGATTAACTTGCTGGATAAAATGAGTGAGCAGGCTGCTGAAATATTAAGCAAAATAGTCAAATTCATCAAGTTTGATTATCAAGCAAATTTCTTGTTTGATGGTTTGGTTAAATTCGTTAATAGTGATCCTAAATTAGTTGGAAACATATTTCTAGAATTGACTAGTTCCGGATTGTTCGTCTCTTACAGGAATGATGTAGTCACTCGCCTTGTGAAAGATTTGTATGAAAGGGGCGAGAGAAATACAGCAAATCAAATTTGCAATCTTTACAGAGAAAATGGACTATTTTACTTAGAAGATATTTGCTGCTTTTAATAAAAAATAGGCAGAATCCGCTATTGGTTCCGCCCCCTTTTGAGAGTGTGTGAAAAGTCTCTTTCTTTGCGGCTATTTACCGTTAACCTTAAATCTAGACTGGCTTTAGAGCAACAGAAAGAGCTGAAAAGCCATGAGCGAACACGTAACAGGCCATTACAGAAAGCAATCAGTTCTCTTCCCAAACATACTCGACGATTACGTCGACAAAGAGAACCCAGTACGGTTCATTGACGCTTTTATCGATAGCCTCAACTTAGAGAAGCTCGGATTCAAGCACTCAGTACTCGCAGACACAGGCAGACCATCTTATGATCCCTCAGATCTTCTCAAGCTCTACGTCTACGGATACCTCAACCAGGTGAGATCAAGCCGAAAACTCGAGAAAGAGTGCCACCGCAACGTTGAGGCCATGTGGCTGATGAAGAAGCTGGCTCCGGACTTCAAAACCATCGCTGACTTCCGCAGAGACAACGTCGATTGCATCAAAGGCGTTTTCAAAGAGTTTGTTTACCTCTGCAGGAGCCTGGATCTTTACGGAGCCCAGCTGGTAGCGATTGATGGAACCAAATTCAAGGCTGTCAATTCCAAGAGCAACAACCTCAATGAGAAAACAGTTGCATTGAGGCTCAAGCAAACAGAGGAAAAGATCGCGCAATACCTTAGTGAACTGGACCGCAATGATGCAGATGATTCAAATGAAGATGAAACAGCCAAAACCGATGAGCTCAAGGCAAAAATAAGTCAGCTAGAAGAGAAGAAACAACAATACGAGCATATCCAGAACCATATGAAAGCTACAGGCCAAAGAGAGGTTTCTCTGGTGGATCCAGATAGGCCGTTTGATGAGGGTTGATAGTCAACGGCTTGAAGTTGGCTACAACATTCAAACATCAGTTGACGCGAAACAACACCTTATTGTTGATTATGATGTGATAAATAACTCGACAGATCATCACCAACTCACTAAGGACGCGTTAGCCGCAAAGCAGATCTTGGGTGTTGAGGCGCTTGATGTTTTGAGTGACAAGGGGTTCTATGTTGAGCAAGATGTCTTTGATTGTGAGAATAGTGGGATTAGGGTTTTCATGCCTATTCCCGATGCTTTTAATCCGTACAAGAGTGTTGGGGTTCCTGAACCAGAGTTCTACAGCGATCGATTTGTTTATGATGCAGCTAAGGATGTGTATGTCTGTCCTGCTGGAAATGAGATGCCTTTTTGGAAGAGGAGTAATCGAGGGAAGGGTTTTGACGGTAGGTTGTATAGATCAAGACTATGCGATTCTTGTTTAGTTAGGGGAAAGTGTACTAGAAATAAGCGTGGAAGGTACATGTTCAGAGGCGAATATGACGGCTCGGTTGATCGTCTCAGGGCTAGATTGGAGACTTCTGAAGGTAAAGTGAAGTGTCGACTGCGGAGGACTTTGGCTGAGCATCCCTTTGGGACTATGAAGCGAGCTTTCAATCAAGGCTATGTGCTCCTAAAAGGCTTGAGGAAGGTTAGGGGAGAAGTTGGATTTACTATGCTGGCTTACAACATGCGAAGGGCTATCAACATACTTGGAGTTGGAACGCTAATAAATTTGATTAAGGCGTAAGAAAAAGAAAATAAGTGCAGATAATCGAAAGCAATAGATTTGGTGCCAGATACTCTTAGGTTTTAGCGCTGAGTTTTGACACAGTCTGTTTTGGGGTCTAGTCCCAGCGGGCCGCCACCCTACCCTTATTAGTTGCCAATTTTACTTTTGAAGCCTAATGAACGAGTTCTCTCTTCATTCAGAAATTAAGAAATGGTACTCATTTCCAGGAGATCAGTTCGAGGTCAGATTAGGCAACTACATTGTAGACATACTTCGAGGAGATTTAATCATTGAAGTTCAGACCAAGAATTTCTCAGCCATCCGAGGAAAGCTCGAAACCCTGATTAAAAACTACAAGGTGAGATTGGTTTATCCTCTTCCAGAACAAAAACGGATAACGCATATCAGCAAAGACAACACAGTTAATAGCAAGCGAAAATCTCCAAGAAAAGGAAGACTTGCTGACCTATTTCGTGAACTAGTCATGATTCCACAGACGATTGGAGAAGATAACTTTTCTTTGGAAGTTCTATTTATTGATGAAGAAGAGGTAAGATGTGAAGATGGAAAAGGAAGCTGGAGAAGAAGAGGCGTTAGCATCAAAGACAGGAAGCTAATAGCCGTTAATGACAGAATTCTCTTCGAAAAAAAGGCTGATTTCCTAAAAGTACTGCCGAATGGTCTAAACAGCGTCTTTACCAATAGAGAATTAGCCGATTTGGCAAAAGTTTCGATAAGAACCGCACGCCAAATAACTTACTGTTTAAGAAAAAGTGACATGCTTCAAATTGCTGAAAGAAAAGGAAGAGAACTGACGTTCCAAAAGGTTTAGAGCAGGTGACATCTCCACCTGACGGTGAGAGTGTGTGAAAAGTCTCTTTCTTTGCGGCTATTTACCGTTAACCTTAAATCTAGACTGGCTTTAGAGCAACAGAAAGAGCTGAAAAGCCATGAGCGAACACGTAACAGGCCATTACAGAAAGCAATCAGTTCTCTTCCCAAGCATGCTCGACGATTACGTCGACAAGGAAAACCCAGTTCGGTTCATTGATGCTTTTATCGATAGCCTCAACTTAGAGAAGCTCGGATTCAAGCATTCAGTACTCGCAGATACAGGTAGACCATCGTATAATCCTTCAGACCTTCTCAAACTATACGTTTACGGCTACCTAAACCAGGTGAGATCCAGCAGAAAACTCGAGAAAGAGTGCCACCGAAACGTTGAGGTCATGTGGCTCATGAAAAAGTTAGCTCCTGACTTCAAAACAATCGCTGACTTCAGAAAAGACAACGTCGATTGCATCAAAGGAGTGTTCAAAGAATTTGTTTACCTCTGCAGAAGCCTAGATCTTTACGGTGCTCAACTGGTAGCTATTGATGGAACCAAGTTCAAGGCTGTAAATTCTAGGAGCAATAATCTCAATAAGAAAACAGTCGCTCTAAGACTCAAGCAAACAGAAGAAAAGATAGCGGAGTATCTCAAAGAAATGGACAGGAACGATTCAGCTGATTCATCTGAAGATGAAAGCGTTAATGTCGATGAGCTCAAGGAGAAAATATGCAAACTTGAAGAGGAAAAGCAACGATACGAGCAAGTTCAGGACCAAATGAAGGCTACGGGTCAAAGTGAGGTTTCGCTTGTGGATCCAGATAGCCGTTTGATGAGAGTGGATAGTCAACGGCTCGAAGTCAGCTACAATATTCAAACGTCAGTTGATGCCAAGCAGCATCTTATCGTCGATTATGATGTCATTAACAATTCAACTGATCATCATCAACTTTTTAATGATGCTGAGATGGCGAAGAAGACTCTTGGCGTTGACAAGTTGGAGGTTATAACCGACAAGGGATTCTATGTTGCAAATGACGTGAAAGACTGCGAGAACCATGGAATTACAGTTTTCATGCCCATACCATCGTTTAACCCGACAAAGAGTATTGGCGTGCCTGAGCCTGAGTTTTGCTCGGACAAGTTTGTTTACGATGCTAGACGAGAGGTTTATGTTTGTCCTGGCGGAGCTGAGCTGGAGCTTTTGAGGCGTAGTTATCGGGGAAAAGAGCAGTGTTGGGGTGGTCTCTACGGGACGAAACTCTGTATGTCTTGTGCTTTCAGAGGTAGGTGCACTAGGAACAGGCGTGGGAGGCGTATATTTAGGCCTGAGTATCAGGACACTGTGGACAGGTTGAGAGCAAGGGTGGGCAGTTCTGAGGGTGTGGAGAAGCTGAGTTTGAGGCGTGAGATAGTTGAGCATCCTTTTGGAACAATGAAGAGAGCTTTCAACCAAGGCTATCTACTCTTGAAGGGCATTAGGAAGGTAAAAGGAGAGGTTGGATTTACCATGATGGCTTACAACATCAGAAGGGCTATCAACATTCTCGGGGTCGGAACGTTGATGAGTTTGATTAAGGCGTAAAAAAACGGGGAAGACGCAGAGGAAGATACCGGGCAATGGCTTAGATTACAGGGGCTCTTGAAGTTTAGTTCTGAGTTTCGACACAGTCTGCTCAGGGTATGGATTGGTCTCAATTGTTTTTGGGTTCAAATCCATAGAGACCCAAACCGCTTCTGATTTGAATCCAAACAGAAATTTCTTGCATATTGGTCCCCTTTTATTGCGTTTAGCGCGATGGTATGGGAAGTGTTAAACGCCGTGGGCGCTCATGCCATTCTATGAGCGCCTTCGTTTGCGGTTTGGACGTGCATAAGGATAGCACTTATGCGACTATTTTGAACTCTGAAGGAAAAATAATCAATCAAACAAAAATGTGCAATGAAAAAGTGCTTCCCTATCTCTCGCATTTTGAAGTAGGCAAGGTTGGCATGGAATCTTCAAACCAGATTGCACCACTGTTCAGGCAGTTGACCGCCAAAGGATACAATGTTGTGGTTTCCCATCCGAAAAAGACCCGTTACATCGCAGAAGCTAAAATTAAATGCGACCGGGTGGACTCTAAGATTATAGCTGAATTGGTCAGGTTGGATGCTTTGCCGCTGGCTTACTTTCCAGAAGGAAAAATCGCTAACCTCAGAGAGAAGGTTAGGCGTAGGGCTTTCTTGGTTAGAGAACGCGTCAAGCTCAGGGTGAAGGTCAAAAGCGTCTTAACGTATGAAGGGTTGAAGTGGCCAGTTGACCATGGACTTTTCACGAAGAATGGCGTGGAGTGGCTTCATGGTCTAAATCTTGATTCGGTTGAGTGCTATCTGCGGGTTTTGAAGCCGTTGGATGAGGAGATTAAGCTGCTTTCTAAGGAGCTTGTAGGAATAGCTGAGGGCGATGAAGAGGTGAAGTTGTTGATGACTATTCCTGGAATCGGCTATTACTCGGCTGTTCTCATGAAGAGTGAAATTGGCAGCATTGATCGTTTTCCGTTTGGTGAGCGACTTTGCAGTTACGCGGGGTTGGTGCCTTCTACGCATGCTTCTGGCCGCACTGTTAGGCATGGAGACATCACTAAGGAAGGAAGCAGGTGGCTTCGTTGGGTTATGGTTGAGACTGCTCAAACACACGTTCACAAGTATGATACTTCCATAACCCGAGCGTATAATCGGGTTGCGGAGAAGAGGGGCAAAAAGATCGCGACCGTTGCGGCTGCAAGGAGGCTTCTTATGTGCAGTTATTCGGTGTTGAAGAATAAGAAGCCGTATTATGATCAGGCCTGAACTTTTCCTCGTTGTAGCGCTGTCTCCTTGGTGTGGACGTTAGCGCGATTGAGGAGGGTCTGGATGCGGAGCCATAGTGCCCCAAATGTGGGCGAATAGGCGCGTGCCCTTCACTTCGACGAGGAATTAACTAAGAGGAATTTGACAGCATGAAGAAGAAAGGAAAGACTAATTAGGAGACTTCACATAGGCGCGCTAGTTTGGTGGTTTTCTTTTAATTGCCATGCTAACAACCCACACTCCCGACTTTTGGATGAAAGGGGCGAACTCAGGATCGCTTGGAGCATTCGCTCCCCCGCAAAATTTAGCGCAGAAGATATAGCATCTAACTCAAAAAACTACCGATTCTGCTAATAGAATTAAAAATAAGAAAAAATAGACCAATGGGGAGTTGACACGCAGCGGTTGAGGTCGTGCTTAGGGTTTGCCGCTAGTTAAGTTCGCTGGTTTCTTCTGTTTGCGGCTTATAGATAACTCCCAGATAACTCCGGCAATGAGCAACATTATTCCTATGACGGGAAAGACAAGCACCGCTGTGTCGCCTCGAACAACATACAGGACAAGACCCAAAACGATCAATATGGGTCCCGCTACGATGAGCTTTGCGCGGGCGCTATTCCAGTCCACTAATCCACCTCCTCCCTCATCTCTTCCATCTTAGTTGCTTCCACTTTAGCGCGTGTTGTCTTGTTCAGATATTTACCACACCGGAAAAGATTACCGGTTAGTTTGGCTAAATTTCAACCTTTTGGGATAGCGACGAACTTTCAGGTTTTTTGAGCTTCTTTTCCGTCCACGAATAGTTTGATAGGCGAGAATGGTCCAGCGCTGATTTCCAAATGATGCTTTTCGGAATTTCCCACGTTCAACTGGAACTTCTTTGGCAATGGCTGAAAGTTTGCTTCATTAACGACTTTTTCGCCATCCACTTCTATCTTGATGTATTTTAGAAGCGCGCTCGCATTAACAATAATGGTATGTTTTTCAGTCTCTCCTATTTCAAACTTGGCTTTTGTCATTTTTTTTTGAACCTCCCTCTTCTAACTTTGCTACTTCCACTTTGTTAGTATTTCCTCTCTCTGGAATGTAATCCTGCTGACAAAGAAGACAATAACAGCTATTACTAAGATAACGCCTGCCAAAATCAGCAGATTTGTGTTATTGAATGCAAAGAATCCAACTTCAGACGTTATGTATAGTCCAAAGAAGGGCAGTGCTGACAGCATTCCCATTTGTTGTGCTGTTCGCACATCGTTTACTCTGGATGAGATAATTATATTTAGTTCAACGCTTAGAAGACATATCAATGGCGCCACAAGCAAAATCGCCCCCATATGCCAGTTAGGATAATAAAGATAACCCAGCGTGCCATGCGTTACCAAATCCATGAGCGACATGTATATCACTGAACCAGCATAGATCGCCGCCAAAGGTACGACGAGCCCTGAAATAGTTTTGCCCAACAAGATTTCGCCGTCGGTCATTGGCGTTGCCAGAAGCGGTTCCAAGCTCTTCTGGAGCTTCTCGCCCACTAAACTGTAGGAGGCTATAGTGGTGGGAATTATGGCTGATCCTATGAGAAACCATACCGAGAAAGCGTCCATGTACCTGGGAAGAGTTAAGGCGGTTATTCCGTGGCCACTGCCAATGTGCAGTGCATATTGCACAATCAATGGGAACGCAATTCCGACAACAAGAGGGAAAACAACGGTGATATAGATAACCTGACTCTTCCGTTTGAAGATCTTGAAGTCTTTTGCGGCAACTGCCCAAGCACTTTGCAAATCCATTTTTTTCATCCCCTCACGAGCTTGAGATACACATCTTCTAGAGATGAGCCTATCTCTGTTACGAATTGCACGGGTCCGCCAGCAACTTCGATCACCTTCAAAATTGCTGGATTCTCTTTCTCAGGGTCGCTGACATCAATGACTATGCTTTTATCAGTTATCTCTGAAACTTGAAAGCCGATTTTCTTGACCGCTTCCACGATTACATTATCAACCCGCTGAAGCTGAACCTTTATCTTTCTTCCAGATAGCTGACGTCTTAGCTCTTGCGGGGTGCCTATTGCGATTAGTCGAGTGTTTAGTATCGCAACCCGGTCACAGATCTTTTCGGCCTCATCCAGCAAATGCGTGTTAAGGAAGATTGTTCTTTTCTCCTTTTTCAATTCGAGGATAAAGTCTCGAACTATCTTAGAAGCTTCCGGATCAAGGCTTGCAGTTGGCTCATCCAAGAATAGGACTTGTGGGTCATGGATGAGGGCGCGAGCTATGGCGAGTTTTTGCTTCATCCCCTTGGAAAAGGTTCCCGCTGCTTCGTTTCTTCTTTCCCACAGCCCCAACATCTTGAGAAGATACTGTATTTGCTCTTTCCTTTTCTGCACGTCAAGTCTGTAGAATCGACCATAAAAATCCAGATTGTCATAGGCGCTCAGTTCCTCGTAGAGCCCGACATTTTCAGTCAGCAGCCCGATCATTCGTCTTATCTTTTGTTGATCAGCGCTGTTTCCGACGTCGTAATTTCCTATCTTTGCAGTTCCGCTGGTCTTTGATATTAGACAGCAAAGCATTCTGACAGTTGTTGTTTTTCCTGCGCCGTTTGGTCCAAGGAAACCGAAAACCTCGCCTTCGTCGACGTGCAAAGTGAGATTGTCGACGGCGGTTAGGTCTCCAAATTTTTTTGTGAGATTTGCTGTGTCAATCATTGGAATTATCCTGCGGGTTGCTTTTAGTTAGCTATATGCGTTTGTTATGTAATAAATCTACATATTCGAAGAGGTATATGTTACTCAATTTCCATCAGCCTCTCATACAACTCCAAAGCGCACGTAAATGAAATAGGCGGCAACAAGATTCTTTTAGAAGATCTACTGCTTCTGTTCTTTTTGCAGGTCTGTTAGAATTAACGATAAACCCTTTGCCTGAAAAAGCCAGCGCGAGCGCCAAAATGCGACTTTTGCATTTTATAAATTCAAACTTAAAAAGCAGTTGCAACTTTTTTGCGCGTTAGGCATTATCGGGACAGCGGCGCGCTGAAGCTATTGCTAAGACTACCTCCATCATGTACAGTGCAAAGTGCAAATTTAGGATATTTGTCTCAGTTCTTTCAATAAGATGAGGTTGCGTTCACTCAAAAAGTTTATTTTCTATGGTTAAGCTATGCTCTATGATTGTCATGGATATTCTTGAAGTCAAAGATTTGACTGTGAAAGTTGAGGGAAAGCCTATTCTCAAGGGCGTGACTTTTAGCCTTAAGAGCGGTGAGAGTCACATTCTTTTCGGACCTAATGGTTCTGGAAAAACCACGCTCATAAGTGCACTTATGGGACTTCCCACCTACGAAGTAACTCAAGGAACAATTTTGTTCAATGGAACAGATATTACCACAAAGACCGTGGAGGAAAGGGCGAAATTTGGTATGGCGGTCAGCTTCCAAAATCCTCCTGAAATCACCGGCGTGAAGCTCGCAGACTTATTGAAGCTGTGCCTTGGCAAGACTACTGAGGATGCATTCAGCACAGAAGAACAGCGACTTATTGAAGCATTTAGATTAACCGACTTCTTGAACAGAGACCTAAACGTTGGCTTCTCCGGCGGCGAAAGAAAACGCTCCGAAATTCTTCAGTTGATTTTCCTTAAACCCAAGCTTCTCCTTCTAGACGAGCCTGACTCGGGCGTAGACGTAGAAAGCCTGAAGCTGATTGCCACTGAAATTCAGCGCTACGTAGAAAGTAGCGGGAGCTCAGCTTTAGTGATAACTCACAAGGGCGACATACTGGAATATGTCAAAGCGAAGTACGGATGCATTCTTCTAGATGGCCAGTTTCACTGTTTCACCCATCCAATGAGCATTTATGAAGATATTAAGAAGGTGGGTTACGAAGAATGCGTAGCATGTAGACGAAGAGTAGTTGGGGGCTGGAAAAATGACAAAAGAGAGTGAATTGACAAAACTACCGCATAAAATTCTTGAAGAAGCACAGAAAGCTGGCATTGAATCAAACGACAAGAACCGATCCGGCTCCTTTTTCCACTTGGACCAGACGACAGTTCAGGCAACAGTCAACCAGCTTTTTGAAGGAAAAATTGAGCTTATAGATATTAAAGCAGCTCTGAAAAAGTATTCCTGGCTCAACGATTATATGTGGAAAATCGTTGACAAGAACAAGGACGAGTACACCAAAAGAGTGGCTGAAGATTACAGCGGTGGCTACTTCATGCGGGTTCTTCCAGGCGCTGAAGTGGAGTTCCCTCTTCAATCATGCCTCATGATAACGCAGAAGAATCTTGAACAAAGAGTACACAACATCATAATCGCTGAGGAAGGTTCAAATGCACACATAATCACCAGTTGCATTCAGCACTCAACGGTTGCAAACGCGTCGCATCTGGGCATATCCGAAATTTATGTCAAAAAAGGTGCTATGCTTAACTTTACGATGATTCACCAATGGAGCGAGAACACACTGGTGCGACCGAGAAGCGTCGCCGAAATAGCTGAAAAAGCCACATTCGTATCGAACTACGTGTGCATGCGTCCGGTCAGGGACATTCAAATGTATCCTGCAGCGTACTGCAAAGGCGACGACTCACGGGTAAGCTTCAACAGCATCTTATACGGTCACAAAAATTCGCAGCTGGATATTGGATCAAAAGCCGTTCTGACTGGAAAAGGAAGCAAAGCAGAGATGATTAGCCGCGCCATCTCACGTGAGGGCTCAAAAATGACAATCAGAGGCTTGATAGAAGGCGACAGTACAGACTGCAAAGGTCATCTAGAGTGCCGCGGATTGCTTATGGACAACGAATCGTTCATGGAATCCATACCTGAACTAATCGCAAAAAAGAAGGGCGTAGAGATAACTCATGAGGCAGCAGTGGGAAAAATCTCGGAAAAAGAAATTACCTATCTCATGACACGAAAACTGTCGCGTGACCAAGCTGTTTCGCTGATCATACGCGGTTTCATGGATGTGGGCATACTTGGCCTACCAGACACTTTGAACGCAGAGATCAAGAAAATAGTAGAAGCCTCCACTGAAACAACATGAACGCGCATAGTTGTAACTAATTCGTTGACGGAACTCTTTTTGCAGAAGTTATTAGTGGATAGTAGCTACTTTGATCTGAAACGCCCTTGGAATATATTGATATTCGATTAAAAATGTAGATCGACACTTTGACGGTGCGCGAAAACTGAGGAATAACACATGAGCGCGCGCCAATGGATTTAGAGAATGGTCACAGTTTTAGAAATAGATATTTACCGGAAAATAGAAAAAGAGGCTTCGCTTATTTCAGAACCAACTTAATGGATTCTTCAATTGTTATCACTGGTTTGATTTCGGTGGTTTGGTATCCTAGCCAATCCATGACTTCAGGTTCCATCGAGAGCTTTGTCAAGGCTTCCATGTTTGCTGCATCGTATACTGTAACTTTGAGATGTTCAGGAATTGAAACCCAGCTTCCTACAATCTTTATCTGGTATTTTTTAAGGAGCTCTCCGATTTTTGCGTTGAAGTTCTTTTCTGATTTAGCTGCATTCTGATTATGCATTGGACAGCTTTCAGAAGTATGTTTAGAAATCTGCAAAAAAAGCATAGGAAAAATTCTCCTACATCCCAATTTCTTACTTAAAGTTTAACTCAAAGCTTATTGGAACAGCTTCGCCCCAAGATTGACGGATCGGACAGATCTTCTGTGCCATTGCGTACACGGTGTTAGCTTTTTTGCGTTCTCGTTCGTTATCGTTTTGCAGGCCAACGTTCATGTTGAAATGTACGTCTGTGAAAATTAGTTTCTCCATGCCTTCGATGTTCATTTTGACAATTGCTTTTGTTTCAAGGGATTTGAGTTCTAGCTGACTGTTTTTGGCAATTAAAAGAAACAGCGTGTTAATACATGAAGCTAACGCAGCGGCAAAAATGTCTTCAGGTACGCAGTATCCTTCTTTTCCGCCAAACATCGGTGGCGGGCTAACGGTAACGAGTTCTTTGCCCTTAATTGAGAGAGTGCATTCAGTTCCGCCTCTCCAACTTGCAGTTCCTTCAAAATTCATTTCTGGCATACAATTCACCTTTAATTTTTCCTTTTGTCTCCTATTGCGCTTTTATCTCATATACCATGTCACAATCGCCTGTTGGACCTGGCTTTCGAATTTCCTTCAATCGGACATTTCGAACCTTTAGGTTTTCGTTGACTGCACCAACAGGAAACATCGACACTGCGCAGGCAGGCGTGATTCCATGTCGTTCTTTTACGAGTTTGCCGTGACAAATGTAGCAACCTCTAAACTTCAAAATGTATTCTTGGCCCTGTTTCTCAAAGCTAACAGCTTTGGCAAGTTTTAGGTCATCTTGGAAATATTTGGCGGTTTTTGCCATAAGATCTTCTGGCGTTTGCACTGGTGGAATGGTTTTAGCCCAAGCTCTTCCTTGCGCCATGCTTGGCTTTGCAAACACTTTCTGATTATCTTCTCCTAAGGCTCCTTGAATTGAACATAGAATTTCTAAGACAGGTCTTTGAGGGATCATTTTTTCTTCAGACATGGTTTTTCTCTCCTTTTCTGAAGCAAACAATCATTCAGTAATTTTCTTTGCAATGCCTTGATTTTTTTTGAGTTGTTCGACAAGAATTTCTCGAACTGTGTCGCATGCTTCGTTAATCTTGGGATTGGTAACACTGTAGAAGACGCTTGTTCCTTGCTTTCTTGTGTTAACAATGCCTATCTGTCGCATGAGTGCTAAGTGCTGGGAAAGGTTTGATTGGCTTATGCCTATGGTGTCGGTGAGGTCGTTTACGTTTTTCTCTCCGTCTTTTAGTACGTGTAAGATTGCTAATCTGATTGGGTTTGCAAGCGTTTTTGATATCGTTGCCTGCATGTTGTATATCGTCATATCGATTTTCGGTTTTTCAGTTTGCTTCATTAGAGAATTATAATATTCGAACGTTGTTTTAATAGTTTGTCATTATAAAGATTAAACAGCTTCGCGCGCGTAAAAAGCGAAAAATCATCCCATTAAGCTAACAAGCAACAAAAGATTAATCACATTAAACTCCGCCGAGGCTATACTGCCTCTTTTGGGTTTTTTGGTTTTCTTGGTCGCCAAGTTAAGGCACTATAGATCGTAAACACTAAGAGAACCACAAACAATGCTGCTTTGATAGCCGTGAAATCTACGATGGCTGAGTAGAGTGCGAATGCTGCAGGGAATCCTCCGATGTATAGTGAGAAAAATATTGCTGTGGGCAGTTTGTAGTTGTATTTGTAATCTTTAAAGATGCGTCTGCCAAAGTACAAAGCTGCCAAGCGCCCCATGCCATGAGTGCATTTTATGCAATTGTAACATGGACGTAGGCAACCCAGAATGTGAAGTACGCCATAAATCAAGATAAGGGTTAGGATAAAAAACATAATACCGGTTATGAAATCATATAGCAGAAAAGCCACTGAATCAAGAACAATCCATAGGAAAAGCGCTAGGTTACCAAAGAGAACCAGGTTTTCTGGGAAGAAAATTGGGCGCCCTTTTTTTGGTTCTGTCATGACAGCCTCTTCCAAGCGATTGGCATATAAGGTTTTTTCAGCATAACAAATTCGGGCGCGTGCAATAAGCTGTTCCAGCGGATAGTCAGGAGATTTCCGCCAGCAAACCGTGATTTTACTGCCGCTATTTTTTCTTTGACGCTCGTCATGTGCTATCCTCTGTGACTGCTATGCCAGATACCGTTTGATCATTGCTTCGATGTGCGCTTTGGGTAAGCGCTAACTAATCTCTCGACTTCTTATCTAGCGCGCTTAAATCTTCGTTGCTTTAGTTTTGATTTAATGTTCGTGTTCGTGGTGATGGGCGTGTTCGCATCCACCTGCAAGTTCTTTGAGTTTGCCTTCTTTGAAGGATTCAATGTTGCCTTTTACTGTGTTTGCAGTTGCTTCCAGAACTGTTATGCCAGCGTCTTGGAAGGTGTTCAGCGCTCCTAATCCCATTGAATAAGCTACTACAACGTCTGGTTTTAGTGCTAGGAAGCTTTCATGTGAGTGCCCTGGGGCGCCTCCCATGTGTTCGCTTCTATTTGGTTCAGTTTTGACTTTTGGGGCTTTCTGGTTCTCGTCAAGTTCTACTACGGCGAAGTAGGGTGCTCTTCCGAAGTGATGTGCTACTTGAGCTTCTAATCCTGTTTCGTCTTCAACTGGCATCATTATTCTTTTTGTCATTTTGATAACCTTTTGTTTTGATTATAGTATAGTTTAATAGATAAACAATATTAATAGGTTATGTTTAGAAAGTAAACGGGTATGCTCATGGATAAGGTTGACAAGAAAATAATAGCTCAACTCCAAGCGGATGGTAGGACATCTCTTGAAGATTTATCCAAACTAACAGGTTTTACAAGCATGGGAACAAAGAAGAGGTTGGACAAACTCATCGAAAACGGCACAATTAAAATATCTGCTCTGATCAACCCAAGCGCGCTGGGGCTGCACCTGGCCATCGTGATGCTGGAAATGGAGAGTGCTGAAGCGATGCAAAACGTCCTTGACCGTTTCGAAGAATGCCCCAGAATAGTTCAGATTTTCAAAACAATAGGCGGCTATAATCTGATGGCACTTACAGTTGCAGAAACGAGAGAAACCTTAGAGAGCATCTCGATGGAGAAATGCTCCTTAAGATGCAGCAAAGGAATCCGAAGATCGGAGTTTTACCCTGTAAGCGACACCTATTTTTCGCCTTTCCTTCAAATAAGAGAAAACTTGGCAAATAAAGAAAAAAAGGTTTCACCGTGCAATGTTGAATGCGACCCCTGTAACCGATATGAAACCAAAAAGTGTGTCGGTTGTCCAGCAACAAGTAACTACAAAGGTTCTCTATAAGCGGAAGCAACAAAATGAGCCGAGAAAACAAAAAAATCACCCTCAACATCGGCGGAATGAGCTCATAAACTGCTCACTGACCATAGAAAAAGCGCTCTCTAAACTAAACGGCGTAACCCACGCCACCGTCAACTTCGCCGCCGAAAAAGCAATCATAGAATACAACCCAGACATCGTCGACCAGAAAACCATAGAAAACACCATAGCTGAATCAGGATACCGAGTTATCCGTGAGAAAATCATGCTCCAGATAGGCGGCATGAGCTGCGTTAATTGCGCCCAAAGCATTGAAAAAGCATTAAACAGCAAAGAGGGCGTGTACAATGCAACCGTTAACTTTGCTACAGAAAAAGTCACCGTTGAATATAACCCCGAACAACTAAGCTTGGCTGGAATCAAAAAAACCATACAAGACGTCGGTTACCAAATCATCGAACCCGAAAAAACCGTTCAGGATGCTGAAGGCAAAGAACGCCAACACCACATTCAACGCCTAAAAATCCTTTTGGCAGCAAGCGTTGCATTGACTATCCCCATAATACTTTTGATGTTGTTCCCCGTTTTGCCCATGCAACAAAACAACATTTTGCTGTTTATTTTGGCAACTCCCGCGCAATTCATTGTCGGATGGACATTTTACGTTGGCGCATACAAGGGCTTGAGAAACAAAACCGCCAACATGGATACTTTAATTGCTATGGGAACATCCACAGCGTGGCTCTACAGCACCGCAGTTACTTTTGCACCAAGTCTGTTCCCAGGCGCCGGAGTATTCTTTGATACAGCTACAATGATCATGAGCTTCATTTTACTGGGAAAACTCTTAGATGCCATAGCAAAAGGCAGAACCTCAGAAGCCATCAGAAAAATCATGGGTTTGCAAGCAAAAACTGCCAGAATAATTAGAAATGGCCTAGAACAGGAAATACCGATTGAAGATGTCCAGGTAGGAGACATTGTGGTTGTTAGACCAGGAGAAAAAATTCCTGTTGACGGCATCGTTACAGAAGGATATTCAGAAGTAGATGAGAAAGTTATCACCGGCGAAAGCATCCCCATTGAAAAGAAAAACGGAGACCAAGTTGTTGGCGCAACCATGAATAAAACGGGGATGCTAAAATTCAAAGCTACCCAAGTCGGCAAAGACACAGTTCTTGCCCACATCATAAACATGGTTGAAGATGCTTTAAGTTCCAAAGCACCTATTCAAAAACTCGCAGATATCGCGTCAGGCTATTTTGTTCCAACCATCATAATAACCGCCACACTCTCCGCGATAGCATGGTATTTCATAGCTGGCGCAACCTTCATCTTTGCTCTCACAGTTTTCATCGCGGTGTTAATTGTTGCTTGTCCCTGCGCTCTTGGACTTGCAACCCCCACAGCCATTATGGTTGGGGTTGGGAAAGGAGCAGAAAACGGAATTTTAATCAAAAATGGCGAAACACTGGAAGCGGCTTATAAGCTTCAGACGATAGTTTTTGATAAAACTGGAACACTTACCAAGGGCGAGCCTGAAGTCACAGATATCATCCCAACAGAAACGTTCAATGAAAACCAACTTTTGCAGCTAGCCTGCATCGCAGAGAAAAATTCAGAACACCCACTTGGAGAAGCCATAATAAAAAAGGCAAAAGAGAAAGGCCTCCAAATTGACGAACCTGACGTCTTCAACGCCCTCCCAGGATATGGAGTTGAAGTAGAACATAAAGGCGCTAAAATATTGCTAGGCAACCGCAAACTCATGGAAGTAAACAACCTGGACATTGGCGCGTTTGACACTAAGATGAAGGGACTTGAGGAAGAAGGAAAAACCGCGATGCTCCTTGCAGTTGATACTCAGCTTGCAGGATTGATAGCTGTGGCTGACACCTTAAAGGAATACTCTGCTGATGCTGTAAAAACCCTTCAACACATGGGCTTAGAGGTCATCATGATTACCGGCGATAATCAAAGAACAGCCAACGCTATAGCAAAACAATTGGGTGTTAATGGCGTGTTCTCCGAGGTTCTTCCCAGTGAGAAAAGCACTGAGATAAAGCGGTTGCAATCCGAGGGCAAAGTTGTTGCTATGGTTGGGGATGGAATAAACGATGCTCCGGCTTTGGCGCAGGCAGACATTGGAATTGCTGTTGGCAGCGGAACAGATGTTGCTATTGAAACGGGAGATATAGTGTTAATTAAGGATGATTTGAGGGATGTAGTTGTTTCTATTCAGTTGAGCCGCGCTACGATGAGGAAAATTCGGCAGAATCTATTCTGGGCATTTTTCTACAATATTGTCCTTATTCCTTTGGCAGCAGGTACATTTTACCCCATTATACATGTGCTATTTAATCCAGTGTACGCGGCAGCGGCCATGGCAAGCAGCGCAGTAACCGTGGTTAGCAACGCTTCACTTCTCAGGAGATTTAAACCGAAAATCTAGTTACAAGACATCATGCAATGTTTTTGGAGGTGAAAAAGTATGGCTAAAGATTTGGTATGCAACATGGAAGTTGATGAAAAAACTGCAAAGTACAAAACAATCTACCAAGGCAAATACTACTATTTCTGCGCTCCAGGATGCAAAAAATCCTTCGAAGCAAACCCCCAAAAATACATCGGCGGCAACTCGTCAAATCAAAGCTGCAGTTGCGGTCACAATCAATGCTAAACCGTTAAGGTTTATCCTTAAATGTTCTTTTATTTCTTTACACTTTTTGCTGGATATACTAATGGTATTTTAGTTTTCACTTAAATGCAACAGCGCGCGACAGGCATACAAAGCCAACAGCTGCGCCTAGCGCTCGCGCGCGATGATGATAATGTTCGGCTACCTCATGGAACTCATAAACCAGAAAACCGAGAAGACAAACTGGTCCGCTTTTATATTAGGCGCATCTCAGGAGGTTTCCCATGGGTTGTTCTTTTCGCCTACTTTACAGGAGACATAATAGCCAGTGATAACAGCGTACCAAATTTTGTCTACGTAATATTCATAATTTACCTGATACTGTTCATGAGTTTCGCGGTAAACCAGGTTCTGCAGTACAAAGGCGTCGGAAAATGGAAAGACTACTTGTTCGGTGAAAGAGAATACATCATCCTTAGCTTCGTCGCTAAAACGTTTCTGGTTTGGTTAGTGTTTGTAGGTTTATTCAAACCATTCTAACCCCTTCTTTTCTTTTTTACAGCCACGTGTTTCTTAAGCCATTGCAAGCAAATTAATTAAAAACCAAACCTGTTAAAATTGGTGACGCACGCTGAGACTCTTTTTACAATCAGACAACCACTACAACCACTTTCTGGGATCAGCTCAGCCTATATGTTATGTAATTTGAAGTTTGCTTTCTGCCAGAGTCGCTGTTATATTTGCGAGAACCACGTTTCCTAATATAGTCAGTGAATATTTGCATTAGGTCTTCGTGATGCAGCCGTTAGGATTATAAACAGATGATTTGTAACTTGGTGACGGCGTGTTAGTTTGAGACTTTGGCCTCAGAAAAAATGGAAGAAGATCGTGTTATCGGTCTTTCTTGCGATAGTTGTAGTAGGTGCGGCGTCGCTAGCCTACGTCGGTGTTATGTTAAACAGGGATGTGATCAGCGGGATTGAAGTAATCAATGCGGGGGGCAGCAAGACTGCACTTGTTGTATATCAACCTGGTCTTTCAGGTTTTCCTCATGATATCTCGTACGCTTTCGCGAACGGTCTAGCATCAGCTGGGTGGAGGGTCGAGGTTACCACTGCCTAGTTCGCAGGCTCCATATCATCTCTCGAATTACAGCCTTTTGGTCCTTGGATTTCCGATTTACGGGGGCAGTCCTGGAGCGGCTGAGGTTCGCTACGTCGGCAGGCTTAGCAATCTGCAAGGAATTGAAACCGTGATAATTGCCACCGGCTTAGGTAGTCCTGGGAATAGCGTGGAAACCATAAAACAGAAGGTTCTCGCTGCTGGGGGCACGGTTGAAGAGTCTTTGACTCTTTTTAGTATGGCGCCTAACGTAGGGAGCGGATCTGCGACGGATATTGCTCGAAACGATGGAACCAAAATCACCCCGTAATGAATGATAATGCCAAAGAATACGAAAAGCCAGATTCCTTCTGCGATCACGGCTTTTCGGCTCTCTTGCGTTCCGCTTCTTTTTCTTTTAGTCAGCAGTGGCTCGTTGTTTTTTGGTGCTTGCCTGTTCCTTGTTCTTCTTGGAACAGATTTTGCAGATGGTTTTTTGGCTAGAAAATGGGGCGTTTCTTCTAAGATAGGAACTTACTTTGATGTGACAACTGATTTCGTTTTTGTGTTCAGTCTGTTTGTCGCTTGGATGCTGAAGGGTTTTTGTCCCATCTGGGTCTTAATCGTATTAGCGGTGATTTTTGGTCAGTTTATCGTAACTAGTTTCTACGCAGAAGAAATCTACGACCCAGTAGGAAAATATTTCGGAAGCCTTCTATACGGGGCTGCAGGTCTGAGGTTTATAATTTCAGGGCAGCTATTTTATGACATAGTAACCGTCGGCATAGTGATATCTGCTTCAGCTTCAGTTGCGAGCCGAGTTATTTTCTTCATTAAGAGCGCGCGGAGATGATCAGAAAAGAGAGAAATATCAGAGTGTTGACCAGTTCTGTTTGGGGCGTAAACTTTAACTTAATTTCGTATCAGTATGTTTCAAGTAGGGGAGCAGTGGAACACCGAAGCAAAGTGCGGAGAGTGGGCTTTGAACACGGGGGAAACAATGAAGGGAAGACTAAACTAAGAGGATTGAAAAGGCCCCACCAGACTTTGGGTTCGGGACCCAGCGGGCCCGCCACCTCCGAGCGAATATGTACTTTTTTCAGTTTATCACCAAATCTATAATCCTTTGTTCTTGAAGGAAGAGGTTTTTTTCAAAGATGCAAATGGCAAAAAGGTAAAGCGTTGGCTTTGTTTTTAGATTGAAGTTTCCCAAGCACACCCTTGGCCTACTCTGCGGTAGCGTTTAATGCAGGACTGCTGCCGGTCGCATCCGTCACAATCACGCGATATCAATCTTGTTTTCAACTTCTCTCTTCTGTTTGTCAAAATCAATCAATCGAAAATGCCAAAGCTTGTTCACTATCTTACCTAACTTTGCCATGGCGTGAACTTTCCTAGCTGTTTGGTAAGAAAAACTAAAAAGAAATGAATGCCTGAATCGTAGACTAATGGATAAAAAAAGAGGGTCCGCTTGTCGGGAGCTCCCTTTCGTAGTGAGCTACCTCACCTCGGCCACTTTTCCACGCTTTTCCGTGATTTCGGCCGAAACCAAATAAGGTATATCAGTAGTTCAGTCGAATTTCATTTGTGTAGCCAGTTAGTTCGTTTAAGAACTCAGATTTTTCTTGCTGTCGAGTATAAATGTAGAGGTCCTCTTTTGCACGCGTAATAGCGACATAGAACAATCTTCTTTCTTCTTCTTTTTGGTCTGGTACTCCATTGTCTTCCCGCGCTACTTCAAGTATTGATGGGTCTTCGATTTCGCTGGGAAAGCCAAATGCTCCCTTAACAACGTTCAAAATGAAAACGACCTTAGCTTCCAACCCCTTACACTTATGCACTGTGAGTAGCTTAACAGCACCCGATTCTTTAGCGTTGTCAATCGCTGTTCGGGCGTTACAATTTAATGCAAGTTCTGAGAATGTTTGAACAATTTTAAAAAACTTGCGTCTGCCTCGAATTTTCGTCCGCATAAATCGGGTAAGAACGAGAATTTCATTGGGGTCATATCCCTTCGATAAATACTCATTTATACGTCTAAGACAATCTCCAGCAGTCTGTTCATAATAGAGCTCATCGAAGCCTGTCTTGTGCGGGGAACTAAGAATAAAGATGGGCTTAGTTTCCTTACGGCTTGATGATGCTTCTTTTTGCACTTGCGACTTTCCATTGTTCTTTATTACAGCCGCTCCTGCATCAACAATGGATTTGATGCTACGGTAATTAGTACAAATTTTGGTAATGGCAGGATTCTGGAAGTATCTGTCAAAGTTTACAAAGTAGTTTAGGTTGGAGCCTGAAAAACTCATGATGCTTTGCCAATCGTCTCCAACACAAAAGAGCTTGCAGTTTGGGTTTCTATCAAGCAGCTTCTTTAGGAGGTTTAGTCTTTGAGCACTGATATCTTGATATTCATCTACCAGAATATGGTCATAAACATTTTCGTATAGACTCTTATTATTATCTAAAGCTGTATTTGCCTCGTTAATCATATCTTCAAAATCTGTTTTTTCTAATTTTTCCAACTGTGATTGGTACGCACGAAAAACCTCCAAGGCAAGTCTCCCGAAAGCTAATTGTTTACTATTCCATTTGCCCTTAGCCAATTTTTCTGCAATTTTATCTGGATTCAAATCGTAGGTTTTCGCTATTGTAATGAAGCTTTGTATATCATCAATGGGAGTTTTCTGAGATGCCCATACAAGGTCTAAAATCTCCTCGTAGGTTAAGGGAGAAAACTCAAATTTCTTTTTGGGAAACCTGTTTTCAAGAGTTTTTTGGATTCGATATTTCAGTTGATCGGTGAACTCTTCAGGTTCGTTGATATTGTATTCATACGCAAAGGTTTCAACAAGCAATTGATCGTTTTCAGCAAACCATCTCTTTTTCGTCTCCATCAAATCCCTATATTCCTGACTGGATTGGCTGAACCATGCTGGCACTTCGCCGTCCTTGTTGATTCCCCAATGCTCAATGAAAAGTTCATATTGTGACAGATAGAAATCAGGTTTAAACCCGCCAACATCAGTTTCGTATCTGACGCGAATAGTGTCTCCGTTGATTTTATGGGTAAGCAGGAAATCCATAATCTCTTTTTCTGCTTTGCTGTTGACTTTAGTACCGTCAATCGAAACATAGCTCCGTTCTTTAGCATGGGTAAGAACTGCATTCTTATCCGCAGTGGCGGGTTCGTCATCCTTATCATTTACTGTTGTGATATAGCGAATAAATAATCTGTAGAACTCACGGTTGGTAACCATTTTTTCTTCAAAAAAACTTTTTACGAATCCATATTTTTTGTTCTCATCAACGATATCTGCTCTATCTATTCTTCTCCCTGATTTTTCAAGGATATCTTTTCCTAATTTGTGAAACGTTCTAACACAAACGTCGTCTATTCCATATCGTTCCTGTAATCTCTGATTGATTTGTTCTCTTGCTTTTCTCTGGTACGCTAATGCCAAAATTCGATTAGGCTCAACAAAGTCGGGTTTTCGCTGTATCAAATAAGCGATTCTAGTTATGAGCACTTCTGTCTTGCCTGAACCTGCCGCAGCAACTACGAGATTATACTTATCATCCGTAACTATTGCTGTTATTTGTTCATCGTCAAGCAAAATGTTGCCTTTGTTCCAAAGATAGCTATAGTCTTTTTTTCTTTGCTGAATAAAATTTTGGTTGTAGCTTAAAATCAGTTTTTTGCACTCGTTGAGATTATCTTTTGTTTTGCTAACAAAATCGGCTTTTAAAACTTGTCTAATAGAATAGGTTTCTATTTCTTTCTGGATCTCTTCTATTTTTGAGATAACACTCTTTTTGTTAGAATAAATGAGGTAAGTGCCACTGTTCTTTATGTCATTAATGATTTTTTGGGTTTCCTCTGTTTCCTTGAGGATTTTGTCAGGAATTCCTGCTAGCGCCGCCATTCGTGATGCATCAACTTATCACAATAATGGCAGAGCATTATATGTTTTAATTGCTTCATTTAACGAAAAATAAACTCAATATGAACTATGGGTAAGGTTATTTCTGCAACGCTTCCTCTGCAGAGTTCTTGAGAGATTATAGCAAAAAATAAAAACATAAACCCTGTAACGTCGGTTAGGATGATGCAGTATGGGTGATGATGAAGGTTTGGAAGAGTGGAACACGATGGCTAGAGAAATAGTTGGTATGTACAGGGCGGTGTGGGTTGAAGTGGAGCGCCAGTTCCCAACGTTATCCGCAGAGGAGCGTCAGCGGCTTTGTTCTTTCATATTTCCCTTCATGAATAACGTGTTTACCATGGCAGTGAATGAAGGCGTTATGGAAGACGTGGCTAAAACCGTTGGTAAAGGAAAGAAGAAGAGGTAAGTGTGAGTTCTATGTCTGTTCCTTCGCATCCTAAAGTTAGCTTTAGAAACCGACTGGATAACGGGGACTTCTTGAGCTTAACTGTCTGGGCAGGAAAATCTGATCCAAACGCGGAGGTAATCACCGTGCAGATACGTCGTCTCAACGGAGACGTTTGGGAGACAGTTGGAAGGTTGGCTGCTTACAGAACCGCTGATGGCAACTACTCGCAACTTCCAGAACGCGCAGCACAGAAACCGCAAGATGAACACTCCCGATCAGAGACTTGAGACTTCAACTACTCCAAAAAAGATGCGTATGACTGACTATGTTGTTTCCACGGGTGGATTCATCTCTCTGGACGCGCCTACTTTTAAGTAAATATTTTACAATAGTATTTGAATAAAGTTGCGGTTTCGTGTCAGCAATCGCTCAACAAACCAGAATATCGTTCGTGGATTCACGGAACTATACACTTGGTTTTGGGAAGTCCTGTCTCAAATATGAACAATACTTGTCGTCTAAGCGGTCATAGTACCCAATTTCCATTCCAGAGGTACTAAGCAGTCCATACTCTGTGCAGCCAAGCATCCAAGACATGAAGTGTGCTAGTTCAACTCTTTCATTAGAAGCAAAATAGTCATTCTCAATCATTTGAACGACAATTGCGCTCATGTTTTTGAGAAGATCAATGAACTGGTTAAACTTGCTTTGTCCAAAATCCGCAATTTTCTTTTCAGGCAACCAAGCAACATACTGCTCAAGACCGTTTCCTGCAGCTGGGTCAATGACATACTTATCTTTGGATAGTAATGTCCCCAGTTTGTAGGCTAATTTAGTTTTGACCATTTCTTTGAATTTTGGTTCAACCATTACTCTGAAACTGAAAACAACCTCATCTTCAACTCTATCTCTGACTAAGAAATGCAGACTTCGCACACCTTTTAAGTCATCAGCAAACCTGTAGACTTCAACAAGAACCTTTTTCACCGAGTCAGGGCTGCATTTGAAAACGGCTACACACCATTCATTAGAAATTGCCATTTAACATCGATAAGCGTTTCTCAAGATTACACTTAAGAATATTGCTTTGTTTCTTTATTTGAAAACTTGATATTTTAATGACTGCTCGAATAATCTCATAACTTCATTCTTTCTTAGGCTTTCAAACAGCTTTTGTTGCTTGTTTTCCATTGCAGAAAGTACAACTAAGATGCGGTTGAACTGTTGGAAACTTTGCAGGAACAATTATAGATTTGAAAAAAAGGTAAAAATTACGGGTGACGTGTCCAAGATGGCGAGAGCTAACCCACCTCGACCTCTTTTCATTAATCGGCAGAAATCTCATAATCGAGCGATGTTTTATAAGCAACGTTGCTCAACTGGAGCCTAAACAAATAACGAGCGAGTCAAATATGCCAACAAAGACCTCATGTCAAATCAAAAGCGGTGGAGAACTGAACTTAAAGTTCAAGTCCCACCCCCGGCACCATATATAAGTAAAAGCACTGGGGGTTTGTGCTGGCGATGTTGAAGGCCTGTTTCAGTTGTTTTTTCATTTATTTTCTCTTCCTGAATAGTTTATGTCCTTCAAAGTCGCAGACAAATTTGAATCCTGCCTCGATTAGTTCGCAGGCTTCTTTCCCCGTTTTAGCTACCTTTGAAACAAAGTCTGTTTGGTCGGCGAATAGGGCTTCTTGAGCTGTATGTAAATCAATGTATTTTTAATTCTTTTGTGGCCTAAGAGCTGCTTAACGTAAAGGACGTCTTTTGTCCGGTGGTACTCCATGGTTGCTTTCCAAGTTCGCATTGTCTTGAACATTATTTTGCTTAGGCGGGGGTTTTGGATTTTTTCTGCTGTGCGGTCTCTTTGTTCCGCGTAGTTGTCTCTGAAAGTATCAATCTCCATGTTTGTTTTTGAGAAGATGCGTTTTCCGTAGTTTCGGAAGTTTTCTTAGGGTGCCTTCAGGCACTGCTTCGGGAGCGGTTTGCTTGAATGTTGCTGCCAAATGCTGAACAACCTCATCATTTATGGTTGGGTCAAACAAACCGTTTCACTGATTAGTTTATCACGAAAAGCTTCACCGGTAACAAACCTATGTGCATTGTGCAATTGTTCTCTAAGCTCATAGGATTTAGACGAACGTCTGTTTCCTCGTTTATGCGTCATGCTAAGCCCCGCACCACACCTTTTGGATGAAGGGGTCGAACTCAGAATAGCCTCGAGCAAGTGCTCCCCCGCCAAATTTCAGCGCAGAAGATATAGCATCTTACTTAAAAGATTACCGATTTTAGGTTTTGGTCCTTCTTGGGTAGATAACTAATATTGTTAAGAGTCTTTCGCAAACCATATATGCCTAACAGCCGCTAAGGTGTTTAAGGGGACGTACGCTTGGAAAGGTCGGAAGCGGTAGCATTATTAAAGGAATTGATAGTTTTTAATTTAGCCCTACCTTCTTTGGTTGACCTTAAGCCAAATAAGCATGGAAAATTTGATCTCATCCTAAAAGGGAGATTGTGATATTCAAGCATTAAGGCGATTTATTGCGGAAAGAAAACTATCGATAGAAGAGAACAAAGAAAAAGGCTATTGTATAATTTCAAAGCCGTAACAAACAATTTTTAAATATCATTTATTTGCTTGTAGGTCCATTTACCGTTTAGCTCTTGGGGGGGGGGCAACGCACTATGAAAGTTGTGCCCTTTCCTTCTGGCTTTCAAAGGTTACTGTTCCGCCTAAACCTTCAGTCATGCGTTTAACCACTGCTAAACCGAAACCTTGACCTTTAGATTTAGTCGTCATCATAGGCGTAAACAGCTTAGGCTTGACGTCCTCGGGGATACCAACTCCCGTGTCTTTTACAGTTATTAAAACATCATTAGTCTGCTTATCAGCAAATGCACGAATAGTTAGTTTGCCTCCGTTAGGCATTGCCTGGACTGCATTTAAAGTTAAGTTGGAGACAATTCGCTTGAGATAATCTGGGTCAGCCATTATTCTTTCTGCTTTATCCTCTACTTCAACCGTTACTTTAATGTTTTTGGGAATCCCGTTCTTTACTAATATTTCATTGAATACTGATTTTATGTTGGTTTCTTGGGCACGTGGATTAAGCGGTCTAGCATAGTCCTGCAGATCCGCCACTATCTTGTTTATGTAATCAATATTGCTTTGAATTTCATCCAAACTTTCTATCGCATTTCGCTTTTTCTCGTGATCGGAAGCTCTGCCAACTCCGTCTTCACTAAATACAAATCGCCCGTTATAGCTTGCAACGGATTGCGAATATCATGTCCAACCATGCCTGCAGTAGCACCAATAAGCAGCCTTTCAGATCTTTCAACTGTTTGTTAGCAGTCTTTAGGTTAGAGGTCATTTGGTTGAAAGCTTTGGATAATTCCCCAATTTCATCATTGCTCTCTGGGATAACGGAGTAATCCAGATTACCTGAACCAACAATTCTTGTTCCGTCCTGAAGTTTTGCTATTGACCTGAAGGTTTGTCTATAAAAAATGAAATAAACTGCTATGAAATAAGCGGCAAATGCACCTAACAGACCAAAAATAAGAAGAGTATTTGTTTGCTTAACTTGGTTAGCTTGACTATTGAACGAAGCTGATAAAACGGAAGCGTCGAAAGCAAGCGCCTGATTTTGCACATCCAAATTATTAGTATCCAGCTTTAAGATCGGATGAACCACACCACTCTGATTCGACGGAATGTTCTCCACATACGCCACTGAATAATTAAATATTGAACCCAAATTCTGCAAATCATTGTTAACAATTTTTATTTGTGTTTCTTGTTCCGGATTGTTAGAGTTCAGTTGAGAAATTTCATTCGAAATAGTTGAAAACTGGGTTTGCCAAAGTGCCACCTGAGTATTTTGCTTGTTGAGGAAATAGTCATTTGAAATGTAGGCAAGGATGCTAGCGCCAGTCTGAATATTCCCTGCGGTTTCGCCTGATTATTAATTTGTGTTACTTGTTGATTTGTGATTACTACTGAGACCGAAATAATTGCCAAGATGATGCCGAAAACAACAATGCTGAGGATATATTGACTTCGTATTCGCATTTTTGTGTGCCTCATCCGATGACGTTTAAGTGGCTAGGGTCTACCGTTTTTAGACCGTTAGTGTACACGTACTCAATGAAGTTGGGAACTTGGGTTGCGCTGGTAAGGTTGTTGCTTATTGTCCATTGTGCTTCATTTTGCATTGCTACAATTTGTGACTGGTCAAGTGATAGTAAACTGGAAATCAGGCCACACTGTTGCCATTATGAACTTGTGTAGTTTAGTTTGTTTGCGACTATAGTCATCGCATTTTTCTGGTTATTTGAAATTTTGAGCTTGAACCATAGCTTTCAAGAACCGCACAATTAGGTCTGGATGTGCAGTTGACCATGTGGTTGTGCAAATTGCGTCTAGATAAAGAAGTTGATTGGATTGTGCTGGCCACATTACAATTTTATTTGTTAAGTTTTGATTTGGCTGATAAATGGCTGGAAAGTTATTACTGCATCTACGGTGCCATTTGCAAGGGCGGTTGGTTGTTGGGATTGAGCAATGTTGACAATAGTTACTTGATTTGCCTCGATGTTGTTGATTTCGAGGAATGTTCCCAAGTAGTATTGTCCCGC
>CAWGZR010000002.1:0-59785 GCA_963827165.1 Candidatus Bathyarchaeota archaeon | reverse complement strand
TAACGATGCCCTTAACATGTACCTAAACCCGTCTGAGCCTCTAACATGCAAAAAAAACCAAAAATTACTATCTCTAAACGTGTCCTCGCCATCATCCTCATAGCAGTACTTGCACTATCAGCATTCAACACCTTCATGATTCTGAATCGACCCAATTTTAACTCAAATGCGGTGGCGTACGATTTTGTCGTCTCCCAAAATGGCAACAACTACCAAATAAAAAATATGCAGACTGGTTCACTAACCACTGTGTCCGGCAGCATATCATCAGCGGTCAACTCAGCCTTAACCCATGGACTCTCAATTTACCTTAACGCCGGCACCTATGTCCTGAACAAGGACATTTTGGTCTCCAACAAAATCAACGCTAAAATCGTGGGGAATGGCGCAACAATAATCGGAAACGGACACAAAATAATCGTTTATGGGTATAACTTCACAACTTCCCAATACGCAACGATTTCGGGCTTAACGGTGATCAATGGAACTCTGCGAATTGAGAACTCGTTTGGAACAACCGTGACCAACATGGTCTTTGAGAATACTTCAGAGGGTATTGATTTATCCAACACAAACACGTGGAGTGAAGACACCCAAATCGACAACTGCTATTTCATCAATGCTTCCGAAGGCATAGTTTTCGAAACACCAACAGTCAACGCGACGGGCTCCTACGCCAGCTCAGACATAGAGCGATGCTTCTTCAACATCCGCGACAACTCAGTCGGAATCAACGTTGAATCTGGAGCCCAGTTTTCTGACAGCGAAATGCAGAACATCAGGATATGGACTGGGCAGGATGGGCACACCAATCAAACCGGCCTTCTGGTCGACGGTTCAATGTACCAGACCTTGCTTTCCAGCGTAGTTTTCGAGTCGTTCACAAATGCGCCCAACAACATGTATGCAATGGATCTCGGGAAAGACTGCAACCCAGCCCCGACATTGGACGGCGACGTGAACTTCCTAGGCGCCTGGACAGCCAACGTTCACAACCCATACAGCATCTGGATTTTAGGCGTCGGCAGCGCCTTCGAGCGACAAAACATCAATGTCCCAGTCGGCGTAAGCGGGCAGTACGCTAGCAACGCAACGATTCAAGCAGTTCCCCTTAATATTGTCGCCTTTGAACCCAAAATACAAGTAGGCGGAGTCTTAGCCAGCGGCGAAACAATAACAGTGCGGGTTCGACTCCTGCTCGTCGACAACGTCGTCTCGAGCGCCATTACACAAGTCTTCAACAGCACGGGTTCGGCATGGCTTAGCAACGACCAAATGCTGCAACTGTTCCCGTCACAAAGTGTAGTTATCGGCGTAGTGTTTGACGCCCAATCAAACGTCAGTACGACAAATGCTGTGGTCACTGTCAGCGGTTATGGCACGGCAGGTTGATTCAGCGTTCGTTAAGCAGGTTTCTTCGGCTAAATATTTTGTCGATTTCCTCTGGTTTAAGCAGCTTTTTCTCCAACACAATTTCCTTTACCGAACGGTTCTCAGCTTGGGCTTGTTTGGCTATTTTCGCAGCTTCCAAATAACCGACGTAGGGTGAAAGCAAGGTGGCTAAGGATGGGTTCTTTTCCAAATATTGGCTACACTGAGCCTCATTGACTGTTATTCCTTGGACGCATTTCTTGGTGAATGCAGGGATGAAGTTACTGAGGATTTGGATAGAGAACAGCATGTTATACATGATTATAGGCGTCATAACGTTGAGTTCCATTTGCCCAGCTTGAACCGCATAGGAAACCGCTGCATCGTTTCCCACCACTTGAAAAGAGACCATGTCCAGACATTCAGCCATTACGGGGTTGACTTTGCCCGGCATAATTGATGAGCCAGGTTGCACAGGCGGAAGTACAATCTCGTTGAATCCAGTTGTAGGACCCGACGCTAAAAGGCGCAAATCGTTTGCCACCCTGATAAGCTCTAACGCCAGCTCTTTTAGGGCGCTTGAAACCGTCTGCGTCGCCCTTTGGCTTTGGAGCGCCTCAAAGGTGTTTTCGGCAGGCTTAAACGGGAATCCAGTTAGCTTCGCCAATTCGGATGTGGCAAGGCGCTTGTATTTTGGGTGGGCGTTGGCGCCCGTTCCCACTGCTGTGCCGCCTAAAGCAACACCATAAAGGTTTTCCTGCCTTTCTCGAAGTTTCTAGGCAAGCGTTGGTAACAGCCGAACTATACGCTGAGAATTCTTGACCGATTGTTACCGGCACGGCGTCTTGCAGATGGGTTCTACCTGACTTAAGGACAGAGGCATATTTTCTGCCGAGTTCTCCAAACGAGTCAGCTAATTCATCCAGCACTTTAAGTAGCGGTTGTAACGCGGCAAGAATAGAGACGTTGAGCGCTGTTGGAAACGTGTCGTTGGTTGACTGCCCCATGTTGACGTGATCGTTGGGGCTGACGGTTTTGTAGTCGCCCTTCTCTTTGCCCAAGATTTCCAGAGCCCTGTTAGCCAAAACTTCGTTAACATTCATGTTGAACGACGTCCCTGCCCCAGCTTGGAAGACGTCGACGACAAACTGATCGATCAGTTTTCCAGCTAAAACTTCGTCGCATGCCCGAATGATAGCTTTTCCTTGTTCGCCATCAAGACAACCCAACTGCATGTTCGCAGTGGCTGCGGCTTTTTTGACAAGCACATATGCATTGATGAAGACGATTGGCGCTTTGATTCCGCTAACTGGGAAATTCTCAGTCGCCCTTAAAGTTTGAATGCCAAAATAAGCATCTTTAGGAATAAGTTTCTCGCCTAACGGATCAATCTCTTTTCTTGTTGCCATTCCAATCGCCTCTAACTTTGCCTTCTGCAAAGACTCTAGAATTACTCTTCGCTCAGCCCGTATTAAGACAGCGGTAACTTTAATGGGCTTCGCAGGTGAGAGCCTTAGATTTCGAATTTCTCAATGATTCTGTTTTCTTTTTCACCTGTGATTTCAGCGATTACGTGGAAGAATTGTTCAAGCCCCGAGTAAATTATTCTGGGTTTGAGAAGCTCATCTATCTGGAAAACTCCTGCTGAATTTGACATCTTGATCTTTATCTCGATTGGTTTTTTCCCACCTTCAACTGCTTCAACCTCGACCTTCTCGATTGACAGTGCCGAAACCGCGTGGATATCTATTTTTCCTGCTTGAAATGGAATCCTTGCCCTTCCGGCCTCCATATCCAAAGCGTCTGCGATGCCCACTATCCCCGCTTCTTTGGTCAGTATTCTGTGGGTTGGATCGGAACTGGGTGGCTGTTCATGCGCCACAATGGCATGAAGAACTTCTGAAGTGATTATAGCTTCTTCTTCATCACTGTAAGTCGGCTTCAAACAGTCCAGAAACTGCAAAGCCAAGGTTACACTGTATTTTTCATGACCATTGCGTTGTACAATCATGCCTAAGTCATGGAAGATTGAGGCCAAAACAACCACAACTTCCGCGTCATCATTTTTCATATCGTAGTTTTCGACTATACTGGGGGTAATTAGTTTTTTCTCGACCAAAATCCGCAGCATCTTCAACGCGATGTTGGATACAATTTTCACGTGGGTTGGGCCGTGGTCGGTGTAACCCATACGTTCTATAGCCATCACGTTGCTGCATTTCCAGTAAGTCTGCAGTTTCTTGTCTTCTTTTATTCTCTCCATAACCTGCTTGAGTCTGACGTTGCTTCGATAGGGAATATTAAAGACATAAGACACTTTCCGCGAATCTCCCGTTACCATATTCAAGGACAGAATAATTTAAACCTGCATCCAACATCAAAGCGGCAAACTAACTTTAATTTCTATTTTCCGATTGCTAAATCTGCATTGTTCGATGAACATGCTTTTAAGCATGAAAAGCAATGTTTTTCAATTATCTAGCAGACGGAGTTTACACTGTTTGGGAAAGAAAAAAGTGCTAAGCGAAGGCGCAATTAGCGAAATGACGTATCCTGGGCAAGGCGAAGTTTTAGGCGTTGTCGTTAAGTTGCTCGGGTTCGACCGAATCCAGGTCAAATGCCAAGACGGCGCTGAACGGCTTTGCAGGATCCGAGGCAAAATGAAACGGCGCGTCTGGATACGTGAAGGCGACATCGTTATTGTTTCACCATGGGAATTCCAAACTGACAAACGCGGCGACGTCGTCTGGCGTTACACCCACTCGCAAGCTGACACGCTGAGACGCAAAGGAATACTAACACTTTAAGCTCCAACCCCACAAAAGTCCATTCATCAACAAGCCCGACATAAATCTGCAAACCACCCCATACAACCAAAGTCTCCAATCCAAAAGCAAACGCACCCTGAGAGTTCAGAAAAAATAGGATAAGTCATTTTGCGTCAAAAAAACGAATTGAAATGTGACTTGCAAACAATACAAGCCCCAAACAACCAAAACAAAAATCAACGCAATGTCTTGCTGCAAACGTTGATTAAGACTTAAGATTTTTGTTACGAAATAATTAAAAGGCATAAGCGCTGAATAGACGTAAGAGCGGGGGCAAAGTTACGGATAAAGTAAAGTTAGCTTTAACAATCCTTTCAATCGCCATCATAATTGTTCCTTTAGCAGTTGAAGTTTATATTTACCAAGACAATCTGGAGGGGCTTGCTATTCCTCCTCAAATCCAGAGCCTAATGAATGGAGCAGACAACAAAAACAACAGCGGCAACAACGGAGCCGCCGTCGGAACCCAAGCGTCCCCGTTGCCTTCCCTCCCCAATTTCCAACTTCCTCAACCCGTCGGCCAACCGCAATACGACCCCACAACAGGCGCCTTTAGCTACCCCTTCAACTTCACAAATCCCCTAGCCACCGAACTTACCTTCAGCCAACTCTCAGCCCAAGTAGTCACAGAAGACGGCACTCAAATTGGAAACGTCTCTATACCGCAAACAATCAGTATAGCTCCGGGGGCAAACTCGATAATAACAGCTATTGGACAATTGAATCCTGACATGGTTAATCGACTAACGGCCCAATATCAAAGCGGAACCCTAAACATCGCTTTGGACAACGTAAACGTTGATGTTGGCGGAGTATACGTGAACATCCCACACATCGATGCTGGATCAATTTCAAGTCTTGAAAGCTCGGCATTAAGTTCAGGAGGAACCTAAGTGGCTCGCAAGATAAACTGGATTGGATTCGCAGCCGGCATAGTCACGTTGGTAATGCTTGCAATTTCCTTCTACGAACCTTGGTGGCAACTAACTATTGGACAAAACCTCATAAAAATCAACGCATCCCCAGTAAATACAAACTTCGGCATTTTCGGTACCCAATTCGCGATACCAATGATTTGGGCGCTTAATCTTATTACAATCCTGACATTCTCAGCGTCAGGCATAATTATGCTGATTTACTCATTGTTCCCGACAAAACCCTACGCTAAGCAACTTTTGGGATTTTCATACAAAAAGCCGCTGTACTCAGTTGTAAGCTTCGTTGCCATCCTCATCATAATTCTGTTGATTGCGGGGCACTTCGGCATGTACCTTCCATTAAATGGATCCGCCACAGTCACAGTACCGGGAAGCTGGACTATGGGCGCCACAGTCAGCGCTTTGGTTTCAGGAGCATTCGAATTGCCTTTCTTCCTTGCAATTGCAGCTACAGCGTTATGCATATGTGCTAGGCTATACCACAGCCAAGTCGTAAAACCTCTAATCCGACCTCAAACCGCCACATCCCCGACCGCAACCGCCCTAACCACCGCCTAAACGGCATCAACCCATATTTCTTAACCGCTAAAGTTTAAAGCTTAAGCTGGTATTACTCTATGACCCCAAAAAACCAAGCCCACGCAAACGGGGCTGTCGGCTAGCTTGGTCCAGGCTTGTAGCCTCGGGCGTTATAGACGAGAGTTCAAATCTCTCCAGCCCCACCACAAATTTCTGAACCGTTTCAGGTTCAGAGACCGGCGTATTTACTTTGTCCTTACAAATTAGAAAGAATAAAGTTCAAAATGCCAAGCGCCCAAAAGAAGCAGGAACTGGACGTTTCAGCTTTAACTTCGCGTCTAATGGAGGATATATTGAAATTCTATTTTTTTTTTTATCTCTGCTTCCATTCCTTTTTTCCTTTATTTTTAGTTTGGTTTGGTTTTTTCTCATTATCAGGTTTGTTTTTAGTTTTGCTTTTTATTTTTAGTTACCCTCCTACACTATCAAAGTATCATGCCACCCTTATCCATGTTGCCTTAGTAGCCAAAAAAGTTAACACAAACTTACAAAAAATAATCCATTAGTAAATACCAGAACTTTGAAATCCGCCCCCTTACCGATGTGAACCCAGCTCTTCATATCAACAGACATATGAGATTTTTGCAAGCAAATTAAAACGGGAATACTATATTGAATCCTATTAGGCAAACCAAGATAACATTTATGGAACCGGCGTCTATTGAAATCTAAAAGTGCGGTGAACCGAACTTCAAATCAAACTTACGTACCTCGCATTTGGACGGTTCTTACAAATAAAAAATATCGGATAAATTCGCACAAAATTCTTTGAGGAGCAAAATAAGTGCTTCTCTTGAATATGACAAAAAATACGGAAAAATCAAAGAAAACTTGGAACAAGTTTCTTATCAGGTGTTTCAAGGTGCAGCCGTTTCATTAGGTCCTTGTATCTGTTTCTAACTGTAACTTCGGTGACTCCAGCTGCCTCAGAGATGTCTTTTTGCGTTTGTTTTTCGCTATTCTGTAAGCATGCGATATAGAGTGCGGCGGCAGCTAAACCCATAGGGTCTTTTCCTGCTGAAACTCTTTTTTGCTTAGCTATCCTAAGTATTGCTATTGCTGCGCCTTGTGTTTTGCCCGATATTCCTGTTTTCTCTGCAATTTTTGAGACATACGTCATTGGGTCAGAGAGGGGCATATGAAAATCAAGCTCTTGTAGAAGCAGCCTGTAGCATCTTGCAACATCTTTCCTATCAACAAGACTAGCCTCGGCCACTTCGCGAAGAGTCCTGGGTGATCCGCTTTTTCGGCAAGCAGCATAAAGTGAGGCTGCGGCGATGGCGTTGATTGACCTTCCACGGACTAAGCCTTTGTCCAGCGCTTTTCTGTAAACGACGGCTGCTTTCTCTCTTATTGGCGGTGAGATGGAAACTTTGCTGGATAAACGTTCAAGTTCAGCCATTGCTTGTGCCAAATTTCGGTCGATGGATGAGTGTACTCGACTGCGTATTTGCCATTTCCTAAGACGCCACATCTGCAACCTAGTGGCTAATGGTAGTTTTCTTCCAAACGCATCTCTATCAACTTGGCTAATAGCAGTAGATAATCCTTTATCATGAATTGAATATGATGTGGGCATGCCGACGCGACTTCTCGAGGTTTTCTCTTCTGCAGTAAACGCACGCCACTCTGGGCCCTTATCCATCATCTGCTCATACAAAACAAGACCGCAGTCACCACAGATGGTTTCGCCCGAGTCATAGTCATGAACCAAATTTTTGCTTGCGCATTCTGGGCACTTCTCAACTAAGTGCTGATTAGTTTTTTGTACATCTTCAGGTACATTAATTTGGGTTGTACTCATATTTTCTAACTCCATCCAACTATTTATTTTGTGAACATTCTCGATTTTTTTGAAGCTCGCAACAATTATGCTGAGCTTAAGGGGTCAATTTTGCAAAGGGATCTTTCCAGTTAGATTGCCCATAACCCTCATACGAGGATGTTCCAGGCTAACTGGCTTGCCCTTGCCCTTTACATAGGCTTCCTATAATGTAGTTATCAGTATTTGAGGAAGCGACTTTATTGTTTGATATTGATCCAAACTCTTACTGCTTCTTGGACAGCTTTAGATAAGTCGCCTTTCTTGCCGCCGAATTTCTCCACAGTCTTCAATCTTAGCTGTTTTTCCAATTCATCTGAGATGTCTACGTTAATACGGCCCAATTTTAGTCACCTGTTCCTGTTTTGAATAAGCGATTTTTTTAATAATTGCATGCTTCCTTGACATTTTTTGTCTGCTTTGGGGTTGCTTATTTATAAAAGCAGAACTGAACATACGCACTTATAAGTATATGTGTCTAAGTATGCAAATGTTATGAGCTATTTCGCACTTTGGCCCACAGCACCAATGAAGAAGAAAAAAAGAAATAGCTAAAACCGCAAAAACCAAAATAGAATATTGAAGAGGTAGGGGCAAGTATTGAACTCATTGAAATACTTCGCAGCTTCTTGTTGTAAAATCTGAAGAACTGTATGTTCATTTTAACCTCGAATTTTCGTTGGTTTATAAGGAACTCGGTTGTATTTTATTATGGTCTTGTAAGAAGCAATTTTTGCAATGCCAAAGGAGAAGGTTGACAGTTAATGTTGGATAACAAGCATATTTATGGACCCGCGTTTAAATGCAGAATATGTACAGCGAAATTTAATAATCCTGAAGAATTGAGAGTACACAGGATGAATGAACACAAAGGCCACTACTTGACTCTCACCCTTAAACGCTAATCCACAATTTTACCGATTCTCGAAATTGTTTTTCCTGTCCAATTCTTTTGAAACGCCTCTGATGGCCAACAGGTTAGTGTGAAGCAGATTAGTTATCTGGTATGATTGACTTAAATTCGACTTCTGAGGCGTTAATCTTTGTCAACCACGGCAACGTTAATTAAGAGTTGCCTAACCCTATTGCCGACGATTAAAATGAGTAAGACACTTGCTTTCTGGTTCATCCGAGACTGCGAAAAGCTAATCCAATGCAGCAAAAAAGACTTTGATCAGGCAATCACTGAAGGAAAAAGCATAAAGTATCGCGGCTACGCTAATAAAAAAGCCGAGTACATTGCAGAACGCTTAGAGGCTTCCAGAATGGCTCTTCTATCAAAACCCGAATTACCCACTAAGCTACGAAAGACATTAACCACACCAAAAAACGTGGTTGAAGTCCAAGTAATTACGGTTGACGACGAACATTTCTGGGAAAAAGAAGCCAAACGACCAAAATATCAAATATAAAAAAACGGCTTTACGAAAGATGGCGCTTTAAAAAATCGAGACAGAAAGGCTCGACCTGAAAATTCGGTGCTCCTAACGCGGCACAGTCTACGATGATAAACTCGATAAATGCCCGAACTTCGGAGCAACTCGACAGGGCAACGAGGAGCAAGTCCAAAACGCCATGTCAAATAGTCTTAAAGACTGAGCCTGTTCTCAACGGCTGTTTTAGCTGTCCCACCCGATTTGGGTCGACGCCTCTAAGACACTTGTAGAAATGAAGTAGCGTTCGCTGTCCAGTAACAAGAATAGTTTATGTTGATTGACAAAATCCCTTATGAACAGAAGATTGTTACTTTTTACTAAATCTTCTTCGATACTCAATACCAATCCATCATTAGGGGTATCAATCATTGTCACGTCTACGCCGCAATTGGCACCTATTTCTCTTTTAAAAACCATCGCTTCAAACATTTTCATATTCTTTGCCCATTCCCAAATTATTACAATCAAAGCCCGGACTACCAAATCCAAACTCGATTAACTACTAACATGTATCAACAACTTCACCCTTAAGGCTTCGCATCCCAGAAGAAGAACGAGACCTATATGGAATCAATCAAAGGGTTTTTCTACATTTCAGCCCTTGATATTTGCGGAGGCAAAACTCTTGAGTAAATCAAAGGTTCCAAAGGTTTCTGATTATCCCGACGTAATAACAAGCCTGCCGGAAGCAAAGATTGCCTGCATGGGCGGCAAAGCGTGGATTCTACAAGCAGAGGCAAGCCAACTCGTTTTTTTCCAGTTTAAAAACAGTGCAGACATGCCTACGCATAGTCACACTTACCCACAGTGGGGTATAGTTGTTGAAGGCGAAATGGAATTAACCATCGACGGCAAGACGCAACTCTGCAGGAAAGGCGACGAATACCTTGTTCCCGCAGGGAAGGCTCATTCAGCCAGGTTCTTGCGAAATACCCGAATGATGGATTATTTCTCTGAGAAAAACAGGTACATACCCAAATGACCAATCAGATGAAACTCTGAGTCTCGAAAATCTATTCAAAAAACGCCTAGAAACTGAAGCAAAACTATCGCTGCTGAAGCCCCGATCACGATAAACAACAGTTTTTTCGAGTTCAAAAAAGAGTTACCTTGAGCCTCACTTTCGGTTAGCTCGTATTCTTTTATCTCCTTGGTTTTGGAGTTTATCTGCACTTTAGCTGATAGTTTTTGAGCCGCCATCTCCACGATATATAATTCTCCGTCCATTGAAACCTTCATCGGCTGCCAGCTTTGCTTGTACCCTAGCCTTTTCAGAAAATCCATTGTCTGAGCTGTGGCGTTTTCCGCATCGAACCTTGATATTTCTTCTCCTGCAGTAGTGGACATTAATCTTCAATCATAATTGCCACTTCCCCATTTTAGGATTTATGAATTCAAAAACCACATTTAAAATAAGGACGGCTCACAAACAAAAAAAGGGGCTAGGCTGTATTCTAATATGATGGTTTACGGTGTAGTGTTCGGAAGCTGCGGCGTTGCCTGGCTCCCAATGCCGGTCTGATCGATCATTTTATTCACGGTGTTATTGAGGTCATTTACCCAAGGCATATTCGGGGTGTTCACGGAATGCTCGATGGTCGCGACTGCATAAGTTACAACTGAGCATGCAAGAACCACCGACGCAACTACCAATAGCAAAGTTGCTACTGCGGTCTCCAAAGATGTTTCCTCTCCTTTCTCCGAAACAAAGTTGGCGAAAAACGGTTTAATAGGTTGTTCTAATTTCCAGCCTATTCCTAAAATCGAAATATGTTCCATAAACAGAATATGCCTTTGGGAACTCAGCACCATTTAAAAAGGCTATTTTGAGGCAGGTCGGCAGCCGACAATCTAGTTTATTTTGGTGCCGCTTCCTTCTTGGTTGGTTGTGCAGACGCAGAAGGCTGCGGCGATTGCGCTGAAGCTGCAGGGGGTACGACGGATTCGATTTTTTCTGGGGCAGACGAGTTCTGGGGCGGGCCGGATATTATTTGAATTTTTTCCGCCATTGGGTGAAGCAGGTCAGGAGGCGGGTATGGCGTGTTCAAATTTGCCGACAACATGTAGATCGAGTTAAAGACGTGCTGGTAGATTGTGAAAAGCAACTGCGGAATCTTTGTTTTTGGGTTAACTTCCAACTTCTTTTTGATATCGTCTGGCTTGCCCATCAAGCTCACGTTGCCTGCAATGTTGTATTTGACGACGTTTGGCTTTGTGGAAATTGCCAACTCAAAGTTAAGCAGGACTTCGTTGGTGCCTTTTTTCTGTTCTTCCAGCTTCGCGTTAACATCAAAGAAAAGTTCATCTTTTCCAGCGTACTCGCCGGCTCTTTCAGCGTGCAAACTAATGATATTAACTGAAACGATGACTCCGGAGACCGAGTACTGGGGGTTTACGGTTTATTCCTTCTTTACATCATTTTGGTGTTTCGATATTTAACTTTTGCATGTAGCCAGTGTCGCCTGCGACTTTTGTGGGGGAGCTAAAGGGGCTAAGGGTTTGCGAAGTTGTAAAATGCTGGCACAGAGAGCTCTGCCATGAATTTGAAGGCTTCATCTCCTTTAGCGTTTGCCTTGGGTTTCAGCACGATTTTTTTGGGGACATCTTCTTCAAAGTAAACAATATAACTGATTGTTGTTCCAAGCCCGAGGCGGGCAAGCTGCTGAACAGTAAATTTAAACTTTTCGTTTTCCTGAATCTTAACCTTTATTTTCTCGACGGCTTCGAAGAGGATTTCTGCCTGACCCTGCTCCGTGAACGAAATTTGTATGTCGCCTGATTGCACCCAACAGCTGGTTTCCTCTTTTCCTTTTCCGCCTTTCTTGCCTTTGTCAGCTGACTCCACAGGTTTTTTCGATTGGGATTTGAGGGTTTTTTGGAGAGCGGCCGATTTTTGGAACCATTCGTCGTTCTTATGGGTGCTTTCTAAGTCTCGAAGCAATGTGCCGAGCCATTGGCTATAGTCTTCATGCAACGCTTTGTACTGAACTGTTTGATTCATCAAGTATTCAGTAAGGTCTTTTAGTGAGTTAAACGTTCGAATTTCTGTTCCCATTATTTTACCACTCAAGTAAATGTTAGGTTTGCTAAAGTTACCTACCGCATTTTTTGGATAATAGGGTTTGTCCATTGCAGAAATTACATACTTTTTAGACGACTTCAACCGCTCTTGGCTTTCTCGTAAGCATTGGCAACAGCTTCACTGGTCAAAACACCCACAACCTTGGTAGGCGCCGCTTTATCGACGACAGGCATCAAATCGATTTTTTCTTTAGTCATCAACTTGTACGCTTCGAAAACGGCTTCATCGGGGAAAGTTGAGATATTCGTGAGAGGCATCTGTTCAACCTTTATGTCTCCACGTTTTTCCTTAGGAATCTTGATTATCTCAGTCCATGTGGCGACTCCTTGGAAAACCCCATCCTTCTCGACAAGCGCGTCATGGTAACGGGATTGAAACATGACTTCGAACGCGTCCGCAAGGGTTTGGTCAGGGCGAACGGACCCGATTTCGGACTGCATCACATCTTTTACCCTTACGCTTGCTAGGGCGGTGGAGACAATAGTTTGCTCTGCTTCTTCGCTGGCGCCTACATAAACAAAAACGCCAACCACAATCCAAAGGAAGTATGCCGGGAACAGTATTCCGATAACTGCCATGCCGATTCCCAGGACTCTGCCGATGTAGCTTGCATATTTGGTGGCGTCGGTGAACTTCATTCTTTCAGCCAACAGCGCTCGAAGAACACGTCCGCCATCCATGGGGAATGCAGGAAGCAAATTGAATGCGCCAAGCAACAGGTTGAGATAGCCGAGGTCGAGAAGCAAGTTCCCTGTGGAAAACACCACAGATGATGGGGCGAATACCAGTTTTATCGGCAACACGAAGTTTACGCCAATGAGTGCGGCTCCCATTATCAGGCTGGTGGCTGGTCCCGCAAAAGCCATTCGCCACTCTATATGTGGGTTTTCAGGTATTTCCTCTATTTCTGAAACTCCGCCGATTGGGTAGAGGATGATTTTGCGGACTTTGATCTTGTAGCGCCTGGCAACAATAGAGTGGGCGAGTTCATGGAAGAGCACGAAGACAAATAGGAAAACTATCAGGATGAACGAGTAGATTTGATGGTAGTAGACAGAGAGTCCTAGCACCACCGCGATTAGGAGGATGAATGTGAGGTGCAGTTCGATGGGGATGCCCCATGCGGACCCTATTTTAAGAGACGTCTTCATAGTCAAGTGGAAGGAAAGTTCGCTATTTAAATTTTCGATAACTCTCTGTGCAATACGATTATATAATACTTGCAAGAAAGGGTAACTTGAGGAAAAGGTTTTGTCGCAGTTTGTTTGGAAAAAACCTGTTGTCTGCATCTTTAGGGAAAGAGATGAAAGCCCCGAAGTGGACCCATTCGTTGTTGTTAAAGCTAAAGAAATAACTGTTTCCCGCGTCGAAGGCAGTGGGGTGGAGGGAAAACTTGAGGATTTCTTCACTTTAATGGGTGACGCTGATTATCTTTCCACGGAAAAGGGCGCAGCGGACCATTACGTAATGTGTTGGTTTGACGACTCCGAGCCCGATATTACAAAGGATCTGCGTCGATTAAGAGGGGTTTTTTTCAAGGGAAAAGTCACCTTTGTACTCAACGCAGGCGGAAAAAGAACCTATAACGCAGGCTTTAAAGCTGAACATGCTAAGCTGAAATAAGCTGGCTTAGAGGTTCGCGGTTAGCCGCGAATTTGTGAGCATAAAATAGTTTCTTTGGCTTCGGATACCCGAGGCTTGGGTAGACTGCTATGATACTTCTTTAGTGGCTTTTTCTTGGGTTATTAAGTATTCAATGTATGCTGTCATGGTTCGGTTGGCTTCTTTCGCGTTTCTCTTGATGGCTTGATGAATTTCATAGCTGACGGCGATTCGTTTATTTTTGTTTGCATTCAAAAGAAGCGACTCCATGTCGGTATTTCACCCTAAACTTGTATATAATTAAAATGGTGAAACAAATGTCCGTACATGTAGCGGGCATTTACTTAAACCTTAAAAGTACGTCCGATAACTCTCTTCAGGGGCGAAGAATAACGCCGAAGAAAGGCTACAAAACCATTACTGTGAAGGCAGAAGTCTACGATTATTTTTTCAAAGAATGGCTCAAAGTTAAAGACGAGTATACCATTAAACGGGGCGTTAGAAGCTTCTCAGCCTACGTAACCTACCGCTTAGCAAGACTAATGACCGAAGAAAAGAAATCCGAAGACGAACCAAAAAGCCCAACCTAAAAGAGCTGCAGGCTACAAGTTTCATCTAAAAATCAAATTTTTTCCTTTTAAAGATTCGCAAGGGTTAACTGAAAAGGTTGAAGGAGCCTAACCACAAAATATAATTCATCCACCTTGCATAGTTAATTTCAGGTTTTTGTTTTGTCAAGTTGTGACACAGCTATTCTTAAGAATCTAATGGTTTTGCTCAAAACTAAATCGCTTACTTCGGAAAACATCCTTAAACGAGAAACCAGGGAAGTAGATGGGATGTTTTTGGATCTTCTAAGTGTTTTTCAACGCTTTTACGATCAATCAGCGGAAGCTGACAAGCCTACGCTTCGAAGCATTCAAGATCTAATTCTCCTGCTGTCTGAACAGGTGCACTCTTCCCATAGACAAGCTGAAAGCACAATCGGCGACTTCAAAAATTACGTAGTTGCTCTTGAAGGCACATGCAAGGGTTTCGACGGAAACTTCGAGAAATCAGTCACACAACCCGCAGAGAAAGAAGCTGAAGCCAAAGACAAGGAAGAAGAAGAAAGATCTATGGCTCTTGAAGAGTACAGCCGAAAGGTTAGGCCAAGATTCTACGAATAGCTTTTTGAAAACAACTTTTAGGAGGCGATATATGTGTCAATGGGATTTGTAAAACTAGCTTCAACAAACGATGTTAAACCAAACAGCATGGTGGGTTTGATAGTAAACGAAGAGAAAATATTGCTTGCCAACGTAAACGGCAACTATTACGCCATCGGAGATAAGTGCATGCACAGAGGTTGCCTACTATCAAAAGGAAGCCTCGAGAGCGAATCAGTGGTTTGTCCATGCCACGGATCAACTTATGACCTGAAAACTGGAAATTTCACTAAAGGGCCCACCAAAAAAGGAGAACCGAGATACGACCTCAAAGTCCAAGGCAACGACATCATGATTAATCTTTAGGCTCTCTCTGAATCAATTCAATGAGGGTTCCGTCGGGGTCTTCAACAAAAGCTATTATCGGTCCGTCTGCCCCAAGTTTGAAGGGTTCATCGGTAACAACCACTTTTTCTTTTTTCATTGCAGTCACGGTCTGGTTGATGTCCGTGACGGTGAACGCTAAATGGTCGAACAGTCGCTCCTCATACTCGGGCTGAGTAAATTTCTTTTGGTCGGGGTAAAACGTTAACTCAAGTATGCATCCTTTGCCTTCTGGGTCTTGAAGGAAAACGATTTCGGAGTTGGTCGCTTTGATTTCACGTCGGCTTGAAACTTTCAACCCTAAAAACTTCCCGTAGAAATCAGTTGACCTCTCGACGTTGCTTGTGCGGATACTTGCGTGAACAAACATGTTTCTTCATCCTTAACTTTTCTACACACGCTTCGTAATAACTATTAAGTTAAGAAAACCTTCTTTCTTCTGCATCTAAAGTTTTGTTCACGAGCTCGTCAGCCTTAGAAATGCAGGGGTTGCTTCTTGGGACATTTATGAAACATATTTTTTTGAAGCCGCCTTGAAGTTCCTGAGCTTTTATCCAAAGTTTTTTTAGTTCTGAATTTTTAACTCTGTAGTCGCCTTTGAGTTGTTTTCCTACCAGTTCGCTGTCGAGGTGACAGGTAACTTCCTCTGCTTTGAAGGCTTTAGCGAACTCCAACGCTGCAATTAGAGCATTGTATTCTGCTTGGTTGTTGGTTGCTTTGCCTATGAAACGCGAATCCGTCTTTATAATTTGCCCTGCCTCGGTCACAGCAAGGAAAGCTATTGCCGCGGGTCCTGGGTTACCTCTTGCGCCTCCGTCAGAGTAAAGGAGCAAACGTTCAAGCATGATTTTTCGCGTCTCATCTGTTCTAACCCTGATTAATTATTTAAGGTGTTAAGTCTCCCTTTGACCTAATCTGGTTTCCGTAATTTGCGATGTTTTGTTAGTTAATTTTTTAGCCGTCTTCGCAAAATAATGGGCGATCGTTACTCTCAAGGGAAAGTTGATGTTGACAAGAACCAGATTAGCCGCTTTAGTGTTGATTTTGATAGTATCGGCTGCGTTGGTTATCTTTTGTTTTGAGGAGTTCACAAAAAGACTCGCAAGCTTTAGCACGATTTGCGTGCATAGGCGACAGCATCACACAGACAACCCAATACCCCAGCGACGTCCAGGCACTTCTGAGCAAAATCTACAATGGGTAATTTTGGAGTCAGCGGAGCAACAGCAATAGTTTAAACGCCTATCACGACGTTGCCCTTTGGGAAACATGAACTCTCAGTCTACAGCTCTCTGCTTCCAAGCTTCCTATACTCTGTTGCCCTATCCCAATAATCACTTATTTTTTGAATCCGTCCGTCTTCTCCGACTTCAAAGAGGAAAGCATGTGAAATCTCAGAGGACAGCCCTACATTTTTGATTCCCCAAAAATCTTTGCTTTGTGTTCCAGAAATCATTACCTCGGCACATACGTGGCCATCCAAATCAGAAAAAATAAAATCAACGCTATTCGTCAGATTCGGGAACGCATCTATCATGTTACCCCAGAGTTTTCTGCCTACAGTTTGAATTTCGCCTTCGCCTTCTCGTCCAAGCGGCACCATGCGAATCCGCCCCTTTGGGTTGCAGTACCTCATCATATCATCGATGTTGTGTCGTCGTAATGCGTCAAAAAAACCTTCTACCGCCCCAACTGATGTTTGGCCACTTACATGTCTTGACAAAACTGTCATATTCAATTTTCTCCTTAAAATCCGCTAATGTTGTAAAGTTCTACAATTACTTATAGCTTCACACAAGTGCTTGCTTCGAGCATATTGGAGCTATCTATGAGACCAAGCGGTAGAGAAGGCACGTTCCTTTCTTGTTAAAACCTCAATTAAGAAGCGTCAGTGGGGCAATCGAGGTTTTTGATTGGGTGTAGCTGTCCATGCGCAATCACATTCGTTTAAGTGCTAAATGTATGTATAAATCAAATTAAGGGAAGAGGAAAGTAACTTGCCAATCAATTTACCGGGAAATGTGAAGCTAAACTCACAGCAACTCCAGTTCGCAATCTTGAAACACCAAAGAGATTGGAGCAGCGGCAAGGGAGTAAGAAGAGGAAAACTAGAAATCATGGCGGAAATCCTGCTTTACTGCGAACAACAAAAAAGCAAAACTAGTATCTTGTACAACGCAAACCTGAACTATTCACAGCTGAAAAGTCAAATCAAATCCTTAACATCGCAAGGTTTGCTTCAAAGCGAAACTAACAAATATGTCATCACTGAAAGAGGTTACCGGTTCCTTGATCTTTTCGCTCAACTTAATGATTTATTAGAAGAATACAAGTGAATAAAATGAGCTTCCAAGAGCGCTTTGCAGGGCATTGATGCAACCTGCGTTTGGGGCATCTTCATCATTGGTGGTATGCCCGAAGGAAAAGGCTAATTCTTGTTTACTTTAAAGATTCTTTGAGGGCTGCGAAGTACGATAGAACTTGTTCCATTTGCTCTTCAGACATCGCCAGAATCGTCCGAACGGCCGTTTTCTGTTTGGCCGAAGAAGAAACGCCAAGGGTCGCCAATGCGTAATCCAAACTTGTGAAAAGTGGCTCCCAAGGAATGTTGACTCGCTTACCTTTAAGATTATAGAGGGCGAGGACGAACGCGCTTGCTCGGCTCAGGCTGTCTTTGAAGGATTGAAGTGTAGCGCCTATTGCCAATGCGTCGTAGTCTTTTCCTGAAGTGAAACTTCGGATTACTGTGTGATTTTGCTCCAAGTTTTTGATTTCAACGAAGAGATCCTGCTTAAGTTTTGTCTCAGCTTCTGACAAACATCTTCACCGCTTCCCTGTAAGCTAAAAACAAGTAGATAAGAGTTTTTTACGTCAGCCGCCCATTTTTCTTGAAGCCAACAAACAGCGGGTTAACGGTTTGGGATTGTTTTGACACTTTTCTAACGCAACACGCCTTTACTGATTGGTACCAAAAAGCCAGCTATGAGGCAAAAATTGAAAGCAAAACTCTTAATAGCCAACGCCTCAATCAACAGGTTTCATGAGCCAAACCAAGGAAATCGAGCAGAAATGGCTATCCAAATGGGAAGCCGCCCACGTTTTCGAAGCTGACCCAGACCCGAAAAGAAAGAAGATTATGGTAACTTTTCCGTTCCCTTACATGAATGGCCCTTTGCATGTTGGGCACACTTTTACTGCTTCACGGGTTGACGTGTACGCACGCTTCAAACGTATGCAGGGTTACAATGTGCTTTGGCCTTGGGGTTGGCATTGGACGGGTCAGCCGCTTCTGGGGGCGAGCCAGCGGGTTGCGCGTGGCGATGAAGCATTCGTCAAGGTTTTGCGTGAGGTCGACGGTGTTCCGGAGTCGGAACTGAAAAAATTCGTTGATCCACTTTACATGGCGCAGTACTATACTGACGAAGGGCGTAAGGCAGCTAAAGGGATAGGTTTCAGTGTTGATTGGCGCCGTGAATTCACTACGGTAATGCCGACTTTTCAGAAATTCATCGAGTGGCAATACAAGAACCTCCGTGAAAAAGGTTACGTTACACAAGGAACGCACCCGGTGGTTTGGTGCCCTAAGGATCAGAGCCCAACAGGTGATCATGACCGGCAAGTAGGCGAAGGAGTAACCCCTGAAGAATACACTCTCATAAAATACGTGTTAGACAACAACACCTATTTGCCTGCAGCAACTTTTCGCCCTGAAACAATTTATGGTATAACGAACATTTGGATAAATCCCGACTCAAACTACGTTGAAGCAGACGTCAACGGCGAAAACTGGATAATAAGCCAAGAAGCCTCAGAAAAACTCAAAGAACAAGAAAAACAGGTTAAAGTAAAAAGTCAATTTAAAGGAAAAGAACTCATCGGCAAAACCTTCCAAAACCCTGTCACAAAGGAAACATTCCCGATTTTGCCAGGCTGGTTTGTTAACCCCAAAACAGCCACAGGCATCGTCTATAGCGTTCCCGCGCATGCACCATACGATTGGCTTGCTCTAAAGGACCTGCAGGAAAAACCCGAGGTTCTCTGCCAATTCGGCGTCGACCCAGCCATTGTAAAGCGGATTAAGCCAATTTCAATTATTAAGGTTGAAGGCTTCGGCGAGTTCCCAGCGGTTGAAATCGTTCAGAAGATGGGGGTTAAAGACCAGAATGACCCTAAAGCAGATGAAGCTACAAAAGAACTTTACAAAAAAGAGTTTCACGGAGGGATTTTGAAAGATAACTGTGGACCCTACGCTGGGAAAACGATCCGGGAAGCAAAAGACGTTTTGATCGCTGAATTACGAAAGCTTGGCGTCGCCGACAAAATGTACGATTTGCCCGAGCAGGTGGTTTGCCGCTGCATGACCCCCTGCATCGTTAAGATTCTGAGCGAGCAATGGTTCCTAAACTACTCTGACCCCCAGTGGAAAGCGCTGGCGAAGAAAGTAGTAGATCAAATGACTGCCTTCCCGGAGGCAGCTAAACCCTCGTTCTGCACGGTTATTGATTGGCTAAGAGAATGGGCATGCGCCAGAACAACAGGGTTCGGAACACCGCTCCCATGGGGCAAAGGTTGGATAATTGAAACCCTGAGTGATAGCACAGTTTACATGGCGTTCTACACCATTAACAAACATATAAAACAAAACAACATCAAACCACAATCTCTGACCCCCAATGTTTTTGACTACATTTTCTATGGAAACGGCACAGCATCCCAGCTTGAAGCTGAAGTCGGGATAAACGCTTCTTTGCTTGATTCGATGCGAAGCGAATTCCTCTACTGGTACCCGTTTGATTTGAGGAACTCAGCCAAAAGAGCTAGTGCCAAACCATTTGACTTTCTGTATATTCCACCATGCAGCCCTTTTTCCTCCCCAACATTGGCCTAAAGCGATGGGCGTAAACGGCATGCTGATGGTTGAGGGCAAACAGATGCATAAGAGCAAAGGTAATTTTATTACGATGAAAGGCGCTACGGAAAAATATGGCGCGGATGCAACCCGATGTGCCCTGCTTTTAGGCGCTGAAGGCATGGATGATCCTGATTGGCGGGCAGAAAACGTAAGTGACCTCAAAACCAAGTTTGAAGCTCTCAATGGGTTCGCAACGGCAATAATTGCTTCAGGTCAGCATAAAGAAGGCACAGTGATGGAGCGTTGGCTGCAAAGTAAGCTTCAAAGAAGAATCAAAGAAGTCTCAGCAAGCCTTGAGGAACTTAAAACCCGCACTGCTCTCCAGGTTGCCCTTTTTGAAACTTGGAATGACATCCGCTGGTATGTACAGAGGAAAGGTAGGGCTGAGGCTATGGAGTTAGCGGAAGCGGTCAAGGTTTGGGTTAAAATGCTTGCCCCTTTTGCCCCTTTCATCTGTGAGGAACTTTGGAGTAAAACAGGGGAAACCTGCTTTGTCAGCGTAGCAAAATGGCCCGAATGTGACGAAGAAAAAATCGACGTCGCCGCCGAAGAGCAGGAAAACCTCATAATCGACATTATCGAAGATACAACCAACATACTGAAAGCCACCAAAATAACGCCCAAACGCATATGTTTCTACATTGCGACTACTTGGAAAATGCAGGTTTACCTCAAAATCGTAGACAAAAGCTTGCTTGGCGAAGCAAAAATGAATGATTTAATGAAGGAGTTTGCATCTGACAAAGAATTAAAACCTCACATGAAAGACATTGCCGGTTTAGTGCCAAGAATGATTAAGGCGCTAACTAAGCTGCCTACTGAGAGGAAAGCTAACATGCTCAAGATCAACGGTTTAGCTGAAAAGGAAATCTTGGATGGGGCAGTGGGCTTCCTTCAAGAACGCTTCAAAGCTGCAGTGTCAATCTATTGCGAAACCGATATGGAACTCTATGACCCCAAGCATCGAGCAGCAATGGCGATGCCTAATCAACCAGCAATCTACATCGAGTAAAAAAACAAAAACAACTAATGTGTTTTTCCGCTTAAAGTTCAAACGAGAAAATTAGTTGACCGTGAACCTTCGAATTTCAGTTACGTATTTCCGAGGGTGCTTCACGGCTTTTCAGTTTCTCTTCCAGAAGCAGAAGTAACTCTTGAGGTTTAACGGGTTTAACTAGGTATGCGTCTGCTCCCTCATCAAGCGCTTTTACACCTGTCTCGAGCGATGGGAAACCCGTAATCATGATTTTCACAGTATGTTGGAGTTGTTTCTTGAGTTTTGCAAGTAGGTCAGTCCCATCCATATCGGGAAGCCTAATGTCGACTAAGGCTAAATCGTAATGTTGATTTTCAGCTTTTTCAATGGCCTCTTTGCCGGTTTCTGCAACATCGATTTCGTAGCCGCTTTTCTGTAAAATTCGAGTGAACGTTCTAAGTATCGATTTGTCGTCGTCAACTACAAGAATTTTTTTTTAGATCCAGCCAATCAATACTCCTCCATTTCTGACATGAATGCTTTCTTCAACCCTTATATAAAGTCGAACTGATAAGCCGTCAAAGCCATTGCGAGCCCAAATCAAGCGTATACTTAATTCGACCGACAAAGACCCTGACCCTTTTTGGGTTATGCTAAAAATGGTTTTCCATCTTAATAAACAATATCCCACTCAGCGGTCGCTCAAAATACTATTTAGACTAAAGAAAGAATAAAAAAACCCGGTGACTACAGTTCTCTTTTAAAGTAATGTTCAAGCAGCCTTCTTGTTCCCCTTCGCAGAATCTCCGACAGTGTCGCGGGACTAATTTCAAGTTTAGCCGCAAGCTCCGCCATGCCAACTTTGCGGGGATAATCGAAAAACCCGCTTTTCAGGGCAAGCCAGAAAATCCTCTCCTGATTTTCAGTTAAAACCCCGATTTGCTGCTCGAACTTACCAACTTTAAGAACCTTCACGGCGCCGCATGCTTTTTCAAGATCGGAAATTATTCCCTTGTAAGCTTCGAAAGTTGGCACCATGAAACTGTAGGTGATGACGTTGCCTTGGATGCTTTTGCCGCTGACCAAGAAAGCGTCGTGTGATAGGATAGTGTTGCAGACTTGGCAGCCTTCGCTTTCAACCCAAACAGAAGATTTCCCTTCAACATGTCCTTTAGTTGCAAGTTCATGCGGAACCCTCCTAGCCTGCTCCTCGCCAACATCCATCAGATGCCTAACGCAGCCACTGCTAGAACTACGCACGTCAACAACCTTAAGATGCTCAAATCCCAACCCAGCAAGCTTCTTAACCATTCTACACTGCTTGTTCTCAACTTCAATCACGACATGGTAAGGTTCACGCCAAGCATCAACCACAATCAATCAGCCTCAAGTTTAGATAACGGGAAAACCAGATTTTAAAGATAGGTGCTAAAGGAAGAAGCATTCAGCCTGTCCATGTTGTTTTGCATTTGTCTTGATTTTCTAAATGCAGATTCTTGATCTAACGAATTATCAGAATGGACCAAAACAACAATCTCAATATTACGAGAAGAATTTTGATTATTTTTGCTGAACCGATCTTTCATAGTTTCTGCATCGCTTCCTCTTAGAAAGCGAACAAAAACAAAACGAGTAAACATAAAAAAGCAGCCTCTGCAGCTATCAACTTTTTTAGAAGGAGATCGCTGATTTTGAGTATGCAAACTCCGACTTTTTGGCGCAGAAGCGTACTTTCGAATGGTTTGACAGTGCTACTTTTTCCTCATGAAAACGCGAATACTACGCAGCTTTCCATAGCTGTTGAATATGGATCAAATCAAGAGCCTGAAGAAATCGCTGGATCAGCACATTTCCTTGAGCACATGCTTGCAGGAGGTTCTACGGAACGAATTCTCCTCTCTCGCGGCATTGAGAATTCTGGTGGAATCTTGGATTTCTACACGGAACGGGAATATATGATGACTACAATGAATATTCTTCCGGAAACATTGGCTGAAGACTCCACGGTGATTTCAAAGCTGCTTTTTGACGATAATTTTGAGGAAGAAAAATTCAACCAGGAACGCAAAACAATTCTCAATGAACTTGCGGAAGCGTCCGATGACCCGACGGAAAAGGTTGAAGAGCTGCTGCTGAAGAGCCTGTTTAAGAGTCACCCCATAAAGCGCCCAGTTGGAGGCTTCCCAAAAACCATAAGAAGCTTAACTTTGGACCAACTCAAAAAAGCCCATGAAATGAATTATGTCCCGCAAAACATGATAATGATTCTGACAGGTAATCTCTCCGAAAAAACTTATGAAAAGGTCCTAAAAAACTTCAAAACCAAAACCGCCGAGAAGGCGCCCTCAAAAAAGGCGCTCCCCATTGAAACGGCTAATCCTAAACCACTCGTCATCGAGAAGAAAGCGGGGTTAAGCCAAACATATCTATGTGCTGGCGTGAAAACAGTTTGTTCAAAACACAAAGATGCAACCGCATTGGATTTGATCAGTGCAATTCTCAGCGGAGGCGCCAGTTCCCGACTATTTATTGAGCTGCGGGAAAAACACGCAATCACGTATGATGTTCAATCGGATCACACCATCGGCGTGGATTGGGGTTACTTAAACATTAATTGTGCCGTGAAAAGCAAAAATACTACTAAAGCTAAGGATTTGATTTTCAAAGAATTGTTCAAACTGCGAACTGAAAAAGTGCCTTTAGATGAAGTTGAGAGAGCCAAAAACCAGATTTTAGCGGATATTCTTCGGGCATTGGATAACCCGACACAGTTGTCAGATGTACTTGCTTACATGGAAATTCAATTTAAAAGTGAGAAATCGCTAGCAGAGTACATTGCCCAGCTGAAGGCAGTTTCAAGCGAGAACATAATGGAAGCAGCCGACACTTACCTAAAAGAAGAAGCCTTTTCAACAGTTTTTCTTTGCCCCAAAAAATAGCGCTCGCATTTAAAAGAAAAAATGATTACGAGAATCGCTGTTAAATTGAAGTGCCGTTTGGCAGTTTATTCTTCTGCCTAAAAGGATGCTCGGAAGCGCACATTTTGGGAGCCTAAGCCCCATAAGTGCAGATCCGAAAGCAGAGCCATATCATGACAGCAGATTTACCCGCCAAACGACTCGGTCTTTTGCTAAATATTTCCTAAATATCACGGAGATTATAAGATTTTGTGGGTGTCCACAAGCAGTCACAGGGTAGCCGTTAAGTCTCCGCGGCAACGGTTCAAGTATAAATAAGAGAGCCGCGGTTTTTCTAAGCGTCTGGGGAATCACGTTGGATTTGGAGGAAATGAAGAGGCAAATTGAAGCCTTAGTGATCGCTAAAGGTTTCTACAACAAGCCCGAGGATATCCCGAAAAAACTGCTTTTCGCATTCATTGAGCTGGGCGAGGCAAGCGATGCGTGGAAAAAGGGTTTGCCTGAAGAAAAAATAGCCGAGGAGCTTATTGACGTGATCTTTTATGTTTTGGACGCCAGCAGATTAGCTTGTCCCAATATTAACATGGATGAAGCTTTCGCCAAGAAACTGGCTAAAAACCTCGGTCGACCTTTCCAGTACGGCGAAGGACATCGAGCAAGGAACACTGAAGAAACGCAAAAAACCTAGCTTTCTCTGAAAGACTTTGGTGTTCGACCGTAAAGCGTTTTATAATTAAGCGCCAATATTCTTCTTTGGTTTTGCTCATGGGGGACCAGCCGCAGCCAAAGTTGCCTCGAGCCGCTCGCCGAGGTTACAAGCCGCCGTATGGAAAGGACAGAGATCGGAAACGCAGGTCTCCGGCTGCTGACGTCAAACAGGAGGCAAAGCACGTTGCTTCGTTGAAAGAGATTTCGGACAAAACCCTCAAGGAACTGGGCGTCTTGGGAACCCAGAAATTCGGTTCCTCTCCTTTTAGTGAGCACTTCAACCGTTGGCTGGCAAACATAGAAGAAATCTTGTCCGAGTTCGAGTTAAACCCAAATGTAAACGCCGACGAGGAATTCCTAAAGGAGCGCTCACAGATACTTTCAGCCCTCAAGGTTGATCTTGAAGAAAGACGCCGAAAAGAGGCTTTCATCGACGACGCAGCCAAAAACCTTTCAACCAACAGGAACCACCTTGAAAGAATCAACACCGAATACGCCTTCAAAATGAGGGAAATCAAAACTCAAAAAAACCGTGAAATCAAACGACTCAACACCAACATTGACAACCTCAAGGAAGACTTGGATCATATTCTTCGAATGAAAACAGGCATTTTCAGAGGCGTCTCAAAGAAGCAGAGAGAAGAAAGGGAGATAACAACTAGTCAGGACCTCGATGCCCGAGAGACAGAGCTTGAATTAGCCATGTTGAAGTTCAGTGAATCGCAAAAGAACATTAGGGAAGAGTACGTTGCAAAGAAGCAGCCGATCGCCGAGCAGGTGAGAGATTGGCAAAAGAAAATAGAGATCTTAGAGACCGATCTATCTCGGGAAGACAGATGGTTCGCCTGCGAAGCTCTCATGGATGCAGTGAATACGTTTCTCGAAAGAAAAGGGCTCAAATCGGCGAAGCCAGTTTAGCTTAATCAAACTGTTTTGTTCTGGCGAGGTTTTGATGCGCTTTGATGAAATCAGGAAAAACAACCAAAACATTAGGACTTAAAGTGAAAGCCAAACCAGACGAAAAGAATGACAAAGAAGATTTTACGCACCCCATCAAAGTGCGGTTTGAATGCAACAAATGCGGCTTATGCTGCGGCGATACAAAGCAGAAAACGAGGCACATTCTCCTTTTGAAAGCTGAAGCGGGAAAAATTGCATCTAAAATTGGTCAGACGATAAATGATTTTTCAGTCGAGGTTGAAGGAAAGAAACCTTACATTTACGAGATGAAAAAATCAGGCGAAGGCAAATGCGTCTTCTTGAGGGACAATCAATGTGGCATTTACCAAATTCGGCCGTTGATCTGTATGTTTTACCCGTTTGAACTAAAATTCAACGAAGATAAAAAAACGCATGAGTTCAACTTCACCATTGAATGCCCAAGAATAAATCAAGGTCAACTCTGGGATAAGGCCGATTTCAAAAAACTGTTCGATGCCGCTCAGGAAAGATTGAACCAAAAAAGCGGGGTTTAAAGCTGCTGCAATATGTCTGCTTGTTGCAGTGTTACGCCGCAATAGTGGCATTTCAGGGTTAGGGGTTCCTCGTTTTTAACGTAGAATTTTGGTTCTGCAGGTTCGTCGCTGTTGCTTACACAGCATGGGTTAACGCATTTGATTATGCCTTCGATGGCGGTGGGCAACTTGACTTCAACTTTTTCAACGACTCTATAGTTGCGCACGATGTTAATTGATGCGTGAGGAGCAACCAAAGCTATTCGATTAACTTCCTGCGGGTTTATCGCTCTACCCTCAATCTTAACGATGTCTTTAGCTCCGAAACGTTTGCTTGGAACGTTAATGGCAATCGTAATCACCCGCTTCTCCTTACCAGTTATCCCCAGAATCTTAATAACATCCAGTGCATAACCGCCACGAATATGATCAATTACCGTGCCATCCTTGATTTTTGAAACCCTAAGTTCAATATCGCTCATTGCAAAGTCCTACAGAAAGGTACGTCAAAGCTGCAAATAAGAATTTACTTTGATCCTTCTTGTCTTTTCGTTGGGCACGTGTTTAGCTTTCTTTTTTTGCTGGCGTCTTTGGTGGCGCATGAGATTTTGTTTTCGCAAATTTTTTTGTTTGTGTTTTGGGTTGCTTTGTTGTTGTGAAGCTTGGATCAGTTGCAGGTTGAGACTTTATTTGACATAATTTGACGCAAATTGACATAAAATGACATGATTTGACATAAATTGACACTATTCGACCAAATTTGACATTCTGAATTGAGAAAAAATCTCAGCACCTTGAGGGGGAAAGTGGCTTTTAGAAGCATGTTTCCCAACTGAAAAAATATGGAATAAACTTAGAAAAAAGAACTAAATACATAATCCTTCTGAAAATAATAAGAACAATTCTGAAAAAACGCTCCTCAAAGTTTCCACGGCATTTTTTTAGCGACTTGTTGCTAACACGCTACAACAACATAGCATTATTACAACGCAAAGGATTACTTCTCTGTCGTCCTTTAAAGGGTCGAAACGGATTTTGGGGTAGTGGACAATGAGTACGCAGGTTTCTTTTCATTCCCTGTGGAAAATAGTAAAGTTCGTGCTGCTTATCCAAATCTTCAATGCAGCTATGGATTCACTTATGTGGGTGGCTTACGATTATTCAATCCCGAGCACTACAGTAGCTACGTTAACCATCTTCTGCACAATTCTGATCTTAACAATGAAGATCGCTTTAGATAGGGAAGAAAGCATCCCGCGATAGCACGTTTTTTCTCTTTTAGAAGGGTTTTCACCGATTTCTCATTTAGCCAAGCTAAAGTACCGTAAGATTTCCTGCAACGCGGAGTTTTACGCCTTCTAAGTACATTAGTATTGCTTTGCTGTTGGGGCGATAAATAAGCGGCTTGTCAAGCGTCAAAGTTAACTTTGGGTTTCGCCAGTCGCCTGCATCTACAGCAGCCTCGACTTTGGCGGTTATGAACTGGGTCCAATGACCAACATGCATAACCATGCCTGGCTTAATGGGCGTCTGCCAATACGTCACGAGGGACGCCGACGTTTCCAGTTTGGCTGATGACTTAATTGATGGGTCATTTGTCAAAACAACGCCCCGATCCAAATCTTCAACCTCGATATTCTTAAGTGCAAGCCCCACACGATCGCCTTCCCAGGCAACATCAAATTCATCATCATGCTTCTGTATCGAACGAACCAGCGCCGACTTTACGCCGGGTAAAACGTTTAGGGCTTCATGTTTCTGCACTACCCCATAAGCGACCACGCCTAGAACGACAACGCCTACTCCTTTGACATTGAAGGAGTGGTCAACGGGAACAGTTCCCACCGCCTGCTGTCCTGCTGGAACCTCGGTAGTTTTTTGCTGCGAAGCTTCAGTTAACAGCGCCTCTCGCAGAAAGTTTGAGTCGTCGCTTACAAATTCGAATTTTTCAAGAGTAGTTCCTTTTATGAGCGGCTGGATTTTTTCTTTTGGAATGTAGTTTCTTAGGACGAAATAGCCGCTTTTGATGTCCGAGCATTGAAGCATGACCAGGCATTCGCCGAAGGTAGCGTCTATTTGATCCACCACAACAATGGCTTTTTTCGAGAGGGAAAGAGCGTAGAAAAGAGGGGCTAACCGTTCGGGGTATCGTGTAGGCTCGATAAGAGTTACCGTTGCTTCGCCCTTCTTAACATTGTAAAATGTTATGTCTGTCGATGTTCCCTTTTTACCGATGTTTCCTGCGTATCCTAAAGCGCCAAGTACGGCGACCGTTATGTTTCCCATAATATCCAAGTCCTTAAGAGTTCAACGTAATGTGACGTGCCTTAAAGATAAGTTTTATGAAAGACCCGGCAAACAATGAAGAAAAAAGTTTAATTTTTGACGATTTTCTCTATTGTGTTGGTGGTTTTGGGTTTCCTTCAAACAGTTTTTCGCATGATCTTTTTAGTCTTGCCCGTTCGAGAACGGCATAGAAGTTTTCGATGATTTCCTTGAAATTAACGAGGTTCAAGGCAATCAGTGTTAACAAGGGAATATAAGCGTAAGCATACAAGGTGGTGCCTAAACCTCGGTTAAAAATCATGTCTAAGAACCCTAAGCCCGTTGCAGGATTAAGGAGAATTAGGTTTGATATGACGAGGACAGCAAACCCGGCTTTAACTGCAGAAACCATGCTGTTTTTATTGTAGTAAAGAAACAGAGGCAAAGCGAGAAGGCCGAATCGGGGATCAAAAGTGGCTAAGGCAAAAGTTGTCGCCGATGCGAGAGGTTTATTTTTTAGCCCAAAGTAGAAAGATAGTAGGAAAAGGAATGTTTCGAAGACTTTTGCTTGTCCATCAGCCCACTGCCAGAGGTAAGTGGCAAGGGGTCCCCAATGTGGCAAAGGAAAGGGTAACAGAACGATCGCCGAGACAACGCCAATCACAATCAGCCCTTTTTTGTGCAGCAGCTGATACAATAGAAGCGCAATCAGGGGCAGGAGGGCAAATTGAAAAATGTCAAACGCGACGAAGGCCTGGTGGTAGCTTAGAAGCTGGAGTGGAGAAGCCAGAATCAGGAAAGATGGAAGATATTTGTAGTCTTGCGGTTGAGGCGTTATGATTGTTTCGCCATCGTTTAGTATTCCCTGCGTATAGAGACCCGAAGGGTTATGCCATAGCCTGTACGCGCCGGTATAGTATGCCGAAAAATCTTTTGCAAGCATTCCACCCGCATCCAGTTGTGAAGTTTGAGGGTAAGCTGATATCAAAACAAAAAAGTTGAAAACTATTAGGCCCGTGATAACTATCGTTAATAAAACCTTGCTGTTTCGCGAATAAGGTGGAAGCGAGTTTTTGAAACGCAAAAGCTTCACGGTTTTAAATGATGTCTGTCAAGGGGGTTTATAACATTTCACCAGTTTTAGAGTTAAAATGCTATCATCCAACGTTTCTTCTTCGAAAGTAATCAGATGAAAACCGCTTTTGGGCACCGTGAAGTGATGTGCGAAAAGTACTTAAGTAATTGGGTCTTTTTCCTAACGGCATCAGATGGCAGAATCAACTGCCAATTCAAGGTAACGACCAGCATCATAAAGAGGCTGGTGCGACCAGGTGAAAAGTTAAAATAGTCCGTTGAAGAGGTGAAAAGGTATGGAAAACATTTACGCAGCGATGCTCCTTCACAAGGCAGGAAAAGAAATAAACGAAGATTCAGTAACAAACGTTCTAAAAGCAGCCGGAATAGAAGTCGACGCAATACAAGTCAAAGCGCTTGTAGCTTCCCTTAGCGAAGTAAACATCGATGAGGCACTTAAAGCCGCACCAGCAATGATGGCAGCCGCACCAGTTGCAGCTCCAGCAGGTTCAGAAGCAAAACCAGCAGCCGCAGCTCCAGAAGACAAGAAGAAGAAAGCTGAAGAAGAAAAAGCCAAAGAAGAAGCAGCGTTAGAAGGATTAGGCGCCCTATTCGGGTAAACATGCCGTTAATGGGTGATTTTCTACCCACAACTAAATTTTTTCGCGTTATCGAATTTTAAACGTCAAACGCAAACTCTAATATTTTATTGTACCTGTTTAAATGATCTAGACAAACACGCTCAAGTTCAAATCTCTTTCAAACAATTTGCGTATAATTGGCAATTTATTAGTTATTTTTTGTAATTTTGTTAGTTATAATTTATTTGTACGTTAAACTGTATTGTTGTTTTGCTTACGCACCCGGGTAATTTGAATCTTAAATATTTATATATAAGACACCCATAGTTATTTCAAATCAATATCTGTGGTTAACAAGGTTATAATTGTAAGAGCAGCCTAAAAGGTGATAGAAGGGCAAATCGATGGCAGGTCCACTCACAGAAACCCAAGGATTGGAAGTAGTCTACTCCAGCTTAGAAAACCTAAGTGTGAATTCTGAGAGCTCAAGGCAGGAGCAATTCGATGTTTTCTTGGTTCAATCAATTGATGAAGCATTGACCTCGTTAGGTGAACCGGTTAAGAACGCCCTTTATCAGCGCTTGGAAGTAGATTTCAACATACACAAGAATGATATCCCTAAAAGAATCGGGGAGTTCTCTGGTATAATTCACAAAATCTTTGGCTTGGGCGCATGCCGTCTTGAACGCAAATTTATGAAAAATCTCAATTCGAAAGTGCAAGCAAGTGTGAGATGGACTGAATGTGAGGGATCACTTTCAGAATGGATCATAATGGAAACATCGTTTGACGAATTCGTTGAAAAAGCCCGCAAAAATTACGAAGCTCTCTGTCACTAAAAACACTTCAATAAACGCAGGATCCCGCAAAAATTTCTGACGTGCTTGATTTTCTGCGATTTTCCATTTTAAATCGTTTTATTTTCAATTGCACAAAAAGAATCTGAAAACAGAGTGGGTCAAAAAGTCCTATATATTATCAAGCGCACTCTTGAATAGCGACAAAAAACACAATTTAGTTAAGAGATCTTTTGCCCTCCGGATGAATTTTTAATTAACTAACTAGAGAGTCAAAAGAATCTAGTTCTTTGATTTTTTTCCAAAATCAGCTATTTTCCCGAATTTACCCATAAACGAGTTTCTCGGTCCATCGTTGTTTTTCGGTTTTTCCTTTATCCCTGGTTCAACTAATTTCGCGTCGATTCGCGATTCAATTTCAGATTTTATATTCTCTATTACTTCTTTTTCGTCAGGTGATCCTTCTATGAGTAGAATCTCATGACCCTGAGCAATCTTCTTTGCTGTTTCGTTTAGAACAGGCATTGCGACGAAAATCGGGATATCAACTTTCACTTCTGATGTTTTGTAGATATAGAGAATGAGCGGCGAAGAAGAAACTTCTGGTTCGCTAACTGCGAGATCAAGAGCTACATTTATTTCTTGGCCATTGACTTGTTTTTTAGCAATGAGGCTGAATTGGTGTTGCATTCCACTCTTTTGACCCATCGCCAACCCCGGAATTTCAACGCTAAAGCCCAAATCTGCCAAGAGTTCTCTAAAGCTTTCCAAACTGGCGACGTTCTGTCTTATCTCTTTTTTCCTGTTCAGGTTTAAAGAAAACTTTGGTATTTCTGTTAGTTGCGATTCCTTAATTAAGAAACCTTTACCGCAGCTTCGGCAGGTTACATCGTATTCAGGATCCTCGAACCTTTCACTGCAATCTCTACAAACGAACCAGCGGCCCATATTCCTAAATTGCCCTTCTACCAAGCGCTCTCCGCATTTTGGGCAACGGTTGTTAACATAGTTGTTTCTTTGATCAATGAAGCCGCACAGGATATGTTCGGTTAGGCTTGTTTTATCAATATTGTGACTTTTGCATTTGGGACACCGATTATGAAGCGTTATTATCGGCGAATGACAAGTTGGACAAACTGATACCGAGTCATAAAACTCTTTGTGAAGTATATCTAGCCTTGCAAGATTCTCCAGGAAGTCTTCTGAAATATTGAGGGTTTCAGGAGCATTTGTTTTTTGTTCCGTTATTTGATAAACGAAACCTACTCCTGGATTATATTTTGGGATTATTTGATATTTCTCTTCGCATTGAATTAGTTCTCTTAGGAGTTGGCGTGTTTTGGGTTCAATGTATGCTTCCTTTCTTTCAAGTTCTATCTTGTCATCTAAACCTAAGGTCAAAACTGCTTCTGGCTTTTCTGTCGACATTTTGCTCACCGCTGCTTGTTCGTTATCACTTTCCATTTTGGTATCGCCGAGCAGGTTTTTTTTCATATACGCGCTTCCTCAGTTTTTGCTGACTTTATCCGATGTAAACTAAATAATATTTGTTAAGGCAGGAATAGATAAAATGCTATTCCAGTAGCAATTGCCAGTATCGCCACATGTTTTAGCCCGTCTAGAAAAGAGTCTTCATTTATTTTTCCGGCTATGAGACCACCAAACAAAGCTTCAAGTAGTGAAGCATGGAGGAATAATCTTCGTGATTGGGCTTGGGTTAAGATTGGTTTTATGAAAGATGTGCCTGTGGTTGTGTGAGCTAAAGGAGCAAACATCATATTTGAAATTACAATAATGATGAACAAGAACATGAAAACGGAAAAGTAGAATATAGCTATGTAAGGAAATGTTTGTACTCTTCTTTTTTCACTCCATGAATTCATGTTCTCTAGGTATTTTGCCGTGGAGTTGAAAATATCGCATAAGTCCCCGCCATGTTTTCCGGCTTCGTTAATTAGAACTGTTGCTTTTGAGACTAAAGGTAACTCCAAGCGATTAGCGAATTCTGTTAGAGCTTCGTTAAAGTTCATGCCCCAACTCATGTGTGCGACAAGGATTTTGAGCTCGTCAGTTAATGGCCCATACATTCGTTTTGAAGCGTGTTCTAAGGCTATTTGTAAGGGTATACCTGTTCGTTGGGCGGTTGCTAGGTCTCTTAAGAATTCAGGCATTGCTTTTTCAATTTTTAGTCGCCATTTGTTGTGTATTACTTGTCCTATGCTGGGAGGAACTACGCCAATCGAAATCGCAATGACCATCATGTAATCTAAAGTTGGCGATGTGAGATAGAATACTAGGGCTACCACAAAGAAAATGACTGCTGATATAGCTGAGATTATTTGCATCCGTTTTATTGTTTTGTTGGTCATCTTCATTGTGGTCACTTCTCCAATGAGGACATTATCACAATTAGTGTTCCGCCAAGTATTGGGATTCCAAGGTAAACCATCAGATAAAGAAGGGTTCCCATGCTCATGCCGAATACTGCGCCGCTACCTATCATGCCTAGCGTTACGAAGAGAACTGAGAAAAGCAGGGGAGCAGCGACTAGTAGCATGATGTATATTTCTGCCATCGCAGAGAGCGATTCTAACATTGAATCTAATTTAGTCATTCTTTCTTGAGTTATTTGACCAGATGTAACTTTGAGGTATTCAGTTGGATTTCCGCCAGTTTTTACCGTAGCCACGTAACCGATAAGCAGCTCTCGAAGGGGATCATTTGGTGTTAGTTTGGCATTATCTAGAATTGAAGTGAGCAAATCCTGACCAAAGATTTGGATATCTCTAATGATGTTGCTGAATTCTAAGCGTGCCTCTTTTAGGGTATCAATCTTTGCTACCGATTCAAAAATGACACTTGGTGGAACATTTGAACTTGAGAGGAGAGTAAGAAAGTTCGCTATGTACGGTAAATTTCTGTCAATCGGCCCATTTCTGTTACTGGCTTTCATACCTGGATAAAGATACATAACCATTAATGTCACCAAAGCCACAACAGATGCAGCTGACAAACTAAATACAAAATTCATTCCAGATAGGTACGGGATCCTCAACAAAAGAGGCAAAATCACAAAGGATGCCCCAAGCGCTACAACAAACGCAACTATCGAAAGCAGCACCATAAAGGCAACATATGCCTTAAATGCAATTAGCACGCCGCCCTTCTTAAGCTGAATATGTAGCTCCTGAAATTGAGGATAAATCCTTTCCAATCTTTTCCCAAATTTCTGGTAAGCTAAGGTCCAAGGTTCGAACTTCATTTTATTTAGCTCACTTTTGCTTTCCTGTATACCTGTTCGGGGTTTGAGAAGTAATCTAGAACCAATTTGGAAACGTCTTCGTATGATCGCACATGCTTTCTAATCATGTAGTCGAGGATAGTTTGTCTAATCTTTAGCTCCTCATCAATTTCATCCGGTGAATACCCCCATTGGGCAGCTATTTTATCTAAAAGTGGGCTCCTGCCAACTTTTACGTAAATGTCTTTTTCGGCATCCCACTTGAATATATCTTGAATTTCAAAATCCTGTTTTTCTTTATTCCAACCGACCATTTCTGAAACGCTTATGGTTCGTCTTAAAGAAACGTTGTTTACGACAAGTCTTCGAACGATTGAAATTGCATTCAAGTTTTCGACTTGAGTGTGCGGAATGTTCATGGGTTTAGTTGTTAGTCGGTGCAAGACTCCTTGGACATGCTCAGCGTGTATGGTGGTTAAGCCTAAGTGTCCCGTCGCCATGGCTTGGAATAATGCGTAAGCTTCTTCACCTCGAATTTCACCCACTATGATAAAGTCAGGTCTTTGCCTAAGTGCTGCTCGAAGTAGGTCAAACATGCTTATACTGCCGATTCCAGCTTCTCCAACTGCCCCTGCGCCGGTGCCTAAGCCTTGCCTGGTTACCATCATTTCCCAGTTTTGGTGAGGTAGACGTATTTCCTGTGTGTCCTCTATACTGACTATCTTTAGTGTTGGTCTAATGAATAGACTGATGGCGTTTAGCATCGAGGTTTTTCCTCCACCAATGTCTCCGCCAATCATAACTGAGTGCCTGTTTTCTATTATGAACCAGTAATAAGCTGCAATTTCTGTTGATAGTGCCTTGTAAATTATTAGGTCTGTGATGGTGAGTGGGCTCTTTTTGAATTTCCTTATTGTAAAGGTGCTGCCCTTAGGGGTGACTTCTGTTCCGTAAGTTACTTGGGCTCGACTACCATTATTTAACGTTCCATCAAGGATTGGCTGCGCAATGGAAATGTGCCTGCCACATAGATAGGCGAGTTTGAAAACAAAGTTTTCCAGTTCTTGTGACGTTTCAAAAACTATGTTTGACGGTATTGATTCGTATTTGCGATGCCAAACGAATACTGGAGAATTAATGCCATCGCATGAGACGTCTTCAATGTTCTCATCTCGCATTATGCCATCAATTTTTCCGTAGCCCAAAAAATCTCTGACAACAAAATACTGATATTTGCCTAATGTTTTGCTGTCCAAGCTGATGTGATATTTCACAGCTGTTTCTAAAACTTTAAACTTTAAGAAATCTTCTGCTGCCTGAGGATCCTTTAGATTCTTTATATTAACGGTAAGCTCGTCCCAAAGAATGTTTTTCAGCTCAGCCAAAGACTGCTTGTCTGATTCAGTTAATGTTGGTTCCAAAACCGAGTATTTTACATCGTTTCTCGCGCTTTCAACTATAGCCGCATAAGAGAATGGAATTAAGAGAGGATAATGTTCCTTATATGATTCTGAGACGTCTGATACCCCAGAAGTTTCTGTTGAAGCCTCTACGGTTGGGCCAGGGATATCCTCATCTATAACTGAGGAACTATCCACTGTTTTTTGCTGCTGCTCCTGCTTACCCTTTGGTTTCCAAAGCTTCAAATTAGCGTCTCCAAGATTTCATTCCTTAAGAGTCCATATAAACCGTGTAAGCTACAAACTCGCGACTATGAGGCTGGTTGTATCGCGTCGGCGACCATTGTCCAACCATATGAACCGCTCCATGTGTAGCCTACCGCAAAGTTGGTTTGCGGTGCAGTCAATATCTGGTACTCAGCCGAGGTCTCAACGCGGTAGCTTCCTGAGTTCTGCGTTGCCGTGTTAACGGATGTAAAACCTGAGCCTACAGTGAGTGCAGGGGACGAACTTGTGCCACTAGAAACGCCTGCTGCGCCGATGATCATGTCATTTGGATTAGAGGTAGTTTTGGCAGCAGTTGCTGATGTTCCAGTACCAGTACCGGTGGCGTAGGCACCGTCGAAAGGAGAGACCGTGTTAACGTTGCTGATACCATATGCCACTGCTGCTGCACTGGTTATAGAGCCGGACATTGTAACAGTTATTGTTATTGATCCTGTTGAAGGCTTGACTACGTACCAGGTACTAATGTAGTAATTGTTGCTTGAATATGACCAGGTAAGAGTATTGCCAGCACTTTGTCTACATGCAAAGGTTAGGCCGCCGGTTCCTGAAATGCTGCTAACATATCTGTTGTAACTTGTCACTGAGACATATATCAAATCGTTAGTATTTGAAGTACTGAAAGCAGATATTGTGAATGTGGTTCCGCTAGTGGCGGATCCTGTTCCTGAACCATCTATTGCAGGATTCAACCCAAAGTTTGCGGTGATTGTGCCAGAAGCGCCTATGGTAGCTGTTGTCGAAGCAGATGTTGAGCTCGTAATTGTTATTCCTGTTGTAGCGCTCCAAGAGGAGAAATGATAGTTTGTGCCTGGGGTTGCAGATATCGAGAGTGATCCTGTATTTTCCCAAACATTAGTTCCCGAGGGATTTGTTGTTCCACTTCCGGAAGAAGCAAATGTTACCTGCCATTGAACCACATAGTTGCCTGTTAACGTGTTAGCACCTGAAACCGTAATTGGGGAAGCTGAACCGGTAACACTGTTAAGCCGATACTGCTTTCCAGTTACACTGCTCGTAACAGGATTAACAAAGGCATAGGTGACAGTTGCACCATTATCAACCCAAATCGAACCGCCAGAAATGCCAATTGGACTAGTAGCACCAGAATACGAACCACCACTAACCGTGAAAGTAACCAAGTTCCCAGTAGCATCACCAGCAAGACCAGAACCAGCAAATGTTTGTAGATATTGTGTTTTGTAGCTAGCTGTAACAGTTGCAGATGAGCTTGGTACTGCATAGGTGTGGCTTTGTGCTCCAGTATCGCTCCAGCTCGTGTAGACATATTGTTTGCCTGTCCCGCCTGACACTGGAGATTGGGCTGATATTGTATGTGAGTTGCCCGTTAGCCAGTGGAAGATGATGGGGGTTGTAACAGCGACGCCGTCAACTTGGATATAGCCTGCGCCAGCTTGACTTGAGGTTATTGTTATCGCTACTGTAACCGTGAAGGTGGCTTGGGCTGTGTTTGGAGTTGGGGTTGCAGAGTCGGAGAATACAACTGTTTCTGGGCCCGTCGAGATGGTTGGAACAATGAAGGTTGAGCCACTGAAAGAGCCTGTGGCGCTCGTGGTTGTTGTGCCGGTAAGGGTAAGGGGAGATCCATTGAAGGTTGCTTTTAAGGCTGAGTTGGGCGCAAATGCATAGCCTGTAACAGAGATAGATGTGCCTGATTCGCCGAGAGCAGGAAGGATAATTGCGGGAGTTGCGGTGAAGATGGTGGATGCGGAGTTCGAGTTTGCGTCAGTGACGACAATGGTCTGTGCGCCTATTGTTGAGATTGGAACAGTGAAGGTTGCGCCAGTGAATGATCCGGTGGCGCCTGTAGTTGTTGTGCCGCTTAGAGTGACAGGAGCATCCGTTGAAGGTGGCAGTGATAGATTTTGGAAGCAGCGAATCCGCCTCCCGAAATAGTAATCAGTTGAACCGTAACCTCCAGAAGTTGGGTTAAGAGTGATTGATGGTACAATAGTGCATGTGACGGCCGCGGTGTTTGTACTGGCGTCGGTTGCGGATACCGTATGAAGCCCAGCGACTGAAGCTGGCGCTAAGAAGGTGCAACTGAATGCGCCGTAGTTGGTTGAAGTGACTGTTCCGGGCAAAGTTGTTTGAGTTGTCCCATCATACTTAATTGTCATTTGGCTTAAGGAGGCGTAACCTGTTCCCGAAACGGTGATTGTTGAGCCGACGTTTTCGCTTGTTGGGTTAACGGTGACTGCTGGAATTACAGTGAATACGGCAGAAGCCGTGTTTGTGCCGTCATTTGCCTGAATTGTTTTTGCCCCTGCTATAGAACCCGTTATAGAACCTGCGGGAACAATAAAGGATGCACTGAAAGAGCCGGTGCTTCCCGTTGTAACTGGCGTGGGTGTTGTAGCAATCGCTGAACCACCGAAGGTCATGGTTACTTGAGCATTAGCAGTGAAGCCTGAACCTGAAACGGATACGGTCGAGCTAACTATGCCTGAAGATGGATTCAAAACGATGAGCGACGTTATGGTAAAAGTGGCAGCGCCAGTGTTGGTTCCATCCGTTGTCTGTATGGTGTGAACACCTGAACTTGAAGCTGGAGCAGCAAATGACGCACTAAATGAGCCGACGCTGTTAGAAGTTGAATAAATTTGTACAGCTCCATCATAGGTTATTGTAATTGTTGATGAGCCTGCAAATCCTGTTCCTGAAACAAGAATTGATGTGCCAACGTTGCCACTTGTTGGGTTCAGGGTAATTGTTGGAGTCACGGTGTAAAAGGCAGAGCCAACGTTCGAGCTTGCATCTGTAACTGTAATTGCATGATTGCCCGCTGTTGAAGCAGGAATAGTAAATGTTACGCCTGAAGGGATGGCACCTGAACCGGAAGTTGTTATTGTTGCAGGACTCGTCGTCAATGTTGTCCCGTCGTACTTCACAGTTATTTTTGAGCTGGCAGCAAAGTTGGATCCCGACACTGTGATTGTTGATCCTACAGTGCCAGTCGATGAGCTTATGGAGATTGTTGGATTAAGGGTAAAAGTGATGGATGCAGTGTTTTGGGCTGGAATTGCGGAATCGGAAAATGTTATGGTTTTGACTGCCGCCTGTCTGTGAAGGAACGGTGAAGGTCGCATTTACAAATTGGCCGGTGGAATTAGTGCTGCTAACCCCGCTTATTGTTACGGGGGCGCCGCCAAATGTTGCAGTCAAAGTTGAATTAGCTGCAAAGGCGGAACCTGAGATGGTCACAGTTGAACCAGCGACGCCCGCTGCGCTCACTGGGCTGACTATTGTGATTGAAGGTACGACTGTGAAAGTGGCATTTCCATAATTGTACTTGCCGTCGTAGATGGTGACTAAGTGAGAACCAGGTGTCACACCTTGCGGGACAGTAAAGGTGGCGCCAGATGGGATATTGCCTGAGGCGTCGGTGGTGAAGCTGAAAGGAATTGGTGTGGCATCAAACAGAGCTTGAAGCTGAGAGTTGGCCGCAAAACCTGTTCCTGAAACAGTAACTACCTGGCCAGTTGTACCAATAGTAGGGGAAAGAACCACTGGAGAGGGGGGAGCTACCACAACCAATCTCACAGCATCAAGAATTACAGCCCAATTTTCCGATGACGTAAAAGAGCAATTTACTGATAAGTTTTTCACAGGTGTCTTCATTATTGCCCATTCGCTCCACACGGATCTAGGCATAGCGTTATCTTCTCCCGAGGCACCGTATGAACTCTGCACCGGCATAATTTGAGCGAAACCTGCGCCCGGCGTTATTGAAGGGTTAAGATTGTCGATTCCCAGGGCACCTATTATCATATCATTTGCGTAATGAGTAGTGATTGTATCTTGCACCGTAGTAGATTCACCTATGGAGGTTTGTGGCCCTTGACCTAGTGGTGGACCATCAAATGGAGAAGTAGTGTTTACATTGCTAATTGCGAATGCTAGTGCTGAACAATAATAATCGCTTAATTCATCGGCAGTTGAGTGGATGCTGATCGTTACTAGACCGACTGAAGAATCAATAGCATAGAAGGTTTTCAAAATACTATCCCCCGAATATGGAGCGGTGGCTGTAGTTTGTGACGCATCCCTCAAAGCCCAGGTCAAGCTGGGTGATGAGGTAGGAGTGTACAATGTATTGCCATCGTCATAAGATACAACTACATAAATCAGTTGATTAGGTTGAGTTGTTACAAGAGACAACTGCATGGGGGTAGAGTTAGTTTGGTAAGTAGAGTTCATGTCAGCCACTCCCGGGAATGATCCACTTAACATTATACCATTAAATTTGTTAATATTTGGATAGTCTGAGATGCTGTTTCCTCTTGCTGTAACAAACCAAATTATAAACTGGTCAGAATACGATGAACCAGCAATGGAAAGGTAATTGAAATAATAAGTGCTGGCTCCAGGTTGCAGGGTAACGCTTGGAGTTACTGCTATATTATTGACGGTCCCTGTATTTACATCTCTAATCCAAAATCGATCCAATTCAACCGGAAGCGTGCCATTGTCCGAGACTGAGCAGCTTACATAGACTACGTTATTTAATACGGCTGTTTCAGGGTTATTGATTGATACGGTTTCAAGTTCTGTATAGCGATCCAAATCCAACTGCTTTGCTTGGATTGTGGTTTGTTCTAGACCGGTATTCTGGTTTAGAATCACCATAAGGCTTGCAATTACAATCATGACTATAAGTATGAAAAATACCATTCCGAAAACTGTGCCGATGCCTTTTCTGTTCCTTCCAAAATCACGCCGTGAAATCATAATTGAAACTGCTCCCGCTTTTAGTTACAAGGTGAATAATGTATGAAGAACCAGTGTTTAGAGAGGAACCAGTTAACGTGACGGTAAAGTATGCTTCCTGTCCGACGTTAAGGCTTTTACCGTTCCCGTTGATTAAGGCGCCATTCCCGCCTATAGATACAAATATGAAATTGGACTTGGCGAACCAGAATAATCTCCCTGAATGTTATTGTTTGAATCATAGATGAACACGGAGTCGATTTGTATGTTATTGGAGCTTCCGCAATTAATTATGTAAACAGTTAATGACGAAGAACTGTGCTGCACATATTCGAATCCCACTCTCTCCGCAACCGCTTGCTGACTATTCGACATGGTGCTAGCATAATTGTTTGTTACTGTGGATGTAAGATTGCTTGAAAAATAGTAAGCGACTGAGCCAAAAACAATTACGATTGCGGCTAACAACATTGTGGCAAATATTGGACTAAGAGCACGCCTACCAAAGGGCCTAAAGTTATGTTTGCGTTTAACCATTTGTTGACTCCTCACCGGTTAATTTTTGGATAGGCCAAGCTTGAGATAGACTTAACCCTAAGAGAAACAATGGAAACTCGAAATTCATTCCCTGTTTTCACAGACAACTCTCGATCTGTACTCAGCATTCTACCGCTTTCTGCCAGTTCATTCCGACAGTTCATTAATAAAGTAGGTTTTTTTAGAAATGGAAATTATCCTCATGCACTTGACGATCAATTTGACACCAGACGACGTTCCTTTTTTTATTTCGAAATTCACTATCCAAGCTTCAAACTTGCAGCAGTCAATTCATAGGAATTTCTTTTTGCGATAAGTTTAGTAACTTAAGGGAATACACGAATCAAAAACATTTTGACCTATTCTAAATATCAATGGCTCGCTGAAAACCTATTGCTTAAGTGGTTCGACTTACCATTTTTCGATTCTAATTCTTTCACAGGGATATTTTGGTTAGTTCCGCAAAAATGTTAGCAGTGTTTTTATTTACCATTGGTCTCTTTGGAGACAATAGTTAAATTGACCTGTTTCAGAAGGGAAAATTGACAAACAATGACCAAAAAATATGTTTGCTGAAGTTAGAAAATGGAATATTGGGAAAAAAGCCCAAAGGGTTTAAGTAACTGCTACTACTTGGGATGAAACGAAACTTCCTCCCGCTGCAGTGGTAACAGTGACTGAGTATGAACTGCCAGCAACTAATCCTGATGGAGTGGTACCAACAATAGTGAACATTGTTCCTGAAGTTAAGGCCACGGTGCTTCCTGCGGTTCCACCATTCGCGAGCTAAACTACCAGTGCACGGATATAACACCGACTGTGGTTCCTGAAGTTCTTTAATTATTATGCTGTTCACGGTTGCCGCTGGGCCACCTGTCTGCTCAAGATACACTGTTGTTTTACCGCCGGCAGATATGCTTGCTGCTTGCACGGTAACTTTTTCTTGTCCTGCTGTTCCTCCGCTAGTCATGGTTGCCAAGGTTCCGCTTGTAAACATGTAAACCACCACACCAGCAATAACTGCAATCGCAATAAGAATAAGGGTAGCGAAAATTGGTGAAATAGCTTTCGAATTTTTCATCATTCTTTTGAAATTCATTTTTTATCAAACACCTCCCTGATGAACTTTCCATTTGACATTCCCTTCAAGAAGTTCCCTTATATACCGTGTTTCACGCCAGTATATATCACGAATAAAGATGTTTATAGAAAACAAAAACTTGCCATTTCCAAAAAAGTTAATGAATAGCAAAAATGTGTACGGCCTTCTTCGATATAGCCTGCCCTAAAATAGCGGCATATTTCTCAGAGCACATTGAAATACTTTGCTACGTCTGGAACATGACAAACTTTGAAAGGAGAAAAAAAATCAGACCGAGGAGCCAAAACCATTGGGGACCATTTTTTTTAAATATTCTCTGTTACTTTTTTACGCATCCTTTCGACTATGCATTAGTTGAATTTAATTTATTTTAATTAGAAAAATTAACTATTTTTAACAGCGGATGTTTTCCTGTAAAGTAAAAATAGAAAGGCTATGGGTGGAAAAACCCATTGATTTAAGATGAAGTTGCTACGACTGATGGTGAAACGAAACTACCGCCTGCTGCAGTTGTTACAGTAATTGTGTATGAACTGCCTACAGTTAGACCCGTTGTTGGAGTGGTACTAGTGAAGTAGTCAGCATTCCAGAAGTCAAGGCTACGGTACTAACGCCATTACCAAAAGCGTTTGTGCCCGATATAACACCGACAGTATTTCCTGAAGTGTCTTTAATTATTAAGCTGTTCACAGTTGCAGCTGGACCGCCCTGTTTGCTCAAGATAAACTTTATTTGTAAGACCTTTAAGTCGTTAACGACAATGCTTGCTGCTTGCACGGTAACTTTTTCTTGTCCTGCTGTTCCTCCGCTGTCATGGTTGCTAAGGTTCCGCTTGTAAACATGTAAACCACCACACCGGCAATAACTGCAATCGCAATAAGAATAAGGGTAGCGAAAATTGGTGAAATAGCTTTCGAGTTTTTCATCATTCTTTTGAAATTCATTTTTTTATCAAACACCTCCCTGCTGAACTTTCCATTTGACATTCCCTTCAAGAAGTTCCCTTATAAACTGCGTTTCGAATTTCGTCCCGTGTATTAGGTTTGATAGTTATCGCATAGATCTGTCGACAAATAGTTCCCGTTGAATGCTGATGCTGCCAAGAACAGGGTGTCTTCTCAAACTCGGCATCATATTCATTCATTTCATTTTGAGTTCAACCCTGATCGCAAAGATTTCGCGCTCATGGAAAACAAAAATTCAAATTTGCATCTTTTTTCGATATTTTTTGGTACTGGTTCTTTCTGGAAACAAATTCTCCGCATATTTATTTCAAAATATATAATTCAGAATATAAATTTCCGATATTAATACACTATTCGCAACAAATAATAGCACTTTGAGTTATGATTCAATAGGATTTCAATTAGATGAATCAAAAAGAAGCAACAATTGGTGAAAAATCTGAACAGCCACACATGTAACAGCGCATTAATCTTCCCACAAGGTCCAGACGGAGAAAAAATCTGCAGCAGATGCGGACTAGTCTTAGATCAAACGCCGATTGTAAAGGGCTTTGCTCAGTGGACTCCGACATGGTACTCAAACTGGGATGAAGAAGACTCAGAAACACTCAAAGAGTGGCTAACCACATTAAGAGCAGTCTCCTGCCAACTAAACATTCCTAATTACCCATACCGAGAAGAAGCAGCTCGCACAATAAGAAACCATAACCACGCATTAGCCAAATCACAGAAACTTTCAAAAAACAAGCGAGCAACAATAGCAGCCCTAATGCACTTGACACTAAAAGAATACAACAAGATGCGGCCAATAAAAGAAATAAGCCAACAGCTAAGCCTCGACAGCAAAACCGTCATGAAGCAAACGTGGCTGCTCAACAAAACTTTAAACGCCGAGAAAAAACCGCTAAGAATCCAAAGAAAAACAGCCAGCGACTACCTACATGAATATGCCGGCAAAATATCCGAAAACAAAGAACTAATTCTCAAAACCGATGAAATTTTGTGCAAAATAAAAAGATCGGGCGGAAACCCAATTGGTCTTGCAGCAGGCGCATTCTACAATACCTGCAAAAGCAACAAAGTAAAAATTTCGAAAGAAAAAATAGGTGAAATATTCCACATATCGGCTAGAACCGTGTATACAAATGAAGCGAGAATTAGAAAGCTGAAAGGATCTTCAAAAACTTCCATGCCAGCTATTCTTGCCTTGACTGTAACAAAACAAATCTAATTGTTTTTGAAAAAATCGTAATCGCTCCCGCACGATCCCAAATTCCTTTCGCAGTATATAAGACAACTTCGGTAATTAACGCTTGGAAGAAAAATAACAAATGGGTAATCAAATAGAGGAACTCCATTTGCGGATAGACCAACTCGAAGAACAGAAGACTCAAGAAGTCTTGACATTAGTTGAGATACTATCAAACGCAACTTTTTTTGGAGAGTTAAAGAAAGCCAATTGTCAGTTTGCCGTAAATGGACAGTGCGCCCTCTTCATTTTGCGCGATGAAGCGAAAAACAAAATACCGATAGTTAGTGAATGCCGAATAAAGCAATGCGCAGAATCGGCTAGGCATTATCATATTGAATTATCAAATATTACATGTACGCTTTGCCAGGAAGCAAACACTGGAGTGCTAAACTTGTTACCTAAAGAGGATAATGAAGACAAAACTGGCTCTATTGAAGAATTAAAGGAAGAATGAAGAAAATGTCCAAGAAAGTAGCAGCTTTAACAATCGTTTTCGTCTTATTAGTTTCAGCGTTTGTAGCATTCAACCTAAATAGCGTTGCTCATGCTGCAGCAAGTAATCCCGTCCTTAATGTTTATGTTGCACCAACCAGCGTGCTTGCTGACAACAATGTTTACAACTGCGTTTTCGTTCAGTTGCTCGATTCCAGCGGGCAACCCTTTAGGGCCTTACAAGATACAACTATAAGCCTATCGTCCTCTTTGACCAATGTTGGAACAGTAGACCCGACAATCACTATACTCAAAAACGCAACCTACGCATCAGCAAACTTTTACACAACACTAACTCCAGGAACCACAACAATCTCAGTTTCCGCAACAGGCTACGCAACGGAGCAAGCAACCATAACAACAGTCACGCCACTGCCGTCGGCTACAGCAATATACGGATTTCCATCAATCTTACCGGCCGATGGAGGAACCTACCCAGCCATAATGATCCAATTACAAGATTCAACTGGATCACCTCAAAGAGCACCACCAAATGGCGTAACCGTTACATTATCCTGCTCGGACAGCAGTGTTGGCACTGTTGACCCTACAGTGAATATACCATATGGGCAAACTTACGCAATAGCCAATTTCCTCACAACTACCTCACCAGGAGCCGCAACCATCACAACTTTGGCAAACGGATATGCATCTAGACAGATGACAATTACAACAAAAAGTGTAACAATCAATCCAGTTAGTCCTAAACATCTTAAGATCTTCGTGGGACCAAACCCAATTCTGGCAGACGACAACTCATATCCACAAGTTGCAGTTGAACTTCAGGATAGTTCAGGAAACATCGCAAGCGAGTCTGCAGTAGTCGGCATCAATTTGATTTCAACCGATACAAACATAGGGCACATTGGTTCGACTTTAGAAATTGAACCAGGTCAAACTTACTCAGTAGCCACTTTCAACTCTACGTATACAGCTGGATCAACAACCATTGTTGCAGCAGCAACAGATTGGAGTTCGGACTCACAGTCAATAAGCACAGTAGAGTTTATTCCGCCAAAGTTAGCTGTCTACGTTGCACCATCATCACTTCCAGCCGATAACGCAGCATATTCCGCTGTTATTGTGCAGCTTCAAGACTCACAAGGGCTACCCGCAAAAAACCTTGAAGAGGACGTAAGTGTCAATCTGTTTTCACAAAACCCAACGATAGGAACAGTCAGTTCAACAGTGACAATTCCCTCGGGCAATACGCAAGCCACAGCAATCTTAACGGTGACTAACGCTCCTGGGTCAATCCCCATCACAGCCCAAGCTGCAGGATACACTACTGGTCAAGGCACAGTAACAACCTATCTTATTGACCACCCTACTCTGCAAATAACAGAAACAGCGACCCCGCAAACTGTTGCCAGTGCAGGTTACGCATCAATTACAGCTCAAGTAATCGCCAATGGCATCCCAATATCCGGAGCAACAGTAAGCTTCTCATCAAACAACGGCGGTACATTCAGCACCACAACAGACTTTGGAAATGGAACCTACCAATCAACATTCACAGCGCCAAACTTGGTCACTGCATCAAATTGCGCTATTACAGCGAACGTTGCCAAGACCGGATACTTTAGCGGCCAAGCCACCGAGCAACTTGCAGTTTTGGCGGCTGTTACGCCAACTCCAACGCCAACACAAACCCCAACACCTTCACAAACACCAACACCCACTCCCACGCAGACGCCCACTCCAACACCCAACGCTACCGCAACTCCGACGCCAACACCAACCATTACGCCAACTCCAACCCTAACCCCGACAGCCACAGCCAATAGTACAGGGTCAATAACTTGGCTAGTTGAAGATGCAAACAATCAACCACTAAGCAACACCTTGGTTTCCTCAACAAGCCAACCTGCGGGAATGGCTGCATTAATCGACGTTACAAACTCATCAGGGTACGTCACCTTCAAAAACGCAATAACGGGAGAATATAACTTCAAATTTGTCAAAGAAGGGTACCCAGCAACAAACGCAACAATCGACTACACAGGTCAAGCGTTAACAATGAAAGTAAACATTGTAACTGGCAGCGTTAGTGAAATCAACAGTTCGCAGATAACGGAAACAATCATCATACTCGTGATTATAATTGCAGCAGCGGGATCAGGGGTCTTTCTGGCGGTAAGAGCAGGCAGCATAACTAGACAACGAAAAATAAAAGAGCTCCAAAAACAACTAGATGCGAAATACTAATTTTTACAATTTAAACCCACAATTTTTTTGGTGAATACAGAGTAATGGGTCTGAACAGGATGTATTGTACGCTCGCATAACTAAAATGCGAGAAGATTTAAACAATAAGTTCAACAAACAACGATTGCATGTCTAATCAAGCCAAGTGTTAGGATTCTTAAGGCCAGAAGAAGTTATTGTATCGGCAAGTTGCTTGGTTCTTCGGAAGCTTTCGAGGGCATATTAACAATTGGCATTTTCGCGTTCTTTCTGCGTTCGCTGAGAAGTTTCCACCCGATGATGGGTGCCCAACCGCTGATTATCATAACAGTTCCAGGGAACCCGCCGATGTCTCGTCCAAGAATAGGTTTCAAACCGTTGATTATGTCACCTAAGTATGCTTCCCAAATTCCGAATGCTACAGCGATTGCCAAGGCAGCTGTAAGGGCGGTCTTTCTGCCGAATTTGTTGAGTGTTTGAACGATCAGTACTCCTGCGAAGAAGAAGTCGCCTAGTCCGAGGCCCCTGAATAAGTAGGCGCCTGCCTGAGTCATAAGGGGAATATTGGGCAGCCATACCAACACTGGAAGTCCGAGTGAAGTAAAGGAAGTTGCCGCTGTAACCATCGCTGGTGTCCCGATGACCAGAATCACATCCATGGCTGTTAGGAGAACTGCGAAGAGCCCGACGGTTTTCCAACTGAAAAGCGAGCTAAGATAAAGAATTATTAAAATTGCAAAGGTTAACCCGAAAACATCCATAAGATACGGCGCCCAAACCGCCCTTGTTCCGGCGTTATTGATGAAGTTGAAGAACACAAACAGCATCACAAATATTGCTGGAGGCTGAACAGCCACATACCACCGCTCCTTAAGCGACTTATCTTTCCCAGCATAAACTGAAACTGCAAAGCAGAAACCAGCCAAACTGAAAAATGCAACTGCACGGTAGATTGTATATCCATCATGAAATGGAGCTAAAAGGCAAACAACGCCAGCCGCTACGCTTGCAACAGCGAAGCCGACTGAAAACAACTGGGCTCTGATCTTTGGGAGACTGGAAAAGACGTAGGAAATCGTGAATAGCAGCATGGTGTAGGCTGACAGGAAAAAGATTAAGAGGATGTTTTCGAAGACTGCGCCAGGGTCATACGTTGCTGTTACTGCTATTGCTGAAATGATGATTGCCATGAAGACAATAAGTAAGATCACATCTCTTGTCTTCAACTCTTTTTCTTCAATAGTTGACTGCAGCTTGCCAGAAACACGCTTGTTAAGCAGCATGGCAACGGTAACTACAACTAGCAGTGCAATGGGCATTGCGAGGTCAAGAGAGGGCATAGATGGAGCAAATAGTAAGCGCCGCATTTATTTGTTTAGCCAAAAGGATGAAAAAGCATCCGACTGTTACCGCGATTAGATCTGGATTAAACTTAAGAACCACAACCTGATAATCCACTCTTATGGATTCAACGCTGAGAAGATGTTGGGAAACAACCGATCCTCTTTACATTAAATATCATGATGAGGAATGGGGCTTCCCAGTACATAACGACAACAAACTCTTTGAATATTTAGTCCTCGACGGTTTTCAAGCAGGCCTAACCTGGCTGCTTATACTTCAGCGAAGAGACAACTTCAGAAGAGCTTTCGACAACTTTGACCCACAAAAAATCGCAAAATACACAGCCGCTAATGTTGAACGCCTGATGACGACATCCAACATCGTTCGTAATCAACTAAAAATCAAAGCCGCCATAAACAATGCCGAAAAATTCCTCTTGCTACAAAAGGAATTCGGCAGCTTCGATGCTTACATCTGGCGTTTCGTAGGCGGAAAAACAATCCAAAACGCTTTCAAGAGCTTTGCAGAAGTGCCTGCGGAAACAGATGAGTCGAGAGCAATGAGCCAAGACCTAAAGAAGAGGGGTTTCAAGTTTGTTGGACCTACAATATGCTACGCTTTCATGCAGGCCGCCGGTTTAGTAAACGACCACCTGACGTTTTGCTTCCGATACAGGCAACTAAAAGAGAACAAGGTCTAAAGAAAAACGGGCTATCTGAAGTTTAGTTTTGGGGATTTCAATAGCTAAAATGTTCGTTGAAAATTGCCAGTGAAGCCATTAGAGCTTCTTCAGTTCGAACAGTTGCCGTGCCTTGGGCAGGTATGGTATTTACGACGAAATCAACGATTCGCTCAAGTCTGGCGCCCTCATCTTTTGCGATCTCATGCAAGCCTCGTGATGGCGCTCCAAACGCAACCAAAATATGCTGGGCGCGGCTCCATTTCTCGCCGATTCTGTCCGCAACATTTTTGAAGTTTTCGCCGAGTTTTGCCGTGGCAATCTTTAGGTCAAAGCCCCCGCCTGAAACCATCTGCCCAAACGGCTTGCGCTCCACTTGAACCCTGAAACCCCAATATACATCAACATCGTCGCGGCTTACCGTCTGCGCTTCAACGCGTTCGCCCACGTTAACAACCTGAAGAGTCAAACGCTCGCCCACGGCAAACTGTGTCTCCCTCAAAATCGCAGGTTGCTCAATACCTATGTCCACAAGCAACCCATCCTTAACTTTGGACTGCACCAAGCCCTCACGGTACATTCCAGCCTTCAAATCTCGTGTTTTGCCGCTTACAGGATGATTAGGGGTGCGTAGGGGCGGCAGAATTCCAGCGTACTGCAGGTTCGGCTCCAGTCTAAAGAGACTTTTACGCAGGTATTGAGGAGTCTCCAAGTAACGAAGCAGAAGCGCTATGAACTCTGTGTCACGAACCTGGTTAGTTTTAGGGTTGTCCGGGTACACGATGATTTCGTCAATCCTGAAAATCGCTGCTGCCCGCCCAATCAACCCTATCTTCGCTGTTTTCTCTCGAAGATGAGGCGTATCCGAAATCGTTGATGCGGGGATGGCGATTGAAAACTTCTTTTTATCCATGAATTTTTTGGCTCCCATCCGCTTGGTCGATAATCGTTTGCGTTGAGCTTAAAAGGCAGGTTAGGATATAAAATTGCGGGTTACTGGAGGAGCAAGAAAATGGCAAGTTCCCTTTTAGATGATTTGAAAAACATCAAGTCCGTTGATGGAAGCGGCATGATAAATTTCTGTGTTAACTCTGCGAAGCTTTACCGCGAGGCTGCAGCGTTAGCTGACAAAATTAAAGTAAGTTATCCCAAACCCGAAAACGTTGTCGTCGCGGGTATGGGTGGTTCGGGAATCGGAGGCGATTTGCTCAAGGACTGGGCAAAAAACCAGACTGCCGTGCCAATTGAAGTCAACAGGGAATATGAGCTGCCAGAGTACGCGGGCAAAAAAACCCTCGTTTTCATAACCAGCTACTCAGGCGACACAGAGGAAACTCTCAGCGCCTATCTTGACGCTCTGAAACGGAAATGCATGATTTTCTGCGTAAGCAGCGGCGGCGCCTTGCTCGAAAACGCAGAACGATTGGGTGTGCGTTACCTTCGGGTTCCAGGTGGAATGCCTCCTCGCGCGGCGCTTCCCTACATGTTCGTTCCCCTTCTAGTTTACATGGAGAAATCAGGTTTAGTTGAAGGCGCCTCAAAAGAGCTTTCCGAAGCAATAATCCTTCTTGAGAAAATAAGCCAATCAAACGCACCTGAAAAGCCCACAATTGAAAACTACGCCAAAGCCTTAGCCTTAAACATAGGAGCAACTTCGCCTATCATTTACGGGTCCGGCATACTTCGCTGTGTAGCCTTGCGCTTTAAGCAGCAATTCAACGAAAACAGCAAGGTTCCAGCGAAATGGGATGTTTTCAGCGAGCTCAACCATAACGAGATTGTAGGCTGGGAACGGGCCGGCGAACTCGCCAAAGCCTTTTCAGCGATTTTCCTAAGAGACCCTGAAGAGCCAACTGCGATTCAAAGCAGAATTGAAATTACAAAGGAAGTCATGGAGCAGGAGGACGTTGATATCCTTGAAGTTCAGGCTCAAGGCAAAAGCCGGTTGGAGCGGATGCTGTCAACAATTCTGATAGGTGACTTCTCAAGCGTTTACCTTGCGGTTCTGCGAGGAGTGGACCCGACTCCCGTCAAAACCGTAAACTACCTCAAAGACACGCTAAAACAAAACGGGTTCAGAGAGAAAGTAATAGGGGAACTCGCGAAACTTTAACTGCCAAGTCTGAACACCGCTCTTAATGGACTATTTCCTTTTCTTTCTATGAACAATTACAGCTATCATAGCAATAACGACAATTATCACGATGATGGTTGCGACAATCGTGTAGAACGTGTTTTGGTTCAATCCCAGTATTTGTGGGCTCCAAATGTTTGTCGCAATCGCTTGCGCGTTAACGGTGTAATTTCCTAGATTGTCAGCGCTTTGGATGTAGAAACCCGTGGCTTTATCCCATTCCTTGTTTCTTTGAACACCGCCCAAACTACTGTTTGTGAATGTGACTGTTCTGGTTGCACCCGCGACGGTTTTTTGGATTTGACCTTGGATGGCCACGTTAGTGTTTATTGATGAATCATAGAAGGTTTGGCCCTGACTAAGGTTTGCCGGTATGATAATCCAAGCTTGAACGTTCCCAGCGGAAAAATTGAAGAACCTATCAGCACTCATTATTGTCCCATTGACGTATTTCACTGTAAAATTAGCATGAAATGCTTCTCCTTCTATGTCTGTAATTTCAATTTTAGCCCATGTCAAATCTTGAGCTGCGGGAACAGCGCCTGTGGTTTTAACGGAGTACTCAACCCAGTTACCTGGCTTTACACCAACTGCCGGTTGAGCATTCACAGCTGTAATCGAAATAAAAATGAAAACAACAATCATCATTGCCGCAACTACTTTCCGCATCAAACAGACCAAGTATGAGTTCGCGGTTTTCAGATATAATACTTTTGTTAAACAATATTTTCGGAAGCGACAAGAAAAAGTCTGGTTCCAATGATGAGTTTTAGGCGATGAATTTCGCGAATTCCTTTTCCGCAACTTCCATTGGAACAATTTGCGGCGGACGTTTGAATGCGTAAGCACAGACGGGTTCAATTGCTCCTTTAAGTTTCTTGTCCAATGCATGTTTCATCGCGCGGACTACGTCGAAGAGCACGCTGCCAGCGTTTGGCGCGTCAACGGTTTGGAATTTGAGGTCGATTTTCATGGGTGCATTGCAGAAGTATACGCCGCTTATCCAGAAGTAGCTGTCACGTTTGTTTTGTAGAAAATCAACGTAGTCAGTAGAACCAGCCACGACTTCCGCTTTATATGGTATTGAAGCAGCTACCGATTCTGTTTTTATTTGGCGTTTTGCGTCTCGGCTTCGATCCATGGTATCAACGGATTCTGTTCCGCCTCCGACATCAAGCTGGTAAGTCTCATCGATTTTTACGCCGCTGTCGCTAAGCAGTTTGAGAAGCGTCTTATGCAATGCTGTTGAGCCGACCTGATCCACCAAGTCGTCGCCGACTAGGGGGAGCTTTGCATCGCTGAACCGTTTTGCCCAGGCAGCGTCACTGGCGATGAAGTTGGGCGTCGCATTCACAAAAGCGCATCCTGCCGCCAAAGCCTGTTCCGCATACCACTGAGTGGCTTTTGAGGCTCCGCTCGGAAGCAAATTAACCATAACTTCGGTCCCCGCCGCCTTGAGAGCCTTTGCTGCATCAACGTCAGGTGCATTGCTGACCTGCACGATGGCTTTACTTGATTGCCCTAAACCGTCAAGCAACGGTCCTTTGCTAACTTTAACGCTCAATGAAGGCACATCTGCAACCTTTGGCGCATTATTTGGAACTGCAAAAATGGCTTCAGACACATCCCTCCCAACTTTGCGGTCGTCAACATCAAAAGCAGCAACAACCTCGATGTCTTTGGAGCTTAATCCTGCCAAAGTTGGGTTCCGTAACCCAACGAACTCTTCGGGTTTGCTGAATTTCTGGTAGTACTGGATGCCTTGGATGAAGGCTGAGGCGCAGTTACCAACGCCGATTAACGCAACTTTGACTTTGGGCATATGTGGCACCTGATCTGGCTTCTCTATTTGCGTTTGCATTATAAAAAGTTACGCCGCATCACAATGCAAGCAAGCGCTCAATGCGATCCTTTGGCTTCTTTTTCGCAAGCGGATAAGAAACGCTTATTAAACGACACGTCTAAAGTTTAGACGCCACATAGTTCGGGCGAGTAGATCAGTCTGGTATGATCGCCACGTTGGCATCGTGGAGGTCCCGGGTTCAAATCCCGGCTCGTCCACCAGTTTATTTTCAAATTGAAGCAAAAGCATAAACTATGAGAAACCTTATGAATCAGCGAATACAAGAACCATCTAACGAGGGCTCGATGTATGTTAGGTTCTGAAAAGGTTTTGGGAATCGTTAAAGACGTAGTTTTGCCGGTTGATGTTCGAACGAGGTACGATATTTATTTTACTGATAGGCGTGTTGCGATTGCATGCCTGGGTAAGGCAGAGCGTTTTGAATCCGAAACCGAAGAGCCGCTCTCCTACATGCCTTCAGCATTTGGCGTTCCAGCTCCCGTGGCACCGTACACGGAAAAAACACGCAGCGAATCGATTGATGAAAAAATAAAAGGCTGGTCTTTAGACGAGATTTTAAAGCTTAGCAAAAAAAGCTGTTTTTACACATATGACGAAATTGAAAAAGTCAAATTGGTCTGCGGTCACGGTACGAAGTTTGTTATTTTGAGCAAAGATTGTGAATCAAAGTTTTCTCCGGATGGGGAGCAATTAAAGCAGTTGGGCGAAATACTCGTGGCGACAGAGGCGTTAAGGAACAAGCTTTGGATTGCGGGCAAATGGAACAGGCTTCTTGGCATGGGGTTTCTGACCTCTACCAGATAATTCCATTACTCCACAAACAACCCAGCGATATTTAGCGACAAGCTAAAAAAATGGGTAACCAGAACGAAAAAAGTAACAACGAACGTGTTTTTACGGTTTTTTATGCGAGGCTTGATTCATCGACCAAGTGAACAGTTCCGTCCGGGCAGAAAACTTGTTCTCCAAACGAAACCCTGCGGTAACTTCTTATGCATGGCTCTTGCCGTCCACACCCGTCACATTCATGCGAAATCATTTTTTTCTGATTCATCCTATCCCCTCTTCCTAATAGCATATTGGCACGATTGCATTTAAGGAGTTTTGCACGTCAGGGCTTGCTTATACGGCGCAAGTCTTAAGTTAAGCAAAGCCAGTGTGCAGAGGGGAAAAACGAGATCAATGAACATTGCAAACTTGGCTCTTAGCATCGCTAGCATCATCAACTTCACGGCCCTGCTGCTCATGTTGCGAGCCGTCATCAAAAACCGCAACGCGCTGAGAGGATACAGTATCACAGGTTCGTTCCTCACCTTCGTTTCCTTGGTCGGCTTTCAAATCGCGTACTACTTGCTGGACAACACCGTCGGGTTCATACTAGGCTGGGTAAGCGTTGCCTTCTGGTTCATCGCCTTCGTCTACACTCTGCGGCAACGATTAGAAGGAACCGAACCCGAAAAAGAAATGGTTGAACCCTAACCGCGCACTAAACATTAAATCTAATCGAGTAATTCAAACGCTCCTTGCCGGGCGCCATCGAGTAACTTAATCCCGCCCATGAAAAACGGTTTCTCGTCCTCTCCCAACCTCTAAACAACGCCGCCCCCTGAATTCGTTGCAGGCTAAAAGAATAACCCCCCATGATGTTACCCAGTGAAGCCCAGTCAGCTGTCACTGAATCCCATGCGCCGATTCCTCTTCTGAACAACTTCAGTCCGCCGCTGTCACTATATCTCTCAAAAGTTGTTGCGCCTTGCTCATTAAGAACCAAGATTTCTTCACAAGCCGACAGGGATAAATTTGATAAATCAACGCTGACGTTGATAAGTTGTGGGTTGACATCATAGGTCACGGTTATGGCGCCTCTGGGTTTCAATCTTATGAATTCTGTTTTTATTTTAGCTATTTGTCGAAGCTCCATGACTGCGTTGAAGAAAGGCGACAGCTCCTTTTTGGATACGTATGCTTTTTCGAAGGTCTTTCTTACGGAAGAGTAAACACTATCATTGATGTAGGTTGCTCGCCAAAATTTCTTTTTGGAAACGGTGTCCATAATGTATCTCTTGCTTAAAGTGGTGCTAGAAGGGTTTTTCTTCAGTGAAATTTCTGCTAAACTGGAAAAATAGGTTTTGTCAAGGTATTTAACGACAGGAGCCCCAAAACCGAGCCCTTCCTCGATTAATTCTTCGCCGTCAAGCACCAATACAAGTCCCTTCTGAAGAGCCGCGGTTTCCATAACGTGGGGATAGCTGTCTTCATACAGCCTCGCGGACAGTCGGTCAGTAACCTGGACAGTAATCACTGCTCTCTCTTTGACTAAAGCCAAGTTCTGATCGCTGGCGGAAAAACTCAAATCAACACCTCTTAAGCTATTTACCAAGAAGCAGAAATTGCTTGCCTGCACAAAGAGCTTCCAAGCCTTTGCTCGACCTTAATATTTAATAACATAGTCACGCTAACATTGAATGTTAACTGCTTTGTTATAATCAACGGTCGCTAACCTATTTTAAAGATTAGCAACTGGCGGAGTTAAAGATTTTGCTTTGGAATTACTTCTGGCTGATTTGGGTTCTTTCATCAATCCTTTTCATCAGATTCTACTTTTACCTAATATCCCAACACTCCAAACTGATGGCGAAACCGGCAAAAGAAAGATTCGGAACTCCCAGAATCATTTTTCAAGTAACTACCAAAGGGAATATGGGAATAGTCCAAGAAACGATTAATCGTGTAAATGAGGTTTGTGCTGAAATTGAGTACAAGAAGTATGAGTTGTGGGCAGTTACGGATATGCAGGAAAAGTTTGAGGGATGCAGAACAATCGTTGTTCCGCCGAGCTACAGCTGCAACGCAATCCATAAAGGCAGAGCACTTCAATACGCGGTGGAAGTTCGAAGAGCAGAAAACAAAAGTGACAAAGACATCTACGTTTACCATCTAGACGATGAAAGCTTAATCACAAAACAGACCTTGTGCAGCATACTCTGCTACTTGGAGGGAACCCCTAAGCCGATAAGCGAAGGCTTAATTATTTATCCAGTACAGGCAAAAGAAGAAATCAAGGTTTCAAACCTGATGGACACACTTAGACCCTTCTGCTGCTTTGAATGCCTATCGATGATGAGCGGCGGAAAGCCAGCATACATCCACGGTTCAAACCTTTTAGTAAGAAGCGACATAGAAGACCAAGTCGGGTGGACAAACGGAAAAACCCTGGCTGAAGACACTTTATTCGCTATCAACGCGCGCTCCAAGTTTGGACCGGACGTTTTTGGTTGGCACGGTGGAGTAGTCGAAGAAAAGAGCCCACTGAACCTCAAAGATTTAGTCAAGCAACGCCGAAGATGGTTCTACGGTTTAATCATGAATCTGAAATTTTTTGAAAGAGGCGAGAAAATCAGGCAATGCTTTAGAGCTTTGATCTGGACATCTGGGCTGTTTTCGGGGATTGCATCAATCTTTACATTTTTCATATTCCAAAACATCCCATGGTTCTTGAGAGTTTTCTTCACAGCAACCAGTCTGATGTGGCTGTTAAGCTATCAAGTCGGAGCGTACCTGAATGGGAAATATCTCCCGTTGAAAAGAAGAATAAGCTTCCACTTCTTGACCCTAATATCTTCGGTAGTTATTGGCATAATTGAGTGTCTCACACCGATAATTGCCATCCTGAAAAAACCCAAAACATTTGAAGTAATAAAAAAATAATCAACCCACTGTGCTAATTTGCGTCTTAAACTTCTTAACTAAAAGGATTTTGATGGCTAACATCCAAGCAAAAACCTGCCAAACAATAACGGTCACAAATCGCGCGATGAGCCTCCAATCTCTGACGTTGTGTTCAATTTGAATTGCTGTTGAAATAAGAGATTGTGGGGAGACAAGGTAGAAGAGTTGAACAAAATTAGTCGTGAGAATCATGAAGACCAGTGTGATTACCCATAGAAAGTGGAAGTTGCGGAAATTAATCTGGGTTAAGGGCAAAGCCAAAAGAGCCAACGCGATTACGACGTTGACGTATGGTTCAGAGAGCCATGAGTAAGTTAGGAAAAAGATAAGCATTAATCCGATTGCCTTCTGGGTTAATTCGTTGAATGTTTTTGGGGGGTCGCGGTAAACCAAGTAATAACCCAATAATAGGGCAGGTATCCAAATGTAGCCCAAAAGTTCTAGTCCAGATGGAATCGTAACGGTGTCCTTTAAGATTTCAACAATGTTAAAAGGTGTCATGCCACCGGCCCTCGTGAAATATGATGCTAATTGGCCGCTCGAAGAAGGCATTGACCAACCGAGAGGAAAGAACGGCAAAATCCATAAAATCACTATTACCGCAGCCGAAATCAGAATATACTGCATCATTTTGGACCAGTGTTCCTTCGGGGTAAAAAGCAGAGGCAGCCCAAGAAGCGGAAAAGCAACGGGTTTTAAGACAACGCTTAAAGAAAGCAGCAGTGCGCTTCCTTTTATCATACCTTTGCTTAAAAGATAAAGTGAAGCGACACATAGTAAGGCTATAAGAGTGTCAAATTGCCCCCAGGCAGCGGTTGTTAGAAGCACGAAGGGGTTGAACAGCAAAAAAAGCCATGCAAACTGGATTTTTTGTTCAGATGCACCTTGCTGCCGCAGCATTTTTCTGACGAGGAATGCCAAGCCTACATTGGCGGCTATAACTGGTAGCTTTATTGCAAAATTGTACAGAAAAATGTTCGGGATGATGTTGTAGGACAATTTGTATATTGCACCTAAGAGCAAAGGCCACAGGGGCGGATCCCCAATAATAGGGTTAAATCCTATCATGTGAGGGGCAAAAATTGTTATTAAATGAGTTTGGTAAGGGTTCAACCCTGCGCTTACCAGGTACCCTGCATCCATGAATGAGGTTTCATCGTAGGCGTGCCCCAGAAAAATAGCTAATGGCACCTGCACCGCAATACTTCCTAGCACAGTTAGAACATTGGGGCTAACTCGTATCTTCACCATAAAATCTTCCTAAACCTAATTGATGAAAAGGCTGAATGCTTCAATAGAAAGTTAATCAAGCAAGCATATTTAAAACTAAATGTTTAGAGACACCAGAACTATGGCCTAAGTTGGAGTCCCTAAAGTTTTTTCAGGCGCATTTTGAAGGGTTAGATTAGAAATAGTCTTAAAGTCGTCTTGCTGATTGTATCTCCGAAGTTTGTATGCCGACTAATTTGCCGCCTGAAGCGATGGATAAATGGGAGTTAGTTGAAGCTGCTCATACGCCTAGAGAAAAAATGGATGCCATGATTGAGTTCCTAAAGTACGTTCCTCATCACAAAGGAACCATGAAACTACGTGGCGAAATGAATAGGAAGATCTCGCTAATCCGCGCTGACTTGGACAAGAAGAAGCGCATGGGCACAGGCAAAAGCAGCGGCGGACCAAAACTCTTTGTTGAAAAAGAAGGTTCAGCGCAGATAGCTTTGATCGGCATGACTAACGTAGGTAAAAGCTGTTTAATGACTGCCACAACAAATTCAAAAGTGGTTGTTACACCTACACCCTACAGCACTCATGAACCAGTGCCAGGCATAATGAGTTACGCCGATGTGCAGTTTCAAATTGTCGAAGCACCCGCCGTGATGGAAGGCAGTTCAGGGGGGCGTGCAGCAGGTCATGTCACGCTTGGTTTAGCGCGCAATGCTGACGGCGTGATTTTGATGGTTGATTTGTCACGTGATCCAATTGAGCAGTTGGATTTGGTTTTGGCTGAATTGGAAAAAAGTCGCGTCCTGGTAAGTAAGCCCAGTGGAAAAGTGGATATTGACCGCCGCCACGCTGGTGCAGCTTTAAGGGTTATTCTTATCGGCAAACTCCTAGATTGCAGTATGCAAGATGTAGAAGATTTGCTTCGCAGCTACAAAATGAACGATGCGATAGTTAGAATCAGCGGGGACGTGCGGCTCGACGACGTGGAAGACGCCATTTTTGAGACAACAACGTATAAACCCGCCGTGATTGTAGCCAACAAACTTGATCTAAAAGGCGCACCAGCAAATCTTCGAATTCTAAAACAGTACGTGAATGGAAAATTGCCAATCGTTGCAATGTCATGCGAGCAAAAAACAGGAGTTGACGAGTTGGGGCGGGCACTCTTTACAAAGTTTGAAAGTTATTCGCGTTTACACCAAGGAGCCAGGCTCAAGAGAGGATACGGTTCACCCCTTCGTCCTCAAGCATGGCGCAACAATCAACGATTTAGCTAAGAACATTCATAAGGAATTTGTGCAGAACTTCATGTTTGCGATGGTTTGGGCGAAGCGTTTACCGTTCAGCCCCAAAAAGGTCGGATTAGGCTTCATCTTAGAAGACGGCGACATAGTGGAGATTCATGCAAAAATTTAGATAATTCGCAACCCACTTGGCTGCAAAAGACTTAAAGAAGTACTTTTTGAAAAAAAATGGTTTATGGTGGTGGCGGTGGAGGAGGCGGTGGTGGCAGAGGCGCTGAGGGGCTGCTTTTTCGTCTGCTTCTCATCATTGTCAAAGCTATGAGCGCTGCTACAACAATTACAACGGCTGCGACGGCTCCGTAGGTCAATAAAGAGTTTGCGGGAGTTGCAGTTGTTTGTGTCCCTGCTGAAGACGAAGACGCCGGCGTTGGAGACGCTGTAGCTTCAGCAGTAGGCTGGGCCGTGGTTGACCCGGTATAAGGGGATGATTCTACGAGCAG
>CAWGZR010000001.1:0-54222 GCA_963827165.1 Candidatus Bathyarchaeota archaeon | reverse complement strand
GCGGGCGGGGAGGGATTTGAACCCTCGACCCCCAACTTAGGAGGCTGGTGCTCTATCCGTACTGAGCTTCGAGAAAGAGTTTTATTCTCTCTTTACTCGCCCTGATTTCCCGTCCAGCACCTCTGTAAGTTTGTCGGGCGTTATAACTCTAACGTTCAAAGGCGCAAGAACTTCAGAATATTGCGCTATATAGCGTTCTGTAGTCATTTTTTTCATAAGAAAGATGCCTAAGACTACAGTGTTACTGAAAAGGAGCGTCAAGCATCGTGAGAGCGTGGGTTACCTAATTGGCGATAGTAACTTTTCTTGTTTTTTGTCTTTTTTAGACGAGTATTTTTTGAGCGGTGGAATCGATTGAAGAGAACTATTATTGCGCGTTGAATGCACGGGTACAACCAAATTCCAAACCTATGAAACTCTTTATTTTCTGAGACGGCAATCAGTTTTCTCATAACTTTCAAGTCTTCATGCCCTTTTCTCAAATTTAACCTCTCAGCATTAAAACTTATTATCATATGCATATACTCAAGCATATTATTTATCGAAACAAAATATTTACTGTTTAAATGTGATTTTTATGTCTAAAGATAAGTTCTTTTCAAAAGAAAACGTGCAGGCCATATCCGGTGGCGTTATCAGTTGAGTGGTTTAAGCTGATACCGTTTAGTTGGCTTAAACTTTTGGACTAAAAATATTGGGGGATTTTCCCCTTTCTCCTTTCTTTGAAGCTTTCCTTTCTCCTCAAATACAAAAGTAGCCTCGGAGTCTTAAAAGTCATATTTCTAAAATGGATTATGTCACAAGATCTATGGCCATTTTAGCATTAGCTTAATTTCTTAGTAATAGTTAAAAAGAAGCAAAATGGAGAAGCGAGACAAGCGGTTGGAAGTTTCCTACCCTTGGTGCATGGAGTCTTTCTCCTTTCTCCTCGTCCTTCTCCACTTGACTTATGATTATAGAACATTATATAAGCGATGTTTCAAAGTTGGAAATATTTTACAAAGAAATGTTTCATAACATTTTATTTTAGAATAACAAACTAGTCGACATCCCACAGTTATAGAAGACGGCGCGCAACCCCGCAGGTTTTGGGTTGTGTCTTCTTGCAGTAATCACATAAGTTTAAAGCACCAGTTGAGTGAATTTCTTTGATTTTTGGAGGTGAAACAAAAATGGTTGAAATCGAGGTACATGCATCTGAGCCCAAGGCGAAGAAAGAGCCCACAACAAGTATTGATGTGACTAAAATAATAGAAAAAGTTAGGGATTTGGTGGGAAATGTCAGAGAGATGGCTGGTGAACCTATGGATGTCAATGTGGACAGCTTCAATTTAACGTTCGGCAAAGCTGCGGATGGCGAATATAGCTTAAGTGTAGCGACAAAAATAGTTATTAAACCAAAATAGACCGTTGCAGTTCTCGTTTAGGGAGCCGTTGAACAATGCTTGAAACCCAACAACGCCGCTTCTTTTAAGAGCCGCGTTATTTCGGGTTTATGCTTCCCAAAATCGCCTACAGTAATGTGACGAGTATTTTCAGATTTTTCTATTCCCCTACTTTTAAGCATATCTGAATCAAGACTTGCACCCATGGAAAACTCCAAGTTAACATGTTTTCTGTAAGTGCCTATCCAAACAAAGTCGTTGTTTCCCAGTTTATAGGTGATAATTCCCTGCTTGACTGTTTCAACGGTTTCAGGTACGGCGCTTTTTATTAATCCGCGAAGGTTTTGAACAGTTTCTTTTTGTTCGGGTTCCAAACGGTTCAGAATATCATCAATGTCCACTATTCTTTCTTTTACTTTTGCCATAACTAGATTTTGATCGACGAGATTTTTATTGTTTACTGCCTTGATCAACATCGCTAAATTGGCTCAGAAAGCAATTCTTGATTCGGAAATATGTTTATCTCAATTATTCTTACTCTCGATTAAACTGGCGCGTTTTTGGTCAAGTTTCCCAAAGTTTTAAACCATCGTAAACAGATTAGTCTGTAAGTTAACAGTGGTAGGTTTGACTTTAAATTACCATTACATGCAGCTTCCACGTGAAGTCATAGTTGGGAAAGGGACACTTAACCGGATACCCGAGGTTACGAAACGTTTACACCTCAAAGGAAAAGCCCTGGTTATGTCGGATGCCGTATGTTACGATCTTGCTGGAAAAACGGTTTCTGATTTTCTTGCTGAAGCAGGCTTATCTGTTGATTTCCTTTTGGTCAAAACAATGACTGCAAAAGACATCGCGGAAGTTGAAAATCAAATCAAAGATCTAAAGCCGCAGGTACTTTTCGCCGTCGGTGGAGGAACAATAATTGATGCCGCCAAAGTAAGCTCAAGAAGCCAAAACATCCCATTCATCAGCATCCCAACCACTGTATCCCACGATGGCATCGCGAGCCCTTTAGCGTCGATAAAAGGCTCCGACAAGCCCTACTCGGTTCTTTCGCAGGCGCCATTAGCCATTATCGCAGATACAGAAGTCATAAGCAAAGCACCTTGGCGTTTTGTGATAAGCGGCTGCGGAGACGTAATCGCAAAGTTTACAGCCGTAAAAGACTGGAAACTCGCGCATATGGAGCAAAACGAGTATTACGGGGAGTACGCAGCCAGTTTAGCGTTAATGAGCGCAAAACTAGTGGCGCAGAACGCAAAACTAATTGTGAACCATGAAGATGAAGGCCTAAGGGTTCTTCTTGAAGCCTTGATTAGTTGCGGGGTTGCCATGAGCATCGCAGGAAGCAGCCGTCCATGCAGCGGTTCAGAACACCTATTTAGCCACGCCCTGGACATAGTGAATTCCCATCATGCCATGCATGGAGAACAATGCGGAGTAGGATCAATTCTTTCGGCGTATCTCTACAAGTCGAATTGGCAGCGAATTTTGAGCAGTCTCAAATTGATAGGTGCGCCCACAACCGCCAAAGAGCTGGGTGTAAAAGACGATGACGTGATTAAGGCTTTGGAGTTAGCTCCAAAAATAAGACCCGAACGCTACACAATCCTTCACAAGCTAAACCTAGATTCTGAATCCTGCGAGAAAACCGCAAGAGCAACAGGAATAATCAAATAACATAGTTTTCTAAAATAAGTCCCAGGAAAAGATTGCCTCTGAGCTACGGTCGATTGTGGACTGAGGAACGCCTAAAGAAATAGATTATAGATATGGAAAATGTTTGAAGGCGGCGTCTTATGCTTTTGCCGCTTTATCTTCTGGCTCAGGTGTTGACGCTGGAGCTTCAGGCGCGGGTGTTGTCTCGGTGGTCGTTTCTGCTGGCGCTGGCTCTATGGGTGCGGGTTTTGGTTCGGCTTTGAAAGTTTCTACGAATTTGGTTTCAGCTATGTCGGGGATGAATTTTTGGATGTCAATTGCGATGCCTCGTTTTGCGATTTGTATTCCTTCGATGTAGAAGGCTACTTCAGGCATGTCGATGGTTAGGGTTTTGTCTTGGATAGTTATCTTGAACTGTGGTTCCTCTACTTGGGGTATTCTGCGGTGGACGAGTGCCGCGATTTTTTCGTCGTTGCTTTCGATTTTTTTGTTAATTGTTACTTCGTAAATTAGGGTTTTTCCGGCTAGTGGCGGGTTGTAGTCTAAGAGAACTCTTCCGGCTCCGATTGCTCGGACGCTTGCCATTTTGCCTTGGTATTCTATGCGTGCGCCGATAACTGGGTTGATTTCTTTTGCCAAAAGTTGCCTAAGAGGTACACGTTTGATTTTTTCGGGGTCTCGCTGTCCGAAGCCTTTTTCCGGTGAGATCTCGACGGTTGCGGGAGTGTTTATCTCCATGGATGTTAAGCTGTCGTCTAAGGCTTTGAGTACCCAGCCTTCTCCTATTACAACCAGTTTAGGCTCGTATATTTCGCCTTCTTTGTGAAGATGCTCTTTTTTAGACACATCTTCTTTTGTGGTGTCGAAAACTTCGTTTGTTTCCTTAACCTTTGCTGAATAATCGATCACTACGAAATCTGCTTTTTGAAAGGTCATTTCGAAATCCTCTATCTTAACGCGGAAGGTTAAGTTTCAAACGCGAATAAAAACTTTGTCCAATGCAACATGTTTGATTACTATCTGGCTGGGATGGCTTGACACAAATGTTTTACCGTGCGGTGGTTTATGCTGCTGATTTTTCCTGGGAAAAATTTCTTTGTGTTTTGAGTTGCTTTTTTGGTTTGGGGCTTGGATCTGTTGCAGGTTGAGTCTGTAATAGTCAGCAATAGTCTTTAATAGTCAATAGTAGTCTATAATAGTCAATAATAGTCAACAAAAGTCAAAGAAAATAAACATTAAACGGAGACAAGCCATGCCGTTAGATCAAAACGTAACCTTCCCAGCTGTACTTGAAAAAGGAAACAGAGTACAAATTCCAAAAACAATCGTATGGCAATTCAAAATGGAGCAAAACCAGATGCTAAGAATCAGCGTAGAAACCGAAAAAACGATGCTCCCCCGATACTTCTATGCAAGAATGGACAAGCAGGGACGTATACTAATCCCAAAATTGACACTTACATTGATGACTCGAGAGGAAAAACCAAACATTGCAGGCGAAATTCTAGAAGTAACCGTTCAGCCAGCATAAAAAAAGACACTGCAACGAAAAGTTTTCTTTTTGCTAGTTTCCAAACATCAAGAAAAGCATGACTTTGGAGCAGGAAGCCAAAAACCTTCGCAACAAAATTGCACTTGGAAATCTACCATAAAACTTTAAATTCAGCCTGACAAAGAGAAAGGTTGCAAACCAGCTAAGAGCGAAGTTTGGTTTACGTTGCCGGGGTATCCTAGCCAGGCAGGGAGCAAGCCTGGAGATGTTTGCCTAAGGCAAGCACCAAGCAGCTTGTGGCCTCTCGGGGCCGCGGGGGTTCAAATCCCCCTCCCGGCGCCAATTTACCAGATAGAGCATTTTTGAGGTTATTTTAGCTATAAAGCTCAACTTCGTTCATATTAGTTTGCCGATTCGATTTGTTTTTCTGTCGATGTACGCAGCCTTCGTTGTGATTAAATGCTTCAGTCAATTTCGCAAAACATCCAGACCAACTGAGTTAGTGCGTGACAAAACTTCCCGCGGAACCTACTATATTGGCCGGAGACCAGTGTTCTTAGGCTTCTTGCCGCCTGCTTGTGCACAACCCGTCTCTACATAGGTTTATTAGCTTTCCAATCCCTCATTCTTTTAGGCTCATTTATGACAGGCAAACTCACAATAGGCGAGTTCCTGCTTCAAGCGGTGAAAGACGCAGGCGCGAAATCTGTCTTCGGCATCCCTGGAGACATGGTCATCAGATTCTTCAAAGTCATTGAAGACGACTCCGACTTGAAGCTGTACACGTTCTCCCATGAACCGGGCGTCGGCTTCGCCGCAGTCGCTGCAGCAAAAGCGACAGGCAAACCCGCTGTAGCATGCATCACGTATGGTGCAGGCGGACTCAACATGGTGAACTCGGTAGCCTGTGCCTACGCGGAGAAAACCCCGCTCATCGTCATTTCCGGTGGGCCAGGCGAAGGCGAGAAGATAAAGGACGCCTTCTTGCACCACATGGTCAAGGACTTCGATTCGCAGCTTAATGTCTTCAAGGAATTAACGAAGGAAGCCGTCGTTCTGGACAGCCCAACAACTGCCTGCGCAAGAATCCTTCATGCTATGAAAGCTTGTCAGGAATTTTCGCTTCCGGTCTACATAGAAATCCCCCGCGATATGGTCGACAAGGAAATAACTGTCCCTGAGCAAGAGATGCAGGCTTTCAGGCCGGACGAGGGCGCAATCAGAGAAGCGGCAGACGAAATCCTGCGCAGATTCTCAGCAGCCAACTCGCCGCTCATCATTGTCGGGGTTGAGGTCGATCGATTCAGAATGAACGAGTCTGCCCTGACGTTGGCTAAGAGGCTTGGAGTGCCGATCGTATCGGATTTCCTTGGTCGAGACGTCATGCCCAGAGACGAGCCCTACTACTTTGGCACCTATTTGGGCACGGCGGGAAATCCCGTTGCGCAGGAACTCGTCGAGAACTCGGATTGCCTCCTCATGCTTGGCACGATTCTCGCTGACATGAATCTCGGACTACGCTTGAAGAAGTTGAAGAAAGAAAACCTTATTCTCTGCCTTTCGAGGAAAGTTGTTATGGGACACCACCAGTACGACGAGGTCCCACTTAGACCCTTAGTTGAAGATCTCTTAGGCAGGAACCTTCAGAGGAAAAACCTCCAGTTCCCAGCCAAGCTAGAATTGATACTTAACAGGGCATGCAAATACGAAAAGGAAAGAGTGGTCACCGTGAAGGAGATAGTTGACGCCATAAACTGGTTCTTCGACAAGTACGGTGAGATGCCTATCGTTTCTGATACGGGAGACTGCCTGTTCGTGACGACCAAGATCGAGGCGCCTTCGGTCATTGCTGATCCGTACTATGCATCCATGGGCTTCGGAACTCCAGCCGCCATTGGTTACGCCGTCTCCACTGGGAAGCGCCCGCTAGTTCTGCTCGGCGATGGAGGCTTCCAGATGACGGGTCAAGAGATCTGCCATTGCCCTCGCTACGGTATAAACCCAATTTTCATAGTCTTCAACAACAGCCGTTGGGGAATGCAACAGCTGTTCTACCCGACTGCCCGGTTTAATGAACTTGTGAATTGGCCCTATGCGAGGATAGCCGAACTCTGGGGAGGAAAAGGCTACTACTGCGACAACTGCGACACGCTTTACAGGTCGCTGGAAGAAGCTCATGGCAACAAGGAATTCTCACTGATTGAGGCAGTCATCGCGAAGGAAGAACTCTCCGACGAGCTCTTAGCATGGGTGAAAGAGTTACATTCCCAGCAGTAGATTCGGAATGTCCAACCAGCAGACCCCAGCTGACTCCTGATTAATTTTCTTTATGCTTTCGACAAGCTTTGCATGGGACAAACGAGTGGGCATTACGGGATTAGCCGGGTAAGCACGCTCTTTTGTTTTTTAGCCAACTCCGCTGCTCATTATGAAAACCTGCCGTATACCAAAGGATCTAAGGTAGTTGCCACACGCGCTCCTAGTATTTCTCTTGATGCCCAGAACCTTGCGTGCAATTTAAACGTGGGTTTAAACCTACTCCCGGCGCCTTTTTTCAAGCATTTTTCTAGGGTTATTTTAGCTAAATAGTCGCAATAATTGCTTATTTGTCAAAATTTCTAAAATCACGGCGAAAACTTTTACTGATAAGAATAATCAAATAGCGGACCTGTGGATTTGACCCCAAAATTTTGCATGCAAACCATCACCATTTTTCGGTCTTCAAGTCTTTTATTCTCTTAAAGTGGGAAATATTACGTGTAACCAGCGTCAAGCCGTTTTCCACAGAAATTGCTGCGATCATGGCGTCCCTGAAGTCTATTGTTTCGCCTTTCCCCATCAGTTTCGCGGATATTTCAGCCGCCTTTCGCGAAGAACTTAGGTCTAATGGAAAAACTGTTAGCCTTTCGAGCAGTTTGGAGGCTTCCTTTACGTTTCCATCCTTCTTCGCCGATTTGTTTGCGCCAAAATAAACTTCGAAGGCATTAACAGATGTTGTTGCTCCTCTAGAGTCTTCATCTAACGCATCAACTATTGTTCGCGCGTCTTCCTTGCCGCGCAAGATGGCGACGAGCAAGTCACTATCTAGACATTTCATTTGAGATTCTCTCCTGAATTGTGTGCCAGCCCTTGGAAAGTTCGATTCGAATGGCTTCTTCCTCTTCGTCAGTCATATTCCAGGTTCCAAAGCAATCTGCTATTTTGCCAGACTTTTTGGTTATGCGCAAGATAGTTTCTGTGAAGCTCTCTTTGTCTGCCTTCTCACGGAGTAAAGCTTCGTACGCCTCATCTTTTATTGATATGGTCTTTGTGCCCATGTTTCATGTATGTGTACACGTACACAGATAAGCTTTTTGAAATAATCTATGACAGAATGAGCGCTCTATTGCAGTTCTTTTCAAAGCAAGCTTGGGGTGGGACCGCTGGGACTTGAACCTGTGTTGATAGTTGATTGCATATTAGTGGTGACGTCAAAAATGTTTTTACTGGTAAAATGGTGCTTGGATCCACTCCCGGCGCCAAATTACTGATAGAGCTGAATTTGGCATTTTCATTCCAAATAAGGTGAATTGTTGGCTTATTGGCGTTTTTCTTCAGCGCGCTTAATAATAATTTCTCACTTCACAAAATTTAGCAGTACTTTGCATTTGAAGTAGGACAATAGTTTTAAAGTACTATTGCCTTCTTTCGTTGAGATTACAAATGACAACCGTTGTAAAGGTTACCCGAAAAGGACAAACAACCATACCAATAGAAGTCAGGCAAAAACTCGTAATAAAGGAAGGCGACAAACTTTTGGTCGAAACAACCGAGCATGGTCAAGTAATTTTTACGCCAATCAGAAAACTGGAAGACTGCGCAGGTATTTACTCGAAATACGCAAAACCAGAAGAAATGAAAAGGCAGATAGATAAGCTCAGAGAGGAATATTAAAGCTTGCGAACGGTCCTTGACAGCAGATTCGTCATGGAGTATTTCTATTCGGATATCCCTGAAACCAAGCAAAACGCCACAAAAAGGCTAAAAGAAATAATCCAGCGTAAAGAAGGCATACTGCCCACAATCGTTATCAGCGAAACGATTCAAACAGTCTGCGGACAAATCGGAAAAGAAGAGGCAGAAATCTGCTATGCAAACTTAACCCAAAGCGGATTGAAAATCCAAAGCTTAAGCGCACCAATAGCCAAACAAGCTGGTCTTCTAAGAAGCAAATATCGAAATGTACCAATGGGCGACTGCATAATTGCCGCAACAGCCATAGCCAACCAGGCAATCATCTTATCAGACGACCCCCATTTTGATTCAATAAAAGAAACGAAAAGAAACTGGATTTAGGAATTTCTAGGGCATTTTGAGTTTGGCTCGCCCACGGCCTAAGAAATATGAATGTCTCTTCATGCCGAGATAGGAAGAAAAGAGGTTTTGCTCACTTGATTTGGAGACGGGCAACCGTTGCCAGTATTTACGAGTAAATTGGTGCTGGATCCCCCTCCCGGCGCCATTTTACAAAATCGGATAGTCATGAGCTTATTTTGACTAAATAGACATATTCAAAGTTCATTCAAATTTTCAGGTAGCTTTTAAGCCTCAGAAGGCAAATCAGCATGGAAAGCATGGTGCTGGCAAAGTTTATATTTTGCCCAATTCACTGGGTAACCAGTGTTGATATGGCTGAAACTACTTTCTACGAGGACAAAGTCTACTTGCCCAAAGGCGTCAGGGAAAAACTTGGTCTAGTAGATGGCGACGTATTACGCATTGAAGTTGTAAAAAAGGGGGTTGCCAAACTCAGTGTAGTCCGAGGATGCCGTAAGGCAAAGCTAGCTCGTGAAATGCTCGAAAACCCGCCTAACCTTGGCCGGATAAAAGGGCGCCTTTCTAGGGAAGAGATTTATGAGGATACTACTTGATACGAACATCCTTGTACATGCTTACAACAAGGCATCTCCTAACCAGAAGGTTGCCAGCAGCATAATAGAAAGAGCGATGGCAGGGGAGATAGAAGCATGTATTTCTCAGCAAGTGCTTTTTGAGTTTTTTGCTGTCATCACCAACGCTAAGAGAGTCGAATCGCCCTTGTCTCCTGACATAGCCGCTGAGTTATGCATCGATCTATGGGAATGTGATGAACTCGGGAAAATCGCTGCCTCCGAGTCGGTACCTAGGGAAGTTTTCAGCCTCGTTAAGAGCAAGAGGTTATCAGGTTCCAAGGTCTTTGATTGCATCTTAGCCGTTTCTGCCAAAGCAAACAAGATAGACGTCATTTACACCGAAAATGTGAGAGACTTCAATAAATATGGATTCATTAAGGCGCAAAATCCCTTCATTGAGCCCTAACTTGAGTTGTCCTGTTACTATAGTCCGCAAGTTTTTTCTGGTAAATTGATGCTGGGATCAACCCCCGACGCCGTTTGCCGATTTAGAATCTATTTTAGGCTTATATTTACTAAATAAGCTCAACAGCAGACTATTCGCATATCATTTCAGATTGGGTAACCCGAATAAAATTCGAAAATATTATGGAGTACTTTATATATTTCAGATTAACATTGCATTAATGTGGTGATAATACGGTAAAAGCCATAGTGACCATAGACGACAGGACCAACCGGATACTAAACATACTCAAAGCCAAATACGGGCTCAGAGACAAGAGCCAAGCCATAAACTTGATGGCAAAACAGTTTGAAGAGTGCGTTATGGAGCCCGAGTTAAGACCAGAGTTCATAGAAAGCCTAAAACATTCTCAAAGTGAAAAAACTGTAAAAGTCAACAACTTCACCCAGAGATACTCCAAGTGATTATTTGTATTCTTTAGAAGTGGTTGAAAAAGTAGATAGAACATTCAAGAAGCTGCGAAAGAAAGATTCAATGCAGTTTGAAGCAGTCTCAAAGAAGGTGGATAAGATTTTGGAAAATCCTCAACAATTCAAGCCGTTGAAGAGTCCCATGCAGCACATGCGCCGTGTACATGTTGGGTCCTTCGTTCTTGTCTACGACATAGATGAGGAAAGAAAAGTAGTCACGATTAGGAGGTACGAGCACCATGACAATGTGTACAAGTAACTTATTTCAAAGCAATCTTTAACCTTGAAAAGCGAGTTAAACCAGCTGAGTTTTTTACTGGTAAAGTTTACGACGCTAGCGTCAATAGAAGTGGCATGAAAATTTATTGGACTACTCCAACGATTTTCACAACAAATTGGTGCTAGTGTCCTTCCCGACGCCAATTTACCAATCAAAGTACTTTCAGTTTTTCTGAACAAATTAGCGCAATTAAACATAATTTGCGCCGAGGTTCGCATACGCGAGTGCAACAATGTTTTTTTATCATCGATTTAGTATTCGTATTACCAGTTGATGATCGATGGAAACAGTTATTGTATCGAAGAAATATCAGGTGGTTATCCCCGAGAAACTACGCAAGCAATCGGGAATCAAACCAGGAGACAAGATGGTTGCCATCACTAAACATGGAATTATCCAGTACATACCTGTTCGTCCCATAAAAGAAACAGAAGGATTTATCCCCGGACTTGATACAAAAGGCTTGCGAGACGAGTCTGACAGAATTGATTAGCATAGACAGTTTTGGATGGATTGAACAGCTTACCAAAGGCGCGACAATACAAACAGATAATTGAATCAACGCAGCCTAAAGAGATAGTCACTTCAGTTGTCGTACTCTACGAAATCTACAAAAAAATTAAGAAAGTAAAGGGTGAAGAAGAAGCTTTACTGGCAGTTGCCGCTCTCAGCCAGACGACGATTGCGCCAGTCGACCAATCAATCTCCCTTGAGGCAGCAGACTACAGCCTTGAACATAACCTACACTTTGCAGACGCTCTTGTTTATGCCACTGCTCGCCATTGGAAGGCCAAATTCTACACGAGCGATAACGATCTTAAGGCATTAAAAGACGTGTGTTTGGTATAGCTTGCGAGAGGTAAATGCTTTAACAACGCCATGCAAGAAATGTTTTTGCGTGAAGTCTAAACGTGGGTTCAAAGCATTCCCCTACCTGAATTGCCAGAGGATTTGAGTTTAACTTAATTCTTGACGTTTTGATAGTTTTAAGATAACTTTGGGCAATAAAAGACGACTTTCTTTGTGGGTGGATGAAACCCTAATATTTACCTTACCAAACATACGGAACTAAGCGGTAACGAACCTTTTCGCGGTATTCATTGTAACCCTGTAAATCTTTCGCCAAAAACCTTTCTTCTGCTATACTCCGCACTGCGATTGCTGCCAATATTGGCGGAAACGCAAGCAATCCCCAATACGAACCCAAGGCAAGAGGTATGAAGAGCAGCATTAATAGGGCTCCCGAATACATGGGATGCCGTACTTTGCTGTACGGACCTGTGGATATGACTTTTTGTCCTTCTTTGACTTCGACAAGAACTGAGGTGTATGTGTTCTCTTTGAAGACCAAAAAAATAATGAGAAGCCCAAACCCAACGAAAGCATCAGCTACTAAACTCAAAGTTGAGGGTACGATGGACCATTGAAAACGATGGTCAATAGAAGGAACCAATAGCAGCAAAATGAAAAAAACGCTGATGACAACTTGTGTTAATCGTTGGATGCGGTCTTGTTCCGCCGTAGCCCCAACTTTTAGCCGACCCGCGATAAGCGTAAGGTCTTTTTGTAGGAAATAGGCGCTAACTATCAAAATGCAGAAGACAAAAATGAGCCAAAAAATCCATGCTTGCCAATAATTAAGCGTCCCAGCAGGTACAAACAAGATCACCCACAACACAATTGTAAGCGCCGCTAAACCTATGACCGCTTGTTTGGTTACGCTAAGGCGGGTCTTGCCCAATTGAACTCATCTGCCTTAAATTCAGTGTCTCAACTTCAATATAACTCTCATCCAAAAAGACGAATGGACAAATAATGGTTAAAAAAAAGAGAAGCGGGCGAAGTCTCCATTAGAGTGAGCGTTCAAGTCCCCCCCCCCGGCACCATTATGAGCAAAAATAATGGGGTTTTTACGGAGAAGTATTTTGTTAATTGATTCTCTGAAAATATCTGCCGGATATCCAATTAGGTAAAACAGGAATTTAACTTTTGTATATCTTCCATTAAGAATTATGTTGCTTGAATGCTGCTTGAGGTCTTGGGCGCCGCTTTAGTTCTTCTTGGAATCCTGCCCCCTGCTGGAATTCAAGAGAACACAACGACGAAGTAACCGAGGTAGAATTCCTTACTTAGCTGTCGCCGAAGACGTGTTTAGGGCCACGGCGGCGCGAATAAGCGTTTTCATAGCTTCCTCGTTAACCTTGTCACCTTCGTGGAAGTCGATGGCACGCCTAGCGCTACCCTCAAGACAGGAATTGAAGAGAACTGAAGGGTCATCCAACGAGGCACCGCTTGGGAATGTCATCTTTACAGCATTCTTATAGACCTCGCCGGTACAGATCAAACCGTTATGAGACCAAACCGCAACACCAAGCGGATTGGACGGCTTTACCCACTTAACTTCCTCCACGACCTCAGGGTCGGCTTGCTTAATCAACGCACGGAGGTGCGAAAGCATCTCTCCACGCCAATCGGCTAACTCCTTGATTCTCGCATCTATCAGTCGAGACGCATCATTAACCGCCTTATTTTGTGGCATCTTTATCAATATCTATTTATTTGCACAATAATAAATAAGCTTTGGATGCTGGTTTTCAATGAACACTTATGTCGTTTTATTCCGCGGTGGATTTCCCAAAGAGAAATTAACTGATGATTATATAAAACGCTTTGCAAATTGGGCCAAGTATGTCTCAAAAGACTTGCGGCTTGGAAACAGGCCTAAGCCGGAAGGCAGGATAATCTTAGGCAAAAACGGCGCAAACGTGTCGAGTGTCGAGTTTAGTGACTCGTTACTCGGAGGATACATAGTGATAGAGGCTGACAACTAAGACAGTGCTGCTTCAAAGCTTAAAGCATGTCCGATTTTCGAGAATGAGGGTTCAGTGGAGATTCGTGAGGTGCTGCCCGTTCGGGTCTAACACCCAGTATTTCTCTGCGGGTGTGACCCCATTTTGCCTGGTTGAAAGATTAACTGATTGATTGATTAAGGAATCCACAAGCTTCTATGATTGCAGAATGTTCCAGACATTGCCATCGGGATCATTGACGCTGAAGAATCTGCCGCCAGGTGGGTAAGGCATGATCTCGCTGTTTGGCTTAACGCCCTTTGCTTTAATTGCCTTGTACGCTGCTTCGACATCCGGTGTTGAAATAATAAAGTTTCTCGCAGTATCGAACTCTTTTTGTTCGGACATGAAATCAAGAGCAATGTATGTGCCGCCGCCAGGAGGAACGACGAAGACTCCGCGGTTTCCTTTTCCCCACTCGGTGTCTTGGGTTGATTCAAAGCCCAACACATCAGTATAGAATGCTTTTGCCTTATTCATGTCACGCACAAGGAGATGAGTCAGAATTATCTTATCTACAATTTTCACAAAAATCACTTATGATAACGTCTCGCACAGCTTCTAATAAATTTTTGCATCTAAAGTTTTCGTGCTTTAAGACAATTATGCCCCAAGCGAGCAAGTATCTTTTCCCAAAATTATTTCCTCTATTTAAAACCAAAGGCTTGCATGGCTAAACTTAGAGATCACAAGAAACTCCGATGGTGCATTAAGCAATTTGAAGAAGGAAAGGCAACACAATCATGGCTTTCAGAGTATCTGGGAGTTACGTCAAGACGGTTTAGACAAATCTACCGAATCTACAAGAAAACAAAAACCATTCCCACTGTAGGATCAAACGTTGGAAGGCCAACAGCCAAAATCTCAGATCAACAAGAACAAACCATAATCGATGAATGGCAAAGCCACCACTTGAACGCTCTCTATTTGGAAACGATAATCGATATTGAACAGAAACAGAGAATACCCCATAACACTATACATAAGATTATGCTTGCGAAGGGTTATGCGAGTGAACAGGAGAATAAACAGAAACGACGGAAACCATGGATTCGCTATGAACGAGAACATTCACTCTCAGCTGTCCATATGGACTGGCATATCAGCAAGGCAGTTCATGGAAAGCAAGTATGCGTTGTTCTAGATGATGCTTCAAGAAAGATTCTATCAGGTGGAGAATTTAGCAATGCAACCGCTGAAAACTCTGTTTTATTGCTAAGAGAGGCGTTGCTGCGATGTAGATCAAATTACAATATCAGTATTAGAGAATGTATAAGCGATCACGGTAGCCAGTTTTATGGTGAGAGAAGAGATAAGCATGGTTTAGCTGATCATGTGTTTGAGAACTTTCTCAAGTCAGAGGGAGTCAAGCAGATACTTTGTGGGGTGAATCATCCTCAGACTAATGGTAAAGTTGAGAAATGGTTTGATTTCTATGAGCATCATCGTGGCAGATATGGCTCTTTATCTGAGCTGCTTGGATGGTATAATAATCGGATGCATGGAAGCCTTAACATGCATTATGCAGAGACTCCTAATCAAGCATTTATCAGAAAGTTACCGCCGGAATGTTGGATGTGGCAAGCAAAAGAATTATTCAAATGGTGAAAAACCATGAAACACGTTAAAACGAAAGCGGAAATAATTTCAGGAAAAGATACCCCAAGCGAGCAAGCATAAGCCTTAAATCTTCCTTGAAATATCCGCCTAAGAAGGAGAGGGAGATTTCAGTGAAAACTAAAGCTTGGAATCTATTAGTTTTGTTATTTATTGCAATTTTTGTTTTCTCAGCAGTTAACAATGTTCACGCCTTAAGCGTAACCGCAACAATTCCTGTCGGAAACGCTCCATCAGGCGCAGCTTACGATTCCGCCAAAGGCGAAATATTCGTAGCCAACGGTCAAGACAACACAACCTCAGTCATATCAGACAGCACAAACACCGTGATAGCAACCATACCAGTCGGAGGCTACCCATACGGTGTAGCTTATGACTCCCAACTAAGCGAGATATTCGTAGTCAACCTGTATAGTAATAGCGTCTCGGTTATTTCTGATAGCACCAACACTGTAATTGCTACAATACCTGTGGGAGAATCCCCCTATAATATAGCCTATGATTCTAGCAAAGACGAATTATTTGTAACCAATCAATATGACAGCACTGTCTCAGTAATTTCAGACAGCACAAACACGGTCATAGCAACTATCCGGGTAGGAAGCGAACCTTTTAGCATCGCCTACGATTCTGGCAAAAGCGAGATATTCGTAGTCGATCTTAGCACTGACACAAGAAACTATTCTCTTTCAGTAATTTCTGATAGCGCTAATACAGTAGTTGCAACCGTGGCTATTCCGGGTCCCCCCTCATTTTTAGCCTACGATTCGGAGAAAAACGAAATATTCGTATCCACCGGTGTCGGTTTGTACGGGGCTGTCGTCACGGTTATTTCGGATAGCAATTATGCGGTTGTTGCTACTATTTCAAACTTGAACGACGAAGTGCAAGTTGAAGGGTTAATTTACGATCCTGCACTTGGACAAGTATTCGTAGCCCTTCACCAAAACAGCGAAGTTGCAGTTATATCAGACAGCGATAACAAAGTGGTTCAAACCATAACTGTAGGCAATTCGCCTTGGGTAGGAACTTACGATCCAGGCAATGGCGCAATATATGTTGCTAATGGCGCAGGGGGCACCGTGTCAGTTATTTCGGGTCCTTCAACATCTACGTCTTCAGGCCCAACCGCTTCTAATCCCCCCAGCTCATCCACCGCAGGGGTCACCTGGATAATCATAGTCATAATCATCATAGTTGTGCTAATCCTCATCCTCCTCTTATGGTACAGTCGCCAAAGAAAACTCGTAATCACCGTACAAAACTCACAAACGCTTTCACCCATTCTTGCAGCCAATGTTTCAGCTGAAGGCCCAGAAAACTTGACTGGAACCACAAAAGACAACGGACAAATCGTTTTCAAAAACCCGAAAAAAGGAGACTACTCAATAAAAGCCAATGCCACAGGCTATAAGCCTTCAATGCCCGTATCTATTTCAGTGAAAAACAAAACACAATACACTGTTAAACTAGAACCAAGTGCGTCTGAAACTCAAGGAAATAACTCATCAACACGAATGACAAAAGGCGACATCGCAAGCAACTCAGACAATACGACTCAACAATCTCAAACACCAATTACACAAACCCAGCAGCAAAACTCAGTTCCAGTCGCCGCACAAACCGCTCAGATGGAGTCTTCGCAATCAAGTCAACAGGAATCATCTGAGGAGCAAGTTTGGAGCGGAGAGAGAGTGCGGCAAAACATCAAAACTTTCCAAGAGAAGGGAGCGCTAAGCCCAGAAACAGCGCTAACCGCCAGTGAACTGGGACTATCACGAATGTTCGTGAGAGTTATGGAAAAACGCAAAGGACAAACAAAAGTCTTCAAGGAAATCAACGGAAAATACTATCTCGACCAAAAAGCCCTTGATGAACAAAAGCAATAGATGACGGATGACCAGAACTCTTGGCAAATCGGGGAGTCGCTTTTTGCCGATACGCCTATAGATAGTCAAGTTTTTGACAACCTTACTCAATTTTTAGCGCAACCCCGGTCTGATGTCTCTGCATCCATTTTAGAACACAGCTTCTTACATAGGGCAAGTTATTTCTGTTAGCATTTTGAACTGAATAGTAGTGAATTCACTTGAGGATGAAGCCGTACTCACATCGAAAAGTGATTAAGACCTTAAGTAAATTTGGCTTTCAAATCGTCAGACAACGAGGAAGCCATATAGTTCTAAAAGGCTTCTACAATGGAAAAATAAGAACCGTCATAGTTCCAAAGCACGAAGAGATCGCCATTGGAACGCTAAAAGGCATTTTGTTTCAAGCAGGGATCACAGATGAAGAATTTCTCAAATTCGTTGGAAACTAAATTTTTAAATCCAAAACCAAGGTAGCCACTGGCGCGCCATTCAATGCCCGTTCCTTCTCCCAATCTTCCGCGCATTCAAACCAAAGCCCAAAGGCCTCTTGGAAATTCGCCAAAGCCTCATCACAAGTTTTCCCTTGACTAGTAACGCCGGTGACCGGATCAGCTGCAACATACAATTTTCCTTCTTTGTGTACAGTAACACCGATTTTCATATGAAATGCCTAAAATCATAACTGTATAGAGGTTCTTATTAAATTGACGTATTGCAAAATGATTTTTGCTTAGCTGTGCGTTTGATCTTCCAAGTTTTGAATAGAAAAAATATAATGAAACTCTTAGAAAATGTTTCAAATTATTCGTTGGAGCTAAGAACGGAGGTTCACTGCAAGCGAACTTTTAAATTCAGTTTGCTGGAAAAAACTTAAATCATCTGAATGTAACATTAAACATGCTTGATGTAAAATGAAGGTAATTTAGACCGCCGTCTCCGTGGCTGAGCGTAAACTCATAGAGCAATGGACAGCAGGAAAAACGTTGCATCCCTGAGATTTTGGAGGATAAGGTCAAGGGACTACCGAGCTATCTTAAGAAATAAACGCCGATCAAAAACAATTAACAGTGCTTTTTATGGGTCATAGGAAGAAAGTATATGATGACTTCTCCAAACTTCTCTAAATCGGAGCAAAGCTTGAAAGTAACTAATGTGAATCATGCGCTAACTTGCTAAACTTTGAATTTGCTAGTAGTTTAAGCTCATCCTATCGAGCCCGCATCTTAAAGAGAAAAAATGTCTCACGGTTAAATTGGTGCTAGTTTCCCCCTCGCCAATTTGATAAGCATTTTTTGAAGCTATTTGGGCTAAATAGTCATAATTATGGCTTATTGCAAATATCACTCTTGGCTCCAATAGCAGTTGAGATTTTTTATTCTTCCATAAGCCAATCAATAAGGGGTTGAAACTTTACGATGCAATCGCCAAATTCTCGGGTTTCCGAGACATTTTTGGTGATTATAACTGAAGTATTGGGTTTGAGTTCTTTTACACACGATATTAACCCTTCCACTTCTCTGCGCTCAGTTGCGGCGTTGCTCAGGTCATAAACCACTTGGTACGCTTCATATAACTCGCCTCCTCGCTTAACCAAGAAATCAACTTCTTCGCCAGCCTTGTTTCTCCAGTAACAGATTTCTTGATCGTTCAATCTTCTTTTAAGCTCAAGGAACACGGCGTTTTCATACAGCTTTCCCCAATCAGTTTTTCCCGTTGCAGCGTAAGAGAAACCAACATCGCCATTGTATGCTTTGCGGGGATACGCGGACCGAGCCTTGAGGCTATGCGAGAACACGGGGATAAAAAAGAAGAGGTACCCCGCTTCCGAGTGTTTTTCGAGCTGCAATAATTTCTCTTTACCTATTTTGTAACCTAAACTTTTAAAGAAGTTAAGGCATTTTGAGGCAGAAAAGTATGTACTCTGAATTACGCATCTTCCAAAAGTTGCGACAGTTGTGGGATCTTCATGCGAAACCTCTGCGACATCAAGACCTACAATGTCCTTGAAGTATGAGTCAATAATTCGAACTTTATCCAATGCATCTTCCGCTAGGACGACTTCTGGAAAACCTCCGAAAGTTAGATATTCGGAAAGTGCACGCTCCAATCTTCCTATGCCAACTGTGGTGCTCTCAACTTCTATGCGCTTGAAAACCAAAAACTCTTTGAAAGAGAGGGGAAAAAGCTCTATTGGAAGGATTCGACCGCGCAACGGCTTGCTAGGAACAACCAAACTTCTACGCGAAGAACCCACTACTAGATGTAGTCTGCCCTTGAGAAGTTCATGTGTTCTTGCTAGCCAACCGCTCCAATCGTTCGCACTTGTAATTTCATCAAGTAACAAGAAACCCTCATCGCCAAACCACTTGAGAATCTGATCCAAAACATTCTTTTCTGCCCCAAGTCGACTGTCTTCAACATTGACATAACAGACCTCTTTTCCTTCTTTTGCCAGCTTCTGAGCCAGCAGCATTAAAACGCTTGATTTGCCACAGCGTCTTATGCCTGTGATGGCAACTATCTTCGATTCTGAATTACGCTCAATTGCATCCAGATTCACATTACGCTGAAGGAGGACCTTGCGCAATGCGTATGTGTTCCATTCCTCGAAAATATTTGAGCTTTCCATAATTGTTCTGCTACAGAACAATATATATAATTTTCTGTTTTACTACAGAACAATTCAAAATAGAGCCAGGTCAAAACAAAATATTTTTGATAAATCTTGCCAAAGGTTCACGTAGCGGTTTAACGTTGGTTTTGAACAGGGAATGTTTGGCGGCACGTTTTAGAAATGGCTTGAGAATCATTTTGACTGGTAAAGGGCAATAGAATCCCCTCCTGGCAACAATTCACAAACTTCAAAAATCCATAAAAAAAGAAATTATGAAAAGAAAGAAAGGAAGAATGGATTGTTTTAAGATAGTTTGGTGCCGCATTCGCCGCAGAAGCTTGTGCTCGCTGGGTTTTTGGCGCCGCATTTTGGGCAAATCTTGAGTCCCAAGGGAGCGCCGCAGTTGTTGCAGAATTTGCCTGAACCGGCTGGTTTTCCGCATACTGGACAGATTGTTTGCCTCTGCTCTATCTCGCCTGTGTAGACTTGAGTCGTTTCGGCTTTCTGCTTGATGTCTGCAACCATTTTTTCGGATCGGGCTGCAGCTACCTCTGTGCTTTCTCTAGGAGCATCCGATGTGCACAATCCTTCTTGTTCATTCCAGTCGTTTTCACAGACGTATCGATGGCATCTTGGGCATCTTTGGAAGTGACCTTTAGCTTCGTTCTGCGCAAGTTCAAAGGCGTCTTCATGTTCTTTGTGCCATTCGGGTGTCATGCCTTCAAATCGCTCGCTCATAACGTTGGCGCCTTGTTGAGCTGAATAGCCGCTGCTGTGTCCGGTAAGTTGTCCTCCGATCGAAGCGACCGTTCCGACTCCTTTCCAGAAACCTTTCTTCTTGTAGGTTTTGCTCGCGATAAAGTTTGTTTTGTAGCCGTCGTTACATATGTCGCAGTTGAAGGTAAACTGGAACCCAGCATCCGTGCTGTTGTCCTGATAATTTCGAGTAAAAGGTTGAAGGGGCATTTTTTTTTATCTCCTACTTAATAGTAAGCGGCTTACCGCATTTTATGCATTTCTCTCCAAGGGGCGGCTGCTCGGTTTTACATTTCGGGCAAATCACGGTTAGCCTTTTGCCGCAGTTCTCACAGTAGTCTCCGAAAAATGTGGTTTTTTGGCAGTATGGGCAGGTAGTTTGGAGTGATAAGCCGCAGCTGCTACATTTGACTTGTCCGGTTTCAATTGGGTTTCGACATTTTGGGCATCTTTGTGGTCCGACTGGGTTGACTTTTCCGCAGAATGGGCATACATTATCGTCTAAGGATACGAGTTTTCCGCAGTATTTGCATGGGTGTTTGTAACCGGGCATTTATTGGTCTCCTTTAACCAGTTTTTCGTTGTCATCTACACTTTGGGTGTTGAAAGCTAATAAGCTAGTGACATCGGCTTTCCATTGCTCCTTGGATGCATGGATTACCCTTCCGATAAACAAGTCTCTTAAGATTTTGAGGGAGGGGATTTTTGCTATGGCGAATCTGTACTGGGTATATTCGGTGCTTTCAAGCTGGTTTTCGGTGAGGTAAATCGGTTCTCGTCTGAAGTTGATTTCAATCATTGCGCGATTGATAGTTTTGAGAAAAGCGCTTAATTCCGATGACGGATCTTCGTCTTTCTTTAGCGCATCCAGTTCTTGTTTTTTTGTTTTGAAGAAGTAGGTGGCTCCTGTTGCAGCGGTTTTTTTGTCTTCTTCAGTTTTTTGGTTTAGTTCATCTTCCGTTTCCGAATCGGAGGTTTGCTGCGCCTGGTTCTCGTGGCTGTTGAACGCCTCTAACGCAACAGTGTTTTCGAACTTTCCAGTTGCAGGATCAAGAAAAGGGAATAGAAGCCAGGTATATGTCCCTGTCAAATCACCCATTAAACCTCGTTTTATTCCAACACAAACCTCATCCTTGGCAGAAAGCGAATTTAAGAAGTCATATTCTGCGATTAAGCCAGATTCATCTATCTTTTTAGTTAGCCGCGTCCAAAAGCTGGTTGACTGCTGCTCAATTTCTTTTCTGCTTGCTGCTCGTCCATCTTTCATCAGAGTGGCTATTTTGCTTATCGTTATAGGCGTTGCCTCTGGAACTAGTTCTTTTATGGTTTGTTGTGTTCTAAGATTCATCTTGTTTACTGAATCTGAAAGAGCTTTTCCAACTGAATCAAAGTATTGCCCCATTTGCGTCAATATTAACTTGCCCTGAAATTCATCCGTTATCGTCAACGTGTAGTCTTGCTTACTAATGTTTGATATGTAGCAGTAGGGAATTCGGATTGGCTCGTTTTTTTGGGGTAGAATTAGTGTTGCGCTATCGTAGAAGCGGATTTCGCAGCGTCCATTTTGCGTCATTTGGCTGGTTGAGTCAAGTGAGCTGTATTGCCCTTGGAAGCCAGCTTGAATAAGTGTTTCTTCCATAAGCATGAATTTGATCAGAAGTTCATTTCGGAGTTTGAACAGTTGAAAGAGAAAGTCTTCATATTGGTACCCCAACCCCCACAAATTCAGCGTCTCATTAGAAGTCAAAGACAGGTCAATTTTGTAATCATAGTCAGATATTTTGACGATGTCGGTGTACATGAACAGCATGGGCTCGCCAAACATGACGGTTAGAGTCAAGTATTTTTGGTCTAGGGCGGCTTTTGCCTCGCCCTCATTTTTCAGGTTTGACTCGTTTCCGAAAAGTTTGTAGTTAAGTTCAAACTCCATTGGCGGATACCTCTGGAATTATTTAATCGTCAGTCGCTTATCTAACTTTGCGGTTACCGGTAAGCAAGCGACCAAAGGCGGTCTAAATCGAGTGTTGTCAGGTTCGCCAAGACTTTGTTAATTTAGGACAACAGAAATCAAAAGTGCGGTATTCAATAAGCGGCTATATTACCAAAACCGATATAATAAGACCCGGGAAACATGGCTTATAACCCAAAATTACCCAGTCGAATATAGAAAACAACTCTAGAAGAGGAAACTGAAATGACTTTAGAATTTGCTGAAAACACATCGAAAAGACGAGACAAACTCGTCATCATCGCGGAAATTATACAAATTGCTGAAAAAGGCACATCCAAAACCCACATTATGTTTAAAGCAAATCTAAGCTTCAGCCAACTCAACCAATATCTTACAGTTTTAACTGATAAATGTCTTCTTGAAAAACATAAGGTTGATGGAAAAGAAATTTACGAAGCGACACCAAAAGGATTAGATCTGCTAAAAAAACAATACGAAATCATCAATCTAATAAACGCAAATTATAGCAAATACAACATTAAGACCTCGCTTGAATTTGTCGCTTTACCAAGAAACGGACCATTCTAGTGAAATCACCTGGCGAACAATCACCCTTCACTAAATCCAAGATTGATTTCGGTCTGAGTCACTAAACTTGAATTATATTAGAGCGTGCTTTTCATATGCACAATACAAAAAAAGGCAAACTTTGATGGATCTCAACTCGATTCTTTTGCTATGATAACTTTTCATGGAAACAGGGAATGGGGCAAGCCGCTATTTCCGAATTAAGAATAAAGGTTAAATGCGTAAACAATCAATTTTATTTCATATTGGGAAGAGTATCGTAGGGAGTTTAGTGAATATGCATCGTTCTAACTCGGGCGTGGCAAGAGTAATTATTGTAATAGCCGTAATTATCGTGTTAATTGTTGCAGTAATGGCCGCAATAACATTGCAGTCCAAACCCAAAACCGCGACTCAACCTCAAGCATCACCAACGGCCTCGCCTACATCAAGTGGCTCTTCCCCGTCACCAACTTCCAAGACTAGCCCAACAGCGGTTCCAATAACAACACCTACAACCTCACCAACACACACCACATCCCCAACAGCGGCGCCAACGACCCAACCTACACAAGCACCAACCGTTCAGCCCACGGCAAGCCCATCGCCCACACCAAAACCAACCGCTAGTCCAAGTCCAAACCCAACGCCAACTTCAACACCGTCAGGCAAAACACACACAGTGGACTACACAACAATGATGACGGGAAACGAGATTGATTACTGGAATCAAACCGTTTCAAGCAGCTATACAGTTACACTCAAAGACACCATGTCTGTCGGAACTCAACCAGATCAACTCGGCATAATGGCTGAAAGTTCATTGAACGACGCGAATTCCAACCAGTGGATTTGGAACGTAAACTTTGTGAACAGCACTTTCTTCTACTACTGGGTCAATACCGGAGGAGGAAATGGACCACAAGGTCACCTAAACACTGTTGGCGGTTCTGCAACTGTCGTTGTTACAAGCACATACATAGAGTTCATAGGCAGCGGTACAGGTCAATATTACTCATTAAACTACTCAGGAAGTTACTCGTTCAACAACGTATTTGAAACTCTTGCACAAATTCAAACAAGCAATGGCGGTAACGGAGCAAACTTCACCAGCGGAAACTTAACCATCGAAATACAGTGACCCCCCCCCCTCGCTCCATCTTTTATTTTCGTTTCACATGGCTGTTATTTTTGTCTTGGTAAGTTATGTACTGTCGTTATTATTAGCGTTCGGTAGCAGCCTCATATTGACCAACTCTTACGTATGTCAACGACGATTTTTGGTTAGAAGTCAAACTTCATAAAGTTGATAACATGGAAATTTATTTTCCAAAAGACCATTTTTTTTCTATTCGGGAGACTAGAAAAAGTATGCTCATTAATCAATTAATTCGACAATCCAATTTAATCATTATGACTATCTTTAGCGAGAGTGTGTTGGGTTGCAGAGTTAGATGTGGTTCTTGAGCCGAGGATTTATTCTTTCGATTGTCTTTTTTCACACTTCATTTCCATCATTTATTTTCCCAAATTAAGAAAAAGCCGCGTATCTGTTCCGTTATTTCGCATTATCTAACGGTTTTTCCAGAGCATCCACGGGAGGCAGAAAGACCGGCATAACTCCAGATCCTCTCGCTTCTCTAACTCTAAAGAAACAGAGTAAATGCGGTCGCTCTCAATTTTAACTTGCCCAATGCAAAGGTGGATGAGCTTCAGGTTGATAACTACGACTCAGAATCATGTTAGTTAGTTTTCTGAATAACTTGGCCAATGTGATTAAGATTCCAGGCTGCACATTAGTTAATTTGAAGTTCAAGAAATAAAACAGATCGGAGTCTTTTGATGGTGATTTGGTGCTCTTGTTTTATTGTACTTCGAAGCAGCGCCTAAGAAGAAATTCTGTAATTTGATGAGAAAATAAACTATGTCAATTGTTTATTATAAGAAAAAAACAAAAAATAAGGAAAATTAGAGATGGTGGTTGCCTGCAATTGATCAAACTGTAAATGTATTGCTATTGTCATTCGCTTGGTAGCCATTAATATACAGATAGACAGTGTGAGTGCCAGTGCATGTTATGGTTTCTGAAAATGTCGCAACGCCATTTGTGAAAGTTACGCTTGTCAGAGATAGAGTTGGAGTTCCACTTCCAGAACTATTGTGCAATACCAAGGTTTGAGTTCCTGAATAGCTTGCTACGTTTCCGTATGCATCATATGCGGTTATTGTGACTGAAAAGGCAGTACCAGAAGCTTGAGTAGCAATCGTGTTGAAGGCAAAGTGGTCGAGGGTCCCTGCGTTAACGGTGAATGTGTTGCTTGCACTGCTTACTCCATTATATGTCGCGGTGATGGTGACACCTGACCCTGACTTGGTGACGTAAACCGTGTGAGTATATACGCCGTTAGTGAAGGTCACTGGTGATGGACTGACCGTTCCGCCTGCGCCGCCGTTTGTTTCAGTCAGAGTCGTTGAACTGCCATAACTTGTGACTGTGTTACCATATTGATCTTGAGCCGTGATGGTTACGCTGAAGGTTGTTCCGGCTGTCTGAGTAGCGCCAATTGTGCTGAATGAGAATTGGTGAAGTGTACCAGCATTGACTGTGAATGTGTTGCTTATACCTGTTGCTCCGCTGCCAGATGTCGATATTGAGATGCCTGTGCCTGCTTTAGTAAGTGTCACTGAACCTGTCCAGACGCCTGCTACAAACGCACCTGTAGTTGTTGGGGCGATCGTTCCCGAGGATACAGTCAGGGCGTTTGTGCCTGTGTAGCCCGTGTAGGTATTGCCGTCCTGATCAAGAGCTGATATCGTTATGCTGAAAGTTGTGCCTGCTGTCTGAGTGCCAATGTTGCCGCCGCCAGAAGCTGTAACTGTGAAGTGGTTGAGGGTTGGCGTGTAAACTGTGAATGTACTGCTTTGTCCCGTTGCGCCGCCGCCAGATGTCGATATAGTGATGCTGCCTGCCGTATTAAGCGATACCGAACCCGTCCAGACGCCGTTTGTAAATGCTCCAGTGCTTGTTGGGCTGATCGATCCAGTGGAGGCGGAAAGTGTGTTTGTGCCTGTATAGCTTGTCATGATATTGCTTTGTTGATCTAAAGCGGTGATTGTTATGCTGAAGGGTGCTCCTGTTGCGACGGTGTAAATAGTGGCAGTTATTGTGAATTTGCTGAGGGTGGCTGTGTAAATGGTAAATGTTGTGGTTCCCGGATTAAATCCTCCTGCGGAGGCTGTGAGCATTGCGGTTCCTGCCGCTGAATCGACGTAGTAGAAATTGCCAGATGTATCAGACAATATTCCGACACTGACTGTTATGCTGTGAGACAAGGTGCCTCCTAGGGTGGTGGAAAATTCTCCTGTGGGCGAACTTGTTGTCAACGTGATCGTTGTAGTACTTAGTATGTTGTAATCTGCACCTCCAGTTGGGGTTTCCTGCTCTATTTGGATGGCTGTTGAAGTTTGGCCAGGAGCCAACGTTTGTGTTGCGCCTTCGCTGAAAACGAGTTTGTCTGCGCTTATTGTGAATGTTGTGATTGCTGGTGTCAGAGGTGTGGAAGCGGCTGTAAGAACTGGTGATCCCGAGGCTGTGTCACTGTAGTAGAAACTTGCAGAGGGCGATCCGCTTGCAATCGTAATCGATGTGATCTTTGTAGTGCCGCTCCAGAAAGTTCCTGTTGTTGTATCCGTAGTGGTTAAGCCTACAGGAACGCCGTTCGTTCCGGCAGCGACTGGGTTCCCATTTGCATCTTCCAACTGAACTGTAATCACTGAGGAAACAGTACTGGATGTTATTGATTGCGATGTTCCTGCAGTGTAAACAAGTTGTGTTGCCGGAGCTGCAACCACATTGAATGTGTTGCTCGTTCCTGTGGCGCCTGTACTTGCATCACTCGCTGTCACAGTGTCGCTTGTGTATGCCTTAGAGATAGCTACTGATGCTTGCAAGACACCATTTGTGAACACACCTGTGCTTTTCAGACTGATTGAGCCGGAAAGGTCAGTGAATGAAGCGGAACCAGCGTAGGTCGTAACAATAGTACCACTTGAGTCTTCAGCTGTGATAGTTACGGTGAAAGCTGTGCCGGCAGTTTGCGGACTGCCAATAGTAGTAAACACAAAGTGATCGACGGTGCCAACGACTACATTGAAGGTATTGCTGTTCGCGGTGATGCCTGAAACTGAATCTTTCACGGTGAGGATATCATTTGTGTAAGTCGCCGAGATCTTTACCGAACCTGTCCAAACACCAGCGCCAAAAGTGCCAGTATTTAATGGGCTAAGTGATCCTGAAAGATCACTCAGGACAGCTGGACCAGCGAAGTCGGTCTTGACATTGCCAGATGAATCATAAGCGGTTACCGTAATGCTGAAAGATGTTGTATCTTTCTGCGGGTTGCTAATAGGGCTAATAGTAAAGCTTGCCAGAGCACCAGGACTAACGGTGAACTGTCCACTCTTCGCAGTAACGCCTGAAGGATCGCTCACAGTGATAATGTCATTTGTATAAGTCTTCGTGATAGTCACTGGGACAGTGCAGACACCATTGATAAATGCACTTGTTCCCGTTGGGCTAATTGACCCGGAAGAATCAATCAGAGTAGCCTGGTTAGCATAATTGGTTGCAACGTTGCCGTATGCATCATAAGCAGTAATGGTAATTGAGAAGGCTGTACCGGCAGTCTGGGGAGAAGAGATTGTACCAAAAGCAAAGCTCGCTAAGCTACCGCCAGTAACGGCTATACCTGTCTGAGAACCAGCAATTGAACTTGTCACTGTATCAGTAGCGGTAATCGATTGTGTACCAGCAGTTTTCAAAGTAACACTGAAGGAACCAACACCATTAGTTAGACCAGCATTCGCAGGCAAAACCGCTTGAGCATCACTTGAAGTAATCGCAACCGTACCAGCATAACCAGTCACGACGTTTCCATAACCATCTTCCGCCGTAACCGTAACAGAACCAGCAGTACCAGCAGCAACAGGATTTGCAAACCCAGAAACAACAAAGCTCAAAGCAGAACCGCCAGTAACGGCTATACCTGTCTGAGAACCAGCAATTGAACTTGTCACTGTATCAGTAGCGGTAATCGATTGTGTACCAGCAGTTTTCAAAGTAACACTGAAGGAACCAACACCATTAGTTAGACCAGCATTCGCAGGCAAAACCGCTTGAGCATCACTTGAAGTAATCGCAACCGTACCAGCATAACCAGTCACGACGTTTCCATAACCATCTTCCGCCGTAACCGTAACAGAACCAGCAGTACCAGCAGCAACAGGATTTGCAAACCCAGAAACAACAAAGCTCAAAGCAGAACCAGCGTTAACTGTGAAGGGAAGGCTTGTGCCAACAAGGTTTGAGCTACTGTCTTGCGCAGTGAGGGCGTCTTGTCCAGGAATCGTTTTTGTGATTGTAAGTTGTTGATTTAAGCAGAGACCGGCAGCAAATGTGGCTGTAGTCGGGTTTAGCGATCCTGATAGGTCACTCAGTGTTGCTGTACCAGAATAGCTTGGAACTGCGTTTCCGTAAATATCGGCAGCAGTAATTGTCACAGCGAATGGTATGCCGGCAGTTTGAGTGCCAATGGTGCTGAAAGTAAATTGTGTCACTGTAGCAACCGCATTAACTGTAATGCCTGTTTGGGAGCCAGTAATCGAAGAGTCCGCTGTATCAGTTGCCGTAATTAACTGTGCTCCAGCGGTTTTTAAAGTGGCGCCGCTGAAAGTGTGAGTGCCAGCATCTGCGCTCGTGAATGTGTAATCTGCTGGAAGCATGGCTTGAGAGTCGCTTGAAGTAAAGTGCACCGTTCCCGTGTAGCCCGTTATCTTGTTGCCATATTGATCTTGTGTTGTTACTGTTAATGAGCTAGGGGTGCCTGCAGTTATGGGACTTGTAAAGCCTGATACACTGAAAACCGTAGAACCAGCATTAACTTGCAATGTAGCTGTTGATGTCGCTGCACCATCGGTTCCAGTAACAGTGTATGAGCCAACGGCAGTCTCAGAGACATAATTCTGAGCAACTGTACCTCCACTGGGACTTGCGCTGAATGTGGTAGCTGAAGTTACGTCTCCTAAAATGTTGCCATACTGGTCTTGCGCTGATGCAGTGAATGGTTGAGATCCTCCGGCGGTTATGGATGCCGTAGAAGGACTAATCGTTAAGGTTTTGGCGGAACCAGCAGTCACGGTTAGAGTGGCCGAATTCGAGGTAACTCCGCTGCATTTTCCTGTAACAGTGTAGGAACCAACAGTGGTTGATGACACCGAAGCTCCAGTCACAGAGGCGCCGGAAGCGCTAAAAGTCGTTGAAGCTGTGAAGTCGCCCATGCTTTTGCCATTCTGGTCAAATCCCTGAGCCGTAAATGCCTGAGAACTACCAGCAGAAACAGATGCAGTTCCAGGGCTGATTGTTAAGGTTGTAAGAACAGGAGTCTGTACCGTTTGAATTGTAAATGTTGTGATCGCAGGGGAATAACCTGTGTAGGAAAAGGTAAGCTGCGATGCGCCCACAGTTGAGTCTTTATAGTAAACAGTAGCGCTGCCACCTTGAGAGGCTATGGGTATTGATGTAATCGGAGTTGTGGGGCTTTGATCTTGATAGAAAATTCCTGTTTTGGATGATGTGCCTAAGTTCACGGCAATTGAGCCAGTTGAATCTTGTAGGCGTTGAATTATGATGGCTCCTGAAATCTGGCCTAGCAGAACGGTTTGGCTACCACCACTGGTGATATGCAGCATAGGACTGCTTGACGACACAAAGTTCCCTGTGATAGTTCCGTCCCCATTAATTGTTGCTACAGTTACGGCTGATTGATCATTGCTTATCGTGATTGTAGAATCAGAACTCCAATAAGAAAACACATTGCCTGAGGCAGCATTGGCAGTTATTTGAATTGAAGAACCCAAAGTGTACGGCGTCGTTGCTGAAGGCGTTGTAGTTCCAGAAGATGCCGGATTAACTTCGAAAGAAACTTGGGCAGTTCCCGGTTGAGTAGTAGCGGTTGTTGATCCCTGTATTGTGGTTCCTTCAGCCGTAACAACTTTGATGTTTAGTTGTTCGCCAGAAGTTGGCTGGAAATCAATGGTTAACGCAACGGTTTTACCTACATCGACAGGTATTGGATCAAGCTGCCCATTTGAAGCGTCTTGTCCATCTACCAAAAGAATGTTTTTAAGGTTACCATTGACATACACGCTTCCATCGTGCTTAAGATGCACTATGTTCTGACCAGTATTCTGGACATAAACAACTAGGTTACCACTTGTGGTATAGCTTTGTATTACTAGAGCGTTGCCTGCTTTTGAAGTGCTGAAGCCTATATACCCCATAACCCAGGCATAGGCCACTAATGAAGCAACTACAGCTATAGCAATGAGTAGTAGTGTTGAAATTATTGGTGAAATCGCTCTGACTGAGCGTCTTAATTTAGTTATTTTTCTCATTTTTACCTTTCTCTCCCTAAGTATTTGTAGGATGCGCTGGTTAGCGCTCCTCCTTCTTTGATTCTAAGTTGGAATTCCGCGTATTTAAGGCTGCATAGAACAATAATAGGGGATGTTTTTTGGCTTTTCAAGCATGTTGGTTGTGCAACCAAGCGGCTGTTTATGTTTTCAGGGCGAATATGAGGCAAGCTAATATACATGGGGTCATATACCATGCAATCCGCGATACCAATACGACTCAAACACGACTTATAACGCGAAACCTGGCGCACAAATATAGAACAAAATTCGGGAAGAGATTTGGAAAATGACTATAACAGTGAATACCCCCAAAAGGCGAGACAAGCTCGTAATTATGGCAGAGATTTTAGCAATCGCCAAAAAAGGAAGCTCAAAAACGCACATCATGTTTAAGGCAAGTCTTAGTTTTAGCCAACTTAACGAGTACATTTGGCTTCTCGAAGAAACAGGTCTGCTTGAAAAAACTGCAAACGGCGGAAAAGGAATCTACCTAGCCACCGAGAAAGGTATAGGATTCATGGAGAAGCAGTGCCAACTCATAAAGTTGGTCAATGATAGCTTTTCGAAAAATCATGTCAAAACATTTCTTCCCTTAACACATGTCCTTCAAAATAATAACGCTATCACAAATTAATAATCCCAAAAACAACAGATCTTTTTGACGTCCATAATTAATACTATCGAGAAGGCCAAACCTCGTTTTAAATCAGAGGCGAACCTTTCGAAGGCACCCGGGCGGAAATGTATTACGATATATTAAAATTCCTAAAGCCATCATATAGATAAACTAATCAGGGGTAAGACGTTTGGACCTTTCAAGCACACGGATAAAAGAACATTTTGGAATAGTAACCAACGACACAAACACAGCAAAGTTTACCTTTCTAATTAGCCCCCCAAAAAATCGTGAAAGCATTCAGAAACAAGACATAATCTGTTTGGATCACCCCATATATGGCGAGGTCTGCCAAATTTTAGGGGAAGTCACAGAAATAACCAGTTACGAAGAAGTTGCTGGCTCAACCATCCGCGACCGTATTGGCAAATTGCTTGCGACGACCCAGATAATCGGATACATAGATTTAAGAGGTGAAAACAAACCCTTGCAGAAACTGCTTATCCCACCGAACCCAGGAAGCCGCGTCTACATGCCATACTCAACATTCCTTCAGGACGCATTCAACCGTGGAACAGATGGGAAACCTTACAGTCAGCCACTTTTTCTGGGAAAAACGGAGATTGCCGCTGCAACACTAGAGACAAATGACCAGCCGTTGCATTATTACCTTAACTCAGACTTCTTATGCAAACATACTCTTATCTGCGGTGTTGATGGCGTAGGAAAAACTCATGCTGCCTCAGTCATCATAGAGGAATTTATGGGCAAAGTTAGCCAGCCCTTAGTGGTACTCGATCCAGCCAACGAGTACACCAAAATAGCCACAGCTTCAAAGGTATCGGAAACCGTTACTGTGGCGGCTGATTCTCAAAAAAATAGCCCCGAGGTCGCAGCTAAGAAAAATCAAACCGAATCAAGTCACAATTATAAATGCTGAAAGCCTGCTTGTTGCCGAAAAATGCGATTACTTTAGCAATGTGTTGAGAGCTTTAATAAAAGGCAGGCAGGAAAAAACCATTCAACCATTCCTTGTGATTGTTGAAGACGCGGATAATATTGCACCTCAAGCTCTCCAAGAGGTCCTTGCCTGCAAAGAGGTTGGAGCAATTCTGATTTCTTCTCACCCAACCTTACTAGGCGGAAAAATTCTCTCACAAATGCAAACGCTAATAATGGGGAAAACCGTTGACCAGCAGGATTTAACTTACCTCAACAATATGACATTTCGAGTAGACGTGGGGTTGCCTGTCTTGGAGGTAGGCGAGTGGGTTATCGCTGGCTTGAATGTTACTCGGCCAACAAAAATCAAAATCAGAGAACTAAATTCGGCCAAGGCAACATAACTCTCTTTGCTACATGAGTCTGACTCCACAAACGTTTTATTTCAAACGCCAAATTCTATTGTATAGAGGGGCAATTGGTCATGGGCGAAAACAAAAAGTCTTCACACAGTTCACTTATCATAGTTCTTGCCGTGATTGCAATCGTGGCGTTAATCGGTTTGACCTCTTCATTAATCATCTATTCAAAGCAAAACAGCACGCTACAAGACAAGAATAAACAGATAAGCGACCTCCAAAGCCAACTGTCGGCACCTAAACTTGTCAGCATAGGCTTACAATACAATGATAATCGCTCGGACCCAAACTCGCCTTTCTTGCACATCACGGGCTATATAGTTAATGTTGGAAGCGCCACTGCAAAAAACTGTGCAATCCACGTGACCGCTGGGCAAAATGGAAACGCGACACCGCTCAATATGTCGACAACGATCGCTGCATCCCTCGACGCTGGCATATACCAAATAATCGACGTTCAACTCCCGTACACAGGACCATCCTTGACCACATACACCAGCTACTTAGCTTGGACAAATTAAAATCAAACCGAGGATCTCTTTTGTCCAAAATCATAAAGAATATGGCGTGAGTACTGCCGCTATTATTAATCGGAAAGCTGTTTTTGATTTTTCACGTTACGTTGAGACGGCCACACCCATAGAATTTACAATTGTAAAGATAGGGGCTGAGGGCAGAGGATAGTAATTAACAGTTATAACTCTATCGAGTTGATCATAAGTGAAGGTCACGTAATTAATTCCATATTGATCGAGCTGTTCGGAATTGCTGTCGCCAAACTTGATTGTAATACCATTGGTGTCGCCAGGCGCAACTTGGATGTTAATTGACGTTAGGTTAACGTAAAGGTGATCAACCGGTGTGTCTATCCATAACCGAGACAGCGTGACCTCCGACGATGTTGCGTTCACAAATACTTGGCTATTAACCGCATCAAAGCTTATTGACATCCCAGCATTCACTTTTTCAACATAGAGTTGATTTGCATCTTTGGTGGCTGCGTCATGCCACAAGTAAACGTTCGTGAAGAAGAACAGCATTATAACTATAAACATGATGGTTCCGATTACTTCGGCAGTGCCTTTGCGATTCTGTAATAGTTTCATCATCTTGCATTTCCTCTACACAGTAGTAAACGATGACTTGAAGTTTGAACCTCTCACAGTTGCAACGTTAACCACGTGGGTTCCAGCCGCCAAATCCCCTAAGGGATACATACCCTGGAAAGTTACATGCAAACCAGCATTTACTTCTCCATTATACATTGATTGCTGGCTTGGATTCATATCGAACTTAATGGTATCATAATTAGGGTTGGGGTTCGGGACTTTGTTGTCGCCCTCAATGTTAACGAGCGCCGCACCATCTATGTAAATCGCAGTTACCTGCAAGTTAACGTTATAACCCATATTGGTTGTTGTTGCAGCATTATAAACTGTGACCTGTACCGTGTTGCCTTGAACCCATACGTCCTCTATTGTTAAGGACTCTAAGACAGAGCTGCCTGCTCCGGATTTATAATTATCTGAATAGACTACAACATAAGAAAAAGCAATGCTCATGCCTACCATCACAACCATTATCATAAGGATCGTTGCTATAACCGGTGATACAGCTTTTTTGTTGTTTTTTAAGTGTTTTATCATTTTTTCACATCCAAACTGGCGGAATCACAACAAAGAATATCATGTAGCCTACGATGCTCAAGATTATGGCGTGTTTTAAGCCGCCCGCTACTCTCCGTTCACCAAGTTTTCCAGCCATTAAACCTCCAGTAATCGCGGAAACCAGCATGTCTTTGTAGAAGAAGTCCTTGAGTCCGCTGGTGCTACCAGTAGAAACTTGGCTCATGATCATCGGTGTTCCTTGAACTGGCGACAGGAAAGACCGCACAAGTAGAGCGCCTGTAACTAGAAATACTCCAAAAGCAGCGTAGATCACAATAATGTAGGGTTTCATCTGGGCGCTTGCTTCCTTATCCATATCCTTCATTTCAACCATAAAATTAGAAGTGTTGGAGAAAACTTTCTTAATAGTGCCTCCCGACTTGCTTGCTTCAAGTACTAGAGCGCAGAACCTGTTAACTATTGGTGAGTTGATCCTCTCTTTGAAGTTTATGAGACCTTGCTCAAATGATGCGCCCCATGACATCTGAATCAACAACTTCTTAATCTCATCCGACAGGGGATGACCAATCATCTTGTTATCCACTACTTTTTCTAGAGCTTTGACTAGAGTTAATCCCGTCTCTTGAGATTCGGAGACACCGCGGACCAGAAGGGGCATTTGATCTTCAATGGCTGAAACCCAAGTTTGGTTTTCATAGTCAAGTACGGCTGAGGGTATAATGACGACTAGGATGCCCAAGAGGAATATTTCGTTTGCATAAAGAGTCAGAGCGTTGGGATTGAATATTGCAAACATGAATATGCCTACTAAGACCAACACCACAGAGACAGCAGCGGTCGTTTGCCTTTTGTTTTTCGAAATCTGTCGCATATTTTTCTACCTCGGAGGAGTCATCGAATCAACAACTAACATTAGAATGCCCACACCAGCGGGTATTGCGAGAAAACATACTAGTAAAAGCAGCGTTTGTGGATCGATATTGCCCAACATTGAAGCGCCGCCGCCTAAAAAAGACATTATCGACAACATAACCACCAAGGCCAGTGGCAGAGCAATCATCAAACTGACGTAGACTTCAGCTATTCCGCCTAGACTATCTACATAGCTTCTCATTGATGCGACTCTTGCCTTTTTGAATTTTTCAGCCTCCTCACGCAGATAAGCCGACAAATCGCCGCCCATATGCGCAGTAGTTACAACACCATCGAGCATTGCACCGAATTTTGGGGAAGCCGACCGCAAAGACCCATTTCTTAAGGCAGAATTCAGGTCTAGTCCTAAAAGTTCAATGTCGCCTATTATTCTTCTGACTTCTTCGCCTACGCCGAATTCGTCTCCAACGTTCGCGAGCGACCGAAAAATGCGTTCTGGCGGCATACCAGCGCTGGCAAGGACTGCCATAAAGTTTGCCGTAAGAGGCAAATTTGCATCTATCTTTCTAACCTTTGAGGAGATATTTAGTTGCGGCAGCATGTAGCAAACGCAGATTGAAAGGAAAAAAACAATCACCCCAACTAAGACTCCATCCACTATGGATTGTGATATGAGAAAAGACAAAGACAAGGACAGGGCCCCTGAAACAATTGAAGTGAAAACTGTTAAGCCCATGTAAGCTTCAAAAGTAATCATAAGGCTTGCTTTAGCCAAGTTGTTTTGTAGGCTACTGAATTCAGAGAGGAGGCTTTTCGGCATGATGCTGGAAATTCGTAGACACATCGAGAGCAAAGATTTATTCGTTTTTCTGCGCCTCCGCCAGCAGGGGCACTGGGTTTTCAAGGTAGCTTCGAATTATGTTTGAAACATCCTTGTAGTCACGTATGTTTTTCTTGACCATCCACTCTAAGATTTTGGTTCTGGCTTGGATTTCCTCCGTGGCCTGCTCAGGGGTTATGCCTGTTTTCTCCGCAATTTTTTCGAGGATATAGCTTCTGCCTGTATAGTCGAAGGTGTCTTGGGCAGGGTTCCATCTATAGACATCGTTTGTTAGGATTTCTCCTGACCGCGGATCTAACCCCACAATTTCGGCCGTTGATATAGTTTTTCTCCAGGGTTTGCCGTTTAATTCAACTCTTTTTTGAACCAAAATGATGTCAATGCCGGCTATGAGAGTTCTGGGAATGTTCATAGGGGCTGATTCCAGTCGGTAAACTGTGGATTCCACGGATTCCGCGTGAACGGTTGACATTCCAAGGTGACCCGTGCTGACTGCCTGGAAAAGGGTGTATGCCTCAGCGCCTCTGATTTCACCCACAATAATGTAGTCTGGTCTCTGCCTCAGTGAAGCTTTGAGTAAATCGAAAAGTGAAACATCCGCATTCTCAGTTGAGAGACCAAAATGGGTCCTAGTAGTGGCCGGTATCCAGTTTTCATGTGGCAGATTTAGTTCAGGGGTATCCTCTATTGAAACAACTTTGAGGTCAGGCTTTATGAACATGCTCAAGCAGTTGAGTAAAGTTGTTTTGCCAGCTGCGATTCCTCCTGCAACAAGAATTGAGACCCTGTTTTCGACTGCGTACCAGAAGAAAGCAGCCATTTCAGCTGAGAGTGACTTAAAGGTTATAAGATCGGTGACTGTGAAAGGGTCAAGTTTGAATTTTCTAATGGTGAAAGTGGAGCCTTTGCGCGTGACTTCGCTTCCGTAGGTTAAGTTGATTCTACTTCCATCAGGCAAACTTGCATCCAAAAGCGGCTGCGCTATTGAAACGTGGCTGCCGCATTGGTAAGCAAGTCTAAGGGCGTACGTGTCTAGTTCGCTTGCGGTTTCAAATTTGACGTTTGTAGGGATGGATTCGAATTTTCTATGCCAAACGTACATGTTAACGTTGACGCCGTCGCATGAAATGTCCTCTATCAAGGGGTCGTGCATCAAGGCATCTATTTTACCGAACCCAGTATTATCCCTAAGAACATAATACAGCAGTTTCCCACGAGTTACAGGGTCTAAGTTGAATTTGTAATTGTCCAAAACTTCGTTACATTTCTTAACCAAGTAATCTGAGGCAGCCTGCTTAGACTGTAAATCGCTTGATTTCACCAGAAGCACTTGGTTTAGAATATCTTTTAAACGATTCAGATTTGTCACATCTGTCTCAGTAAGGGCTGGCTCTTTCAAGATATATGTGACGTTACCTCTCAAAGAGTCCCTCGTTACATCAACAGAAGCATAAGGTGCATTAAGCGAATAACTTTCTAAAACAACTCTCTCGACGGCATCCGGCGTCCCAACTTTAGTTACACCAACATCCAAGCCTTCACTTGTCAAACTTGGCTGAAGCACACTTTCTTCGGCACTGTTACTTCCATCAGCCAGCTTTTCTTTCGGAGTATCGACTGGTTTCTTCCGACTAAACATTTTACCCAGTTGCTTGTTGAACACCATAGTTTACGCCATCTCAAACGAGTTAGTTCTTTAGCTTAATTTAAAAATATGGGAAAAAAAAGGTTTTTAGCGATCTAATCCTTACGATGTGAAAGTATAGGTCATTGAGTTGAAGGTTCCGTCCACAGAATTGACTTTGACGACTACTGGCTGGCCGACGATAGGTACAAAACTGGTGACGAAGGTTACTGTGTTTCCAGCAGCTACGTTTGTTATTTGACCATTGGTTCCTGCAGCAGGAGTTGAAGTAGTTATTGCAACGGCTTGTCCATTAACGAATACGCAAGAAGCTGAAGTAGTAGCACTGCCTATATTGAAGCTTATGGGTGCCTGTCCTATATTCTGCACGTAAACGGTCAACACATTTCCCTGATCGGATACGCTTTGTATTTGCACCGCTTGACCTGTTTTTGCGGTTTGGAATCCTATATATCCCATGACCCATGCGTATGCTACGAGTGAGGCTACGACTGCGATTGCGATGAGCAGTAGTGTGGAAATTATCGGTGAGATCGCTTTTACATTTCTACGGATTTTTCTATAATTCATTTTTTATTTTCTCTCCTTTCTGTCTCAAACGATTGTTTGGTTGATACATACTTTGGATCGCTTGCTTAAAAAACACTATGCAATATTGTTCTAGCGGAATTGGATATGATACAACGATGGATAGCTTTCATATTCTGATGAGAAAAAAGGTCTACCAACTTTAAGAGAGTCTTTAAACTTGCATTTTCAATTCACAAAGTATTATAATGAAGGATTCACAAGTAAATAGAAGGAAAACCGTAATGAAGCTTGTTAAAACAGGTATCGCAGGTCTAGATGAGTTTTTAACGGGAGGTCTGCCCCCAAGAATTCTGCTTCTTACGGGTTTACCAGGCGCAGGAAACGAGATTTTCGCAAGACAAATCGCGTTCCTACGGGCAAAACAGTTCGGAGTCACCTACATTAGCGTCAACGAAACACAGGAAACCATTAGAGAAGACATGGCAACCTACAACTGGGACACAACGCCGCTTGAAACCAGTGGAAACTGGAAGTTTAAAAACATAACAAAAAGCGGTAACTTGCAGGAGTGCGTAATCGAGGAAATGAAGCAGAATCGGACTATTCTTCTTGATTCTTTGTCAGAGGTGCTTCTTTCCCGTAAAATGGAAGAGGTCATTGGTCTGCTGACTGCCATGTCCCGTGAGAACAGAAATTCTGAAAACTACCATATGCTATTGCTCACTGATGGGATGCAGGATTCAAAGGCTGAAACGGTAATGCAGCATTTTGCAGAGGGCGTTATAGTTTTCACAACAACTTGGACAACCGACACTGTGCGCACTGATATGCTCCTAAAAAAGATGAAGGGCTTGTTTGTGCCTGCCCGGCGGCTTCCATACACGATAAGCAAGAAAGGTTTCCTAATCGAGACAGCCACAAGAATTTCTTGATATAAGGCTTAAACCATATTATTGATCAGAATTGGGGCTTCATAATTTACTTATTTCAAAAGTGTATATGTGTCCAACGATGATACATGAAAGCAATCCACAATAACAGAACTGAACTGTTTCGAGATTGTGCGTCAATATTGTTTGTTTGTGGAACAATCGGCATAGCGTTGAAATTTGTGACCTTCTTTAATCAATGGGTCTATTTCCCGTCTTTCCCGAACATGCTTGACTCGACTTTTCTCATTTCGGCAGTTCTGTACTTCGCATGGAATTCACGCAAACGAAGATAACCGCTTATCCACAAGTTTAGTTAAGAAAACATCCGAAAACATTTTTTTACAATGGCTTACAAGATATTGAACCTACTACCGCAATTTATTATTGTGACTACCTACGATTGCAAAGTTATGGAGCTCAACAAGAACTCAATTTTGGGCTTGTAGATTTTGAGGTGTTTTCCTCATTGTGCTTAGTCGACGTAATATTAGTGGAAAGAACGCCTCCACAGCTACAAATGCCGCGGTAGCATAGATGATTCCGCCTAAGACATCTGTGAAGTAGTGTTCGCCGAGGTAAACTGCACTAAACCAAGTTCCAACCGGAAGAGCCAACACAGGAAGCGCTTTTCGTTTCCAAATTTTGAAGGCGAAAAGAAAAACAAGCCATGGTAGCGCCGAGTGAAGACTGGGAAAAGCCGCGTAAAGGTTTGGTCCCAAAAAATCGTAGAGTGTTTTGTAAGCGGGCACTCCTAGGCTTTTGTCAACCGAGGAAGACAATATGCGCGTTAGACCTTGATTTGTTAAGGCGGTGTTGAGCCACGGTGGGGCAACTGGATAAATTAAAAAAGTGATCAGAGAAGTGTAGACTAAAACCGCTATGGAAATGGTGTATTTCCAGTAATTTTTGTTACTTCCTATCCAGAGAACAAAGCCAAAGACCGTGGGGACGAAAAAGTAAATTGTGTAGAAAAAAGCGCCTGTGAAGTTTAATATGGGTGTTTTCAGGAAATGTTGCAGAAGCAAGTTGGGATCGTTTCCGCCGAAGAGAGCGAGATCAAAGTTGTAAGGTCCATAGTGAATGTTGAATTTGGACACTGTGCCAACTAATCCGTTCAAGGTTTCATATGAAACGAAAATCAAGAGGAACGGAATCCAATCTTTAACAAACCGCCAAATCTTCTTGCTGTAAGCTGCATAGACCAGCAAAACCACGATTACGAACTCTGGCCCAGGTATAATGTCATTTGTGAGTTCGAGGACTGCTACGACTGCTACAAAAACAGCTGAGAGGAGGACAGCTAGGACTCTGTAATGATCAGGATTTGTTTTTGGCTTCTCGTGTGGCTGTTGTTCCTCTTTTGTTTGAGTCATGTCGGAATTACCAATTATCTAGCTTTAGTAGGGTTTGTGTTAGCCTCTAATGCTTATTTTCCGTAATCAATCTTCCGCAAAAAACGGGGTTTTTGCTGATTTGTTTAAGTGTTCAACACAAATGAGTATCGTTTATTAATACATAATATACTTAAGCAACTTGGCCTTGAAAAATAACGTAAACCCCATTAAAGTGAAAAATCTTGAGTTGAGGAAGAAAGATGTTTAGGAAAACAAAGTCTGCAATTGTAGCATTCATAGTTATTTTTTCATTACTTATGGTAGTAAGCCAAAATAGCGGATACGGCTCAACAAATGCCCCCGCCGCCCTTAAAATCTACTTCGGACCGACAAGCGTCCTTGCAGACAACAACTCATACAACTGCATTTTTATCCAACTTGTGGATTCAAGTGGAAAACCAGCCAGAGCAACCCAGGACATCGTCGTGGGTCTATCATCATCCCAAGTTAACGTTGGAACGGTGCAACCGTCAGTCACCCTGCCGAAGGATTCAACCTATGTGGCAACAAGTTTCCAGACAACATTTAGCCCTGGATCTACAACGATAACCGCAACGGCAAGCGGGTTCACACCAGTACAATCATCCATAATAACCGACGGATACACACCATACCAAGTCTCAGTATATGGATTCCCATCGACGCTGCCAGCTGACGGCGGAACCTACAACGCCATTTTGGTGCAGCTGCAGGATTCATCCGGTGCCCCAGCCAAAGCTCCAAAGGGCGGAGTAGAAGTCACATTATCAAGTTCGGCCGCTAACGTTGGATCAGTATCACCATCCGTCTTCATTGCGGAAGGAACAACCTACGCCACAGCCAACTTTACAACCGTACCAAACAACACGAAAGTTCAAACAGTTACAATCTACACCGCCGCGCAAGGATACTTCCCCGAACAGCTAACTATCACCACGACGCCCGTTGCATCAAATCCAAGCCAACTCAAAGTGTTTACTGGACCACCCCAAATCCCTGCAGATGCAAACGCGTACCCACAAGTCGCAGTCGAACTTTGGAACGGGACATGCGTTTGCGCTATTACGTCAGACACCAGTGTTACTATGTCATCAACGGATCCAACCATCGGCCAAATCAACTCGCAGTTGACGATTCCAACGGGCCAAACCTACGCGTTGGCAACTTTGACCACCACATACAAAGCGGGCATCATAACAATAACTGCTTTAGCAACAGGCACTACAAAAGGAACACAATCCATAACCACAACAGGTTTCACGCCGACAAAACTAGCCGTCTTCTGCGTCCCAGCATCGTTGCCTTCCGATAACTCGACTTACAACGCAGTAGAAGTACAGCTTCAAGACTCCCTGGGAAGACCTGCAAAGGATCCAACCTCAGATGTTACCGTAACCCTTTCGTCATCGCAGCCAACAGTGGCAGGAGTAAGCTCATCCTTGACGATTCCTTTTGGTCAGACACAAGCTATGGGAACCGTCAGCGTAACGAACTCGCCGGGCACAACCACAATCACCGCTTTAGGTTCAAGTTATTCCACTGGACAAGCGTCGATGACGACGTACAGCATAGATTATTTACCTCTACTTAGTGACGTTGACTCCGGGTTCGACCAGTCTAAGTAACGGTGCCAAAACAAACATAGCCGTCCTAATAACCGCTAATGGCGCCGTAGTTACAGGCGCGACAATCCAGTTTACCTCTGACAGTGGAGGAACGTTCACAACAACTAAAGAACTGGGAAACGGGCATTATAACACATCTTTTACTGCTCCGAGCTTCACGAAAACAACCACATGCACAATTACAGCTACTACCTCAAAAACCGGATATGCAAACACCATAGCAACAATTCAGATAACTGTTCAGCCGTCAAATTCATCAACCTCAAATTCAACCCAAACTTTAACCTCAACCACCGACTCAACCTGGACGGGGCCATTGACAATACAGCTATACCTCAAAGACAGCAACGGCAACCCACTTAAAGGCGCAACTGTCTCATCAACGGTCCAACCCGACGGAGTGCAAACTCTCTCAGGCAATACTAACGCCACGGGATACATTGTCTTCCAAAACGCCACAGCTGGAAACTATACCTTCGACGTAAGTGCCAAAGGATGCATCCAGACAATTACCCATGTTGACTTGAAAAACCAGCCAGCAGCGGTGACATTGACACTGGCAGCTAACGTTGCAAGCCAAACAGGCCATGGCTTCCCATTTTCCACAATCCTGATCATTGTAGTCATAGCTGTTGTAGCGATGGTTGCCGTCTTCGTGTTGCTAAAACGCAGAAAAGCAGATCCCGCTGACACGCCAACTTCAACATATTAACAAAACGCTCTTTTCACATTCTTGCCTTTTTCAATTTTATAGTAGACTCTACGATTGAAACAATGCCAGCGATGTTTCCCAGCAAGTTGTCCGGGATGCCGTGGCGTTCCTTCAGGTACTGCGGTGAATTATAGGAAACCCATGTTTTGCCGTTTTCATCCTCAGCAACAAGAATCTTGAGGGGAAAATCAATGGCAAGCGTTGGCGATGCGAGCATCAAGGGGGTTCCAGCCTTGGGGTTGCCGAAGATAAGAAGGCGGGTGGGTCTCATTTTTAGGCCTGCGCGCGCTGCGTCGTCGCTGAATGCTATGCGGGCGAATGTTGTGAGTCCCAGCGAGGTAACCTTGGATTCGAGGCGTTCGAAGGTTTCGGCAAAAGAATATTCGCTAAGAAGAGACACAACTCCATTTTTGCTAACGGACAAAAGAAGTCACTACCATCAACATATAGAAGAAAACACCGCTTATACTGATTGCGCCTTCCGCATAATACAAGGATCTTGCGGTTCAACCGGTTCTTAGTCCAAATGGCGAATCAAGGTCATCTAGCTTCACCATAAAACTAAAATGGTCGAAAAAGAATATGATTGTTGGTGTTTAAATTGCTTTTTTTAGGCAAATCAAATAAAGTATACGCCGCGATAGCTCTCGCAGTGTTCTTCTTCGGTCTATTGGTTATCGGATCGATGGCAATGCCGAGAGCGAATGCAGCCCCCAGCGTAACGTTAAGCCCCACAAGCGGACCAGCCGGCACAACAGTGCATGTTTACGGGTCAGGATTCACAGCAAACGGAGAAATAAACAGTGAACTTTGGAATGGAACAAGCGCCTACAACTTCAGCGCAGACGCCAACGGAAACCTAAACACGACGGTGATAGTCCCTTCAGTAGAGTCTGGACTCTATGGGTTCACAATAACCGATCAATCTACTGGAAGCTCAACGCAAACCCAATTTACAGTAACACAATCCTCAACATCCGCCACCCCGACCCCGACCCCGACCGCCTCCACATCGGCATCGCACTCACCAACACCAGCTACAACCCCTGAATTTCCACCGCTATTAGCCGTTGTAACAGTGTTCGCAGTAGGTTCCGCTGCAGCTTTCTTGATGGTTAGAAAACGAAAGGCAAGCAACTAGTTGAATAATAATTCCTATTTTTTTCTTTTTTCAGCAGCAAGCTAATCTAACGATTTCACGTCAAATTGCTGTTTTTTACAGTAGATTCTTCTAAAGTAAGGTTATATTAATCCCAAGATTAGATAAGTCACCCGCGAAGCAAAATGCAAACAAAGAAGTCCGCTGACCCCAACCATAAACACGACATGAAAAAAACCCATGTCTCATTCATTGAATATGACGATGTCAACTTCACCAAGTTAGTCAAGGACACCAAATACTTTGGGGAAGGCAACTCAAAAGAGCGGGTTTTGCAGTTCGATTTTGAATATTGCCTTGGCTGCGGTCTAAGATTGCTGGACGGCAAACCTATAATGACCAGGGATATTTTAGAAAACGAATTCGAAAGATTGGTTAGACAAGCAAAAAACAACAAATATATCGGTTCCGAGGAAACAACGATACAACATTCAGATTTCGAAACATTCGAGCGACTAATCAAGAGCGCCTTAGAATTCGGCAAATTACAAGAAAACAAAAACTAAACTTGCAACCGTTTTTCAATTGTGTTCAAGATCTGTCGGGAACTTGGTTGTTATTTGCATTTTCCAAACACGGTTGTCGTAAACTGCAAGCACAATTTTAGAAACCGTTTTAGTAATATTACTTAAATCTGTATTTTCACTTAAATATTATTTATGACAAACATTACTATCTCGATCCCTTCCGAGCTCTGCGAGAAGATGAAGAAACATGCAGAAGTAAAGTGGAGCGAAGTAGTAAGAAAGTCAATAGCAGATTACATCAACAAAATGGAAATAATTGAAGGAGGAGTAGTGCCTTCAAGCAAACTGGCAACTATGCTCAAAGACTCCAACCTGGATCTTGCCGACATAACCCTCGATGATGCAACTGAACAATACGAAAAAGGCAGGAAGCTGGAATGGAAGAGATTGCCTACTACACAAATCAGCTCATAAACCACCTCAAAACTGATAAAGCCAGCTTCAAAGGCCTAACAACAATATTTAATATAATCGAGTTCCCAAAAGCTCCAGTGGTCAGCACTTAAGCAGAATTGAGTTAAATAAAGATCTGTGGCGGGGCTGCCTGTTTTTAAACCGAAGGGAATCACCTGTAATCTGATAGAAATACAAGTTGATAGGTTTTCTTTAAGGCGTTCAATTTTTGAGACATTTCACGTTCAGGTTTTTTGAATAAGGCTTTACAGTTGCAAATTTGAGACGCTGCCAAGACGTAGCAGTCAGTTAAGGCTATGCAATATTTCAGTTTTGTTTTGCCCGCTTCGATTGCCAAATCTTTGTTTTCCACCGGAATTGTCACTGATGGAAGTCTAAAGAGCCATTCTACTAGCTCTGCTGAAAGACTTTGAGGCGTTTCTATTCCAAGTTTTTGGTATATCTTTGCGCTGACATAGTAAGTTTCGGATAAGATCGGATGAGGGATTATCGCTTCAAGTTCGCCCTTTTTTAGCGATGCGAAAACTCCTGTTGCTTGATCATTAAACTCAGAGTCTTTGTCTATATACTCTATTATGACGCTCGTGTCTAAAACGATTTTAGGCATCGATACCTAGCTCTTTGAGAAGTCTTTGTGTCTTATCGCTTGTGGCTTTTGCTTCTTGCAGGATTGGCTTGGTGATATTCTTGCCTGCCCGAAAGAAAGCTTTCTCTGGCAGCGCTTTAAACGGTTTGAGGATAACTCGACCTTTTTCAACTTGAACTTCGAGAACGGTGCCAGGAGCTAAGTTAAGCTGATCCCTCGCGCCTTTAGGTATAACAACTTGGCCTTTTTTCGAGACAACAGTTTTTAACATGACTAAGGCTCATTGATTGTAAGAATCTAATCTTACTTAAGTCTTACTTATGACTGGTTTAAGCCATGGATTCATTACAATGAGACACCTTTTCATTGCAATCTTATTCGCTCAACAAGAACGACAAAACCAAACGCAATATGATCTTACCCTAAACGTAAGAAGACTCGAAAAAATGATGTAGAGATTTTCGGGATTTTTTGCATTGGGATGCCCGAATTTGAACCAGAGTCCTCAGAGCTCAAGTCTACAAGCCTATACCAAAATAGCCGAAGCCTCGAGCTGTGGAATTGTAAGACGATTTGTGGAACATTTTAAAATTGGTGGTCTTATATTTAACAATGGGAAAAAAACAAAAGTGGGATGAGATGGAAGAAGCAATCGCCAAAGTAGACGACAAAGGCAGAATAATAATCCCGAAGAATATCAGAAGAAAAGCCAAACTAAAACCCGGAGCATATGTCAACATAAAATCTAAAGACCATATAATAATTATCGAACCATCAGAGTCCATAGCTGAGAAATATTTTGGAATCTTCACAATTTCCAAATGGCCAGAAGATTTAGACGAATTTGTAACGGAGGCAACCAGAAAATGGTGGAACCAACACGCTACATAGATGTGAACATATTTGTTTGCTGGTTGGGAATCACCCGAATCGCGCGAAAACAGCCAAAAGCTGGTCCAAAACATGGAAGAGGCTCCACGAGGTAAAATACTTCACTCATAGCGTGACATTATACGGAAACAACCGTTATTCTAGCAGGAAGAAACCTCAAGGACAAAACGTTCATAACTCAAGTTATAACTCCGATTACGGCCATTAAGCCATTAACAATTGAACCTCTCAAATCTGAAGACTTCAAGAAGGCGGCAGAAATTATGGGGAACTGGGAACTCGATTATGAGGATTCATTGCATTTGGCTGTGGCGGAGAGAGTTGGAGCAGAAGAAATAGTTTCAAACGACAGGGATTTCGACAAATCAGAAATAAGAAGAAGAATGTGATCAGTCAAACTTTGGAGATCAGTGGTAGGGCTGAGGGGATTTGAACCTAAATCTGGGTGACAGCGGCAGAGATTAATGCCCTGTCCAGCGAGCGATAAGAAACGCGTCCCTACAATTTGGCAAGCTTTTTAAGTGCACCGTAACGTTATAGGAGAAATGTTAGGAGAGGGGGTTCTTGACCCATAAACTGAAAGTAGGTACGATAGTGTTCTTTGCTCTACTACTATTCTTGTTTTCAGCGACTTATGTGCGGGCAAACCCATTGGTCACGGTTACGCCGGTTTCGTACATGATGGATGTTGGTCAGTCTCAGACATTTACTGCTCATCCCAGTTTTGGTTCAGGAAGTTACACAGTTTTCCAGTGGTATGTTGGATCAAGCCTTGTTCAAAACGGATCTGTCAGCACATACGTTTTCACTCCCTCCTCGTCAGGTTTTTACTCAATTACGGTAAATGTTACTGACAGTAAAAATGCGGTTTCCGATCCATCTTCTCGCGCGGTTGTGACCGTTAATCCCGCTTTGACTGCCACTGTGTCGCCGTCTTCTTGGACCATGGATGTGGGTCAATCGGAAACATTTAGGGTATCCGCTTCAGAAGGCACTTATCCAGTAAGCTATCAGTGGTATCTTAATGATTCAGCTGTTCCCGGCGCGACTGGCGCGTCTTATTTGTTTGAGCCTTCTGTCTCTGGGTCACCTTCGATTTATTGCAATGTAACTTACGGAGCCTCTTCACCTTTTACAGTTAAATCAAACACACCAAATGTTACCGTGAATGAGGGTCTTTCTGTCAATGTCTCGCCCAGCGCTTGGTCAATGGACGTCGACCAATCTGAAACTTTCACCGCCACGGCTTCCGGCGGATCGGGCGCCCTAACTTATCAATGGTATTTGCTCGGGGCATCCATCTTTGGCGCGACAGCACCAACCTACACCTATGCAACTGCCACCCTCGGGTCTCCGACAATCTACTGCAGAGTCACCGACCAAGCATCAAATCATGAAACGGTCCAGTCTAACTCAGTGCTCGTTATAGTGAACTCAGAAATAGTTGCCCCGACAATTTCTGCTTCCGCTATTACCGTTGATCAAAGTCAAACAAGCAGTTTGACCCTCACGTTAATATCCACTGGCACTTCCCCTTACTCATATCAATGGCTTGAGCAGGTTCCTGGAGAAGAAAGTTACGTAGCCGTAAACGATGCCACTTCAAGTTCATACTCGTTCGCAACATCAACGTCTACAGATATAGGAACCTACAGCTTTGAACTTCAAGTAACAGACAGCACAAGCTCCGCAGTTATTTCTGGTGCTATCGCCATCACGGTAAATGGCGCTCCTATCGTCAGTTTATCTCCTGACTCTTATTCGACAAATCTTGGCCAATCTGGAACGTTTACAGCTTCTGCTTCTGGAGGCTCAGGCACCTACACGAGTTATCAATGGTATGTTGGTTATGATGAAGTTCAAAGCGGCATAAGCAACTCATTCACTTTTTCATCATCTTACGCCGGTTCCTACTCAATAACGGTCACTGTCACCGACAGTCTAGGCTTAAATTCCGATTCGTCTTCGCCCACATATGTTACCGTAAATCAAGCTACGGCGACGGCATCTTTCAATTCTTCGAGCTACACAATCACTGCTGGAAACGCAGTTGCTCCATCAGTCACCATCACCGGAATCGAAGCCACCACTCCGCCCACGGGAACAGTTACCTTCTATTACTCCACCGATGGGGGCGCAACGTGGACACAGCTTGGAGCAGAAATAGCGATATCCGGAAGTGGCGAAACAGCCAACGCCACGGCTTCTCAAGGTTACGGCCCTACATCCGCAGCCAGTTCTTACGAGTTTGGAGCCACCTACAGTGGAGACTCAAACTACAACGCTATAACAGCCAAAATTACAGCACCCTTAACCGTGAATGCCGCTTCCCTAAGTCAAATAACTGTCAGTCTCTCCTCGACCTCGGTGACGGCAGGTACAACCGTAACTTTCTCGGCTTTGGGGACTGACTTATACCGCAATCCAATAACGATCGCTCCGTCATGGAGCGTCAGTCCGGTTGGAGCAATCTCCGGCACATCAGTAAATGAAAACTCGGCTGGCGCCTATACCGTAACAGCTACTGTCGGAACCTTAAGCGCTCAAGCCTCGTTTGAAGTCTTGCCCACAGGGTTGAGCACCATTACTGTTAGCGTTTCTTCCTCTAACGTCTTTGCAGGAAACGTCGTAACTTTAACTGCAGTTGGCTATGACAGTTCTGGTAACGGTCTTGGTCCTCAAAGTGTGACCTTCACAGTCAACGGGTCTTCGGTAAGCGGTGCTTCCGTCACTGAGACTTTAGCGGGGACGTACACTGTTTCCGTCACCACTAGTGGAGTTAAGATCAAACCCGCAATCTTCCAAGTTACCCCTTCAGATTTAGACCACATCGCGATTAATCCATCATCTTCAACTATTTCTGCAGGCGAATTCCAAGCTTACGCTGTGGTTGCCTATGATACCTACGGAAACAGCTTAGGCGACGTAACCTCAACTACAACATTCACTGCCCCAGGCGCCTCTGTTTCGGGGAACACGATAACCTCAACAACAAGCGGAGTATTTACCGTAACTGCAACCTACAATGGCAAAAGCGCCGCGGCCACCTTAACCCTTAACGCCCCTTCTTCTCAATCTACTAATCCGAGCGGCGCAACAACACCCAAACCAATCGTGTTCAGCGTAACCTTCACGGAAATCGGTTTGCCAAGAGAACAAACTTGGAACGTAACGTTTAGAGGCGTAACAGAATCATCCAACCAAAATACCATGACCTTCAACGGGATTCAGGCAGGAACCTATCCTTGGACAACCCCAGCAGTAAGTTTCGCGGAAGACAACCGGCTAATGCCCCTTGAGGTTTCAGGAGAGATCGAAGTTCCAATCACAACAGCCAAATCAATTACGTACATACCCCAATATTATCTGACGGTAACGTCAACCTACGGCAACACGACTGGCACAGGCTGGTATGATGCCCGCACAACAGCAACCTTCTCAGTTACTTCCCCGTATCTTAATTCAGGCAAAAATTACATATTTGACAAGTGGATAGGAACGGGCGTAGGCTCATGCACAAACTCAACTAATCCTCAAACAGTAACAATGAATAATCCCATTACAGAAACGGCAACATGGAAAACAGCCTCGTCCATCAGCTTATACCTTGTGGGTCTCGTAACGATCGTATTGTTCGCTGTGATTTTCACATCAACTTTGATGCTGTCTTGGCTCAAACAAAACCGGAAGAAAACAGACGACAACGCTTCCCCAGCTTCAACGGCAACAACGATCGACTTGTACAAAGAGGGGCAACCAAAATCAGCCTCGCAATTAGAAACGAAAGATGCAATAATCAATCCAGAAGAAAAACAGCAAACAACTGTTCTCACGCCTCCTCCTGCAATAGCTGCAGTTTCAACTGTCCAAGAAGACATCAAACAAGAATCAAGCGACGTCGAAAAACAAGCGCCTAAACAAAACGACGATTTGCTCTCCGAAAAGAAACCGGCACCTATGGCACTCACCACCAAAACTAAGAAGAAACGAAGACGACGAACCGCAAAGAAAACGGCTAAAGTCTCCAAAGCTAACGCTCAAACGAAACCGCAACTCGCAGCTTCAAAAGCAGAAAAATCAAAGCTTCCTGAAATTGAAACCCAACCGAAACCGCGACCAGCAACTGTAAAAGAAGAGGAACCGAAACCTGCAAGAGCTAAAAAACAACGAAAACCACCAGCTACATCAAAGAAAACAAAAAAGAAACGCGCTGACAATAATTCCAAGCGGAACCCACCACGCAGACAGTAAAAAATATGCGTCTGTTGAAACATTTTCGCACAAAGCTGAGCGGAAAGGCTTTGGCAGGTTTTTCTTACAACAAGCTAAAGGTGCATCTCAAAAGACTCTTAGTTGAAGGTGCGCGTGTTTTCAGCAAGTTGAGATGCTGAAAAAGACAGGTATCCCTGAAGTTGCTTGTCGCCCAGAATTTGAACCTCAAATAGGTCAGGCGCCTACGGTACTTGAACCCGAAACGGTTTAGAGACTTTACTAGGCTGCCCGGATTTGAACCGGAGTCTATAGAACCCAAGTCTACAAGCCTAGACCAGCAGACAAGTTCTTGATTATAAAATTGGTAATCGGGTTACGTCATTTATTTTGTTGAAGTGCTCGTCAAATGAGTATATTTCTTTAACGCCGTTTTGCCGCATTATATCTGCGGCTAACGCGTCGTTAGGTTCTAAGCTTCAGATCTTCAGCTATGGCGACTGCCGCAAAATAACCTTCCTTCGTAACTTCCTTTATGATTACATTGTCAAGCATGAACAGGCCGAGAATTGTTTTTGTGAGCAAATCTTTCGGCAAGCCATTTTTTAGAATATTTACTATTTCAGAGATATGCACCACGGTTGTGAGGACTTGCTCCTTGCCCGCCGAAATGTTGCTTATTATGTTTTTTGCTTCTTCTTTTATGGCTTCTTCTTTTTCTGTCAGCGTTCTCTTTGGTCTGTAGTAGGCATAAATGAAGATGTTTGCGTCCAAAAACCTCATGGATGTTCCCCGTAGAATTCCTTTTCAAACTCGCTCCAAGCGCCAATTGATTTGACACCTAAGTCAGCCTTATCAAAACATTCAGTCAAATCAACGCGACGTTTAGGAATCAACTTCAAATAGCCTTTCCGCTTGATAACGTAAATCTCCCGACTTTCGCTAAGCTCAGACTCACGCCAATCAGCAGGCAGGATAAAACGCCCCTGTTCATCCACTTTTTTAAGTTCTACACCAGATTCCAAAAGTTTCACCAGAAAAATAAGATAGCCACCTTCCTAAAAAAGTTTTCATAACCTCGAAAATTAAACCTGACGCCAAATGGTGGGGCTGCCCGTCCCATACCCAAACGAGAGTGTGTGAAAACTCGAATTCAGTTTTAAAAATTGTACCTTTTATTAAAAAACAAATCATTGAACCTTAAAAAATAGACATAAAAATTGCAATTTTCTGAAATCGAAAATAGTTTTTACACAGTCTGATTGCGGTTCAAAACCTTATTCTTTGGAGCGCCGGCAAACTATGTCTATTGCTCCATGAGTTGCATAAACAAAAAAGCTAAGTTCTCATGCATTTTACTAGAATTGGACTGGAGTCACCCGGAATGATCACAAACCTCGAACTAATTATAGGTATCACCATCGGTACAATCGTGACAATTCTGATCGAAGAAGGCATTAATCGCATTATCAGGAGTGGAGCAAAGAAGGCGGGATCAAACCCTACCGTAATTCGCGATATCGGGGTAGCATTGCGTGTAATCGTGGTTCTTGTGATCGTTACCGTTATTCTTTCGCTAAGTGGTCTCGCATCACAGTTCACGACAATTACCATTTCTGGAATCGCCGCAATTGCCGTTTCGCTTGCGTTACAGAACACTCTATCCAACATCCTCTCAGGTTTACTCATGTTCCATGACGGCGTAATTCACCTAGGCGACACAGTGGAGTATGGCAGCGTTAAAGGTAAAGTGGTGCGTCTCGCCCTTAGAAACACGTGGATCAAGATGGAATCGGGCAAAATTGCCGTCATCAGCAATTCTTTGCTAGCCGCTGGTCCACTCATCAATCATTCTGCTACAGAACGTTTATCAAGAAAATACGCAATCGACTAGACACGACACTGCCAAAAAATATGTCCTATTTAACATGTCCCAACGCGCTTGACGAAAACCATCTCTTCATTCTAAAACTGTGTGACTCCGTTTTTATAACGTGGAACTATGCTGTAAAGGTCTATTTGACACGCAAATTCTATGTCCTTACCAAACCCAATTTTCAACAGTTCTTGTGCATGTTTGCTTTTGCGAATGTTCTCTTGCAAACTGTGTTTAGCACTATTATAGGCAAGTAAAGCACCCAACGCTTTATCTGAAAGCTCAATAACTCCCTTTGGAAGTCTATCAATGATTCCACCAGCACAGATGAAATCCTCTAAAGCAAAATGGTTTTTTTGACCAGCCAACACAAAAGAAATCCCCACATTATTCTCACTTGCAATCTCAATGCTCTTCTTTGCAACAGCATCAGCATTCACAAAAGCACCCACTAAAACCCATTTGGACCCCTTTGACCTCACCAAAGCTTTTGTTCCATTTGTAGTGCTCATGATGAGGTTTTTTCCTTCCACCTTCTCTTTGGTAAGTGATAAAGGGGAATTGTCAAGGTCAAAACCTTTTGGTTTAACTCCTTCTCGCTCCCCAGCAAGTAAATAATCAGGGTGCGTTGTGCGAAGTTGCATTGCTTCTTTGACTGTTTGGACAGGAATAACACTTTTAGCTTCATTAGATAGTGCGGTTATGATGCTGGTTGTTGCTCTCACCACATCAATCACGATGACAAGGTCTCCTCTTTTTGAGGCCTTGTCTGCGTCATGAGCAACAAGTTCAACATCGACTGGATTAGCCATACGATTACCAACCAACTAGTGACATAGGAGAACACCACAGATTAGAATAAAAATTGTAGCTTGACAAAAGACATTTAATTATTCATGATTTTATGGTAGCATTCTAAACTGAATACAAAACCCTCCCCGCACATGGGACACTTCAAAGGAAGTTTCTTTTACAGATAGATTTGTTCAACTATGCATGTCAAGCGCGTGCTGCGTCGGAAAATTAGGCCTATGTTGGGTTGCTCGGTCTTCCTTTGTCCCAGTAGTAAAGGAAAAGTTCTCTCGCCCAGTTTATGAACTTTGGGTCTGTGCCGAAGAAAGCAGCGTAGTCCATTCTTCCTTCGGTTGAAGGCAAGCATATACAAGCTTCTTTTTCGGTGGTAATTATTGTTATTGGGATATCGGTGAAAGTTCTAAGTTCAATATGAGGCGCTTCTCCAGGAACATGATTGAAGTTGGGAAGCCTGCTTTCGCAACCGATGAACCTGAATTTGACTCCTTTGGAGATGGGTCTCGCCATCGCTGGACCTAACGGTTCTAGGAGTGTTTCGCCCATCGCCCACGCATAATTCTCGGCTTCGCTAAGCATTTGACATGCTCTGTTCATGTTCTCAATTGTGTCCATGTTCAATGTGCTCCTCGAAAGCTCGCCTATCCTGTTAACGAACTGATATGGAAGTCGCCAAACGTCATGATTCAAGAAGTACTCTTTATGCTCAAAGGTGAATTCCTGTGATTGAAGAAGCTGTAGAGTCAATTTGCCATAGTTTGTAATTGTGTACGTTCCATCAGGGAGTCTCTGAACTATAAGTGCCTCAGTTAGGTGTTGTAGCTGTCTGAAAGCTTCAGTGGCTGTCAAATCCAGCTTTCCAGCTAACTCGTTGTTTTTGAGATTTTGTTCTTTTAGCTCGCGTATTATACCGATTCTGCTTTCACTTGCAAGATCAAAAAACAGTTTTTCTATTCCTTTGTTTTTTTCCAAGCTGCCTACCGATGTTAACGCGTACACACCGTTGTATCTTAGTACACATACTCATCAAATAAAACTAATGGGGATTAGCGACTTATTTGCATTTGAAGGAAATAAAAATGGTGAAAGAAAACAAACCGATGGAAAAAGGGCGGCCTTTCTCCGTTGAATTAAAATCAAAAGTCAACCTCAAGAACATAGCCTTAAACAACGACGCCCAAGACAACGCGCTCATCGAAGGAACAATAGGCAAACTGGACCACGCTGAATACGTAGAAGACACGGTTTTGGAAGCCCTAGGGCCCAAAGAGAGGTGAACTAGACAA